>CAMTWL010000021.1:0-19864 GCA_947085435.1 uncultured Phycisphaerae bacterium
CCGATGATGATGCCGGCGGGGTTGATGAGGAAGACACGCCCGTTGGAGAGGAGCTGCCCCTGAATGCTGGAAATGTCCGCGCCCACCACCCGGTTGAGCACGGCGCTCGAGGCCGACTGCTGAATGAAGCGGGTGACTTCGTTGGCGCCGATCGAGAAGCCCTGCCAGTGGATGATGGCGCCAGGCGAATTGGTGACGTTGACGTTCGGAGTCCCAAGACCCTGAATGCTCACCGCGCCGTTGACCACCTGCGGGCCGGTGGGCCCTGCGTACACCGGAGCAACCGCAAAGCAGCCGCTCACCGCAAGGACTATCGGTCGTAGCGCCCATCCCAATCTCATCACGCACCCCCAGCTATCAGGGCTACTGCTTGCACTCCCTCTCGCCCCAGTCGACTCTGCATGGCTCGACCTGAGAACGACATCTGCGCCTCGACCCGGACTCAGAATGTCCTGGCGGTGCGCCGGATACCCGACGGGATCACTACCTTCCCGCCGACAGGCTCCGACAACCTCCGCGGCTGCCCAGGCAGTATAGAGCAGCGGCGCGCACCAGCGCACCCGGATTCACGCGTGCGCGCTGAGCCAGCGGCTGAGCGCCCCGCAGTCGCCCAGGCAGGCGAGCGGCTCATGCTCGAGCAGTTCGCGCTCCTCGTGCGCGCCGTGGGCCACCGCCACCCGCGCCACGCCGGCGGCACGCGCCATCAGCATGTCGTGGGTCGTGTCACCGATCATGAGCGCGCGCCCGGGCTCGACACAGAGCTCGTCAAGAAGGCTTACAAGCATCCCCGGATGGGGCTTGGAGTGACTTTCGTCGGCGCAGCGCGTGGCGTCGAACGAGCCCACGAGCCTGGTGGCCTCGAGCGCACGCGTGAGTCCGCGCCGGCTCTTGCCGGTGGCCACGGCCAGCATGTGGCCGGCTCCGCGCAAGTCCGTGAGCATTTCGGGAACGCCTGCAAAGAGCGTCGTTCCGCCGTCGCGCTGCAGAAAGTGATGACGGTAGCGGGCGACGACTTCCGGGTAATGCGCCGGCTCGAGGCCGGGAAGCACATGGGCGAGGGCGTCGTTGAGCCCGAGTCCGATGATGAAGCGCGCGTCACGGTCGCTCGGCACTGCGAATCCGAGATCCTGGCACGCGGCCTGCAGCGACTCGGCGATGCACGCCGCCGAATCCATGAGCGTGCCGTCCCAGTCGAAGACGAGCAGGTCAAATTGCCTGGGCATCTTGCGGAGCGAGCGAGTCGACAAACGCGGTGAGGTCCGCCGGCAGCGCGGCTTCGAAAGTGACCGGGAGGCCTGAGAGGGGGTGCTCGACGGTAAGCCGGCAGGCATGCAAGAACATGCGCTTCAGGCCTTGCCGGGCAAGCGTCTTGTTCAGCGGAAAATCGCCATATTTGTCATCCCCCGCGATCGGGAAACCCAGGTGGGCCAGGTGGACACGGATCTGGTGGGTGCGGCCAGTCTTGAGCTCGGCTTCGAGCAGGCTGTAACCCGGCAGCGTGCGCTTCAGGCGGAAGACGGTGTGCGCGGCCTGCCCGGTGCTCTCGACCCGCACCCGCCGCTCGCCCGAGGCCTGTACGTACTTATGCAGGGGCAGCTTCACGTTCTGCGTGGCATTGCGCCAGCCCCCGGAAACCAGCGTGAGGTAGAACTTGTGCGCCTGCCCTTCGCGCAGCTGGGCGTGAAGCGCGGTGAGCGCGGAGCGCTTCTTGGCGATGAGCAGGATTCCCGAGGTGTCGCGGTCGAGCCTGTGGACCAGCTCCAGAAACCGTGCCTGAGGGCGTTCCCGCCGCAGTTGCTCGATCACCCCGAAGCTCACCCCACTGCCACCGTGCACGGCCATGCCGGAAGGCTTGTCGATGACGATCAGCGCCTCGTCCTCGTGGATGATGTGGGCGGGCAGGCGCGGGGCGGCCGGAGCCGCTGGCGTAGCGGGGACGGGGCCGGGGCCGGTGCGCACCGGCGGCAGCCGCAGCCGGTCGCCCGGCTTTAAGCGGTGGGCCGGGCCTACACGGCCACTGTTCACCCGCACTTCGCCGCTGCGCAGAATGCGGTAGACGTGGCTCTTGGGCACCCCTTTCATGAGCCGCATGAGGTAGTTGTCGACACGCTGGCCGTCGCCTTCCTCGCCGACTTCATGCCAGGTTGCCGAATCTTTACTTAACCCTTTCATTTCACTATACTATTCCCGCGCGTCCGAATGCGCCTCCGTTGCTGCGGGCCAAATCTTACCCGTTTGGCAGAGCCGGAGCGCCAGGTTATCCCATGCGGATTGTTGAAACGGATGCTGCACAGGCTGCGGCTGATCAATGATGGCTGCGCAAACGATGGCGGCAGCGACCGGACGTAGCCGGAACGCGATGGCCGGACATCCTGGTTAAATTCGCTCACCAGATGAAGTAGCGATACTAGACGAATTACGCGCTCACGGTAATTTTGAATACCGGGGAGACGCGCTTAATGAGAGCGCGGCTCCTGTCAGAGAACTGCATCCACGAATTTCGCGGTCACTTTCACCCCATGTCCATTATCAGTGACTGATTAGCTCCAACGGCTCGCGCCAGATGGCGTCTGCCGCCGAGCAGTGCAGTTCTTCCCGTGTCGTGCCTGAGCGCGGGAGAACACAAGAATGAAACGCATGTTGTTCAATGCGACGCAGGCCGAAGAGCTTCGCGTCGCCATCGTCGATGGTCAGAAACTGATCGACCTCGACATCGAATCCTCGGCCAAAGAGCAGCGCAAGAGCAATATCTACAAGGGTGTCATCACCCGAGTGGAACCGAGCCTGGAAGCTGCCTTCGTCGATTACGGCAGCGAGCGCCACGGTTTCCTGCCTTTCAAGGAAGTCGCCCGGACCTATTTCAAACAGGGAGTCGACGTCGGCCGCGCCCGCATCCAGGACGCGCTCAGCGAAGGTCAGGAACTCATCGTCCAGGTCGACAAGGACGAGCGCGGCAACAAGGGCGCGGCACTCACCACCTTCATCAGCCTTGCCGGGCGCTACCTCGTACTCATGCCGAACAACCCGCGAGGCGGTGGCGTCTCGCGCAGGGTCGAAGGCGAAGACCGCAACGAGTTGCGCGACATCATCGACGCGCTCGAAATTCCGCAGGGCATGAGCGTCATCGGCCGCACTGCCGCGATCGGGCGCACCCAGGAAGAGCTGCAGTGGGATCTCAGCTACCTCATGCAGCTGTGGCAGGCGGTCGCCGAGGCGGCGACCCAGCAGACCGGCGCCTTCCTGATCTACCAGGAGTCGAGCCTGGTCATCCGCGCGATCCGCGATTACTTCCACCAGGACATCGGCGAGATCCTGATCGACACCGAAGCGATATTCGAGCAGGCGCGCCAGTTCATGGGCCACGTCATGCCCGACAACGTTAACCGCGTGAAGCTCTACAAGGACGACGTGCCGCTGTTTTCGCGTTTCCAGATCGAGCATCAGATCGAATCGGCGTTTTCGCGCGCCGTGACTCTGCCCTCGGGCGGCGGCGTGGTGATCGACCATACTGAGGCACTGGTCTCGATCGACGTCAATTCCGCGCGCTCCACGCGCGGCGCCGACATCGAGGAGACCGCTTTTCGCACCAATCTCGAAGCCGCCGATGAAGTCGCCCGCCAGCTGAGACTGCGCGACCTGGGCGGCCTCATCGTCATCGACTTCATCGACATGGAAAGCGCGCGCAACCAGCGCGAGGTCGAGAACCGCTTCCGCGACGCGCTGAAATACGACCGCGCCCGCGTGCAGACGGGCAAGATTTCGCGCTTCGGCCTGCTCGAGCTCTCGCGCCAGCGCCTGCGCCCCTCGCTTGGCGAAACCAGCCACAGCCCCTGCCCGCGCTGCCACGGCACGGGCCACATCCGCGGCACCGAGTCCACGGCGCTGCACATCCTGCGCATCATTCAGGAAGAGGCGATGAAGGACAACACCGCGGCGGTCCAGGCGCAGGTGCCGGTGGACGTGGCGACTTTTCTGCTGAACGAGAAGCGGGTCGACCTGCAGCTGGTCGAGACCCGCCACCGAGTGAGCGTCACGCTCATCCCCAACATGCACCTCGAGACTCCGAACTACTCGGTGGCGAGGCTGCGGCACGACGACCTGAACAATTCGGGACCCCTGCCGCCCAGCTACGATCTGGTCGAAGTGCCCTCAGACGACAAGACGGGAGACGCCTCCGGCGAGGAGCGGCTGGTCACGCGCCCCGAGGCCGCGGTCAAGGGCGTCACCATGGCGCAACCGGCGCCGATGCCGCGCGAAGAGGTGGCACCGGTGGCGGTTGCAGCGCCGGCTCAGGCGCGCGGCGACAGCGACACGATCATCGGCAAGATCTTTGGCTGGTTCAAGCGCAAGCCCGACCAGGCGATGGCCGCCGTCGGAACAGAACCGCCGGCTGCGCGCTCCGGGATGCGGGGCCGTGGTGAAGACCAGCGCCCGCGTGCGAACGCGGGCCAGGGAGGCGGTGGGCGCGGCGAGCAGCAGCGACCGCGCGGCGACCATCGTCGCGACCGCGACGGCGCGCGTCGCCGCGGTAGCGAGGAACGCGGTGAGAGTCGCGGTGACGGGCAGCGCGCAGAAGGCGGGCAGCAGCAGCGTCCGCCGCGCGGCGAGCGTCAGGACCGTCCCGAGCGTCAGGAGCGCGGCGAACGCCAAGACCGGCCGGAACGTCAGGAGCGTGGAGAGCGCCAGGCTCGGCCCGAGCGCCAGGCTCGGCCTGATCGCCAGGACCGTCCCGAACGGGCCGAGCGTCCTGAGCGAACCGAACGTCCGGAGGGTCAGGACCGGGGCGAGCATCATGAGCGCCCGGGGCGCACCGCCGAAATCCAGGAGCAATTCCAGCCGGGTGAAGAGCCTCGGCAACAGGGTCAGGGACAGCCTCGCGAGGCGGGTGAAGGACGCGGCCGCAGGCGGCGTGGCCGCGGACGCGGCGCTCGCCCGGAGCAAGGCGCCGATCAGGTTGCGACGTCTTCGGAACTGCAGCAGGTTCCAGTGAGCGCCTCCGAGCCCGCGCTCGAGGCACCTCCGGTACAGCACGCATACGCGCCCGTTGAACCGGTCGAGCCCGTCGCGTTCGTTGCACCCGTAGTGCCCGTTACGCAGGCTGCGCCAGCGCTCGTCGAGCCCGTGATTGCAGCCCCAGTTCCGTCGGCGCCTGAAGTTCGTGCCGAGCAGCCGGTAGTCGAGGAAGTGGTGAAAGAGCTTCCGCAGACGACTGCACCCATCAGCGAGCCCGTTCCTGCACTGGTCGCGCAAGAAGCTCGCAAGCTCGAATGGCCTGCGGATCTCGTCCAGGTCGAAACCGATCCCGCGAAGGCGCGCCTGGCCACGGCGTTCGTGGAGGAACCCGCTCCGGTTCCCCCCCGCGCGCGCCCGCCACTCGCCCCGGATTCGCTCGAGCCCCTGATTCAGGTCGAGACGCGCAAGCGCGAACCGGCTTCCGCTGAAGCTTCGGTTTAGGGCGGGGCGGACACCCCCGCAATTCAGCGGTTCAGTTCGCGGCGGATGCGGCGCAGCAGGTGCTGCGCCGCGTCCTCCACCAGATCGAGCACAAGTTCGAACGCGCGGGCGTCACTGCCGTAAGGGTCGGGCACGCCGAGAGCGCCCATCGAACCGAATTCGGTGATGAGCCTGACCTTGTGTGCATGCTCCTGCGCGCACAGTCGCTTCAGTTCACCCAGGTTGACCTCGTCCATCGCCAGCACGTAATCGAAGGCCGCAAAGTCGTTGCGAGTCACCTGGCGCGCGCGCAGAGAAGCCAAGTCGTAACCGCGGCGCGCAGCCGCCTGCAGCGCGCGCACATCCGGCGGCTCGCCGATACGCCAGCTGCCGGTGCCTGCCGAGTCCGCGGAAATGCAGTCCCGCAATCCGGCTGCGGCAACAAGATGCATGAAAACACCTTGCGCAGTCGGCGAGCGGCAGATGTTGCCCATGCACACGAACAGAACGCGCACCGGCTTGTCGCTCATCAGCGCCCTCCTCCGCTCATGCTCGTGTGCCGGGCAGGCCCTGGCTGGGTGAGATTCCCGAGGCACCGTCCAGTGACGAGGCTCGAGCCGGACACGGACGTAAAATAGCGGGTGACGAAAGCCTCGGCGTGCGCGCCCCGGCCTGCGCAGTGGGTTTCCCGCTGCATGGCCGGTTCCCGCAGCGCTGCGCCTACACCCTTTGCATAGCAGGAGACCATCATGAGCAGTTCATCATCCAGCCTGGCAGTGTACGCGCTCGCCGCCGCCCTTGCAGTGCCCACCGTGTCGCATGGCCAGGAGCTGCTCACCCGCAATGGCGTGTCGTTCATCGCCTCCGAGGTCGGCGCGGATTCACGCGAGCGGCTGAAGGCCATGGAGGCGAAGTTCAATCTGAAGCTCGTGTTCACGCTCATCGAAGGCAACTACGTGGCGGACGTCGATGTCACGGTGAAGGATGCGCGCGGCAGCGACCTCGTCCGGCACTCCGTTCCGGGACCGATATTCATGGCCCGGCTCCCGGCCGGCACTTACACCGTCACCGTGACTTACGAAGGCGTGACACATACTCGCAAGGTGAAAATCGGCGAGCGGTTGCGCACCGAGTATCTGCGCTGGCCAAGCAGGCCCGACGTGGATTTCCCGTTGCCGCCGGAGATCCGGCACGAGCGCTGAGCCGGGGTGAATGCGACCGCAAGGCCGCCCGGTCAGGCGAGCTTGATGAACAGACGCTCCTTGAGCACCTTCAGCTCGTCGCGCAATTTCGCGGCGCGCTCGAATTCCAGATTGCGCGCGGCGTCGAGCATGTCCTTTTCCAGGCGCTTGAGCTCACGCGTGAGATCCTTCTCGCCCATGTTCTCGTAGCGCGCCTCGTTCTGGGCGGCTCTCAGCTCCTGGCGTGCGCTCTCGTGGTCGTAGATGCCGTCGATGATGTCCTTGATGCGCTTGTGCACGCCCTGAGGCGTAATGCCGTGCTCCTCGTTGTAGGCCACCTGCTTCGTCCGGCGCCGGTCGGTTTCCCCGATGGCGCGGCGCATGGAGTCGGTCATCCGGTCAGCGTAGAGGATCGCCGCGCCGTTGATGTGCCGGGCTGCCCGGCCAATGGTCTGGATGAGCGAGCGCTCGGAACGCAGAAACCCCTCCTTGTCCGCATCGAGTATCGCAACCAGCGACACTTCCGGGATATCGAGCCCTTCACGCAGCAGGTTGATGCCCACCAGCACGTCGAATTCGCCCAGACGCAGATCGCGAATGATCTCGACGCGCTCGACCGTCTCGATGTCCGAGTGCAGGTAGCGCACTTTCACTCGATGCTCTGCCAGATAGTCGGTCAGATCCTCGGCCATGCGTTTGGTGAGCGTGGTGACCAGCACCCGCTCGCCGACGCTCACCCGCTCGTTGATCTCCGAGAGCAAGTCATCAACCTGGGTCGAGGCCGGCCGGACTTCGAGCCGAGGATCGATGAGTCCCGTGGGTCTCACCACCTGCTCCACGATCTGTCCCTGATGGTTGCGCTCGTAATCGGCCGGCGTAGCTGACACGAAAATCGTCCGGCGCATGGCGCTTTCGAATTCATCGAAACGCAGCGGACGGTTGTCGAGCGCCGACGGGAGTCGAAAGCCGTAGTCGACGAGGTTTTCCTTGCGCGCCCTGTCACCCCGATACATGCCCCCCGTCTGAGGAATCGTCACATGGCTCTCGTCGATGATCATCAGCGCGTCGGCGGGCAGGTAATCGAGGAGCGTTGGCGGAGGCTCGCCGGGCTGGCGCCCCGACAGGTGGCGCGAGTAGTTTTCGATCCCCTTGCAGAAGCCCATTTCGTTGAGCATCTCGAGGTCGAACCGCGTGCGCTGCTCGATGCGCTGGCATTCGACGAGCTTGCCGTGCTGCTGGAACCAGTCGATGCGCTCGGCAAGCTCCTTCCTGATCGCGTCGATGGCGCGCGCCGTGGTCGAGCGCGGCGTCACGTAATGGCTCGAGGGGTACACGGTGTAGCGCCCGACTTGCTGCAAGACATGCCCGGTGAGCGGGTCGAAAATGTGGATGCTCTCGACTTCATCGTCGAACAGCGTCAGGCGCACCGCAGTCTCGGAGTTCTCCGCCGGGAAAATGTCCAGCACCTCGCCGCGCACCCGGAAGATTCCCCGGCGAAACTCGAAGTCGTTGCGCTGGTACTGCATCTCGCACAGGCGCTGGATGGCTTCGCGCTGAGTGAGTTTTTCGCGCTCGCGAAGATGCAGGATCATGCCGTGGTACTCGCCAGGGTCGCCGATGCCGTAGATGCACGAAACGGTCGCGACGATGATCGAGTCGCGACGCTCGAGCAGCGACTTGGTGGCGGAGAGCCGCATCTGCTCGATGTGCTCGTTGATGCTCGAGTCCTTCTCGATGTAGAGGTCGCGCGCCGGGACGTAGGCCTCGGGCTGGTAGTAGTCGTAGTAGGAGACGAAGTACTCGACCGCGTTCTCGGGGAAGAACTCGCGCATTTCCGCGTAGAGCTGGGCGGCGAGCGTCTTGTTGGGCGCCATGATGAGCACAGGGCTGCCGATGCGCGCAAGCGCGTGCGCCAGGGTGTAGGTCTTGCCCGAGCCGGTCACGCCGAGCAGCGTCTGGAAGCGCAGACCATCCCGGAGCCCTTCGACGAGCAGCTCTATCGCGGCGGGCTGGTCGCCCGCGGGCGCGAACGTCTGGTGCAGCCGGTACGGGCTGCCGGGAAAACTGAGAACCTGGGGCGTCGCCGATGCTGCGGCGGCCTCGGCTGCCATGAGCGGATTGGAGGGTATCAAAACACGCAATTCTCCCATACCGGCTGTGCTCGCGGCGAGTTTCGGGTGAGGCACTGGCGAGTGCGATGCTAAAATCACGGCCGCGAGACCCTTTCCACATCCACCCCCAGAAACCCGTCCATGAGCTCATCACTTTTTGCCGCTGTCGAGATTGCGCCCACCGATCCGATCCTTGGCGTGACCGAGGCCTATAACGCCGACCCGAATCCGAAGAAAGTGAATCTTGGCGTAGGGGTCTATACCGACGACGAAGGCAAGGTGCCCGTGCTCGAATGCGTGCGCCGGGCCGAACAGCAGATCGCCGCGAAGGCCCTGCCGCGCAACTATCTGCCGATAGACGGCCTCAAGGCCTACGACCGTGCGGTCCAGGAACTCGTTTTCGGCGCGGACAGTCCGGCGCTGAAAGCCGGGCGGCTGGTCACCGTTCAGGCCCTGGGCGGCACCGGCGGGCTCAAGGTCGGAGCTGACCTCATTCATCGCGTGAACCCGAGCGCCGAAGTCTGGATCAGCGATCCGAGCTGGGAGAACCACCGCGCGCTCTTCGAATACGCGGGATACAAGGTCAACGCCTACCCCTACTACGACCCGCAGACCCGCGGTGTGAAGTTCGAGGCGATGATCGACACGCTGGGCACGATCCCAACGGGATCGGTCGTCGTGCTGCACGCCTGTTGCCACAACCCGACCGGCGTGGACCTGAACGCGGCGCAATGGGAGCGTGTGATCGAAGTCGTCAACCGCCGCGGGCTCGTGCCTTTTCTCGACATCGCCTATCAGGGCTTTGCCGAAGGCGCTGACGCCGACGCCGCGGCGGTCCGCCGATTTACCGAAGCGTGTCCGGTCGTGTTCGTCTCGAGCTCGTTCTCCAAGTCGCTCTCGCTCTACGGCGAGCGCGCGGGCGCGCTCACCATCGTGGCCGCGGACGCAGCCGAAGCAACCAAAGTGCTAAGCCAGGTGAAGCGCGTGGTACGCACGAACTACTCCAATCCTCCGACCCACGGTGGGCAGACCGTTGCGACAGTGCTCACGACGCCGGAACTGAGGGCCTTGTGGGAGCAGGAGCTGGGCGCCATGCGCGAGCGCATCAAGACCATGCGCCGAACCCTCGTGGACAAGATACGCGAGCAGCGCGCCGACTTCGATTTCAGCTTCGTCGCGCGTCAATGCGGCATGTTTTCCTACTCAGGACTTACTCGCGACCAGGTGCATCGCCTGCGCGACGAGTATTCCGTTTACGCCATCGACAGCGGCCGCATTTGCGTTGCAGCGCTGAACACGCGCAACGTCGATTACGTCGCGAGCGCCGTGGCGAGCGTGCTGATTTCCAAGAGCTGAATCTCGCACGCGTGCAGGTGGCTTAACCGCTTCATAAATTGGAAAAATTCGGCGCGAAACGTTGACCGCGGAAGGCTCAAGCCTTAATATGTGCGCCTTTCTGAAGCGCCTCCCTGCAGTTCCCAGCGCGCTGCATTAGATCATTTCCCCGATAGCTCAGTTGGTAGAGCGACGGACTGTTAATCCGCAGGTCCCAGGTTCGAGCCCTGGTCGGGGAGCCAAACATTTCAAAGCGTTACGCAAGGTCACCCTTGCCGTAACGGTCGCGTGGGACAGTTTTGGGACACTTTTGGTGTTCCCGCAAGTTCAGCGCGAAGTGTTACTCCCTTCCGAAATCTCGAGCCCGTGCATGCGACGCGAACGAGATCATAGAGAAGTTGCTGTACTTTTGGGCGCTTCTTTGGTACAATGCAATACTTGGAAAAACCTCTTAGTTGCGGGAGGTTAGAGGGGTTTTGGGACAAGGTGTCGCTGTACAAGACCCTCATTTTCTGGTATAATAGTCGTTCTCGTTTAAAGTCTATCGAGATCTGCAGTAAAGCGAAGCTTATTCCATAGTCGCATCACGGAATACGCAAAAGCGCCGGGTCGCATCGGCATCGTGTGAGGCAGTTGCAGTTCAGCCCAGTTGAATTCGACTGGTCGTTTGCGTCGTTTTGACGCAATAACTGACTCACGGGATGCGCGCATGCCAACCATCGAAGTACGACCAGCCCCAGCGGGGAAGCCCTGCTATCGGGCCAAAGTCCGCATCGCGGGCTATCCATCTCAATCCGCCTCATTCGCGCGTCTCACCGACGCCAAGCGCTGGGCTCAGTCCACTGAAGCCGCAATCCGCGAAGGCCGTCATTTCAAGAATGCGGCCGCCCGAAAACATACCGTCGGCGAGCTGATCGACAAATACATCGCCGAAGTCCTCCCAACAAAACCCCGCAACGCCCGCAATCAGAAAACACAGCTCCTGTGGTGGAAGCAGGAGCTCGGTGCGCTCTCGCTTGCTCGTCTCAGTGCGGCCGACATCGGGAAACGCCGAGACAAGCTGCTCGCACGCGAAGTCCGCCTCGGTAAACGCACCTCCCCTTCCACCGTCGTTCGTTACCTGGCGGCGCTCTCCCACGCGCTTTCCACAGCGGTCAAGGAATGGGAGTGGCTGGACGACAGCCCAATGCGCAAGGTGCGCAGGCCCAAGGAGCCGCGGGGGCGCACTCGCACCCTCCTCAAGACAGAAATCAAAACCCTTCTCTCTGCCTGCAAATCGTCCAAGAATCCGCATCTGCATCTCATCGCAATACTCGCCGTCTCAACCGGTATGCGGCTGGGTGAAATCCTCAATCTCAAACGCAAACAGATCGACATCGGGAGGGAGCGCCTCGTCCTCGAGGACACCAAGAACGGTGACTCACGCGCGGTTACCCGGAAGAGAAGACGCCGATGAGCCCGCGCTTCCGTGGGTTGCACGCGCTGCGGCGCTATCCCAACGGCGAAGAGCGCTGCATCGCCTGCAAGCTGTGCGAGGCGGTGTGCCCGGCGCTCGCTATCACCATCGAGTCCGAGCCGCGCGACGATGGCTCGCGCCGCACCACGCGCTACGACATCGACCTCACCAAGTGCATCTTCTGTGGTTTATGCGAGGAATCGTGCCCGGTCGACGCGATCGTCGAGACGCGCATTTTCGAATATCACGGCGAGCAGCGCGGCGACCTGATCTACACCAAGCCGATGCTGCTTGCGATCGGCGACATGTGCGAAGAGCAGATCGCCAAAGACAGGGCCGATGACGCGGCATACAGGTAATGAAACGCGCAAGGTGAAAAATGAATCAAGCGCCTGACCGATTTACGGCTGCCGGCTTGAATACCCTCGAGCGCATTGAGCAAAAGCTTGCGGTGCTGTCGCCCGACAGCGTCGATCTGATCGACGACAGCGCAAAGCACGCCGGGCACGAGGGTGCCAAAACCGGCGGCGGGCATTTTCAGTTGATGATCGTCTCGCCGCTTTTTAGTGGGAAGTCGGCGCAGGCGCGCCACCGCTTGATACACACCGCGCTCGGCGACATGCTGGAACGTGAAATTCATGCTATCGCGATCAAGGCGTATGCTCCCGATGAAATTTAATCCTATATCGCTACGGCCCGGCGGGTCGCTGAGAGCACGGGTCGCTGAGAGCACTTGACGCATCGGGGTGCGCCTCCACCAGCGCTGAGTTCGTGCCGTGCGCGCTAGCCGCACAGTCTGTGTGACTAGATCTGGCATCAAACTGAATCCGCAAGACCTGAAATCTGTGAACCATCGGACGACGGAATACCCTGCTGGTACTGCGCAAGCGCTCAATCCCCTGGAAATACGGAGAGCGAGCCTTGCGCTACTGTCAACATGACGTGGGACACGCGATCGGCAGCGCTCGCGTTGCGGCCCAGACCCTGGGGTGGCGCATGCTGCTGTTGGACGGTCTGGCGGATGACACGGTTGCCGCCTTGTTGGGGGGTCGATCGACCCAAGGATTTCGAGGGGCCGAGCGGGAGGATCCTGATTGCCTCGCCCTCGTCTGGCCCACTGATCAAGCTGCCGGTCTTGCGACTGACCGGACAATCTTATTGCCGCGGTCCCTTGCCGCTGATGCCATTCGCGAGTTGACGCGAAACATTTGGCACGGCAAGGCCAACCAGCTAAGTCGAGACAATCCCGTGCAATGGGAGATCCTCAACCAGGTAGAAGTCGCGGCGTGGAAGCCGAGTACTGAACCGAGAGTCATCGAACTGAATCACGGCGCTCCTACAGTAGCGACACCGATCCCTCCGAGTACCCGTGCGCCGGGCATCTACCCGGGTCAGCCAAGGGCTGGACAGGTGATCCGTCAACGGAGAAGCGCGCTTGCGGTCGATGGCAACACCTCGATTTCAGTCGGCAGCTTCTTCACGATGCTGGCTCGCGTCATGCCACGGGTTGATCGTGACCTGTGCATGCGTCCGATGCCCTGGGACGTCCTGCCTTGGGAGCCGGCCATTCATCTTGTCCTGTTCGTCCATCGGGTGGATGGTCTTGCTCCCGGTTTCTACATGCTGGCTCGTGATCCTGCGAAGGTGGGCTCACTCAGAAAAGCGATGCACCCACAATTTGCCTGGACCCCGCCGCTTGGCTGTCCAGAAGACTTGCCTCTGTTTCTGCTCGAAGAGGGCGATGCGCGGCAATTGGCTGCCAAGGTCAGTTGCAGTCAGGATATCGCCGGAGATAGTGCGTTTTCCTTGGGGATGATCGCGGAATTCGAATCAAGCCTGCGACGGCATGGACCGTGGTTTTACCGGAGACTTTTCTGGGAGACGGGAGTGATCGGCCAAGTGCTTTATCTTGAGGCGGAGGCGGCTGGAGTCCGTGCGACGGGAATCGGCTGCTTTTTTGATGACCCGGTCCATCAGGTAATGGGATTCAACGACGCGATGTTTCAGTCGCTCTATCACTTTACGACCGGAGGCCATGTCGAGGACTCTCGCCTGACCACCCTGCCGCCTTATGGCCTTGATCATTAAGAGCGTAACAGGCCATGTGACTGATGCGGTTCTGGTGCGATGACGCAGAGTAGGATGATCTCTCAATCGAACTGCCGGTGCTTGAACAAGCGCCTGAGCGTGCTCGGGCAGGCCATGATCTGCTCCAACGGACAATCGAAACCGTCTGCGCCTCGTCGCATCTGGGAGTTGTTGCACCAGAACCCTATTCGGCAGAGACTGTATGGGTCTGGTGCGTAGCTGGTTTGGATCTCCACTGCGTTTTCTGATCAGCCAAACCACAGCCTATCGTAGGGTTTGGAAATCCTTGCACCAGATCCATCCTATCAGGAGGACAAAATGGCCAAGAGACAGCAACGAAGTAATCGCGAACATAAAAAGCCCAAGCAACCGAAATCGAAGTCCGCCGTTCCATTGTCACCCGAAGCGGTAATGCAGGTTAAACTGGCCGCTCCCATTCCCGGCAAAAACAAGTAGCGGGCGAGCCTTATAAATTGATCGGCCGTTGCGGTGCCGACGCGCATTCGAGCTCACGATGATCGCGCAACCGTGTCCAACTCTGATTAACGAAGTCGTGCTCAAGGGCAATCTCACTCAATCGAGCGTGGTTTCATGCGTGGAGGTGGAGGACGAGCCTCGGCTGTAACGACCTAATGGGCGAGCGCATATGAGCTGGGAACGGCGCGGAACCTGGCCCCGCGATACGGGGTTGATTCCGATGGTGGTCGAGCAGAGTGGGCGCAGCGAACGCGCCTATGACATCTACTCGCGCCTGCTCAAGGAGCGCGTTGTGTTCCTGGTGGGGCCGATCGATGAGATGTCAGCCAACGTGATCGTCGCCCAGTTGCTGTTCCTGGAGTCGGACAACCCGGAGAAGGAAATCTCCTTCTACATTAACTCCCCGGGCGGACTCGTGTCGGCGGGTTTGGCAATTTATGACACCATGCAGTTTGTCAAGCCAGACGTGAGCACGCTGTGCATCGGCCAGGCAGCAAGCATGGGAGCGCTTTTGCTGTGCGCGGGGGCCAAGGGCAAGCGCTTCTGCCTGCCCAACTCGCGGATGCTGATCCACCAGCCCTTGGGCGGGTTCGAAGGCCAAGCCAGTGACATCGAGATCCACGCCAAGGAGATCTTGTACCTGCGACAGCGGCTCAACGAACTCATGGCCAAGCACACGGGCCAGGATATGAAGACCATCGAGCGTGATACCGATCGCGACAACTTCTTCGGCGCGGGCGAGGCCGTTAAATATGGCTTGGTGGACAAAGTCCTGGTGAGCCGGGCCGAGGTCGGGGCTTGATTTTCTCTCGTAGCGCTTTGCGGGTACACGCGAGAATCGAATTCGGGCTTGGCTAATTCGAGCAAGGTTTCGTTACGCTGCGCCCGGAGCTTTTGCGCGCAGTTGTGCAGCGTTCGTCCTATAATAGACATATAGGCCGTCGCGCCTGCGACGGCCGTCCCGTGGAGTTCGTTGATGGCGCGCATGGTCAAGTGCATCAAGCTCGGGCGAGAGGCCGAGGGGTTCGATTTCCCGCCCTATCCCGGCGAGCTCGGCAAGCGCATCTTCGAGAACGTGTCGAGGGAAGCGTGGAGGCAGTGGCTCGAGCAGCAGAAGATGCTGGTGAACGAGAACCAGCTCAACCTCGCCGACAAAAAGGCGCGCGACTACCTCGCGCAGCAGACGGAGAAATATTTCTTCGGCAGCGGCGCCGACGTTGCCGCAGGCTATATTCCGCCGTCACAGAAGCAGAAGTAGACCGTGGCGCCGCACCGGACCGCGAGCGCTAATGCCGGGCGCACCGCGGCTGATTAACGGCTGAAAACGCACACGTTCGCGGTGCCGAGCAACGGCACATCCGCAGCGCGCCGCGCGCACAGTCCCCTGTAGGGCACCATGGACACCAATACGCCACGACCCGACGAAATCAAGTTGCACCAAAAGTCGCGGGTGCTGGAAATCTCATTCGCCGACGGCAAGACCTTCCAGCTGCCTTGCGAGTTCCTGCGGGTCTATTCGCCTTCAGCCGAAGTGCGCGGCCACGGCCCGGGGCAGGAAGTGCTGCAGGCGGGAAAGAAACACGTGGAGATTACCCATATCGAGCCGGTGGGCAGCTACGCCATTCAGCTCACTTTCTCCGACGGCCACGACACCGGGATCTACTCATGGGATCTGCTGTACGATTACGGCCTGCATCAGGAGCCGATGTGGCAGCACTTTCTCAAGCGCCTGGAAGAGGCCGGGGCGAACCGCGAGCCGGGCCTCGCGCCTTTTGAGCAGCGCCCGAAATCCAAATAGCTGACCCATGCTATCCCAGGTTGCACCACTTCCCGCGCCCGGAGCGACTCGCCCCTTCAAGGTCGTTCTCATCAACCCCTATGATCTGGGGCGGCAGCCATTTGCCCTGGCGGAACCTGCCGCGTGTCTGAAGCGCGAGGGCTTTGCGGTGAGCTGCCTCGATCTTTCGCTGCAGAAAATCGAGCCTGCAATCCTCAAGGGTGCGGGCCTGGTGGCTCTGTATGTGGGCATGCATACCGCCACCCGCATCGCGGTGCAGGCCCTGCCGCGCATCAGGGAGCTCGCCCCGAATGCGCACCTCTGCGTCTACGGACTCTACGCCCCCATGAACGAGGCGCTGCTTCGCGGGCTCGGCGTGGGCACCGTGCTGGGCGGGGAGCTGGAGCCCGCGTTAGTTTCTCTATGCCAGAGACTCCGGCTCAATGGAACGGCGATAACGCAGAGCGAACCCGTCATCAGCCTGGGCAGGGTCGCCTTCGAGGTACCGGACCGCAGCGACCTGCCGAAGCTCTCCCGCTACGCGCACCTGGTGCTGCCGGACGGATCGACGCGGGTCACCGGGTTTGCGGAGGGCAGCCGGGGTTGCAAGCATCTGTGCCGGCATTGCCCCGTGGTCCCGGTGTACCAAGGGAAGTTCCGCATCGTCCCGGTAGACGTGGTGATGGACGACATCGGGCAGCAGGTGAGGGAAGGGGCAAGCCATATTTCCTTCGGGGACCCGGACTTCTTCAACGGTCCGACCCACGGCCTGAGGCTCGTGCGGGCCTTGAACGCAGCATTTCCCCACGTCACGTTCGACGCGACCATCAAGATCCAGCACCTCATCGATCACGCCGAGCTGCTGCCCGAGTTGCGGCGCAGCGGGTGCCTTTTCATCACCTCCGCGGTGGAAGCGGTGGACGATGACATCTTGCGCCTTCTCGATAAAAACCATACGAGCCGTGACTTCGACCGGGCGGTGGCGCTCACCCGCGAAGCAGGCATCGCGCTCGCCCCGACCTTTGTAGCCTTCACCCCCTGGACGACATTGGATGGCTACATCGCGCTGCTGGAGCGGCTCCTGGAACTGCAGCTCGTGGAGAGCGTGCCCCCGGTGCAGCTCACCATCCGGCTGCTCGTTCCCGAAGGCTCCTATCTTCTGAAGCTCCCCGGTTTCAAGGAAAAGCTCATGGCCTTCGATCCCGCGCTCCTGGGATATCCGTGGAGCCATCCCGATCCGCGGGTGGACCGACTGCAGCAGGACCTCCAGGCGCGCGTGGCCCAAAGTGAAGAGGAGAGTCTTTCGCGCCGCGATGTGTTCGCCGCCGTTTGGCGCATGGCGCACGAGGCCGCAGGGCGCCCCGCGCCAAACCTCGCGGGGAACATGGGATCTCCGATCCCCCGTTTGTCGGAACCGTGGTACTGTTGCGCCGAGCCTACCGATCAGCAGCTCCAGTCCTTCTGATATAGCCGATCCATGAAGCGCGTCCTGCTGCTTCTGCCCACTACCGGCTACCGCAACGACGATTTTCTTGCCGCCGCCAAAAATCTGGGCGTGGAGATCGTGGCAGCGGCCAATTACTGCCACCAGCTGGCCCCATCCTGGGGCCTCGCCCCCATCATGGCACTGCATTTTGACCAGCCGGAGCAGGCGGCGGACACCCTATTGCGGGAGATCGACGCTACCCCGGATGCAGTGCTGGCAGTGGACGATTCGGGAGTCGAGCTTGCGGCACTGCTTGCGGCGCGTCTTGGCTTGCCAGGGAATTCCCTCCAAGCGGTGCGCCGGACGCGTGACAAGCTGGAGTTTCGCCGGCTGCTTCGGGAACGGGAATTCCCGTGTCCGGCGTTCCATTACCTGCCGAGCGGCGACGACCCCGGGGGACTGGTCCCGGAGCTGAAGTTCCCCGTGGTGGTGAAGGCCCGGCGTTTGTCGGGGAGCCGCGGGGTGATCCGTGCCGATGATTGCGAAGCGCTGGTGCGAGCGGTGAACTGGGTGCGCGCCATCCAGTCCCGTGCCGACCGTGACGCTCAGGAGCTGGGTCTCATCATCGAGGACTTCATTCCGGGGCGCGAGTACGCCCTGGAAGGCAGCCTGCAACGGGGGGAGTTGACCACCCTCGCCCTGTTCGACAAGCCCGATCCTCTGGACGGGCCCTACTTCGAGGAAACGCTCTACATCACACCATCGCGGCTGCCGGAGGTGCTTCAGGAGCGCATCCATCAGGAGGTGGCCCGCGCCTGCCGCGCGGCCGGGCTCATGACCGGGCCAGTGCACGCCGAAGTGCGCGTGAATGACCAGGGTATCTGGATCCTGGAGGTCGCGGCTCGCTCCATCGGGGGCTTATGCGGGCGGGTGCTCAACCATTCCCTGGGCATGAGCCTGGAGGAGTTGATTCTGCGTCAGGCGGTAGCAGAACCGCTCGCCCGCGCCGGCGCGGGCGGCGCCGCGGGTGTCATGATGATCCCGATTCCACGGCGCGGCATTTACCATGGGCTCAAAGGCCTGGCCGCCGCGCAGTCGGTACCTGGCGTCACCGCTGTGACCATTACGGCGGAGCCTGGCCAGATCATTGCACCGCCTCCCGACGGGGCGAGTTACCTGGGGTTCATCTTCGCCCGGGCGGCGAGCCCCGCGGATGCGGAAACGGCGTTGCGCATCGCCCATCGCCGGCTGCACTTCGCTATCCGTCCCGAGTATCCGGCGATGGAAGCGCGCGCCGCCGAGAGGACATGAAACTGAATCCGAAAAACCTGGAAAAAAATCGCCGATCTCACACTGGAACATTACAACCAGCGTGCCGAAGATTTCTGGGAAGCCACGCTCACACTCGAAGCGGCTCTAAGAGCTCGCGTGCGCTCGCGGCACGTTCCAGCGCCCGCACGCGCTTAAGACACTCTTTGATAGCAGCCTCGGGCAGCACTCGCTGCGCATTTCTCGTGAACTTGTCGATGAGCTCCGGATGCAGCGCCTTGCCGTCGAGCCCCGGCACGGAGAAGCCCGATTTCACGTGCCGCGAAACCAGGCGTCCGTTCTTGAGCTGAATGACGACTTCCATCCCGAGGAAGTCCTTGCCCTTGGTAAAGTCGAGCTTCGCCATGTCCGGATGCGGCTCGATCGTAACGCGCCCAATGATGTCGCGCACGAGCGGGTCCTTGGCGCGCTCCTCGCGGAACTGCTCGACTTCGAGTTGTCCATCGACCAGCGCAGCCGCTATGCAGTAGTGCAGGCTCAACTTCCCTTCCAATCCGCTTTGTGGGTTGTCGTTCCACAGTGAATGCTGAATCATGTGGTTACCGAGGCAGCGCACGCGCTCGACGTCCTGAGCGCGCACACCATCTTCCTTCACCATCTGCAGCACCGCGACGACTCCCGCCTGCGTATGGAAATTCGAAGGGAAGATCTTGAATGCGATGCCGGGATCGAGGATTTCGAACGGTTTGCCGATCTTCGCTTCGAGCGACTCGAAGTCGTTCGGCTTGCCGCCCGAGAACACGTTGGCGAATCCGTGCCTCCCGTCAATGATGTTGCGGGCGCTGCCAAACCCGTCTTTCGTCAGCAGCGCGGCCGCGAGTCCGCCCCTTGCAGCGAGCCCGGCATGCAAAGGCTTCACCATGAATCCGAGCTGGGGCCTCAACCCCGAGGAATAGCTCGCCGCGATCCCGAGCGCGTTCTCGGTCCTGGCGGCGTCGAACCCGAGCAGGTTGGACACGGCAGCGGCTGCGCCCAGCGTACCGATAATCGCCGTCGGATGGTACGCTCGATGATCGCGGGCTTGCGCGCTTCCTCGCCATCCCTGCCCGCCCCGATGACATGCTTGCCCATGCCGCGAAAGAGCTCGACTGTGTCGAGAAGTGCATCGGGTGCGTATTCCGCTGAAGATGACCGGGGTTTCCGATCGAACGTGACCGCGAATTCCGGATGAAGATGACCGCTGATTCCGGAGGAACGTGACCGAGGCGAATGTCGGATCAGCGCTGTTGAGTGTTTTTACATGGATCGGTC
>CAMTWL010000022.1:0-31057 GCA_947085435.1 uncultured Phycisphaerae bacterium
CACGGCCCGCCGCGGCGGGCCGTGGCACCCGGGCATCGTTGCAATCAACCTTCCCGCGCTGGCTTGGGCTCATTCAGGTTCCGCAGCGCGGCTTCGTCGAACGCGACGTCGATGCGCTGCGCGGGCGGGACGGCGTCGTGCAGCCGCGCCTCGCCGGATTGCAATCGCCGTTGCAGGATCGGAAGTGCTTCTGGAAAGTACATCCCCGCGCACGGGTTCACGCGGTCGGATCGGGCAAGGGCCGCGAATACTTCGGGTGACTTCGCGGCGGCATCGACGATCGTCACGACCTGCTCCGCGCCGAACTCCGGCATGTCCCCCGCGAGAACAAACACGGGCCCGCGCCACGCGAGAAGCGCCGAGATGATGCCGCCGATCGGCCCCGCGCCTGGGTGCCGGTCGTCGATCACTCCGTCGGCGAGGGCGGGGAGACTGGGGTGGCACTGACCGACGAGTTTGACGCGCGGGCCGAAGACGGCGCGGAGCGCGGCGATCGGCCGCTGGACAAGCACGCCGTCGCCCCAGGGCTCGCGGA
Source organism: uncultured Phycisphaerae bacterium (assembly GCA_947085435.1). Lineage (GTDB taxonomy): Bacteria > Planctomycetota > Phycisphaerae > Phycisphaerales > UBA1924 > JAEUIV01. The sequence goes on from CAMTWL010000022.1 coordinate 536, forward strand.
GTTTGTCGCGACCGAAGCGGGTGCTGCGTCCGCCGACGAGGACGATGGGTTGGATGGTGGCGAGAAACTCGGGGGTCATGGGGATCACGCCGGCCAGGGATAGAAGGGGAACAACGGGATATCGTGGTCGAATGCCGGGTTGTTCGTTGATGGGATTTCAACAAATCCATCTGACCGTCCAGCGGCGACCAGATCGCCCGAGCCGCGCACGTCGAGGAGTTCCGCTTCGCCACGCTCGGTGATGCGGACGAGTCGATGCCACCAGAGGTCGATCGACTTGCCGTCGGGATTGCCGAGGCGCACGCGCGGGGCGGCGGGCCAACTCGTGATCCCCGCGCGTGAGCCGAGGACGGGCAGCGCGATCCGTGTGCAAGTGACCAAAGTGGAAACAGGGTTGCCCGGCAGGCCGAAGATCGGCTTGCCGGTGGGGGTGACGGCGGCGAGCATGGGTTTGCCGGGGCGCTGCGGCAGGCCGTGGAAGATGATGCGTGCGCCGGTGCTTTCGACGGCGGCGCGCACGGGGTCGCGGTGTCCCATCGAGACGCCGCCGGTGAGGATGACGGCGTCGTGGGCCTCGATCGCGTGGCGCAGCACGGCGGTCAACACACCCTCATCGTCCCGCGCGTGAACGACGAGGCCAACGTTGATCCACGCGAAGGACCGAAGAGCCGCGGCGAGCGCCGCGGCGTTGCTGTCGCGGACCTCGTGCGGCCCAGGAATCGCGGAGGGCGCGACCAGTTCGTCGCCGGTGGAGATGACCGCGACGCGCACCGCGCGATGCACGCGCGGCGAAACTTCGCCGACGGCGGCGAGCGTTCCGACGGCCGCGGCGGAGAGAACTTGCCCTGATTGGAGAACAACGTCCCCTTCCCTTGCATTCTCGCCCCTGAATCGGATGTTGGCACCGGCGCGGATCGCGGCGGCCGAGTCCTGCGGAATCTCGATCCGGCTCACCCCGCCCGCTGCCGCCGCGTCTTCAATCTCGACCACATCCTCTCGTTTGATAACGGCGTCCGCCCCGCGCGGGATCGCCGCCCCGGTGGCGATGCGGACAGCGACGGGCGAGTCCGGCAGCGCCGCCGGCGCGCGGCCGATCCTCGACTCATCGACGACGGGCAGTGAACCTCGCATGAGGTCGGCGGAACGCACGGCATACCCGTCCATCGCGGAGTAATCGAACGCCGGGCTGTCGCGGTCGGCGCGAACCGCGTCAGCAAGCACACGCCCGCAGGCCGCATCAAGCGGGCAAGGCTCCGTTTCGACTGGCGCAACCAGCGCCGTCAGCGCCGCGATTGCCTCGTCGGGCGATGCGTACGCGAACGGTGTACCTCTGAAATGAGTCAAGGGTGATCCCCGCGCGGGACGACCACGGGATTCGGTCGCTGAGGCGACCTCATCCCGAGCGTGAACACGATCAATCGACGATACCAATGAAATGGAGCGGACCGGGCTCGAACCGGCAACCCCTAGCTTGCAAAGCTAGTGCTCTTCCAATTGAGCTACCGCCCCTGAGGGACTGATCGTAGCACGGCGCTGTGCGCCCAAGGGGGTCCTCCCCCGTCGCCGCGGCGACACCCCCTCCCAGGGGGAGGGGGAGATTAGGAGCGCCGGATCATCACCGCCGTCATGTCGTCGGCCTGCGGCGCGTCGCCGACGTGGGCGCGCACCGCCGCGTCGAGGCGTTCGAGGAGTTGGCCTGTCGGCAGGTGGTTGTTCAGCGCGAGGAAGGCTCGCAGGCGGCCGTCGCCGAACATGTTGCCCGTCGCGTTCGAAGCCTCGAAGAACCCGTCGGTCACAAGCAGGAGTGCGTCGCCCGGTTCCAGGCGGAGCGCTCGCGGCGGATCGAAGTCGAAGTTGGGGACGACGCCGAGGGGCGGGCCGTCGCCGCCGAAGGATTCGACGGAGCCGTCGGCGCGGCGCAACATCGTCGGCCCGTGCCCCGCCGAGAGTAGTTCCAGATCGCCGGTGGCCGGGTTGAGGAGCGCGTAGGCGGAGGTGACGAAGCGCCCCTCGTCGATGTCGTCCGCGAGGAGCGTGTTGAGCCGGCCCAGGCCGACGCTGAGGCTCGGCTCATCGGGGATCGTCGCCCGCGCGTACGCGCGGCAGACGGCCATGATGAGCGCCGGGCCGACGCCGTGGCCCGTGACATCCGCGATGGAGATAGCGATCCGCCCGTCGGGCAGGTGAAGCCAGTCGAAGTAGTCGCCGCCGGTCTGGTTGGCGGGGCGATTCCAGCCGGAGACCTCGTAGCCCGCGACTTCGAGCCCGCCGCGGGGCATCAGGCGTTGCTGGATCTGCCTGGCGACGGCGAGTTCGCTGTTGACCTCCGCGAGTTCGGCCCGCGTCTCGGCTTCGCGCAGCCCCGCGACGACGTGCCTTCTCAGTTCGTGCGCCACGCCCGCCGCGACCGCCCACGCCATAAGGATGAGAACGGGGTACATCGCCAGCAGCGATTGCAGGTCGCGCGAGAGCGGCTGCTTCGTCGATGAGAACGCTGACATCACAAGCGCGAAGTCCTGCGCCGCGCAGAGCACGCCGCCGACGATGCACAGCCGGGGCCGGAGCCGGAGCACCGCCGCCACCGCGAACACGAGGTACAGCAGCACCGAGGGGGAGCGCGCCGCGTCCAGCGGATCGATCTGCGTCACCCGCTGGAGCGTCAGCACCGCCATCGTCGGCAGGAACGATTCCACAACAACGCTACCCATCCAGAACCGCTCGGGGAGCAGCCGGTTCTCCGCGACCGCGCGATGCACGATCCGCCGCACCGCGAGCACGTAGCCCGTCGCCACCACGCCGACCAGCACCGTCACCGCCACGGTTGCGACCGATCGGTGCGCGATGCCGAAGACCTGCCGAAACATCGCGAACGCAAAGAGCGCAAGCAGGACCGCCACCAGGATCTCGACACGCCGCGCCTCCGAGCGCTGCAACTCGAACGACAGCCCCGCCTCCGTCCTCATCGTGCCATTGGTCCGCGACGGCATGGGTGCATCCTACGATCCCGTGCGGAGTTGTTCGGAATTCGCGATCTGCTCTCTCGCCGGGTGCCACGGCCCGCCGCGGCGGGCCGGGGCACCCCATGTTGCAAAGAAAGTCACGCCACCCGATCACCGATAATCTCTCGCGGACACCGCCGACCCCTCGCTTGCTCCTTCCAACGATTAAGCCGACAATCGACGCAACCACGGAGACTCGCCATGTCAACCCCCATCCCCCCGGCTGCGGACATCGGACTCATCGGCCTCGAAGTCATGGGCCGCAATCTCATCCTGAACATGGCCGACCATGGCTTCAAGGTCGCGGTGCATAATCGCTCCGCCTCCAAGGTCAAGCCCTTCCTCGACGAGAACCCGCCGGGCGTCCTCGGGCCGGGCGGCGCGCTCATCGGCTTTCACGAACCGGACGACGAGGGCGAGCGCCTGAAGAAGTTCGTCGCGTCGATCAAGCGGCCGCGTCGCATCGTGCTGCTCGTGAAGGCCGGCGGCCCCACCGACGCCACCATCGACAAACTTACCCCGCTCCTCGATAAGGGCGATCTCATCGTCGACGGCGGCAATGCCCAATGGGAAGACACCATCCGCCGCGACAAATCGCTCGCGGAAAAAGGCATCCTCTTCTGCGGCTCGGGAGTCTCGGGCGGTGAAACCGGCGCGCGCTTCGGCCCGTCGCTCATGCCGGGAGGCAACCCCGCCGCATGGGAACTTCTGAAACCCGTCTGGACCGCGATCGCCGCGAAGGTTGACGCGAAGACCGGCAAGCCGATCGAGGGGGCCACCCCGGGCAAGCCCGTCAGCGGCGGCGTGCCTTGCACAACATACATCGGGCCGGGCGGCGCGGGCCACTATGTGAAGATGGTTCACAACGGCATCGAGTACGGCGATATGCAACTCATCTGCGAGGCGTACCACTTCATGCGCGACGTGCTCGCGCTGCCGACGGAGCAGATGGCGGCGATCTTCGCCGAGTGGAACACGGGCGACCTCGACTCGTTCCTCATCGAGATCACCGCGGACATCCTGCGGCAGAAGGACGGCGCGACGGGCAAGCCATTCGTCGATGTGGTCCTCGACGCGGCGGGGCAAAAAGGCACGGGAAAATGGACCATCGGGAGCGCGCTCGACCTGGGGGTGCCCGCGCCGACGATGGCCGAGGCGGTCTTCGCCCGCAACATGAGCGCGCAGAAAGCCGAGCGCTCCGCCGCGGCCAAGGTGCTCAAGGGGCCGCGCATGGGCGACAAGTCGCACTCGATCGGCGCGGGCGAACACGACTGGGTCGCGTGCGTCCGCGATGCGCTCTATTGCTCCAAGATTTGCTCGTACGCGCAGGGCTTCGCGCTCATGCAGGCCGCGAGCAAAGCCAACGAATGGGGGCTGAAACTCGGCGAGATCGCGGCCATCTTCCGCGGCGGGTGCATCATCCGCGCCCGCTTCCTCCAGAAGATCACCGAGGCCTACCAGCAACGCCCCGACCTGCCGAATCTGCTGCTCGACGGCTACTTCGCGGGTGTGATTGATCGCGCCCAGTCGAACTGGCGCGCCGTCGTCGCCCGCGCGGCCGTGCAAGGCGTGCCCGTCCCGGCGTTCAGTTCCGCCCTCTCGTACTACGACTCGTATCGCAGCGAACGGCTGCCGGCGAATCTCCTCCAGGCTCAGCGCGATTACTTCGGCGCTCATACCTACGAGCGCACCGACCAGCCACGCGGGAAGTTTTTTCATCTCGATTGGCCGGAGCCGAAGCGGCCTCAGATCGCGGTCTAGTGGTCACGTTCCAGCGTTGGTATCCAGCCCGGAGGGCTGATCTGAAGTAGCCAGGGGGTGGAGTCCTCGACACCCCCGGAAAACATTGTTGAAACACAATCTTCACCCCGCAGGGGTGGTCGTCGATCCTTGTACGTTCGCACATATCTCTTCAGCCGTTTGCAAACAGATCCGCGTGCTCTGTTGAAATGCCCTTGTTTTCAGCCTGAAAGGCTGGTAGTTCGTAGCCGGGGGTAAAGCGAGTCTTCGAGCGCCACCCCCGGAAAGCAGCACCCCAAAACCTCTTCTGCCCGCCGCGGCGGGCCACACGAGCGGAAAGGATCAACTTCGACCCGCTTGCAAAAAACTGGCGGCCTTTGCATTCCGCTGAAGAGTTACGTTCGCACGACCACCCCTGCGGGGTGAAGAGGCATTGTTTTGGTTGGCATCCGGGGGTGTCGAAGACTCCACCCCCGGCTACTACAGACCAGCCCTTCGGGCTGAAGAGAAACGCTTTTTCGGCGACGCGCCTTTCAGGCTGAAGAGACCGGCGTGGATTTCGGGATCGAAGCGTGCGACAATTGAAACCCATCTTCGGCTCCCCGTTTACTCCGATCTTCTCCTGGTCCAGCGAACGCACTGTGCGCATCGCGCTGAGCGACGCGATCAGCGATGCCGCACATCATCGCGTCCGCGCGGCTCTGGAATCGGTGCGACGGCAGGAGATTCGCGGCCTGATCGACGCCACCCCCGCCTACACCACGCTGCTCCTCACGTTTGACCCGCGATCGCTCGACGCACCCGCCGCCGAGGCATCCGTTCGCGCGGCGCTCGCGGGCGCTGCGCCGGTCGCGGTGCCGAGAACCCGAGAGGTCGTTGTCCCAGTCTGTTACGAGGGCGACTGCGCCCCCGACTTGTCGGGCGTCGCGTCGATGCACGGCCTCACCACCGACGGCGTCATCCAACTGCACAGCAGCGCCTCGTACACCGCGCAGTTCATCGGCTTCGCCCCCGGCTTCGCGTACCTGGCCGGCCTGCCAATGGCGCTCGAAACACCAAGGCTCGATCGGCCACGAACACGCGTCCCGCCGGGGAGCGTCGGGATCGCGGGCCTGCAAACGGGCGTGTACCCGCGCGCGACGCCCGGCGGGTGGCGGCTCATCGGGCGCACGCCGATGAGAATGTTCGACGCGGAGCGCGCGGAGCCGAGCGTGCTGGTGATGGGGGATCGGGTGCGGTTCAAGCCGATCACGCGCGCCGAGTTCGACGCGTGGGAAGCAAAGCAGGAGTATGTAGAAGGAGCAGAGGGTGAGGCTCGCCGCGGCGAGGCACCCGAAGAACCATGAGTTGCCTCCGCGTCACTCAGCCGGGTTTGATGTCAACGGTCCAGGACATGGGCCGATTTGGTCATTCATCGATCGGCGTGCCGGAGTCCGGGGCCGTGGACTCGCTTTCGCTCCGCGCGGGGAACCGCTTGCTCGGCAACGCGGACCAAGCGGCCGCGATCGAGATGACGCTGACCGGCGGCGAGTTCGAGTTCGATGGCGATGCGGCGATCGTGCTCGCGGGCGCGGCGATGCCGGCGCGGATCAGGAGTGCGAGCGGGCCGGTGCGAGAGTTGCCGCATGGTGCATCTGTCACGATCAGCGCGGGAGAGACGCTGACGATCGGGCCGGCATCGACCGGCTGCCGCGCGTACCTGTGCGTGCGGGGCGGGATCGATGTGCCGATCGTGATAGGCAGCCGATCGACGTGCCTGCCCGGCGGCTTCGGCGGGCACGCGGGTCGGCCGCTGCGCGCGGGAGATGCTTTGAAGCTCGGGCGGATGCCAACCGGCGTAACGCTTCGCGCCCCTTCCGCCGAGGCGCTCGCATGGCTGCACGCACGAGTCTCGCGGCGAACGATCCGCGTCACGCGCTCGGCGCAGACCGATGCCGTCCCCGGCGCTTTCGAGCGGCTGGTCTCTTCAGCGTTCCGTGCTTCGCCTCACTCCGATCGCGCCGGCCTGCGCCTCGGCGGCACCCGAATCGAACTCTCACAAAGCGGCCGCATGATCTCCGAGGGCACGCCCCTCGGCGGCGTGCAACTACCCGAGGGCGGCGAGCCGATCATTCTCCTCCAGGATCGACCAACCACCGGCGGCTACCCCGTCATCGCGTGCGTCATCGGCGCGGACATCGCGGCGGTCGGTCAGTTGCGGCCGGGCGATGAGGTCCGGTTCGAGGAAGTGTCGATCGAGGTCGCACGCGGAGCGTGGCGCGAGCAGGAGGGTGAGTTTGATCGGTGCTTCCCGGTGTCGAACGGCCAGCCACCACGGGGGCGCTGAGTGCTTGTCCCTTGCTTGCGCGCGGGGCTCGTCGGCCATCGGATGGGTGTGGGATGATGGCGGTGATGATCGACCTCAACTGCGATCTCGGCGAAGACCCCGCACGCATCGCCGACGGGCGTGACCTCGCACTCCTCGACATCGTCACCTCCGCCAACATCGCCTGCGGCGGGCACGCGGGCGATGAATCGACCATGCGGGCCATCGTCCGCGCGGCGCACGCGCGCGGCCTGAAGATCGGGGCGCACCCCGGGTACCCGGATCGCGCGAACTTCGGACGAATCGAGATGCGGATGGAAATCTCAGATTTGAGATGTCAGATTTCAGATCAGATCACCTCGCTCGCCCGCATCGTGCGCTCGGAAGGCGCGGCGCTGCACCACGTCAAGCCCCACGGCGCTCTGTACCACGCCGCGATGACGAGCCCCGAAATCGCGCGGGCACTTGCTGACGCCGCGGCTTCGGTGGACGGGTCGCTTGTCCTCGTCGGCTTGTGCGGCGCACCGGCGCTCAACGTCTGGCGGTCGATCGGCTTTACCGTCTACGCCGAAGGCTTCTCTGATCGGCGGTACGCGGCGGACGGCTCACTCCGTCCGCGCAGCGAGCCGGACGCGCTCATCACCGATCCGAACGAGGCCGCCGAGCAGGCCGTCCGCGTCGCGCGCACCGGCGCCGACACCATCTGCCTCCACTCCGACACCCCCAACTCGCTGGAGATCGCCAAGGCGGTCCGCACCGGCCTCGAAGCCGCGGGCTTCGACCTCGGCCCGCACTGACCCCCGCGCGTCCGCTATTCTGGTGCGAAAATCGGAGGCCCCCTTCGTGAGCGAGAATATCAGCAGTGTCCTGCACGAAACCCGCGTCTTCAAGCCGGCGCCCGCGCACGCGTCGGGGTTCTCCAAGTGGCACATCGACTCCATCGATGAGTACCGCGCGCAGCACGCATTCTCGGTTGACGACCCCGTGAGTTTCTGGGGAGGCGAGGCCTCGAATCTCGCATGGTTCCGCAAGTGGGACAGCGTCCTCGAATGGCAAGCCCCCGACGCCAAGTGGTTCGTCGGCGGCACGCTCAACGCCTGTTACAACTGCGTCGATCGTCATGTGCAGGCCGGCTTCGGCGAGCAGACCGCCATCGTCTGGGAGGGCGAGCCCGTCGCTCCCCGCACCAGCCATGCGGTCCCCGGATCGAAGTACGCGAATGAACCCGAGATTCGCCGCCTCACCTACCGCGACCTGCAACTCCAGACTTCCCGACTGGCGAACACCCTGAAGTCCTTCGGCGTGAAAAAGGGCGACGTCGTCACCATCTACATGCCGATGGTCCCCGAACTTGCCGTCGCCGTCCTCGCGTGCGCCCGCATCGGCGCGGCCCATTCCGTCATCTTCGGCGGCTTCGCCCCCACCGCCATCAGCGAACGCGCCATCGACGCCGACTCGCGCGTCATCATCACCGCCGACGGCGGATACCGACGCGGCGAGGTCGTCCCCCTTCTCAAAAACGTCGAGGACGCCCTCGGCCTCCTCCAAAACCACGGCCACAACATCAACCACGTCCTCGTCCTGCAACGCACCGCGCACCAACCACCCTCGCAGCGCTTCGCAACCGGCGACACACGCGGCCCGACCGTCATGCACTGGTGGCACGACGCCGTCGCCCGCGCCCCGGACGCCTGCCCATGCGCCGAGATGGATTCGGAGGACATGCTCTTCCTCCTCTACACCTCCGGCTCCACCGGAAAACCCAAGGGAATCCTGCACACCACGGGAGGCTACCTCGCCTTCGTCAACATGACCGCACGCCTCACCTTCAACCTCATCCCCGACTCGGGCCAACTCTTCTGGTGCTCCGCGGACATCGGCTGGATCACCGGCCATTCCTACGTCCTCTACGGCATCCTGATGAACCGCATCCCCACCCTCATGTACGAGGGCGCGCCGAACTTCCCCGCAAACGACCGCTTCTGGGACATCATCGAGCGCCACCGCGTCACCCAGTTCTACACCGCCCCCACCGCCATCCGCACCTTCATGAAGTGGGGCGACGAACTGCCCGCCAAGCACGACATGAGTTCGCTCAAACTCCTCGGCACCGTCGGCGAGCCCATCAACCCCGAAGCGTGGATCTGGTACCAGCAGCACATCGGCAAGGGGCGCTGCCCCATCGTCGATACCTATTGGCAGACCGAAACCGGTGGCCACATCGGCACGCCCCTGCCCGGCGCGATCCCCACCAAGCCCGGTTCGTGCACGCTGCCGATGCTGGGGATCGACGCCGCCGTCGTCAACGAACGCGGCGAGGAAATCCCCACCAACGCCGGCGGCCTCTTCGTCATCCGCAAACCCTGGCCCGGGATGCTCCGAGGCGTCTACGGCAACCGCGAACGATTCATCTCGAACTACTGGGGCCGCATCAAGGATCCGAAGACCGGCGAGCCGTATTACTTCTCCGCCGACGGCGCACGCCGCGACGAGGACGGTTACTTCTGGATCATGGGCCGCGTGGACGACGTCATCAAGGTCAGCGGGCACCTGCTGGGAACGATGGAAGTTGAGAGCGCGCTCGTGAGTCACCCCGCCGTCGCGGAGGCGGCGGTCGTCGGCGTGCCGCACGAGATCAAGGGCTTTGCGATCTGCGCCTTTGTCTCGTTGAAAACGCACTGGCTGAAGGCGAACTCGCGCACGCCGGACGAATCGCTCCGCCAGGAACTGAAGGACCACGTTGTGAAAGAAGTCGGCGCGCTCGCCCGCCCCGAGCAGATCCGCTTCGCAGAGGGGCTCCCCAAGACCCGCAGCGGCAAGATCATGCGCCGTCTGCTGCGTGACGTGGCCAACGGCGTGGAAAACATCACCCAGGACACGACCACGCTCGAAGATTTCAGCGTGGTGGCGAAGTTGCGGGGGGATGAAGAATAGATGTGTCATTCGCGGCCCGTGAAACGGACCCGCGAGGGTTGACAGATTCTCTTCGCCGCTGAGCGGCGGACCCCGGCGCGCCGGGATTGCCAGACCCCGCCGTCCGCGGCGCGGGTCTGGTAAACAAGCCCACAAAGACCTCTTCGCCCCGACGGGGGCGAGCGAAGGAAGTACCCTTAGGTCATGCCCTCCACATGGTCCCAAGTCCTACTCCACATCGTTTTCTCAACGAAGAATCGGGAACCGACGATCCGGCCCGAACTGCAACAGCGTCTCTACCCGTTCATCGGCGGCATTGTTCGCGATCTCGGCGGCTCACTCTGGTCGCGAGGCGGGATGCCCGATCATGTTCACCTGCCCGTTCGGTGGAAAACCGACCCATCGATGGCCACGCTGGTCCGCGAGGTCAAGCATCGTTCATCGCAGTGGATTCACGAAGAGATCGGGCAGCGCGACTTCGCGTGGCAGACCGGATACGGCATCTTCTCCGTGTCCAAGTCAATGAGCGAGCGAGTGACGCATTACATTGAGAATCAGGAAACACACCACCGGACACGCGATTTTCGCTCGGAGTTGATCGGCCTGCTGACGGCGCACGGGGTCGAGTTCGGCAAACGGTATCTCCATTGATCGCGCCGCTCGCCCCTGCCGGGGCGAAGAGATCCTCAAAGTGCCTTTGACCAGACCCGCGCCGAAGACGGCGGGGTCTGGCAACATCCGCCGGCCGCTCCGCGGCGTGGACGGTCGCGGTGGGGTCGATGAGTGGGGATCGGTCGTTCAAGGAAGCGTTGCTCCCAGCCAGTGAGTCGCTCGGCCCGTTCCGGGCGCGGCTGACGCTTCCGAACGAACACCGATCGGGGGCACGCAGCCCACGAGGGCGGATTGTAGCGGGGCAGGCGGCCGAGGAGTGGCAATCCTTACGGGGAGCGGTACGCTTGCTGCGTCGAAAGCGAGGTGCATCTTGCGGCGAGCGAACTTTGCTTCGTTTCACTTGTTGATCGCGGCCTTGGCGTTCGTTTGTTTTTGTCAGCCCGAGGTGACCGCGCAGCCGAGTGTCGTGGCCTCGCCGAGTTCAGGCGGCTTGGGCACGGTTGTCACGTTGTCCGTGACGCCGCAGACGCCGGGGTTTGGGCTGCGCGCGAACACGACCGCCCGCTGGGTCGGCGTCTACGACCCGCCGATCGGCTCGAACACTGCTCAGTTCACCGCCGATTACGCCGGTGTGAACATCGTCATCGTGGATTCGTGGACGGCCCGCGTGCTCATCGGCGGCGGGACGATCTCAAACGCGCCGAACGTCGAAGCCGTTTGGGGCGGCGGGAGCCTCGTGGGCGCGTTCACGCTGACCACGCCGCCGGTGTGTCTGGGAGATGCGACCTTCGATAACTCCGTGAACTTTGCGGACATCACGTCGGTCAACACAAACTGGGGTGCCAACTACGGCCCAGGCAACACGGGACCGGGCGACGCGAACCGCGACGGAAGCGTGAACTTCGCGGATATCACGTCTGTGCTCGAGAACTGGGGTGCCGCGTGCGCGAGCACGGTGGTGCAGGGATCCTCCACGATCGGCCTGGACACCAACGCGGAAGACTGGTACCGAGTTCACTACCCAAGCGGATACGGCGGACTTTCCTCCCCGCAACTGGGGCGATTGCTCACCACCCTCCCGTTGCTGAGGCTGTTGCTCCTGCCGAGTGGGGCAAACCCGACCCTCTCGCAGATTCAAGCGGCCGTGGGCGCGCATCTCGTTGCGGCGGTGAGCGTGGCGAGCAACTCTCAGTCCCTCGTCGCCGCGCCGTCCACCATTTCCGTTGACATTGTATCCGTCACGACCGCCGGCGCGGAGGTGGCGCGGCTTGGGCCGGTCATTCTCACTCGCGTCGTGCCGGACCCTTCGCCGAACCTCCTGATGTATTCCTCGGGCGTGACCGTGCCCATCGTGCTCGTTGACACGCCTCTCAATCCCGCGACCTATCCGGGATTTCGTTTCCTCCTGAGCCCTCTGAGCGGCGTCGTGCGTGTTGCTCCCCGGTCCAACTGAGTGAGTCCCTGAACATGAGAACGCGATGCAAGGCCATGCTGTTCGTCGTCGCATTCGTCGGCTGTATCTGCCAGTCGGGATGCCGCACGGGATCGGCGATCAACCCCGGCACGGGCATTGTGGACGTACAGGTATGGTGTGTGCTGGGATTCGGGGATAGCAGAGGGAACCGCATGAACCGAGGCTGCCGCCTGACGACCGCCGAGATGACCGACCTCGTGCGTCAGCTGCAGAATAGTGCAAGTGTGTTCGGCACCAACACCCAGTTTCGATGGCAGAGCGCCCTGGCCGATGTGGAGTCCTCGTATATTACATCGAGCACCGGTCGCTTATACGACTACAGGCGTTTGTTGGACGACATCCGCGACAACGATCTCTTCGGGACACCCACACAACCGGTTCGCGGTGAATCTTTATTTCGGCGGCAACTACATGGACGGCGCGCAACGTTTGCGCGGCGGAACACTTGATCCCGCGACGCCTAGGGAAGAAAGGTGAGTACCCGCTGATTTTTATCAATGACGCGCGCCTTTTCCCATCACCACCCGGCGCCAACGCTCCGCAGATCCTTACGCGGCTGACGGGGCCGCACGAGATGGCGCACTATCTGGCGCGATTCGAGGGCGAATGCTTCGGCCCTTTTCTCGAGCGATGCTACGACGCCGGGGAGCATTCGAGCCCGCCGGCGAACAGCACACTGCTGAATCCCGGCGTTCCCGGCGAGCCCGAGGTTGATCGCCCGCTCTACATCCCCGGGAACAAGAACAATCCATTCACGGAGCGGGGTCAGATTTATGATCGGGTCATTCGGGGTCACTGGAATCTGCCATAAGGAGGCAACATGAAATCATTACTCACCGTGCTAAGTCTCATTTTGTTCACAACCTTCTGCTGTGATGGTGCCGAGCCGCGTGAGCCGGCGCCAAACCTCGACACGTTGCTGACGCGGCTCGAGACACCCGGAGCCGTCACGGAACTCGACTTGGTTCAGTTCGAGTCTGCCGCGCGGGATGCTGCGGCACGCGGAGTTCCGTTGGATGTGCCGAGGATGCTCCGAATCGTGGACGACACCGGCCTTCCTTGGCAGGTCAGAACAGCCTCACTGAGGGTTGTCGTTGAATTCGGGAAACAGTCAGAGGAGGTGCTCGCCGTACTTGCGCATCGCGGGCGCGTCTGGTTCTCGATCGCGGCCCGCGGCCCCGATGCTCGCGACCCGGAAGAGCAGTCGCGATCAGCCGGATTTGCGTGGATATTCTGGATGGGGCTCCAGTCCTATCCGCATACGGCGATCCTAGGTGTTCCCGAAGCGATCGAGTTCATCGTAGACCTCGCCGGATCGAGCGATGGCACCATCGATCTGAATGTGCCGCAGAATGCGTTGGCGCTGCTTCTATCGCTGAAACTGCCGCCGGACACTGCCAGCGGCTACGCGGTCTCCATACTGCGCTCGCGACACCCTGCAACGAGCAGTTTGTGGGAGGTTGCGTCCTTCGGCTCAATGGTTCTCCCCGAGCACTACGAATTATTGCGCACGATGGTCCGTGATGCGGGGGATGAGGCCGAGATTTTTCCCTGGGGTTCCGCCTACGTTCTTGCCCATGTCGGTGATGCCTGGGTCGGCGAGGAGTTGACCAGGCGGGCCGCTCGGGTGACGGGCACCGATCAGGCTTCGCGGTATTTGTTGCATGACTACGAGCGTGCGATCGTGATGGTGCGGGCGCAGTCGAAGGAGGATGGGCTTCTCGAACTTGTGCGAACGCTTCCGGCGCGCCTTGTCCGAACGCTTCCGGTGTACGACGAGGAACTCCGCCGGTGGGCCTTGAATCGCGCGGTGGAGGTCGGGACGGCCCCCCAGGAGGTCCGTCAGGCCATTCTCGATTTCGCTGCATCGGCGACAACGGCGATGCGGTCCATTCAGATCGAGAAACTCAGGAGCATGCACACGAGTTCGACGCTCTTCTGGCTCAAGGAATGGGGCCTCAAGAACGGCGTCCTGCGGGACGGCGATCTTGCCGAAGTCCATCCCCATCCATCACACGGCCGGCTCACAAAAGACTAGGCGTGCGCTGCGGTTCCGCCTCGCGCGGCGCGTGCGCCGACTCGCGGCCGCGCATCAGTGCGTCGAGCGGGTCTTCTCGCATGGGCGCGATGATGAGCGCGGTCAGGTCGTCCGCCTGGTGCAGCGAACCCGTCTGCAGGTCGATGTGGCCCAGCAGGGCTTCGACGGCCAACGGTAGCCCGTGCTCGCGCCAGTCGCGCGTCAGATCGACGAAACGGTCCACATAGTTGCGGTTCGGAATTCGTCGGCCGTACTCATCGACGTTTGGAGATGGGAACGCCGTCTCGAACCCGTCGGTGTAGACGACGAGGAGCTCGTCGGGATCGAGTTGGAATGAGGTCTCGCTGAACTCGTCGTTCGGGTCGATGCCGAGCATCCCGCCTTCGGTCTCGGCTCGCTCGACCCGGCCGCCCTTGATGCGGAGTGGGTAAGGGTGCCCCGCGCCCGCGAGGGTGACGTGGCGGGTGCGGGTATCGATCACGCCGTAGATCGCGGTGGCGAAGCGTGAACTTTCGCCGTGACGGTGGAGGAGGTCTTGGTTGAGTTGCTTGAGGGCTCGGCCGGGCGGGATGATGCGCGTGCCGTTGCCGTCTCGCTCGGTGGTGACGAGGCATCGGCAGAGGACCATCGTCATGAGCGCGGCGGGCACGCCGTGGCCCACCGCGTCGGCGACAAAGAACCCGATGTGGTGCTCGTCGAGTTGCTGCACATCGTAGATGTCGCCGCTGACGTAGCCGCAGGGGCGGAAGAGGACGCGGAGGTCGATGTCCGGCGCGCCGGGAAGTTCCTGAGGAAGGAACTCTCGTTGCACGGAGGCGGCGAGCTGGAGTTCGTCGTGGATTTTTTCGATCTCGCCTCGGATCCCGCCGTGGAACCGGCGCGAGATGGTGGCCTCGGCCCGCAGCGAATCGATGACGCCCTGCCGCCCGGCGAGGGCGGCGAGTGTGCTCGCAATGACCGTGGGATCGGCCTCCGCGGGCATCGAGATCACGCCGTCGATCGCGTGCGCGGGTTGTCTCGGTGCATAGAGGAGCAGCGAGGGCAGGCAGTCCTCTTCGAGGCGGTCGAGGAGCGCGAACAGTTGAGCATTTGAGTCCGGTGCCGGGACGATGAGGACCACGTCGCCCGTGATTTCCTGTTCCACGTCGGCGACGGCCTGCCAATCGAGCACCTGAAGCGCCGGCGGGGTCGAGTAGGCGGGCCATTTCCATGAGAGCGGTCGCCACCAGGTTGATTGCGCCGCCTCGGCCGGGCCGGGGGCGATCAGCGTGACGGTGAGCGACGAGCCGATTGAGCCGCGCGACATACGAATCACCCCCGAAGAATGTTGGTGATGTCCATGAGCATCGCCCTCGGAGCAGGGCGGTGCTCAGGCGTCCGGGCCCGCGGGATGCGTCCCGATCAAGGTGGGGATCGGGTCACTTGGCGCGCTTCTTGAGTGATTCGGTGTCGAGTTCGAGGAGGTCGCCCGGCTTCACGCCGAGCCGGTCGAGTGTGCCGGGCCTGAGTTCGAGCGCGAAGCGCGAGGCGAATCGGCTCGGGTAGCGTTCCAGGCGGTTTTCGTAGTCGCTATCGGACTCGCCGGGGTTCCTTGGTTCGTTCTTCATGGTGTAGGCGGCGACGACGCGTCCGGAATCGTCGAGGAAGGCGATGTCGATATCGAACTTGCAATCGCGCATGACGAACTCGAGCAGGTTGGTGTCGGGGAAGACAAAGAGCATCCCGCCGCCCTCGGGGAGGGACTCGCGCCCGCCGAGGCCTTTGATGCGCGTTGCTTCATCGAAGACACCCTCGACCCAGAAGGTGGCGCCTTTGACGACGATGCGTTCGAGGCCGGGGCGCGCCGGCTCGGCGCAGGACGCGAGCGTGGCGCACGCGAGCAGCAGCGCGAGCGAGGCAACGAGGCGGATGAAAACTGTGGGCGCGATCACGAACGATTCAAGAGCCATGCGTCGTCCTCCGGCGTGAACGTGACGGGTAAGCGCGGCATCGTAGCCAGATCGAATCGTTCGCGGAACTCGCTCGACGAGAGCGGTGTTCGCGCGGGGATGATGCCGCACCAGAAGGCCATCAGGCCGACCATGCGTTCCGGCGCGACGCCGAGGTCGCGGTAGCGGGAGAGTCGGGTATCGCCGTGGCGTTTGGCGAGGCGGCGGCCGTCTTCTCCCTTCACAAGAGGCAGGTGGCAGTAGCGGGGGAGCGCGCCGAGGCTCAGCGCTTCGTAGAGGAGGAGTTGTCGCGCCGCGGATTCCAGGAGGTCGTCGCCCCGGACGATATGCGTGATGCCCTGACGCGCGTCATCGACGACGACCGCGAGTTGGTACGCGGGCTGCTGCCGGACGGTCCAGACGATGAAGTCGCCGATGGTGTCGATGGGGCGGAGCGTCTGCGGCCCGGCGAAGTCGTCGTTGAACGCGACGGCGCGGTCGGGGGTGACGAAGCGCCAGCCGGTGTTCGGTTGATCGAATGGCCTCGGCATAACCGCGGGTCGTAGTTCGGGCGGAAAGCGGAGTTCGTGGCCGCCGCCGTCCTGGGGGGCGGAGGCGGCGGCCTCGATCTGGGCGCGTGTGAGTTCGCAGGGATACGCGAGGCCGCGCTGCGCGAGTGAGGCCATCGCGGCGCGATGATGGTTCAGGTCGTTCGATTGAATGATCGGCGAGCCGTCCCAGTCGATGCCGAGCCATTCGAGGTCGCGGAGCGCCTGGTCGATCGCACCGGGCTTGTTCCGCGGCGTGTCGAGGTCTTCGATACGGAGGACGATGCGCCAGTTCCGCTGACGCGCGAGGGCCCAGTTGACGAGGAAGGTGCGCGCGTTGCCGAGGTGGAGCGCGCCGGTGGGCGAGGGGGCGAGGCGCGTCGCGGCGACGGCCGGGGTATGCTTGATTGCTTCGCTCGGCATGTCGGAGCGAGGATATCGGAGACGCCATGGCCAAGGCCGCACGACTGACGGAAGCCCAGATCAAGGAACGCCTGCGGACGCTCGCCGAATGGTCGGAGTCCGGCGGCGTCATCCAGCGCACCTACCAGTTCAAGGACTTCCTTCTGTCGATGAGGTTCGTGAACGCGGTCGCCGCCCTCGCGGAAAAACGGCAGCATCATCCGGACATCCTGATCCGCTGGAACAAGGTGACGCTGTCGCTCAGCACGCACGATTCGGGTGGGATCACGGAGAAAGACTTCGAGTTGGCGCGGGAGTGCGATGGGGTGGGGGTTTGAAGAGCGGACAGTGGACAGTGGACAGCGGAAAGTGGAAAGTCAAGGCATGTCGCATCGGGGTGCTGGTTTTCAGCCCGCGGAGCGGGCGCAGGTTCCTTGCCCCGGGTGAAGCGAGTCTTCGAGCGGAACCCGGGGAATGGATTGCCAGACTCTTCTTCTGATTGAGCCCTCGGAGAGGGCGGCAGTAGTTCCTTCGCCCCCTTCGGGGGCTCCGAAAACAAAGGAGAAAAAAGCATGGCTCGCTCTCCCCGGGCTGCGCCCGGGGCAAGGGACCGGCGCCCGCTTCGCGGGCTCAAGACGGGGGATGCAGGACTGGGCGATCGCGCGGATCGTTCGTTCTGAATGTCCACTTTCCACTTTCCACTGTTCCTCACCGCTCCCCCGCCATCCTCACCACCGTCGCCGGCGATTCCGGCTGGCCCGTCCGCGCGCTGAGGATCGCCGCTTCGCACATCGACAGCACGGCTTCGAGATCGAAGGGCTCTGGCTTGGTCGCGCGAGGGTCAATCGCTCGGCGGGCGGCCTCGGCGAGGGCTTCGAGGGCCGGGGCGTCGATGATGTCCTCGAAGAGTGCGCCGGCTTTCGAGGCTGATTTTTTGCGGGGCGCTAGGGATTTTTCGATGACCTGGCCGTCGGCGTCGTGGCGCTCGACGCCCGACTCGTCCATTCGGATGCACCCAGATTCGCCGACGAGCGCGACGCCTCGGAACCATCGCCCGGCACGGTCGGAGAGGCTGAGCGCGGCGGACTTTGCGCCGGCGTAGCGCAGGTTCGCCGTCAGATCGCCATGAAGCAAGCGGAGCGAATCGCTCGGCTCGAGTCGGAGGCCCGAGGCGGCGACCTGCGTGATGATGGAAGCGTCGATGGACTCCGGCACGCCGAGGATCGAATGGACGGTGTGCATCGCGTCGTAGAGCCGCGCGCCGAGCGAGCCTTGCCCCTTGCCGCTGCGGAACGAGACGGTAAGCGTCCGCGGCGTGCCGAAGGACTCGAGGAGTTCGTTGACCGTCGCGAGCGCGGGAGCCGATCGAAACAGCCCGAGGAATCGGCACGACTCGATCCACTGGATCGTCTCGGCAGCGCGTGCGTCGGCGACGGAAGCCGGGATCGGCTCGAACGAGAGCAGCACGATGCTCCGCGAGCGCGCGAGACGGAGGAGGTCCGTGTCGGCGATCGGCGACTCGGCGCTCGGGGCCGGCGTGGCGATGATCGCGGCGCGGATGTGCGCGGTCGCGAGCGCCGAGCGCAGGTCGGAGATCGGCTCGGCCCCCTCGATCGACGCGGCGTCGGGTGCGGATCGGCGCTGGATCGAGTTGGGGATGCCGGCGACGATCAGACGGAGCCCCGCACGGGCGGCGATGGCGCGGACCAGTGGGGCCTGGTGCGGTTCGAGCCAGGCGAGGGCGGGGATGCCTTCGGGGGAGGCTGGCATGGGGAAATGATAAGGGGAGGGCTTGAGGAATGAACGAATGGCCCTGGGTGCCACGGCTTGTCCGCTTCGGCAAGCCGTGCGCCCCGCACGTCCGCACGGCTTGGTCGCCGCGGCGACACAAACCGTGGCACCACGGCGATTGGCGTGCGCCTACAATGCGTTTGGAGGCGTCGGCAGGCGGCCGCTCGTGCATCGGTGTGCGATGCACACCGGGCGCACGGGAGGAAAGTCCGAGCACGACAGGATACGGTGGTGGGTAACGCCCACTCGTTCGCGAGGTCGCGGACGCAGGACAGTGCAACAGAAAGCAAACCGCCGATGGCCGGTGGCATGGGCTTTCCAGCCCATGTCCCGGATCAGGCAAGGGTGAAAGGGTGCGGTAAGAGCGCACCGCTCCGCTGGTGACAGCGGGGGCACGGCAAACCCCACCGCGTGCAAGGCCACGCAGCCTCCGCGTCAGTGGCATGGGCTTTCCAGCCCATGTCTTCTGGAGACCGTCGATCCGACGGGAATGGAGGCGGGTAGGCCGCTGATGACCGAGGGTGGCAACACCCCGGCAAGAGAAATGGCCGCCACCCGACGAGCGGTTCACAGCGCTCACGGGGACAAAACTCGGCTTACAGCCGACGCTCGACCAAACCGAGGCTCCTGGGGATGACCCGGGGGCCTCGGCCTTTTTTGTTCAGTAGGTGAAGTTCGCGTTGGGGTCGGTCGAGCCGGGGGCCACGCCGCCCGCGTTGCCGGTCACGGCCGCGGCGGTGGTGGCGTTGACGACGAGGATCACGTTGCCCGCGACGACGTCCCAGTTGTTGGTGTTCCCCGAGCAGATGTTGCGGGTGATGAAGTTGCCGGCGAAATCCACATCGATGCCGCGGTCGGCACCGGTGCAGTTGTTGCCCTCGATACGGTTGTCGACGCTGGTGGCGTGGATGCCCGCGCCGTCGCCGGCACCGTTGCCGTTGGTCACGCATGTGTTGCCGCGGATCACGCAAGCGTTCGTGCACCGGATGCCGTCGAGGGTGTTGGATCGGACGGTACAGTCGGCGACCGTGCAGCCAGTGGAGGTGTTGATGCCGTGGCCGGTGTTGAACTGCGCCGAGCAGTTCGAGACCGTGCAGCCAAAGACGGTGTTGATGCCGGTGCCGGAGTTGTTGGTCGCCGAGCAGTTCGAGACCGTGCAGCCGCTGCCGGTGCTGATGCCGTTGCCGGTGTTGTTGTACGCCGAGCAGTTCGAGACCGTGCAGCCGTGGCTGGTGAGGATGCCGTTGCTGGTGTTCTGGTACGCCGAGCAGTTCGAGACCGTGCAGCCGTTGCCGGTGTTGAAGCCGTTGCCGCTGTTGAAGGTCGCCGAGCAGTTCGAGACCGTGCAGCTGTGGCTGGTGCCGATGCCGTCGCCGGTGTTGGAGAACGCCGAGCAGTTCGAGACCGTGCAGCCCAATCCGACGTCGATGCCGTTGCCGGTGTTCCCGTCCGCCGAGCAGTTCGAGACCGTGCAGTAAGAGGAGGTGCTGATGCCGTGGCCGGCGTTGTTGCGGGCGAGCACGCCCTCCACGCGGCAGTTGATCGCAGGCAAGATTCCTCCCAGGTCCACGCCCTCGCCGCCCCAGTTGCGGACCGAGCCGTTGACCACCGCGATGTTGCTCAGGTTGTTCACGGTGGCGCTCACGCCGTCGAAGGCACCCATCGCGGGAACGCCCGCAAGGTCAAAGCCGTTGAGGTCGAGTGTGACGCTGTGGGCGGTGATCTCGATGCCGTGCCTGCCCACGACGCCGGTGATGTTGCCGGTGAGGTAGTACGAGCCGGGCAGGGTGATCTTGAAGAGGCTGTCGGCGTCGCCGGGGGTGTTGGTGGCGTTGATGGGGGTTCGCGGCTCGACCTCTGTGAGTGTCTTGTGGGTCGGCGCGACGGGCCCGACCGGGGGCGTCAGGGGTCCACCGAACGCGAACGCTGAAGACAGAGCGAGACCAACGAAGACGGTTGCGGGTTTCATGCGGCTCATGCGGTTCCTCCAGAGGCGGCGCGGCCCGGTAGCCGCGCACGCCCGGAGCAATTATGCACCACAAATGCCCCGCCGTCCAACGAAATCGAACGCCCGGAAACGGGAACTCGGGCGGTTCGGGCAAGCCGGGCAACCGCGGGGGCCTATCATTCCAACGATGTCCGTCGCCCCGCGATTCCCCAGCGACCTCGGCTACCACGGCCTCCGCATGACCGCCGACGAGTATCTTGCGCTCGGCGAAACGCCCGAACGCTACGAACTCATCGAGGGAACGGTCGTGATGTCACCCAGCCCGAAGCCGAACCATCAGGAACTGCTCGTCGAAATCCTTGGCCAGCTAAGAAACTGGGATCGCTCGAACCGCGCCCATCGTTTCTTTCCCGACACCGACGTGCGCCTCGACTCCGGCCTTGTCTACCGCCCCGATGTCTCGGTGTATCTCCGCACGCGG
This sequence comes from uncultured Phycisphaerae bacterium, assembly GCA_947085435.1. Classification (GTDB taxonomy): domain Bacteria; phylum Planctomycetota; class Phycisphaerae; order Phycisphaerales; family UBA1924; genus JAEUIV01. The sequence continues at coordinate 21,715 of CAMTWL010000022.1, forward strand.
CTCCCTGAACTTCCCGATCGGCTCGCTACGCCCCCCGACCTGGTCATCGAGATTCTCTCCCCCGCGTCCAAGGTCATCGATCTCATCACCAAGCGCGACGACTACGAGCGCTTCGGTGTCTTGGAATACTGGGTCGTCGATCCGGCCGACCTCCGCGTCCGCGCCTGGAGCCGCGAGCAGCCGCACCTGGTCGAGCGCGCCGTCAGCGGTGATTCGGTGCCGTCCTCCGCGCTCGTGGGGTTTGCGCTGAATATCGCCGAACTCAGGCGTGCGCTCGCCTGATCACTCCGAGCCTCGCCGCGACGGCACATACCCCAACCCAAACAAGTATGTCTCGCGCGAAACATCCCGGCTCGCATCCGGTTTGTGAGCGCCCGCTTGCACGAAGAGCCTTCGCAGGTGTTTCAAGATTCGCGGCGTCTCGGAGCCTTCGAGAATCTTCATCGCCAGGTTCCCCATCGGCTTGAGGAGCGTCGGCGCGAGGCGAAGCACCTGGTCGCACAGGCGCGCGGAGACGAGGTCGTCGCCGTGGCCCGTGGTGTTCGGGGCGATGTCGGAGAGGACAACGTCGAAGATCGCAGGGGCCGCCGAGCCGAGGCGGAGGATGATGGCCGGGTCGATTTTTTCGATGTCGCCGACGGCGTGGAATACGTTCGAGGCCAGCGCCGCCGTGACCGGCTTCAGGTCGATCCCCACGACCGAACCTCTGGGCCCGACGAGTTCCGAGGCGACCTGGAGCCAGGCGCCGGGGGCGCAGCCAAGGTCAAGGACGCGGTTTCCCCGGCGGATCAGGCGTTTGTTCTCGTTGATCTGCCGGAGTTTGTAGGCGGAGCGAGCCAGGTAGCCCTCTTCCTTGGCCTTCTTGAAGTACGGGTCGTGGAGGACTCTTCTTGACATGCGGGATGGCGGCGTGCGTAACGGAGCGGGGGAGGGGCGCGTATGCGGCTGAAATGGTAAGGTCTTCCTCCCGAAAGAACCTGTGAACCCCGCGTGTGGCGACCCTGAGCCCGCCGCGGCGGGCTCAGGCGTCCGGATGATCGAAAGAATCTGTCGAGACAACATGGGGGTTTTGCAACCGCGGGGGGTTTCTGGGGTAGAGGTCGTTTGGGTGTTGGTCTGGTATCGGAAGGACGCATTGATGGTGAAGGGTGAGGCGGGCCGCACGGTGCGGGGTCCGCTGGCTGAGGCGGCGTGGAGGCTCACGAGTGCGCAAGTATTGGAACATCATCAAGTGGGTTGGTAGCGTTGGCGTCGTGCTGCTTTTGGTGTGCGGCGGCGGGGCGGCGTTCCTGGTGCCCATGATCCAGAAGCAGATGATCGCCCAGCGCGAGCGCGCCATGGGCACGCTGGTCGTGGTGGAGCCCGCGAAGTTCGGGGCGCTGATCCGGACGGTGAGCGCGCCCGGCACGATCGCGGCCAAGACGACCACCAACATCTCCTCTCGCGTATCGGCCAAGATCAACGCGATCCACTTTGAAGAAGGCGCGACGGTGAAGGAGGGCGACCTCCTGATCCAACTCGACTCGCTGGACCTGATGGCGGCGCTCGATGCGTCCAAGGCGCGGTTCGCGGCGGACGAGGCGAGCGTGAAGGCCGCCGCGGCAAACTACGCGGCCGAGGAAGCGCGGATCGTCGGCTCCCGCGCCGCGTATCAGAACGCCGTCAACGAGTTCGAGCGTCAGCAGTCGCTGCACCAGAGCGGCGACGTGAGCCAGCAATCGCTGGACAACGCCCGCACCGAGGTGGACCGCACGCAGTCGACCTACAACGCCGCGATGAAGAACCTCGACGCGGTGAAGGCGAACGAGGCCGCCGCCAAGGCTCGCGCGGACGCATCCAAGGCGGAGGTGGACCGTTCGCAGCGCAACGTCGAGTACTGCGCGATCAAGGCGCCCTTCAACGGCCTCATCACGCGTCGCATTGCGCAGGTGGGTGAAACGGCGCTGGGCACGATCCAGAACGCCGGCACACAGTTGATGGTGCTCGAAGACACCCAGGAAATGCTGGTGAAAGCGCGGCTCGCGGAGACGGACGCCCCGCGCGTCTCGGCGGACCAGAAGGTCCGCATCTTCATCAACGGCTACCCCGACGAGCAGTTCGACGGCGTCGTCCGCCGCGTGGGCATGACCAGCCTCCGCTGGCAGGCCGACAACACCTATTACTTCGAGGCGGAAATCGTCGTCGATACGAAGGGCAAGCGGCTCTCGACCGGGACCACCGCGAACGTGGACATCGAGATCGAGACCATCTCGAACGTACTCATGGTTCCCAGCCAGGCGGTGCAGGACAAACGCATCGACTCGCTCAGCCAGGAACTGCGGGAGAACAACCCGCTGGTTGACCGCGACAAGACCTTTGCGCGCCTCGTGATGCTGCACAAAGACGGCAAGGTCGTCTACAAGCCCGTGAAGACCATCGCGGGCAACATCAACTCGACCGCCATCAGCGAGGGGATCGTCGAGGGCGATCCGATCATCGTCGGACCCTTCTCCGCGCTGCAGCAACTCGCCGACGCCGCGAAGGTCCGCACCGAGGCGGACGACAAGAAAGCCAAGGACAAGAAGGACGGCAAGAAGGACGAGGCCGCGGTCGCCGAGAAGGACGACACGAAGAAGGACGACGAGGCGAAGCCCGCCGACAAGGCGTTGGACGACAAGAAGAAGAGCGAGACCGGCACGGCGACCAAGCCCGCCGCCGCGAGTTAACCATCACCGCCGGCTCCCGCCGGCAGTTTAAAGGAGAGTTGCTTCGCTGACATGTCCACTGGTTCAATCTGAAAGATGCTCGGTTCAGATGCCTTTTCTTCAGTCCGAAGGACTGGTCTTTAGTAGCCGGGGGTCTAGCGAGTCTTCGAGCGTAACCCCCGGTCAGGCGTCCCCTCACACTCTCTTTCCGCACCCTGAAAGGGTGCTCCACGATCGTTCGTAGTCGCCCCCGTCTGCTTTTTCTCGTACCCCGAAGAGGATTCCCGTGTCGATCCGAGTTCACGATCTTCGCAAAACCTATCGGATGGGCTCCGAGCGGGTCCACGCGCTCAACGGCGTGAGCCTCGAGATCAAGAAGAACGAGTACGTCGCGATCATGGGCGCTTCGGGCTCCGGCAAGTCCACCCTCATGAACATCCTCGGGTGCCTCGACAAGCCGACCAGCGGCACCTACGAACTCAGCGGGCGGCTGACGCACCTGATGGGCGGCTTTGAGCTCGCGCGGGTCCGCAACGAAGAGATCGGCTTTGTCTTTCAGTCGTTCGAGTTGCTCTACCGGGCGACGGCGCTGAAGAACGTCATGCTGCCGCTGCTGTATTCGCGCAAACGGTGGTGGGGGGCGAGGCGGATGTCCCGCGAGGCCCTGGAGAAGGTCGGCCTGGGCGACCGGATGTCCCACCGCCCCAACCAGATGTCGGGCGGCCAGCGGCAGCGCGTCGCGATCGCGCGGGCGCTTGTGAACAAACCAAGCATGGTGCTCGCCGACGAGCCGACGGGCAACCTGGATTCGGTGACGAGCGACGAGATTCTCCGGCTGTTCAAGGAGTTGCACGACGAGGGGCAGACGATCCTGATCGTGACGCACGAAGAGGACGTCGCGGGGCACGCCGACCGGATCATCCGGCTGAGGGACGGCAAGGTGATGACCGACCTGCCGACGCACGCGGACCCGATCCACCGGGCGTACCTTGACCGCGTGGCGGATCTTGCGGCGACGGCGGCGCAGGGGTCGATGGGCAACGGCGGGCCTCGGCCCCTGGAGGTGGAATAAGCCATGGGAATGCTCGTCCGCCTCTTCGTGCAGACGGTCCTCTCCGCGATGCAGCAGATGGTCGCGAACAAGGTCCGCGCCTTCCTGACCACGCTCGGCATCATCATCGGCGTGTGGGCGATCACCGCCGTCATCGCGGCGGTGACGGCGCTCAACGGCTTTGTGCTCAAGCAGTTCGAGGACTTCGGCTCCAACCGCATCGAACTCTGGGGGCAGTTGCCGAAGAAGCAACGCTTCTCACGCACCGATTGGCAGCGCGTGCGGCTGACGCTCAGCGACGCGGACGCGATCCGCAAGCACGCCAAGTCGATCGAGATGGTCGCGCTGACCTCCAACCTGCGCGGGGCGCGCGTCCGGGCCGGCGAGGTCGAGCAGGGGGGCGTCCGCGTCTCGTGTATCGAGCCTCAGTTCCTGGACATCGATAAGCGAGTGATCCTGAGGGGCCGCCCCATCGCGGAGAGCGATTCGACCGACGAACTCCCCGTCTGCATTGTCAACGACCGCGCCATCGACGAACTCCGGCTCGACGGCGGCGGCGTCGGCGAGTACATCACCATCAACGACCGCCGGTTCCTGATCGTCGGCGTGATGGAGACCAAGATCATGGGCCCCATGTTCGGCGGGGACGACGCCCAGACCGAGATCCTGGTCCCCTTCCGGCAGGTCTACAAACTCCAGGGTCAGTTCTTCTGGATCAACGCGAGCCTGAAGATGAGGCAGGGCACCGAGGTCGAGGACGTGCAGGAAGAAATCCGCTTCATCCTCCGCAAACACCGCATGCTCAAGCCGGAGGACGACGACACCTTCGAGATGTTCATCTTCGAGAGCGTGCTGCGGAACATGCGCGCGATGGCGTCCGGGCTGACCGCGGCGGCCAGCATCCTCGTCGGAATCTCGCTCCTCGTCGGCGGCGTCGGGATCATGAACATCATGCTCGTGTCGGTGAGCGAGCGGACGCGGGAGATCGGCCTGCGCAAGGCGCTCGGAGCAAACTCGGCGGTTGTGTTGCTCCAGTTCCTGATCGAGGCGATCATCCTGTGCCTGATGGGCGGGTTGATCGGGCTGCTCTTCGGGCAGTTGACGGTGCTGGGGATGCAGGCCGCGGGGCGGAGCAGCGAATACATGTCGGCCATGTCATCAGCGGAGATTCCGCCCTCGGCGATCGCGCTGGCCCTCGGGTTCAGCGCGGCGGTGGGCATCATTTTCGGCATGTGGCCCGCTATCAAGGCGGCCCGGCTTGATCCAATCGAGGCGCTTCGGCATGAATAACCATTGTGGGGTCGGCCGCACGGATCGCGGAGTGACGGCGTGGGCGCTCGTGCTCGCCGCCGGGGCGCTCTCCGCCTGCTCGAACCCGCTCTTCACCGAGCCGGGCGACTTCGGACCCAAGTCGCCGACGCAACGGCTGCGGAGCGTCGGGCTGCTGAAACTCGAGAACTACGCGAAGCCCGCCGTCGCGGACCAGTCGCCCGCCGAGCCGCCCAAGGACCCCTACGAAGGGATGGAGCGGTTCGAGTTGTCGGTCGAGCAGGCCCGCGCGTGGACGCTGACGAACAATCTCGATCTTCAGGTGGCGCTCATCGATCCCACCATTGCGCGAGAGGGTCTCAGCGCCGAAGAAGCAAAGTTCGAGTCGCTCTTCACCACGCGGTTCCGCTACAACAACATCGACCAGCCCACCGCGAGCACGCTCAACAACAACAGCGCGGAGCAGTTCAACTTCGTGCCGGGGGTGCGCATCCCGTTGCGCACCGGCGGGTTCGCAACCGTCGAACTCCCGCTGAACTACCAGCAGACCAACGCGGCGTTCAGCGTCCCCGAGACCTACGAAGCGGACCTTCGCTTTTCGCTTTCTCAGCCCCTGCTCCGCAACGCCGGGCGGCAGACCAACACGCACTCCATCCGCATCCAGGCGCTGGAGACGCAGATCGCGGAGGCCCGGTCGAAACTCGAAGTGATCCGCCAACTGGCGAACGTGGACCGAGCCTACTGGCGTCTGTACGCCGCGAAGGAACTGCTGAAGGTCCGCCAGGAGCAGTACGAACTCGCCAAAACGCAACTCGCCCAGGCCGAGCGCCGCGTCCGGGCCCAGGTGGCGGCGGAGGTCGAGGTCATCCGCGCCCAGTCCGGCGTCGCGGAGCGGCTCGACGGCATCATCCGCGCCGACAACGCCGTCCGGAACTTCCAGCGCGAACTGAAACGCGTGATGAACGAAGCCGGGATGGCGATCGACTCGAACATCGTGCTGGACCTCTCGACCAAGCCCGACCCGGTCGCCTTCGAGATCGAATCCAGGCAGTTCGCCGACGCCGCCGTGGCCAACCGCATGGAGATGCTCGAGCTCGAACTCCGCCTCGCGCAGGATTTCAGCACCATCGACTTCCAGAAAAACCAGGCGCTCCCGCTCTTTACAACCGACTTCTCCTACACGATCAACGGCCTGGGCACGACGCTCGGCCGAGCCGTCGAACTCGCCAAGGACAACGATTTCGAGGATTGGTCGGTCGGCGCGAGCGTTGAGGTTCCCCTCGGCAACGAAGCCGCGGAAGGACGGGTTCATCAGGCGATCCTCCGCCGTTTGCAGCGGCTGTCGAGCAAGGATGCACGCGAACTGTCGATCAGGCAGGAGGTTTACAACGCCGTCGACGGCATCGACACGTCGTGGCAGCGGATCCTCGCGGCCCGGCAGGCGACGATCCTCGCCGCCCGCACCCTCCGCGCGGAGCAGAACCAGTTCGAGGTGGGCGCCCGCACCAGCACCGACGTGCTCGACGCCGCCACGCGCCTCGCGGATTCGCAATCATCGGAGATCACGGCGCTCACCGACTATCAGATCTCGCAGGTCGATCTTGCATTCGCGACGGGGACATTGCTCGGTGCGATGAGGGTTGATTGGGAGCCGCGCGATCCGCGCACGCCGCCGGGTGATTTCATCGGCGAGCGTCGCAACCGCGCGCCGAGCGGGCCGGCGGGGAACCCCGCCGCGCCGGCGACCGAGCCTGAGTTGAAAGATGCGATCGAAAACTGGCAGCCGCCGGAGAGGCCGGCGGCGACGGGGACGGAGATTGTCCCGAGCGTGCCGTAACACCCCGGGTGCCACGGCCGGTCCCGGCGCGCCGGGATCGGCCGTGGCGATCACGCGGGGGTCAACCAAATCAACAACGGCGTCCGATGGGCGGGTCCGGTGGGTCGGAACTACTCGCCGCAGTCATGCCCCTCACTTCGTTCGGGGCTCGTACTTGACGCGAAAGCCGTTGAAACGAGCCACGAACGGAGTGAGCGGAGCGCCCGATGCGCCTTGCACGTCCGCGCGTGCGCGTTCGATCATCACGCCCCCCTCACCACCGGCCGAAGCGGACCGGTAACGGCTTCTCAACGAGCCCATTCCAATCTACTCCCTCATCATCTTCAGTTCATCCCGCAAAATCGCCGCCAGTTCGTAGTTCTCCGCCTCGATCGCCCGCCGCAGACGTTCCCGGAGTTCGTGCTTCTGGCTCGCGGGAAGTTTGGTCGCCAGTTCGTCGCGCATGCCGCGAAGGAGTTGCACCTCGCTCGACTCGTCGTACTCCGCGGCGCGGCCCGTCTCGTCGTACTGCTTGCGGATCTGGTCCAGCCCCTCGTCGATCATATACAGCGCGGCCTTGGGCTCGTCGTCGTTCACCATCTGGCTCGCGATCGCGCGCATCTTCATCATCGTGATGTAGGGGCGGAACTGTTCGAGCACCGCGCGGTCCTCCTCGCTCTCGGCGTGCCCCCGGCACATGTCAAGCACGCGAAGGTTCCGCGCCGTGTCGCGGACCACGCCATCGTAGTCGGCCAGCACCAGCAGGCTGATGTACCTGTGGTAGTACTGCACCGCCTCCTCGCGCAGGAGGCGGCAGTCTTCCTCGGAGAGCGAGGACGGCTCGTCGTCGACTTCGGCGGTGGGCTCCGCTTCGGATTCGGGTTCGCCGTTCGCTTGCTCGAAGCGTGATTCGTGGTATTCGAGGAGGCTCTCGCACCCGTTGGGCCGCACGCCGTCGGGCCGCCCGGTCGCTTCCATCTGGAGCACGCCCAGGTCGAGCCTCATCTGGATCTTCGGCTCGCCGTCGTCACCCTGGATGAGGCGGACGTTGATCTGCCCCGGCTCGTAGGGCCATTCCTGGAGGAGTTTGGAGAGGTCGATGGACATTATGGAGTGTGGCGAGTGTAGCGGAGGAGGAGGTGCATCTCAGCCCGGAGCCCGCTGCGGCGGGTTCACGCGTTCTTGGCGTAGATCGCGCTTTTTCGGACCTTCCCCCGCCAAGGGGACGCGCCGGCCTCAAGCCCCCCTCGCTTCGGCCCGATTCTTGCTGGTTGGGGTGTTTTCCGTAGTTTTTGATTGACCATTGCGGCGGGCCGAGTCGTCGAATACCATCCCCGTCCCCTACGGTTGGAGACTGGTGGGGGTGGAGAGAGACCCCCGCGATCAGGTTTGTTTAGCAGGGATGTACACCGCATGTCGCGCGTGGAACTTGAATCCGATCTGCAGATCTATCTGAGGCAGATCAATGACTGTTCGCTCCTGGCTCCCGATGAGGAGAAGGACCTGGGGTGGCGCGTCATCAACGATTCGTGCCCCGAAGCGCGCGACGTGCTCGTCCGGGCCAACCTCCGTCTCGTCGTGTCGATCGCCAAGCATTACACCAACCGCGGGCTATCGCTGACCGACCTCATCGAGGAGGGGAACATCGGCCTGATCCGCGCCGTCGAAGGATTCGACCCGGCACAGGGCGCGCGGTTCTCGACCTACGCCTCGTGGTGGATCAAGCAGGCCATCAAGCGGGCGCTCATCAACGCGGTGCAGCCGATCCATGTGCCGGCGTACATGGTCGAACTCATCGCCAAGTGGAAGCAGTCGTCGTACCGATTCGAGGAGAAGCACGGCCGGCAGCCGACGCTCGATGAACTCTCGAAGGTGATGGGGCTCTCCGCGAAGAAGGTCAGCATCATCAAGAGCGCCGGCAAGGCGTTCCAGAGCGCGAACCAGACGCACACCAACTCCGAAGGCGAGACGATCAGTTTCAGCGAAGTGGTGAAGGACCCGAACGCCCGCCGGCCGGACGAGCGCGTGTTCCGCGACGAGGAACTCCGCCTGATCTACGAGATGCTCGAAGCCATCGACCAGCGGGAGGCGCAGGTGCTTCGCCTCCGATTCGGGCTGGACGGGAAAGAACCGCTGACGCTCAAGCAGATCGGGCACGAGATCGGCCTGACCCGCGAGCGCGTGCGGCAGATCGAGGTCGAGGCGCTTCGGAAACTGAATCAAAGGCTGGCGGAGGATGTTCCGCTGGCCCAGTTGCTCCAGAATGGGAATGGGCAAGCGGGCACCGGGGGATGCGCAGCCGAGGGCGGCACGAAGCCCAAGAAGAACGGCCGACCCCGTCGGGAATATCTGGGTTCATCAGCGTCGCGCGCGGTGGGTGCAAACGGCAACGGCGATCTCGCGCAGGCGGGGTGACGGTGGGGCGGGCTTCTCGAAGAGTCGCCGGGGGGCCCCCCCGCCCCGGGGTTGTGGGAGGCCGCCGGGGGGCCCCGCCCCCCCGGGTGGAGGGGGGGCCCCCCCCCG
>CAMTWL010000023.1:0-78516 GCA_947085435.1 uncultured Phycisphaerae bacterium
CATCGAGTCGCCGCGGCGACCGTGCGGTCGGGGGGGCGCGCTGACCGGCCCCAACCCCACCGATCGCGCCAAACCCGGCTCCAAACACCAGTTGGTGACCGATGCCGAGGGCACGCCGCTGGTGGCGAAGGTGACGGCGGCAAACGTCAACGATTGCACGCAGCTGATCCCGATGGTGGACGCGATCCCGAAGGTGGCGGGCAAGGTCGGTGCTCCGCGGTCGCCGCGGCGACCGCGGCTATCGCTCGCGGCGGAACCGCGGCTTGCCGCGGATGCGCGGGATCGAGCCGATCATCCCCGAGGCTCCCGTGGACGGCGAGGAGGTCCACGGCAGCGGGCTGGGGACGACACGATGGGTCGTGGAACGCACGATCTCGTGGCTGAGAAAGTACCGTCGCCGCGGCGACCGATACGACCGCCGAGCCGACATCCATCAGGCCTTCCTCACGCTTGGATGCGCCATGATCTGCCACCGAAAACTCCGCAGCTCATTCAGTTAGGCGCTCTAAGAGCCTATCTCAGTAGACCCGCGGCCCTGTAGGTGATGAGGGCGCAGGCGAGGTGCAGGAAGCCGAGGTAGTTTTCCAGCTTCTTCTCCCAGCGGGTGAGGATGCGCCGGAAGCGGTTCATCCAACTGTGCGTGCGCTCGACCACCCAGCGCCGCGCCTTGAAGCCGACCTCCTGCTTGATCCGCCTTGGGCAAGCCCCTACGGCCGCGCGGCGCTGCGGAAAGAGTGCGCCCGTGTCGCGGCAACGGCCGAGGGGGCGCGGAATGACACGCTCAACAAAGCATCCTTCAACATCGGCACCTTGATCGGCGGTGAGTTGGACCGTGCCGAGGCCGAGCGTGCGCTCGCGGACGCGGCGGCGGCGTGCGGGCTGTCCGATGAGGAGATAAGGGGCACGATCCATAGCGGGATCGAAGCCGGGTTGAAGGAACCCCGGACCGCGCCGGTTCACGCGGCGGCTGCGGCATGTCGCGGGCTGGGCCGAGGCTGGCGTCGAATCGTGATCGGGAGGCCGCGCCCATGAATGACACCTGCATCATCGACTACAAACCGATCGGCACCAACGGCCGCGTCTTGCTCACAGCGACGTTTGCCGACGGGACCACCCACACCGACAAGGTGGACCTGACAAGCGCACCGGCGCGCGGCAGGCTCATCGAATCACTCTGCAAGGAACGGCCCGAACTGGACCGCGCCAAGGTCGGGGTGGAACTCAACACCATCGCGGCGGCACTCGCGGCACGGCCCGATCCCGCCGATGACGACGCCGAAGATGCGCCCGCGCCGACACGGGAGGAACTTCTCCGAGCGCGCGATGAGGAGACCGAGGCCGCGCTTGACGCCATGCCGGAATCGGCCCGCGATGAGGCGGACAGGATGCTCATCGCTCCGAACCTCATCGACCTGGTACTCGCGGATATCGCGGCGATGGGCGTGGTGGGTGAAGAGTTGTTGGCGGCGTCGGCGTACCTCATCGGCACGTCGCGGCTTGACGACAGGCCACTCGCGGGGATCGTGCAAGGCCAGACTTCGACGGGCAAAAGTTTTGTGCCGATGACCATCGGCAGACTCTTCCCCGATGAGGCGGTGCTGAATGCCACCGACATTACGAGCAACGCGCTCTACTACATGACACCCGGCGCGCTCATGCACCGATGGATCATCGCGGGGGAGCGTCCAAGGAATGAGGACGATGAGCGGGCCGACGCGACGCGCGCCCTGCGGGAGATGATTGCCAGCGGGGAACTCAGCAAGATGGTGACGGTGAAGGCACCCGACGGCAAGGGGTTCCTCGGTGTTGTCAGGCCGCTCCGTCCCACACGGACGGGTACGCTTTTTCCCAGCGTTCAGCGATATTTCCGACCAATCGGGGTGACAGTACACCAATAGAACTTTTCTTGGAGGGCGTTCGGGTTTGGGAGCTGGCGACGCGGCGTGTGCTGTCCTCCGAAGGGCTTGGGCGGAAACCGTAACCCGTTGAACCCGTACACTCCCCGCTCATGCAACCCGCCAGCATTGGCCCATTCAAGATTGAACGTGAACTCGGCCGCGGTGGCATGGGCGAGGTTTATCTCGCCCGCGATACGCGGCTTGACCGTCAAGTCGCGATCAAGGCTTTGCCTGCCCATCTCTCGCAAGACCCCGACCGCCTCGCCCGCTTCCAGCGAGAGGCCAAGGTCCTCGCCTCACTCAACCACCCCGGCATCGGCGCGATCCACGGCCTCGAAGAGGCGAACGGTCATCAGTACCTGATTCTCGAGTTCATCGAAGGCGACACGCTGGCCGACCGGCTCGCGAGGGGCCCGATCCCCGTCGACGAAGCGTTGACGTTCGCCAAGCAGATCGCCGAAGCCCTGGAGGTGGCCCACGAGAAGGGCGTCATCCACCGCGACCTCAAACCCGGCAACGTGATGGTCACGCCCGAAGGCGTCGTCAAGGTCCTTGATTTCGGCCTGGCTCGGATCGAGGACGGCGCACCGTCGTCCTCTGCCGCGTTTGGCAGGCCCGACTCACCGACGGCCACTTTGCCCGCGCGGCTGCATTCCCCGACGATCCCCGGCGCGATCATGGGCACCGCGGGCTACATGTCCCCCGAGCAGGCCCGCGGCAAGGCCGTGGACAAACGCTCCGACATCTTTTCCTTCGGGTGCGTGCTGTTCGAGATGCTCTCCGGGTCGATGCCTTTCCGCGGCGAGACCGTCGCCGACTCCTTGGGCGCCACGCTGCACAAAGAGCACGATGTGGCCCTCCTGCCCGCCGCGGTGCCGGCGCGCATCCGCGAGTTGCTCGCCAACTGCCTGGCCAAGGACCGGAAGCAGAGGCTCCACGACATCGGCGACGCACGGCTCGAACTCGAACGTGCGATGACAGGGCGTGAGTGGCTGGAAACGTCTGAATCAACGCCCGCCCGCAAGAGCCGCGTTCGCTCGGCCATCGCCGGTGCTGCGGCATTGATCATCCTCGCCGTCGGCGGGCTGCTGGGTGCGTTCTTCATGCGCTCCGCGCCGCCACCCGCGCCGCCACCGTTCCACCTCTCGGTCACGACGCCCCCCACGCCCGAGTTGAACGATCTTTACGGCATCGCTCCCGACGGGCGGTTCATCATCTATCGAATCCTGCCGCCACTCGCGGCCGACAGTCCCACGCCCCCGGGCCTCATGATGGTCCGGCGTCTCGACAGCGACAAAGCCGAGCCCGTCCCGGGCACCGAGGGCGTCCTGAAAGCGGCGCTCTCGCCCGACGGGCGATGGGTCGCCTTCACCGCCGCCAGAGACCGCGCCCGCAGCAAGGTCAGCCTCAAGAAGGTGGCGTTGAACAACGGCGAGCCCTCGGGCATGCCCGAGACGCTCTGCGAACTCCCGGCGACAGGCGATACCAATGTGTGCTGGTCCTCGCCTCGGGAGATCGCCCTCGCGCAGATGTGGGACCGGACGATTCTCACCATCCCCGCCTCGGGCGGCCAGCCGCGCGTCGTCATGCGCGACGACGACACCGCAACATGGGCAAACATCGGGCAGATCCATCCGCTGGTCTCGGGTGAGTCCGTCCTTGCCTCGCGTTGGACACGCACGGACGAGCAGCGCGATGAGATGGTCGAGATCGTCGAGCTGGCATCTGGCAAGCGCACGCCGCTGCTTGAGAACGCCTCCCAAGCCACCTATCTGCCCACCGGCCACATCATCGCCCGGCGGAACAGGGACAGCCTCATCGCCGCACGGTTTGATCTCGCCACCCAGCGGATCATCGGTGAGCCTATCACGATCTGGAACGGCAAACTCGGCGGTTCGTTCTACGTCTCTCCCACCGGCGCGCTCGCGATGCTCGTGCAGCCCGCCGACATCACGGGCCGCACCCTCGCCTGGATCGACGAAGACGGCAGGCCCGTGCCCGTCGGCGCACCTCCCCGGTCGTACCGAAGCGCGAACCTTTCTCCCGACGGTGGACGCCTCGTCACCAGCTTCGAATCCACCGAACCCGGCTCCCTCGGCTCCGATCTGTGGATCTACGACTTCGGTCGCCGGACCCTGAACCGGCTCCCAACCCCTGGACCGGCGTGGGACCACATCTGGAGCAACGACGGGCAGCGCATCGTTCACAATCTCCTTGCCGACGAAGAGCACTCCATCTGGGAACGCCGCGCCGATGGATCGGGTGAACCCGAGAAGCTGTTTGCCGTCCCGGAAGGAAGCTGGCTCATCCCACTTGACTGGTCGCCTGACGGCAGAACGCTGTCGGTGTTTCAGCGCGACCTCTCGAACACCAATGGGGACGTGCTGATGCTCGAGAAGGACGAGGCCGGCGCCGCGTGGACCGCCACGCCGTACCTGGACTCGCCGGCGAATGAGTATGGTCTTTTCTTTTCTCCCGACGGAACGTGGGCGCTGTTCGTTTCAGGTGAGTCCGGCCGGGGCGAGCTGTACGTCCAGCGTTTCACGGGCGCCGCTGCCGGTGCCGCGGACGCCCGTTCGGGCCGCGTCCAGATCTCAACAGCCACCGGGATCAGCGGCACCGGCTGGTGGAGCCCCGACGGCAAGGAGATCCGCTTTGTCGACAGCGACCTGCAGGTCTTCAGCGTCCTGATCCAGACGGAGCCGGCCTTGTCCGCATCGGTTCCCAAACTGCTCTACAGCATGAAGGAGTTTCAATCCAGGATCAGAAACGGCGTCTTTGCACCCGATGGTCGCCTCTTGGACATCATGAAGGCGGAGGACGAGGGCAAGAACCGCCTCGACGTCATCGTGAACTTTGTCGACGAGATGCGGGCAAAGGTTGACGCGGCGAAGTGAGGGTTTGATCGGCGAGAAGATGCCCTGCCAACGCCCCCGCCCCCAATCCAAAAAAATCGCAAGAAGCACAAACGCCCGCGAGCGCGGGCTCACGGGCGTCTGAACTTTAATCGGGGCGAGAGGATTCGAACCTCCGACCTTTTGACCCCCAGTCAAACGCGCTAACCAAGCTGCGCCACGCCCCGAGCGTGATTCCCAAACCGAAACCCAACAGTAACCGCCTTTTCGACCCAAAGCAACGCCCACAAAAACATACTTTCCCGAACCCTCAAACCGTGGTACACTCTTTGTTCGGCCTCATCGGCAGGCCGATGCCACCGCCCCGGGATGTCCGGAGGCTGGGCAAGCCCAACGGTTTTCGTCCCCGCGGCAATGGTTTGGTGGCCACGCCGCACACGAAGCGACCTTTGCGGGATTGACAGGCTCGTCACCCTCATCGCCCTTGCGCGATGAAGGGAATCGGGGTAACGCCAGCCCCACCCCCGACCCCCGGGGGGACGTGCCGCCGGTTGTCCGTCTCGCGGCCCCGCTGAACGAAGAAAGAGCAACCCATGTCCGCATCACTCGTCAAAGACCTCATCGAAGCCGGGATCCACTTCGGCCAGCGCGCCAGCAACTGGAACCCGAAGATGCAGCCGTTCATCTACGGCAAGCGCAACAGCATCCACATCATCGACATCAAAGAGACCATCAAGGGCATCCTCCTCGCCAAGAAGTACATCGCACGCTGCGTCTCCGAAGGGAAAGACGTCTGCTTCGTCGGCACCAAGCGGCAGGCCCGCGACGTGCTCCAGCAGCGCGTCGGCGATGTCAAGATGCACTGGGTCACCGAGCGCTGGCTGGGCGGCACGCTCACCAACTACCGGACCATCCGCCTCCGCCTCAAACGCATGGAAGAACTGGAAGGCATCGAGCAGAAGGACAACTTCCAGTCCTATTCCAAAAAGATGGAGAGCCAACTCCGCCGCGAGTTGAAGAAGATCAAACGCAACCTCGAAGGCATCCGCCACATGGACAAGATGCCCGGCTGCATGGTCGTCATCGACACCGCCCGCGAGCACAACGCCCTCCTCGAAGCGAAAAAACTCGGCATCCCCACCATCTGCCTCATCGACACCGACGGCGACCCCGACCTCGTTGACATCGCCATCCCCGGCAACGACGACTCGATGCGCTCCATCGACGTGGTCATCCGCGAACTGTGCGCCGCCGTCATCGAGGGCAAGCAGATGCGCGTCGAGAAGACCGGCGACCGCGAGCACGCCTCGGGCACCCCCGGGGGGGGCGCCACGCCAGCCGATCCCAACGCACGCCCCGGCGATGCGCCTCCAGCCGCCGGCCAACGCCGCAGCCGTCGGACGCAGTTCCGCTCCGACGAGCCGGGCAGCCCGGAAGTCGCCGCGGCCGCCGCCGGTGCGCCGAACGCGCCGTAACTCGCTCCGCGAACGTGTTCTTGAAATCCGCCTTGTGCTCGGTACTTCGTACTTGGTACCCGGTACTCGCTCCCTCTCCCGACTCAGCACTCAGGACTCAGCACCCCGCACTCAGGACTATTCCGCCATGGCCGAGATCGACGCAAAGACCGTGATGACGCTCCGCAACAGGACGGGGCTCTCGATGATGGAGTGCAAGAAGGCGCTGCAGGAAACCAAAGGCGACGCCGACGCCGCCGAGGATTTCCTCAAGAAAAAGCTCAAGGGCAAGATGGACGCCCGCACCGACCGCGCCGCCGGCGAGGGCCGCGTCGCGATCTGCGTCAGCGCCGACGGCAGGGCCGCTTCGATCGTCGAACTCCGCTCCGAGACCGACTTCACCGCCAAGAACGAGAACTTCCTCGCCGTTGCGAAAAAAATCGCTGACATGGCCGTCACGAAGAACTCCGGCGACATCACCCCGACCCCCGAGATGACCCAGGTCATCGACGAGCTCCGCATCACCACCGGCGAGAACATCTCCATCGCCCGCGCCCACAAACTCGCCGGCGGCGGCTCCACCATGTTCGGCCAGTACGTCCACCACGACGGCAAAACCGGCGTCCTCCTTCAGTGCGAGGGCTCAGTCTCGCAGGACCTCGCCAAGGACATCTGCATGCACATCACCGCCGCCGTGCCGAGACCGCAGGGTGTGGATCGCAGCAGCGTCCCCGCCGCAGTGATCGACCGCGAGCGCCGCCTCGCCGTCGAGATGGCGATCGAGGCCGGCAAGACCCCGGAAATCGCCGAGAAAATGGTCGAGGGCAAGATCAATAAGTTGTACTCCGACCTCGCCCTCGTCGAGCAGGACTTCGTCCGCGACCCCACGAAGAAGATCAAGGATTTGCTGCCCGCCGGCTCGAGCATCACCGCGTTCCTGCGGTGGCAGGTGGGGGAGCAGGCGTGAGCAGCCGTGGCACGCCCTTTCCAGGGCGTGAAGCGGATGCCATGGACGCCGAGGCTGAGTCCGCGAAGCCTCGGGTCGGGCGGCGGGTGGTACCGAACGCCGTGAACTCGTAGTGACGGAAACATCACGAGTATGCCGGATTGGCCGATGTTTTCGCCGCAACGCGGCGCGCGGCTGTTGCCAGACCCCGCCGTCCTCGGCGCGGGTCTGGAATGGACTGTTTTTTCAGCCTCTTGTGCCCTGAAAGGGCACGAGGATCGCACGAAATCAGATGATTCAGTTCACGGCACTGGGTGGCACGGGAGAGGGGCCGCGGTGCCCCTGCCGCAAGAGTTCACGGCGTTGCGTGCCACCGATTCCTTTAAGGAATCGGTGGTTCGCGCGGGGAGTGTCGTTCGTCGTTCAACATCCCTCAGGTCGTTTCGCGGAGGATGTTCACTGTGGCTTTCGCGTTCCCTTGGACGACCGCCACCGACTCGCCGCGGCGAGTCGGTGGCACGGGATCGGGGGAATCGGGGCCACCCGCCCGATTTTTCGGAGCGGGAATCGGTGTTGGTCGCTCGGGGGCGCACCGATTTCGCAAAGCCGGAATCGGTGGCACGGGAGAGGGGGAGCGGTGCCACCGGCCTCGGTGACCATCTTCACCGCCGACTCACGGAACTCCTTGCTGTATGTCTTCCTCGCCATCGTGGACCTCCTCGTCGCGGGGTATCATCCCCGCGCCCGCGTGTCCACCGTTCGTGGGCAAGGTCAAAGCGCGCTTGTGTGCTTCCAAACAATCGAGAGAATGGAAACCACATGCCCGAAGCGAACGGCCAACACTTGTCCTACACGAAGCGCCGGTACTTGGAGCATCACCCGCTTCAGCAATTGGAGGATCGTCTGCGTCGCCTTCGATTCAACCACGCGGCGGCCCATCTAAGTTCATTCGGATATGGCATTCTGCCGCAAACATGGCTAGCGAAGATCGATGACGTGGTTGAAGAATACCGATTGCGTGGAGCGCCGCCACCCCCTGATGAGTCTCTGCTACCAGAAAGCGACCAAGCAAAAGGCGCTGCCCTGCCCCTGCTGCCACCTCGAGCGGTGGTCAAGTATGGACCGGGCGAGCATCTGCGCGCGGCCCATGAAGCGGGCGACATCCTTCTTCGGCCCGCATCGTATTACGATGACGAATCACTTGGGCCACATCGCGCGGACAATGAGCTTGTTCGACGGCGAGACATAAATGCCTTCGGCGCTTACGCGGTCCCAGTGCGCGAGGCTGATGGATCGCCCATTCACAACGGGCCGCGAATCCCCATTCCAGGTAATTTCGAGATTACCGACAAGACTGACGACTACTGGGTTTGGTGTGGATCATGCGCAATGGAGCGCCGGTTGATCACAGACTTCAAGGCAGACGCGTGTTTGATCATTCGAGATGTCTCAGCGTTTGCCAAGCGACTCAGCGCGTCGGTCGTTGAAGCGGCTGAACGGCTTCTCCGCGGCCAGTTCGCACAGTTGGACACCGACTCACGCGCGGTAACCTACTTTGATCCATGTGGTCCATCGCTTGATTTGCGTATGCGCATCCCCGTGTTTTGGTGGAAGTCGATCTACTATGCGTACCAGCACGAATGGCGCGTTACCTGCGTGCCCGTTCCTCGTCCGGTGCGTCATTTGCCCGAACTAAAATTGCGCCTTGGCTCCCTTCGGGATATCGCGGATTTCCATTATTTCAGCAAACAACCGTGAGGTCTGGCATCGGTATCCAAGCAGGCGAGCGGGAATCTTGGCATGTAGAGATGCTCCGGCGGTGCGCCCTTTCATGCTAACGATCGCGCGGCGCAACCATGCCGCTACGGACACATCGCGCCCCAGGTCGCCAGCACGGCGGTGATGTCCGTGAAGTTCACCGCACAGTCGCCGTTCGCGTCCCCCGCGAAGCTTTCAACGGTCCCGAAACTGAACACCGGCGGCGTCGACGCGCTGCTGCCGCTCAGGCTGCCCGCAGTGATGCCCCAGTAATAGGTGGTGTTCCGCTCCAGAACGCCCGGGCTCAGCACGAACTGCTCCCCAGCAACCCCGCTCGCCAAGACGACGATGCTCGTGAGGCCCGGATCGGTAGCAACCTTAAGTTCGTATGTGACGCCGAACCCGGCCGAACGCTGCCAACGGAGGGAGGGTGGCGGCATCCCCGGCCAGACCGCAATGCTCTCAGGAAGGGCCAGCCCCGTCGCTCCATTGGCCGGGGCGATCAACCCGAAAGGGCTTGGCTGAGGGGCCGTCATATTCAGCAGGACCGAGACGGTGTTGTTGCTTAAGTTCGCCACAGCGAGGTCGGGCGAACCATTGCCGTCGAGGTCCGCGATCGCGACAGAGAAGGGGTCGCTCCCCACTCCGAAAGTCTGCTGGGGCGCGAAGGTCCCGTTCCCGTTGTTCAGCAGGACCGAGACGGTGTTGCTGCTCCGGTTCGCTACTGCGAGGTCGGCGTCGCCGTCACCGTCGAGGTCCGCGATCGCGACGGAGTAGGGGAGACTTCCCACGGCGTAGGTCTGATGGGGAGCGAAGGCCCCGCCGCCGTTGTTCCGCAGGACCGAGATGGTGTTGCTGCCGCTATTCGCTACGGCGAGGTCGGGCGAGCCAATGCCGTCGAGATCCCCGATCGCGACGGAGACGGGGCCGCTCCCCACACCGAAAGCCTGCTGGGGCGCGAAAGTCCCGACGCCATTGTTTCGCAGAACCGAGACGGTGCCGATGTTGTTCGCCACGGCAAGGTCGGCATCGCCGTCGGCGTCGAGGTCCGCAATCGCGACGGAGAAGGCGCCTTGCCCGACGCCGTAGGTCTGCTGAGGCGTGAACGTCACGTTCCCGAAGTTCCGCAGGACTGAGACGGTGGCGCCGACTGAGTTTGCCACGGCGAGGTCGGCGTCGATGTCGGCATCGAGGTCCGCGATTGCGACCGAGAGGGGGGAGTCACCTACGCCGAAGGTCTGCGGGGGCGCGAAGGTCCCGCCGCCATTGTTCCGCAGGATCGAGACGGTACCGGAACCTGTGCTGTTCGCCACGGCGATATCGGCGTCGCCGTCTCCGTCGAGGTCGGCTATCGCAACGGAGATCGGTGCGCTCCCCGCTCCAAAGGTCTGCTGGGGGGCGAAGCCGGCGAACCCACCTCCGAGAGCCGATGAAGCAGCGGTTGCCGCGACGAGCGCCGCCCACACGCCACGAATGCACTTGTTCATCCGACACACTTTCTGGGCCGGTGCGGCCGGGCGCTGGGGTGTTCGATCCGCGCCCGTGCCGCGCCTGTGCCGAGGATTTCTCGGCGAGGCCCAAGTCAATCATCCCGCGCCGCGCACCCCGCGGCAAGGAGAATCGTGAAATGATTCATGAATAGTGGCAGGACGCCGTGATCGACGGCCTCCCCGTGAGGCCGGGATGCGGTATTTGTTCGGTTTGAGGGATATTTCATGGGCCGGAGGGGCGCGGGAATCCCGATGGTTTGCGTTTGTGTTGCACCCTTTCAGGGTGCAAAGAGGGATTCCGGGGCGTTTTCCGGGGGCGGCGCTCCCAAAGCGTCGCTCTGCCCCCGGCTACGAACTACCAGCCTTTCAGGCTGAAGATGAAGGCATTTCAGCAGAGCACCCTTCGGGCTGAGGATCACGACAAAAACACCCCGCTCCCTTGCGGTCGGGGTTCCAGAGCACCACTGCTCGCGGCGACGTTCATCACGCCCCAAGATTCATCGACATCAGGAACTCCGAATCCGGCTTGCACTCTTTCAGGCCGCGAAGCCACTCTGCGAGACGCGGAGTCCGTTCGCGTAAAGAACGTCGGGGCAAAGGTCAGCGCCGTTCGGCCAGACGATTGTCCCAAGGTCCGGCTCGACGCGAACCTGTCCAAAGAAGTCGGAATCTCGGAGTGGCTCAAAGACGCCTTCAAAGGGGGTGATCTGCGCGATGTCAACCACACGAACTTCGCCGTTGTCGAAGCGAAGCCGCAGCGCATTGCCTCCCGCAAGTTCAACATGAATCACATCGCGCATCGACTCACTCCAGCGGCGGAATCCGATCCAGCGGCTTGCGCTCCTTCGCCAGCACCCAGTCACGCCGCAGTTCCTCAAGATGCTGGCTGGCCCATTCAATAACCATGCCCCGAACTCTAGGCGAGAGGCCGCCTTCGAGGAAACTCAGGTCGTTGATGCCGACACGGCCTTTTTCATCTCCGTACCGCACATGAAAATGCGGGGGATCGTGGTCGTTGTGGTACATCGCGATCACGATGCCGAAAAAGCGGCTGATCTCAGGCATGAATTTACGCCCCCAGATTCATCGACATCAGGAACTCCGCGTTGGTCTTGCACTTCTTCAGGCGGCTCTTCATGAGTTCCAGCGCCTCGACCACGTTCATGTCCGCGAGGACCTTGCGGAGGCGGTGGGTGAGTTCGAGTTCTTTTTTGTCGAGGAGGAGTTCCTCGCGGCGGGTGCCGGAGGCCGAGACGTCGATGGCGGGCCAGATGCGTTTTTCGACGAGTTTGCGGTCGAGGTGGAGTTCGCTGTTGCCGGTGCCCTTGAACTCCTCGAAGATGACCTCGTCGGCCTTGGAGCCGGTGTCCACGAGGGCGGTGCCGAGGATGGTGAGCGAGCCGCCGTTCTCGATGGCGCGGGCGGAGCCGAAGAACTTCTTGGGGCGCTGGAGTGCGTTGCTGTCGATGCCGCCGGTCATGATTTTGCCGGAGTGGGGCTGGTTGGCGTTGTAGGCGCGGGCGAGTCGGGTGATCGAGTCGAGCAGGATGACGCAGTGCTGGCCGAACTCGACGTAGCGGCGTGCCTTCTCGATGACCATCTCGGTGACGGCGACGTGCCGCGATGAATCCTCGTCAAAGGTTGAGGCGATGACCTCGACTTCATTCGAGGTGTTGCGGCGGAAGTCGGTGACTTCCTCCGGGCGCTCGTCGATGAGGAGCACGAGGATCTTGACATCGGGGTAGTTCTTGTGGATCGCCTGGGTGATCTTCTGGAGCAGGACGGTCTTGCCGGTGCGCGGCGGGGCGACGATCAGGCCGCGCTGCCCGCGGCCGATGGGGGCGACCAGGTCGACGATGCGCATCTCGATCTCGTCGGGGGTTGTTTCGAGGACGTAGCGCTGCTCGGGGTGCAGCGGGGTGAGGTCCTCGAAGATCGGGAGGCGCTTGGCTTCGGCGGGGTTCTTGCCGTTGAGCGAATCGATGCGGAGGATGGTGAAGTAGCGTTCGTTGTCCTTGGGTGGGCGGATCGCGCCTTTGACTTCCATGCCGCGGCGGAGTCCCATGCGGCGGATCATCTGCGGCGGGACGTAGATATCGTCGGGCGAGTGCAGGTACGACTGCTCGGGGGAGCGGAGGAAGCCGTAGCCTTCCTGTCCGATGTCGAGGGTGCCCTCGCCGAAGATGAGGCCGGTCTCGGCGGCTTTTTTCTTCAGGAGTTGGAAGATGAGTTCCTGGCGTGGGAGTTTGTGGAACTCAATGAGTCCCTCCTTCTCCGCGAACTTGTGCAGGGCGGTGATCTCCATGCGCTGGAGTTCGGACATGTGGAGTGCGTTCTTCTCGGCCTCGGCGTACTCGGGGGTGCCGGCGATGCGTTCGAGGGCCTGGGCTTCGCGATCGATTTCTTCGTCGGAGGGGAGGAAGCCTTGGGCGATCATTTGGGCGACGGTCCCGCCGCCGCCGCCGCTGCTACTGCCGCTGCCGTAGCCGCCGCCGCTGCTGGTGCTGGTGCTGGGAGGGCTGAAGCCACCGCCCTGTCCCATCATTCCGCCGCGCTTTTTCTTTTTTTTGCGTCGTCCGCCGCCTTGTCCTTGCATCATCTGCATTTGAGCGCCGCCACCGCCGCCGCCACCGTTGTTTCCGCCGCCCCCGCCGCTATAGGGCCGTTGCTGCTGATACCCGCCGCCGGCTTGCTGTTGATATCCGCCGCCTTGTTGGCCGCCTTGTTGGCCGCCGCCTTGGCTCTGTGATTGACCGCCGCCCTGATTCTGCCCGACCGATTGCGGCTGGGCCATCTGAGGCTGCGATCCCGGCGGCTGCTGAAACGGTGCCGGGCCTTGACCAGAGTTCTGCCCCTGCCCGGCCCACGAAGGCATCGGCCGAGGCGGCTGAGGTTGTTGTGATTGCGGAGGCTGAGCAGGTTGCTGCTGCGAATGTTGTCCCCCACCGCTCGGTGGTCCGCCCAGGTTGGAAGGCCACGAGTTCGAGCCGCCACCACTCTGCGGACGCGGGCCGTCCGGCTGCCGATATTCGTACTGCCTCGGCTCAACGGGCTTTGACTCAACCGGGCGTGCCGCGGGTGCCGGCGGTACGGCCGCGCTGCGTGGTTCAACCGTCGAGGTCGAACGCGACGGCGCGCTCTCCACGGCTTCGACGGGCTTGGGGCGACGCTTCTTCACCACCTCGTCGGCATCGGGAGCGGTACGGGACGAACGGCTGGTCGTCTTGGCCATGGAGTCAGATTCCTGGTTGTGATCGTGAGTTCATTGAGGGCATCTTGCCCAGCGTCCCCAGGCGGTTCGTCGCCCGGAGATTCCGTCGTCGTCGATGAGCCGCACCACTCGTCCGAGGTCCGCGAGCAACGCCGAAACGCCCGGCACTCGCCGAACGAACCCCTCTTTTGGATTGAGAGTGAGGCTGGAAGGTCGGTCGCCGCAGCGACCGCAGCCGGGGCACTAGCCCTGACCACCAACAAGTATAGCCGCAATGCGGCGGCAAGGCACGCTCAGGTCAACCCCGTCCTCGTCATTCTGGATAACAAAGCGGCACAAGGCTTTTTTTTGCTCCAAAGGCCACTGGGCGGCCTGCCGACGCCGGTACTCCGCGTCGTCCCACCTTCGGCCGCGACGCGCCCGCTCGATCCGCACCGGCTCGGGCGCATCGACATACACCACGGCGTCGCATTCGATATGCAGCCCGGCCTCGAACAACAGGGGCGCGTCGTACACCACCCCCGGCGGCACCCGCCCCACACGTGCCGTCGCCGAGGAGATCGCCTCTCGACGGCTCTTGGCGATCAGGGGATGGATCAGCCCCTCCAATCGCTTTCGCTGCGATTCGTCCGCGAAAACGATCGCCCCCACCGCCGATCTGTCCACTTCGCCCCCCGAACCCAGTATCGAAGGCCCCCACCACTCCGTGAGCGACTTCTTCACATCCGGCAGCATCAACGCGGCCTTGGCCTCCGAATCCGAATCGATCACCACCCACCCCAACTTGGCGAACTCGCGGGCCGCCGTCGATTTCCCGCTGCCGATCCCGCCGGCGATACCAAGCACCACCGGCCCCCGCCCAGCGGGTCCGTTGCATCCGCCCGGCCCGCCGCGATCTTCTCCGGATTCATTCAACTGACGCCCTTCCCTGTTTGCGTGGATCGCGTACCCGAATCGCTCGTGTTGACCCGGCACCTTGGAGAGGTGACAATACCACTTACGCGGGCGTAGTTCAGCGGTAGAACGTCAGCTTCCCAAGCTGAATGTCACGAGTTCGATCCTCGTCGCCCGCTCTGGCTGAGGCCTTTGTTCACGGAGGCCAACGCTGGGAACGTCCGCCCGGCCTCATAAGCCACAAGGACCATGCGACAGACCAGCGGCACTCACCGCTGGGGCTGTCGCGTTTGCATTCCACACAAAAAAATCCCTACACTGAATCGCCAGCCTGAGAACTGGAGCCTCACGACACGCGCCGATCGTAAGGAACATGAGGCGCACCGTGAACCCTCCCCATGCACGAGCCCACCGCTCCGTGCGCTCTGAACACTCACACCCTCGGTGAACTCACAGCGCTCTTCCTCACCCACGCCGCGTCGTACTACAGGCGACGCGACGGATCCCCGTCGCGTGAACACCTCAACTACCAGCCGACGCTCAAACGCTTCGAAACCTTCGCGGGCACGTCGAGCGCGCCAAGCAAGATCAACCGCCACCAGGTGCGAGCCTGGATGGACCAACTCGCCGCGGAAGAACTCACAAGGTCGTACATCAACTCGTGCCTGGGCCGACTCCGCCGCTTCGTGCGCTGGGGAGCCGACCTCGAATACATCGACCTCAAACCCGTCACCGAGATGAGCCTCGTGAAGCAACTCCAGCCATTCCGCTCGCGCGCGATCTCCCAGGCCACGCCCGCGACATCACTTATCTTCACCGACTTGCACGCCCGCACGGCTTGCCGCCTCAGAGCAGGCGAACAAACCGTGGCACCCAACGCCGTGAACTCCGCACGCCAACAAACGCTGTAACCTGTTGCTGGTGAAGGTGTTGCGGTCGTCGCGGCGCGCACGCCAAGCGGGGCGGGCGACTGGGGGGCGGGGTCTGGGGGAAAGGAGAATCCATCGGAAAACACGCCGTTTTGAGGCACTCGTGCAGTTCGAGGCCCCCGATCGGGAATGCCGTCCGCCAAACTCCGTGCCGCGCGGCCGAAGCGGGAAATCGCGTGTTTTCTCGCGTCTTTCGCGGTTCCGGCGACGCGACCAACCTGTGTGTTCGTGCGCGCAGATGGTGCATGTAACCACTTATCAAATCACCACTTGCGGCGTTACGCTTCTCCCGGAATTCACGGCGTTGCGTGGCACCCACAATCAACTCGGGTGTCACGGCAGACCCGGAAACCGGGGGAATGGCTGCGGCCGAAGTGAATCCGCGAAACGACGCCACACATCTGTCTGAAATGACGCCGATCGGCTGAGCATCGCCCGCGCATGCATCAGGAATGGCTCCTCACGACAGGCCTTGCCTCTGATCGCTTCAGGAGTGACGCAAAGAGCACGAGAACCGCTACGCCGCGACGCCAATGGAGCATCCGGTGATCCCAGCCGGGCTCCAGCGAGGACGGCAGTCCGGTTCGGGTTTATCTCGGCCTCGCTCTACGCCGGTGCGGGTGGGCTTCGAGCAAGAAAGCAGCCACTCAACCCTGGACCCTCCTGCGGGTATAATCGTTGTCGTGACCCTGCCCGCTCCATGCCGGTGGATCCTTGCCGTCGCCGTGACGATCGGGCTGCAGCTCTGCTGCTGCGATCTCGAAGCCATGTTCCGAGCGTGCATGGCCTGCGGCGATCATTCCGCGCCCGCCGCGGCAGACCACGCACACGACCACGACGAACCGGCCGGCGCGCATCATTCGCACGATCACTCAACTGCGTCCGAGGATCAGCGCGATCCATCACCGTGCGACGATCATCACGAGCAGGGCGAATGCACATGCGAATCGCACGAGATGGCGAAGTCGCTGCCCCAGAAACCGCAGGTCGAGTTGCCGGTTGTCACGCTGATGGCGGTGCTGCCCGCACCGGCGTACAACGACGTGGCACGCGAGCAGCGCGTGTATAGGAAGGCTCCGAATGAGGGGGGTTTCCGGCCTCCGACGAGCCTGCTGCGCTTGCATTGCGCGCTCACAATTTGAACGAACACCGAGTGTGCGCCTCTGCGTGCATGTTTTCGCTTTGCGTCGGGTAGCCGCAACGCAAGGGGAGATGTATTCGTCCTTCGGCGTTGTCAGCAAACACATTTCATGTTCCTTCCCTCGCTCAGGAGGTTTCAATGCAATCCCGCACTGCTTCCGCCGTTGCCGCGGCCGTGACGATCGCGACCGCGCTGGCACTTACAGCCCGGGCCCACGAAGGTCACGGCAAGTCCGCCGGCTCCACCTTTGACCCGAACGCTCCCAAGCGCGTCTCCGCCGCGACCGCCTCCGCGATCGGCCTTCAGACCGCCGAAGTCGATTTCGGTCACGTCGAGAGGGTCTTGAGGCTGAGCGGAATGGTGAGGCCGCTTCCTGACCGCGTGCAAGCGGTCGCCCCGCGCATCGCCGGGATTGTTCGCACGATCCGGGTCCGCGTGGGCGATGCGGTTCGCGTCGGCGACATCATCGCGGAGATTGATTCGCCCGAGTCGCTGCGTCTCACGAGCGAGTTGGTGATCGCCAGAAGCCGGGCGGAACAGGCGGGCTCGCTTTTGGAGACCGCACGCGAGCGCGAGACTCTGGCACGATCCGAGCGGGAGCGGGTCGAAGCCAACGCGGAAGCGGTGGCGCAGAACACGCTCAGCGAGAAGCGCACGAAATCGGTCGAAGCCCGTGGTGAGGTGCGGCGCCTTGAAGCCGATTTCACCCAAGCCACCCGCGAGGCCGAGGCGCTCAAACGTCTGATCGACGCGCTCGGCGCCACCGAAAGCGGCGTGCTCGTGCTGGCCTCGTCGATCGACGGCGTGGTCGTCATGCAGAGCGCGATCATCGGTCAGGGCGTTGACCGGGGACAGAGCATCGCGCAGATCGTGGACCTGACTCGGGTGCAGATCGAAGGGGAAGTGCCCGAGAGCCTGCTCTCCCACCTCGCGGCGGCGCGCGACGCCGTCGTGCGCGTCCGCAGCGGAACCGACGGGTCGGCCTTCGGCGAGGGCAAGGTTCGGTTTGTCAGTCCGGTGGTCGATGCCAGCAAGCGCACCGGGCACATCTTCATCGACGCCGAGAACCCCTCCGGGGCGTTGCGCCAAGGTCAGTTTGTCGATTTGGCCGTGGTGCTTGGAGCCAACGGCTCAGCGGTCGTGGTGCCGCCTTCGGCAGTCGTCAAAGAGGGCCCGCTCCAGTACGTCTTCGTGAAGGAGGGGGACACCTTCCGCAAGCGCGACGTGGCCGTCGGACAAAGCGACGGCCG
Source organism: uncultured Phycisphaerae bacterium (assembly GCA_947085435.1). Classification (GTDB taxonomy): domain Bacteria; phylum Planctomycetota; class Phycisphaerae; order Phycisphaerales; family UBA1924; genus JAEUIV01. The sequence continues at coordinate 17,827 of CAMTWL010000023.1, forward strand.
TGCGGCCGAGATCACGCAGGGTCTGGTGCCCGGCGACGTCGTCGCTATCAGCGGCGCGTTCAGCCTGTCGCAACTCAAGGGTGAGGTGCCGCTGGCACCGGGCGCGGCCGCGGAACCGGCCTCTGACGGCCATGGGCATTCGCACGACTAAGCCAAGGGAACTCGAATGCTCAACTGGATCATCAAAGCCTCGCTCCACAACCGTGTGCTCGTGCTCATCGCCGCGTTGCTGGTATCGGTGTACGGCCTCTATGTCACGTTCAACACGCCGACCGACGTGCTGCCCGACCTCAACCGCCCCGTCGTCACCATCTTTGGCGAGGCTCCCGGTCTAGCGCCGGAGGAGGTGGAGGCGCAGGTCACCTACCCGATCGAGACCGCCGTCAACGGCGCGCCGGGGGTCGAGCGCGTCCGCAGCCGCAGCGCGCTCGGACTGTCAATTGTGTACGTCGAGTTCGAGTGGGGCACCGACCTCAAGTACAACCGCCAGGTCGTGTCCGAACGGCTCACCACCATCATCGAGAAGTTGCCGCCGGGCATCGTTCCCGTGATGACGCCCGCGTCGAGCATCATGGGCGAGATCGCGTTGATAAGCGTTTCGAGCAAGACGCTCAACCCGATGGATGTGCGGACGCAGGCCGAGTTCGTGCTGCGTCCGGCCGTCCTTTCGATCCCGGGGATCGCCCAGGTCACGGTGATGGGCGGCGAGTTGAAGCAGTTCCGGGTGCGGGTGGACCCCGACAAACTCCGACTCTTTAGCCTCACGCTCGAGGATGTGGAGAAGGCTCTCGCGGCGTCGAACAAAAACACCGGCGGCGGGTTTCTCATCAGCGGGGCACAGGAACTCGTCGTCCGCAATCTCGGCCGCGTCCGGACGGCCGACGACATCGCGTCCTCGCTCATCACCAACAAGCCCGGCGACCACGACTCGCCGCCGCGCGCGGTGCTGATCCGGGACGTGGCCACCGTGACCGAGGCCGGGCCGACGATCAAGCGCGGCGACGGCTCCGAAAACGCTCATCCCGCCGTCATCATGGCCATTCAGAAGCAGCCGGGCGCGGACACCCTCACCCTCACCCGGGCGCTCGACGCGACGCTCGCGCAGATCACGCCGGCGCTCCCGCCCGGCCTGGATGTGAACGCGGACGTGTTCCGGCAGGAGCACTTCATCCACTCATCGATCACGAACGTGGTCCACGCCCTCCGCGACGGCGCGATCCTCGTCGTCATCATCCTGATCCTCTTCCTGATGAACGTGCGGACAACGATCGTCACCCTGACGGCCCTGCCGCTCTCGATCATCACCACCTTCATGGTTTTCCACTGGCTTGGCATGAGCGTCAACACGATGACGCTCGGCGGTCTGGCGGTCGCCATCGGCGAACTGGTGGACGACGCCATCGTCGATGTCGAGAACGTCTACCGTCGCCTGGGTGAGAACCGGCGCTCCGCCAACCCCGGGCCGATCCTGCAGGTTGTCTTCGACGCCTCCAGCGAGGTCCGCAACCCGATCATCCTGGGCACGGTCATCGTCAACCTTGTGTTTCTGCCGACGTTCTTCCTTCCGGGCATCGAGGGGCGGCTCTTCGCCCCGCTGGCGACGGCGTACATCATCAGCATCTTCGCTTCGCTGCTGGTGGCGCTCACGATCACCCCGGTGCTGGCGTACTACCTGCTCCCCGGCATCAAGCGGATGACCCACGGCAGGGACGGCCTCCTGCTCCGCGTTTGCAAGCGGATCGCGCTCAAGTCCTACTCGATCTCGATGCCGCGCCCCATTACGGTGCTGGCGACGCTTGCCGGGCTGGTCGCGGTGGCCCTTTTCATGGTCACTCGCCTGGGCTCGGAGTTCCTGCCGCCCTTCAACGAGGGCACCGCGACGGTCTCGTTCATGCTCACGCCGGGGGTGTCGCTGGAGGAGTCCAACCGCGTCGCGACGAGAGCGGAGGAAGCGATCCTCTCGATCCCGCAGGTCAAAAACGTGGCCCGTCGCACCGGCCGCGCCGAGCAGGATGAGCACGCCGAGGGGGTCCACTCCTCCGAGATCGACGTGGACCTGTGGACCAGGGAAGAGGCCGACAACCCCGACAAGTTCCCATCGGTCAGCGGCCGGCGTCCACCACCGGTCAAAGACATCCGCCCGCGCGAGGAGGTCTTCGCCCAGATCGAAGAAAAACTCTCCGTCTTCCCGGGCGTGAACGTCGGAGTCGGCCAGCCCATCAGCCACCGCATCGAGCACCTCCTGTCCGGCGTCCGCGCGATGGTCGCCGTCAAGGTCTTCGGCGACGACCTCAACACCCTGCGCGACCTGGCGCAGCGGGTGCAGGCCGCGATGAGCGGCATCCCCGGCGTCGCCGACCTGCAGGTCGAGCAGCAGGTGCTCGTGCCCCAGTTGCACATCACGGTGAACCGCGACGCCGCCGCCCGCGTGGGCTTCACAACCGAGACGCTCACCGACGCGATGGAGACCGCGACCAAGGGCAAAGCCGTCGGCCAGGTGCTTGAAGGCCTCAAGGCGTTCGACATCACGCTCACGCTGGACGACCGCTATCGAACGGACCCGACCCGTCTTGGGGAGACGCGGCTGGTCTCCCCCACCGGCGCGATCGTGCTCGTTCGAGACGTGGCCGAGGTGGTCGAGAGGCTCGGCCCCAACGAGGTTGTCCGCGAAAACCTGCGCCGCCGCATCGTGGTGCAGTGCAACGTGCGCGGCCGCGACCTGGGCTCGACAGTCAAGGAACTCCAGAAGTCCATCGCCATGGACGTGAAACTGCCGCAGGGGTACACGATCCAGTACGGCGGGCTGTACGAGGCGCAGCAGGAATCCACGCGCCTTCTGCTTTTTCTGGGCGCTGGCTCGCTCATCGCGATCTTCGTGATTCTGTACACGCACTACCGCTCCGGAATGGTCGCGGCCCAGATCATGCTCAACGTCCCCTTCGCGCTCATCGGCAGCGTGACCGCCTTGGCTATCACCCGCGAACCATTCAGTGTCGCCTCGCTCGTAGGATTCATCTCGCTCACCGGCATCGCCACGCGCAACGGCGTGCTGATGGTCAGCCACTACATCCACCTGATGACCGAGGAACGCAAGCCCTGGAGCAAGGAACTCATCATCCAGGGCAGCCAGGAGCGCGTCGCGCCGGTGCTCATGACCGCCGTCACGGCGGGGCTGGGCCTCGTCCCGCTGGTGCTCAGCAAGGGCGAGCCGGGCAAAGAAATCCTCTACCCGGTCGCGGTCGTGATCCTCGGCGGTCTGACCACAAGCACGCTGCTGGACTTCTTCGTCACCCCGGCGGTCTTCTACCGCTTCGGCAAGACGGCCGCCGAGAGGCTTGCCCGCGAGCATGTCGAGCAGCACGGCGCCGCCGCTCCGTCGTCACCTGTCCCGCACTCCCAACCCAACCCACCGGCGGCGGCGGAAGCCGCCCCAGTTCCATCGAGTTACCACGTCGCGCCTCCGGCAGAGGCGAGCGACGGCGGCATCGCATCCGCCTCTGCCTCAACGAAACATGGCCCCAACCCGGCCAACTGAAGGAGTCTCGAAATGAAGAAGCGCTCGGCAACCACTCTCTTGGCCGCCCTCGCGGCCGCGGTGCTCTGGACCACGCCTGTATTGGCCCAGCACGATCACGCCAAGGACGAAGGCCACGCGCACGGCGACGTCGCCAAGCCTAAGTCGTTCTCCGAAGCAGCACGACGGATCGCCGATGAGGTGAAAGCCATCGAAGCCGCGCTCAAGGGGGGCACGGTGGCCGGGGTCTCGGATCGCGCCAACGCCGTCAACGCGCTTGCCAAGGAGCTCGGCGCGCTCTCCCTCGCCAAGGACAGCGGCATCCCGCGCGACAAGGTCAAGGAAGCAAACCTTGCGGGCAAGGCCCTGGCCGAGGCCGCCGACGCCCTGCACGAGGTCGCCGACAAGGGCGATCTCGCCAAGAGCACCGCGGCGTTCGCGGCGGTCAAGGCCGCGGCAGCGAAGATCGATTCGGCCGCCCCCGCAACGTACTTCTGCCCCATGCACTGCGAGGGGGACAAGACCTACGCCGCCCCCGGCGAGTGCCCGGTCTGCCACATGAAACTCAAGAAGCAGACCAGCGACAAGTTCACGGTGGACGTGAAGCCCATCGGCGGGAAGATCGAGGCGGGCAAGCCCGTGAATCTCCTGTTCACGCTCAAAGACCCGCGCGGCATGGCCGTGAAGGATGTCGAGATCGTCCACGAGATGCCGTTGCACCTGCTCATGGTCAGCAAGGACCTCTCGTGGTATGCGCACGAGCACCCCGAACTCCAGCCCGACGGCACGTTTACTTTCACCTGGACCTTCCCCTCAGGCGGTGAGTACACCCTCTTCCACGACTTCACCCCCAAGGACGTGGGGATGCAAGTGGTGCCGGTGACGCTGAAGGTCGAAGGCACACCGAAAGCCGCCGTGGCGCTGACGGTGGACAACGACAAGCCCAAGACCGTGGACGGGTACACCGTTACGCTGAACACCGGCGGGCCGGTCAAGACCGGCGGCGCCACGCACATGGCGTACACCATCACCAAGGACGGCAAGCCGGTGGCGGACCTCGCGCCGTACCTCGGCGCGATGGGGCACCTGGTCATCATCAGCGAGGATCTCAAGGAGTTCGTACACAGCCATCCGCACGAGGGGGGCGACCACTCCGACGCGAGCAGGAAGGGCGGCCCGAAGGTGGACTTCGAGGCGCACTTCAAGGCCGCGGGCGTCTACAAAGGCTGGGCGCAGTTCCAGCACAACGGGAAGGTCGTCACCGTGCCCTTCACGTTCAACGTCGCACAGGGCGACGGCAAGGACGCCGGCCACGGCGGCGACACGAAGTCGGGCGGCCACGGCCACGACCACAAGTAACTGAACCACCGTCCCGCGCCGTGAAAGCGGCGCGGGCCGATTGCGGATTGTCCGCGATAGAGACGGCTCATTCCCCGGTCCAAGAACCCTTTATTGGAGGCCTCACCATGACTCGTTCCACCGTCCTGTTTGCTTCAACCTCTCTCCTTGTTGCAGTGGCGGCGTTCGGAGCCGCCACCACCCCCGCTCCAAAGCCGCCCGCGAAGGAAGCGCAGGCCGATGCCGCTGCGCTCGCGGGCAACCCCGCCGTCAAGGTCGCACGCGCGTACATGGCCGCGTGCGCGGAGGCCGACGCGAAAGCCCTCGACGCGCTCTTCCTGGACAAAGGCCGCGCCACCGTGAGCGAGAACACGAGCGATGAGGGGACGTGGGAGACGTACCGTGACCACCACCTGATGCCGGAACTCAAGGAGATGCCCGGCTTCGTGATGACGGTGACGAAGGAGGACGTGCGGACCTTCGGCGCGGCCTCGATCGTGCGGCAGATCGGCTCGTTCACCGTGCCCGACGCGAAGGACAAGAGCCTGACGAAGAAGTACCTCGCCGCCGTGACGTATGTGATCGTGGACGAGGGGGGCGTGGCGAAGATCGCGCACCTGCACTGGTCGAGCCGGGCGGAGCGGAAGCCGGAGCCGAAGCCCGAGACGATGGGCAAGACCGTGAACGAGGTGTGCCCCATGACCGGAGACAAGGTGAACGCGCTCCACAGCCGCGAGTACAACGGATTGACGGTCGGGTTCTGTGACGGCGATTGCGCGCTGCGATGGGATGCGCTCGCCGACGAGGTTCGCGCGAAGAAACTCGCGGGCGCGATCGCGGGCACCACGGCCAAGACGCCGCACGGTGCCCAGCCTGACCACGGGCACGGCCACGAGCACAAGTAAGCACACACCACGGTCGCCGCGGCGACCGCTTCCAACTCGGAGATTCCCCGCATGACGCCCCGCCCCACTCGTCGCGTTCCACGGATGACCCACACGCTCGCCCCCGCCGCGCTGACGCTGGCCGCGCTCGCCTCCGGGGGGGGCGGGTGCGCCTCGCTCGATCCCAACCCCGACATCGGACGCGCCGCTTCGACCGTCGGAGAACGCTCGGGCGTGACGCCGACGTGGGCCGAGCCATGGGAGGCATCGCTGACCTCGTGGGACGGCCGCACGCCGCTGAGGGTCGAGCAGGCCCTCGCAATGGCGCTCCGCAACAACCGCGAGATCAGAGGCGACGTCGAGCGCATCGCGGCGTCGCGTGCCGACCTCGTGCAAGCGGGCCTCTTGCCGAATCCGGTGCTCGCGCTGACACTGCGGTTCCCGTTCGACCCGGTGAGCGGCGGCACGTTCATCGGAGCGCAGGTGGTGCAGTCGTTCGCCGCCCTCTGGCTCCGCGACGGCAAGATCAACGCCGCCGATGCCCGGCTCAACCAGACCGTGCTCGACGTTTCCGACAAGGCCCTGCGCCTGGTGGCGGAGGTGAAGGCCACGCACGCCCGCATCGCCTTCGGCCAGCGGGCGGTTGAACTGACCGATGAGAACCTGGCCACGATCCAGCGCACCATCGACTCGCTCGAAGCCCGCGTGCGCGGCGGCGAGGGAACTCCGCTGGATGTCAACCGAGCGTTACAACAACTCGCCAAGGCTCAGGCCGAGCGGGCAACCGTCATCCGCGATCTTGCCAAGGACCGCCGCCGGCTGCTGGAGTTGATCGGATTCGCGGCGGAGAACGCGGAATGGACGGCGGAACTGGCCGCGTCTTTCGTTGGGATGATGACGCTCGACGAGGCCACCGCGATCGTGCTCGCGGGTTCACAGCGGCTGGACGTTGCTGCGGCACGTTCGATCGTTGAAGCGCAGCGGGCGGACCTGTCGGTCGAGGAGCGAAGCCGCCTGAAGGACTTTGGGCTCGGCGCGGACTTCGAGCGCTCCGAGTCCAGCGACAAGTCCATCGGCCCGGTCCTCGAGGTTGCCGTCCCGATCTTCGACACCAACCAGGCGCAGATCGCAAAGGCCGGCTCGCTCGCCCGGGTGGCGCTTGCCAACTACGAGTCCGTCGCCCAGCGGGCCGTCCGCGAGGCGCGTGTCGCATGGGTCGAACTCGACAGCGCGACGCGATTAGTGGAGCAGTACCGCTCCTCCGTACTCGCGCTCTCGGAACGGAACCTGACCCTCGCGGAGTCCGCGCTCAAGGCGGGCGAGGCGGATGTAACGGTGCTACTCGAGGCGCAGCGAGAGGTGATCGACGCCCGCCGCACGCTCAACGAACTGGGACGGGACGCGGCGCTCGCCCGCATCTCGCTGGAGCAGGCGGTCGGCGGGCGACTGGTCCGGCCGGACTCATCGGCGAGGGAGGCAACTTCCGCCGTCGCGGGTGCGTCCTCTTCAGGCATGGTCTCCTGGGTCGGCGAGATGCACCGCACGATCATGGAAGGCAAGACCGCCGCCCAGGTCCGCCTGGCCGACCTGCTCAGCACCCCCGGTCTCAACGCTGTCGGCCCCGTCGAAGGGCTCGCGGGAGAGATCACGGTCATCGACGGCGTTGCGCACGTCGGCGAAGTCCGCGACAACGCATTCACATCCACACCCCGTGCCGACGCGGGCGCGCCGTTCCTCGTTTGGGCGAACGTACACGAGTGGAACCGTCAGCCCCTCCCGTCCGACGCACTGACCGCCGACGCCTTCGAGGAACGTCTGCCGGCGCTCCTCCGGAACTCGGGCTTCGACCCGGCCCGGCCCGGCCCTTTCCGTATCGAGGGCGCCGCCAACGCCCTCTCGTTTCATGTGCTGCACCCCGTCCCCGGCCTCGCGCCGGGGCGCGAGGCACACGACCGAGCCAAAGTCCACGGCGAGCTCACAGGCACGCCGGTGCAACTGGTGGGCTTCTACTCCACCGAGCACCGCGGCGTCTTTACGCCTGGTTCCAGCGATCTTCACATTCATTTCGTCACCATCGACGGCTCACGCTCAGGCCACGTCGAAGCGTTCGACCTTCAGCCCGGAGCAACGCTGCTCCTGCCTCGCCCATCAAACCCTTAGAGCCTGTGTGAGAAGCCGGTTCACCCTTTTTCCAGCCTGTGGAGCATCACGTTGATCATGGCGATGTAGACCATCGACACGCTGCTTTCGGTGGTTTGTTCGTAGTCCTTGCTCAGCCGGCGGTATCGGCCGAACCATCCGAAGGTCCGCTCGACGATCCAGCGTTTGGGGATCACGATGAACTTCGGCAGCGTGTCCGTGCGCTTCACGATCTCGAGTACCCATCCGGTCGCCGCGGCGACCCACCCAGCCGATCAGCTGGCCCGCGTACCCGCCGTCGCCCCAGACCTTCTCGAGCCGCGGGAACTTGCCCACCATCGGTTCGAGAACAAGTTTCGCGCCGTCGTGATCGTGGATGTTCGCGGCGTGCACCACCAGCGCCATCACCAGCCCGAGCGTATCGACGACGATGTGGTCGTCGCGGCGACCGCCCGCTCACCTTCTTGCCCGCGTCGTACCCGCAGACCCCCTTTTTTCCGTGGCTTTCACGGATTGGCTGTCGATGATCGCGGCGACCTGGGATTCTTCTTCTTCCCGGCCTTCTTCCGAACCTTGTCGCGCAGCGCGTCGTGAATCTTCTTCCACGTTCCATCATTGCGGAAGCGCCGGAAGTAGTACCACACCGGTCGCCGCGGCGTCCTCGTGCGGCAGCGCCCGCCAGGTCACGCCGTTGCGGTTCAGGTACAGGATGCCGTTCACCACTTCGGTCGCCGCGGCGACTCCACGCTGCGGTGACGACCGCCGGGATCGGCCGGCGGGATCAACGGCTTCACCAGTCTCCACTGCGCATCCGTGAGGTCGCTCGGGTAAGAACTCCGTTCCATCCCCCATTCATCGGCACATTCGCTGCTTCTCACACAGGCTCTAAGGATTTCTGAATCCGAACACTCCGGATTCTCGCCGGGAGCGGCCGGAACCTTTCCAAATCCAACCCAAGTCGGGGTTTGGCCTCGTTTGACGGCGCGTTCGGTGGCACGGCGGCTTTGACAGCGAAGCTGGTATCCGGACACGCACCCCTTGGCCGGCGGGTGCCGAGCGATCGGATTCCGGGTTCCAATCTCACGCCGGTGTTATCAGACCGAGGGTCGCGCAAAATTTTTTCTGCGGAAACGGGGCCGGATGTCGCACTGGCATTGTGGGTGAGGCCGCGGTTGTACCCGGGGCCCGGAAAAGCCTGCCGATGGTTCGGAATTGAAGGAGAGTTTCTCATGCGCCTTTCAGCCTCATCGTTCTTGTGCGTCGTCGGACTCGCGGTTTCCTGCCAATCGGCCCTCGCCGGCGGGCTGCTGGCCAAGGTGGCCGACGTAGAGCCCGGTAACAACACCATCGCCGGCGCGCCGGTCGTCGCCCTGGGCGAACAGGGGCGGGCCATCGTGTTCCGCGCCACCCTGACGGCGGGCGACACCGATATTTTTCGGTGCAACCTCGGCAACAACGGGCAGGTGGCTTTCATCACGACGCCGATGGGGGAAACCGGCTTTGGTCCCCTCACATCGCCCGACACGTTTGTCTCCATCCTCGACTCCGCCGGCGCCACCGTGATCGCCGGCAACGACGACGACGGCTGCACCGCCATCATCCCCAATGTCTTCTCTTTCGGTTCGGCCGTCCGCTTCAGGGCACCGACCAGCGGCCGCTACTACGTCCGCGTCTCGGGCTTCAATGGTGACACCGGGGAGTACCGCGCCTCCTTCGCCCTCATCCCGCCCGATCAGTTCACCTGCCCCGGCGACGCCGACGGCAACGGCGTCGTGAACTTCGCCGACATCACCAACGTGTTGGTGAACTTCAACCTGATCTGCCCGTAAGTGGTTGGGTCGCGACCTGACCGGCCCGAATCCTGAACCCAAAGCACGCCGCCCAAATCCGGGCGGCGTTCTTGTTTTTGCCGTGGCACGGGCTTCCCAGCCCGTGTCGCCGCGACTCGTGATCACGAACGGAATTCCGCTTGTTTTCACCGCCAATCGGTGGCACACTGAGAGGATACTGTTCGGGTTCCCCATGGAGGCGATGCATTGAACTGTCCTGAAAAACTCGTGTGCGCTGTCTCAATCCTGGCATGTCTGACCGCGTGCGGCACAGCGCGGGCCGTCGAGCCGCGGCTCGACGGCTTCCCGGTCGAATGGACCCCCGCCGACCTCATTGCCACCGACCCCGCGGGCGATGCGACCGGCGCGTTCGATGTCCGCAACCTCTACGCCACGAATCGCGGCACGCGCCTGTTCCTTCGATTCGATATCGGCGCGACGCTGAATCTCCAATCGGGGGACGCCGCCAACGGCACGCTGCGGGTGCAGATCGCCATGCCGAACTCGCGGTTCCTGACGATCGACACGCGGAACAAATCCCTCTGGCGCGACAACAACACGGGGTTGCCGGTGACCTGGCTCGCCGTCGGCTACAGCACCGCCCCCACCCACGCCTCGAACGAGTTCGAACTCAACGTGGACCTCTCCACCTTCGGCGTCGTCGTCGGCAGCCCGATCACCATCAACTTTTCCCAGAGCGATACGCTCGCGGCGGGGGCGAACTATGTCATGTCGAACGCCGCCGTCACGCCGACGCGCCGATCGGCCTCGCGCCCCGTCGGCACGCAGTTCCGCATCGCCAGCGTGAACACGCAGCAGACCGGCCTCCTCAACGCGACCCAGCGCCCGCCGCTGCTCCGCCTGTGCGACGCCATGAACGCCGACATCTACTGCTTCCAGGAGGAATACAACTCGACGGCGGCGCAGGTGGACACGCACATCACCAGCGCCGACCCGATGGAGGACGCCGCCAACTGGAACGTCCACAAGAACAACGACTGCGTGATCGCCAGCCGATCGCCGCTGCTCGCCCTCCCGTCTCCCAACACCGCGACCGCCGGCGCGGTCGTCGATCTGCCGGCCGCGGGGACGGACGATGCGGTTGTCGTCTTCAGCATCCACCCCAAGTGCTGCGGCTACACCGGCAACTCGGACGACACGCAGCGAATCTCGCAGATGACCGGCCTGATCTCCACCTTGAACAACCTGCGCTCCGGCGCGCTCGGCGCGGCGTTTGAGCCTTACCGCCAGGCCCCCGCGATCATCATCGGTGATTGGAACCTCGTCGGCTCGCGCACGCCGCTCGACATGGTCACCAACCCCGCAGGCCCCAACATGATCGACGCCGTCCCGCCTCATCTCATCGGCGAAGAGGTCACGACCTGGCGCGGCACCAGCACCGGAGCCGGATCGTTTACCCCCGGACGGCTCGACCTGATCGCCCATGGCCCCGCGGTGGACCTGACCCTGACGGGTTCCTTTGTCCTCGACAGCGCCACGCTCAACGCCGCCGAACTCGCCGCCCTCGGCCTGCAAGCCGCCGACTCCGCCTCGACCGATCACAACATGCTCGTGGGCGATTTCTCCTTCGCCGCCCCACCCCCGCCCGCCAGCGAAGGAGACGCCAACGGCGACAGGCAGGTGAACTTCGCCGATGTCACCGCCGTCCTCGCCAACTGGGGCACCCCCGGCCCCGCGGGCGACGCCAACCACGACATGACGGTGAACTTCGCCGACGCCACGAGTGTCCTCGCGAACTGGGGCAACGCCTGCCCGTAGGCATTGTCGCGTGCTCGACGGACGCCGAGGCTGAGTCCGCGAAGCCTCGGGTGGATTGGGCGCGTGCGACGCCGAGGCCCGCCGCGGCGGGACTCCTCAGCCTCGGCGTCCACAATCCTGAAAACATCTCAAATCCCCGTCACGCGCTCGACCTCGTCCAGCGTCGTGACTCCCCGGGCCGCCATGAGCCACCCCGACTGCTGCAGCGTGGTGAAGACCCCCTGCTCGATGATCTTTTTCAACTGCGCGATGGTGGGCATGTTCAGGACGCAATCCCGCAACTCATCGTTGAAGTCGAGCATCTCGAAGACCGCGCGCCGGCCGTTGAACCCCGTCCGCAGGCACCGCGAGCACCCGGTCGCCGCGAAGACCTCGGACTTTCCCTCGAGATACCGGCCGATCCGCGTGGATTGGCCCGGCGTCACCTTCACCGGACGCTTGCAGAACTCGCACAAAACCCGGATCAGCCGCTGCGCGATGATGACGTCCATCGAGTTCGCCACCAGGTACGGCTCGATGCCCAAGTCCAGCAGCCGGAACACCGCGCCGATCGTGTCCTTCGCGTGAACCGTCGAGAACACCACATGCCCCGTCATCGCGGCCTGCGCCGCCGTCCGCGCCGTCTCCCCGTCGCGCACCTCGCCGACCAGGATCACGTCCGGATCCTGCCGCAGCACCGACCGAAGGATGTCGCCGAAGGTGTTGTTGTGCCCGACCGGGATCTGCGTCACGTTGTCGATGGTGTACTCGACGGGATCCTCGATCGTCACCACGTTGCGGCGTTGCCGATCGATCTCGCGGAGCGCGTTATAAAGCGTCGTCGTCTTGCCCGACCCCGTCGGCCCGCACGCCAGGATCATCCCGGCGTCGTTCTGGCACGCCTTGCGGATGCGCTCCAGCATGTAGATCGGCATGTGGATCTCGGACAGCGACTTCGGCGCGATCCGCTCGTCCAGAATTCTCGCCACCAACTTGTGCCCGTGAACCGTCGGCGTAAACGATGCACGGTAGTCCACTTTCCGATCGGGAAACCGCGTCGCAAAGTGGCCGTCCAGCGTCGCGTCCCGCGGCGCCTGCTGCATCTGGCACGCGTTGCGGATCAGCCCCAGCGCCAAATCCCCCACCACCTTGGGCAGTTCCACGATGTGCACCATCTGCCCGTCCACGCGCATGCGGACGGAGTACGTCTCGCCCTTCGGCTCGCAGTGGATGTCGGTCGCACGCGTCTTCGAACCCGTCAGCAGCAGCAGCCGCGCCGCCGTCGAGCCTTGCCCCTCGCCCTTCAGCGCATCGCTCTTGTTCCCGCCCGCGTCGATGATCTGGATGAACTCCAGATGATTTTGTTTCGGAGGGAGCGCGTCCAGAATATTCCGCAACTCCACCGCCCAGGGGGATTCGTCCTCGGGCTCGCTGCTCTTCACCGCCGCCTGCACCGCCGCTTTGATCTTCGCCGCCTTCGGCTCCTCCGAGAGCATCGAGAACGTGTGCTTCCCGACCACGATCACGTCGCCGGGGCTGATCGGCGCGGTGCTGACCGGCTCGCCGTTCACACGCGTCCCGTTCCGTGAACCCAGGTCCTTCAGCACATACTGCCCGTTCGCCCCCGGCTCGATCACGCAATGAAACCGCGACGCCACATCGTCGTCTTTCAATGGGATATCGTTCTCGGGGTGACGCCCGATGGCAACGCTCGCGGCGCCCAACTCGAACGACCCGACCTTTTCGCTGCTGCAGACAAGTTTGTAAGTGGCCATTGCGAGCATGATCCTCCCGAACGGAGACGGGATCATATTGTAACCCCTCTGAGGCCGCCGGGACGGCCCGCGCCGGCCCGTCTCCCGAGTAGACTCGCTGTATGCGCCGATCCGCCCCGCGAAGCACGAAGTCCCCCCGTCCCGCCGCCCCGCCGCGCACCGCGCTCCCAGACCCGCGCGCCACCCCGCGCTTCGCCGGCATCGCCACCTTCTGCCGATTTCCGCGGCTCGAAGATGTCGCCCGCGAGAATCGCCCCGTCGATTGGGCGCTCTACGGCGTGCCGTTCGATGCGGGCGCCACCTACCGACCCGGCGCACGCTTCGCCCCACGCGCCATCCGCGCCGAATCGCAGTACGTCAAGCCCTACCACGTCGTGTACGACCTGATGCTCACCGACATCCTCAGCCTCGCCGACGCGGGCGACTCCCCCACCGCTCCTTACGATCTCGAAAAGAACATCGCGTGCGTCGCGGACTTCGCATCGAAACTCGGCGACCCGAAGATCACCAAACTCTTTGCCGTGGGCGGCGATCACTCCATCGCCCTCGCCAACCTCCGCGCCACCCACGCGCGCCACGCCGGCAAGCGTCCCCTCGCGCTGATCCACTTCGATTCGCACCTCGACACGACCGACAAGACTTTCGGAAATCGCTACTCGCACGCCTCGCCCTTTATCCGCGCCATTGAAGAAGGGCTGATCGACCCCAAACGGATGCTCAGCATCGGCATCAAGGGGCCGCTGAACTCGCCGCGCGACCTCGATTACGCAAAGAAGCAAGGCGTCACCATCGTCACCCGCGAAGACCTCCTGGGCGACGGCCTCAAACGCCTCGACGCCTTCCTCAAAAAACTCGGCGACCACCCCGCCTACCTCACCTTCGACATCGACGCCGTCGACCCCGCCTTCGCCCCCGGCACCGGCACCCCCAGCATCGGCGGCCTCTCATCCACCGAAGCCCTCGCCCTCCTCCGCCGACTCGCCACGAAACACGGCCCGCCCAACATCGTCGGCGCGGACCTCGTCGAAGTCCTCCCCGACCGCGACCCGCAAGGCATCACCTCCCTCCTGGCGGCGCACGTCATCTTCGAGATTCTCTGTTTGGATGCGCTGCGCTAACGGAGCCCCGAGCGCAAGCGACGGGTTTCCGATTTCGACTCCTCGCTTGCGCTTCGGGCTCCGCTAAACCCTCCGCAACGCCAGCATCAACTCCACCTTCCCCGTGTGCTCGTCCAACTGGGTCGCTATCTCCATCGCCGATTTCCCCTCGTCGGCGAGCGCGTACACCTCTCGCGTAAGCGGATCACCCGTTTCCCTCATCGCCTCGGACGCCGCAACCGGATGCACGGAGCGCACATGCAGATGCCCGTTCGTTTCCACCGCCCGAGCGACGCCCGTCTCAACCCCCGCCCCGAGGCGTTCCAACCGTTCCAGCCTCGCGTCCAGTTGCGCGCACCCGATCCGGATCGTCTCGCGTGCCTCGGCCACCAGCCGTTCCAACTCGTCGCGCTGCATCGCCGCCGCATCCACCGCGCGGAGGCGATCATCCAGCGTCGGCACCCGCCGCCCCATCGCCTTCGCCTGCCGCGCCCGCACCCACCGCCCGATCGCCGGCCACGCCAAAAGAACGCCCCCACCCATCAGCAGCACCACCGCAAGCCACATCGGCGCGGACGCGAAAAACCCAAGTTCGGCGAGCAATCCCCTCATGCGATGCACTCCCGGTGGTCCGGCGCTCCGCGCCGGCACAAACTTCAACTCGTCCGGCGCTCCGCGCCGGATCGCAACTTACTTTAGTCGGTACGATCCAGCCATGGACGTGACAAAACCGTCCCCGGGAGACACACCGGGGGGGCCGGGCGCCCGACGACCGATCGCCATCGCCGGCCTGCGCCGCGACGACCGCTTTGCTCGTCGCGTCGCCTTGGCATGGCGGCGGCTCACCGCGGGAGGCGCGAAGACACTCATCGCCTGCTCAGGCGGCGCCGACTCCACCGCTCTGCTCCTCGCCCTCACGCTGGCGACGCGTGACCTCGCCGTCGCCCACGTCGTCCACGACCTCCGCCCACGCGCCGACGCCGAGGCCGACCGCGACGCCGTGCGAGCGCTCGCCGCGCAACTCGATCTCCCCTTCGTCGAGTCCGAGGTGAAAGTTGCCAAGTCTCCGGGCAACATGGAATCCAACGCCCGGCGCGAGCGATACCACGCGCTCGCCGAACTCGCACGGACGCATCGCTGCCCGTTCATCGCCACCGCTCACCACGCCGACGACCAACTCGAGACTCTTCTCATGGCTCTCCTCCGCGGCAGCGGGCCAAGGGGCCTGCGAGGGATTGCTCCGATGCGAGCCTTGAAATCCTCCTCCCCCGGTCCTACCGGGGGAGGTGTCCGAGTCTTCGAGGACGGAGGGGGTCTGAGCGCAGGAGCGCCGTCGCGCCCCATCACCCTCATCCGCCCCATGCTCCATGTGACCCGCGCCGAGGCCCGGGCCGCCTGCATCGACGCCGGGATCGCCTGGCGCGAGGACGCCACCAACACGGACACGTCGCGGCTGCGCGCCGCGCTCCGGGCGGACATCCTGCCGGCCATCATCGCGCTCCGCGCCGAATCTCCCCGCCGCGCCGCGCGTGCCGCGGAACTGCTGCGCGATGCTTGCTCGACCATCGATGAGCGCGTCAACGCGGTCTTCGGCGACGCGTTCGCATGGGGCCGATCCGAGCTGCGCCCGCACTCTCCTCTGATCCTCGGCACGGGCCTCCGCCGCGCCGCCGTTCGCCTTCTCAAGGCGCGCCTCTCCGACCGACTCTCCTCCAGGCTGGTGGATGCGGCGGTCCGCGCGATCCGTGACCAATCCACCGAGCCTCGGGAGTTTCATTGGCCGGGGGGTGTCACGGTGCGGGTCACGGCGCGCCGCGTGGACGCTACGATTCTCGGGGTCGATTCGGTCTGAGGCGCGCTCCGCGGGCCGCCGGCCCGCGCCCGATGCACGACGCGCTCATCAAGGCCGTCGCCGCGTTCGGGATGCATGTCGAGATCGCTCCGAAGAACGCGTGTATCACCCTTCGGCGATCACCGAGGCCACCGCGTGGCCGGAGACGTGGCTGATCGAAGCCCACCAGCGCGCCGCGCCCACCGAATCGGCGAAGCGGGCGGCTTGGCCCGTAAGTTTGATGGTGGGGCGGCCTTGGTTGTCGGGGGTGACTTCGATGTCGGTCCAGGCGATGCCGTGGCGCCAGCCCGTGCCGAGGGATTTGAGGACAGCCTCCTTGACGGCGAATCGACCGGCGAGGAACTCGGGAGCGCGGTTGCTCGCGTCGGCGGCGGCGAGCTCCGAGGGGGTGAAGCATCGCTCGCGGAAGCGCTCGCCGTGCTCGCTGAGCATGCGTTCGATCCGCGGGACGTCTACGAGGTCGATGCCGTGGCCGAGGATGGGCATGGGGGGATGGTAGGGGAGCGAGGAGCGCTCCCTCCGGTCGCCGCGGCGACCACCTCCCCCGCCCCCGGAGTTGGGACCGGGGGAGGAGGCGAATCGTCGGCGAGGGCGATGGTGACTTCGCGGTCGAGATCGTTCTGGTGGACGATGACGACGCGCTGGCGGACGAGTTCGAGGATTGCGAGGAAGAGACCGATGACCTCGATGCGGGAACGATCGGCGAAGATGGATCGCATGGGGAGGGCGTGGCGTCCGGCCCACGGTGCGGCGGCGTCGGAGGCGGCGATGGGGGCGGCGCGGAGGCGGTCGATCAGGTCGGCGGCGTGGAGTTCGATGGGGGTGTCGTCGTCCACGACCGCGTGGCCGTGGAGGCGATCGAACATCACGGTCTCGGCGATGCGGGCGTAGGCCTGGACGAGGTCGAAGAGGGTGAGGTCGTCGAGGTCGAGCGGGGCTTCCGTATCTTCGACCGGCGCGGCGGCTTCGGGAGCGCCGAGGGGGCGCGTCTCGTAGCGCGAGCGCCACTGCGAGCGCCGGCGTTCGAGCATCTCGGCGGCTTCGCGGAAGCGCTTGTATTGGAGGAGGGCGCGGACCAGTTCGGCGGCGGGGTCGGCGGAGTCTTCGTCGATGAACGAGGCGGTCGCGTCTCCTTCGCCTGTCGCGTCTTCGGGCGGCACGAGCATGCGCGATTTCAGTTCGATGAGCGTGGCGGCGGTGACGAGGAACTCGCCCGCCGGCTCCACGTCGATCGAACTGAGCGCATCAAGATGATGCAGATACTGGTCGGTGATCTGCCCGATCGAGATGGCGTTGATGTCCACCTCCGCGCGGCGGATCAGGTGCAGCAGCAGGTCCAATGGCCCGTGGAACGAGTCGAGCCGAACTGAATAGTCCTCGGTTTGCATGGGCATGGCGCGTGGGGGAATCGGAGAATCTGATGCTCGTTGAGTGTACCCTAGTAGCGTGGATCGCAAAGTGGATCAGGGTGAGGAAGTGGAGTTCATGCGTGGGGTGCTGCGCGCCGAGGCCGGGGCGGTGTCGGCGATGTCGGGGTCGATGGGGGAAGAGGCGTCGGCGGCGGTCGGGGTGATGGCGCGGTGCGTTTCCAGCGGCGGGTCGATCCTCGTCGCGGGGCTTGGCAAGTCGGGGCTGATCGGGAAAAAGATCTCGGCGACGCTGGCGAGCCTTGGCGCTCCCTCGCACGATATTCATCCGAGCGAGGCGGCGCACGGCGACCTGGGGCGCATCCGCAAGAACGATTGCCTGATCGCACTCTCACGCTCGGGCGAAACTGAAGAGGTGGTTTCCCTGGTCGAGATACTCAGGCAGGACGGGGTGCCGATCATCTCGATCACGGCGGGATCGGATGGAGACGGCCCGCCGCGGAACACGCTGGCGCGCCTTGCGACGGTGGCGCTCTCGATCGGCAGCGCGAAGGAAGCGTCCGAAGATTTGCTCGCGCCGACCTGCTCGACCACGGCGACGATGGCGCTGGGCGATGCGCTGGCGCTGGCGCTGGCGCGGCGGTTGCGGTTCACGGCCGACGATTTTGCGAGAAGGCATCCGGGCGGGACGCTCGGCGGTCTGCTCCGGCCGGTGGTCGATGTGCTGCGATTCAAGACGGGAAAAAACCTGCCGCTGGTGCGCGAGGGCGTGACGGTTCGGCGGGCGCTGGAAGAGGCGGCGGCGCTGGGGCGAAGGCCGGGGGCGCTGCTGGTGATCGACGAGGCGGGGTTGCTCCGCGGCATCTTTACCGACGGCGATGTTCGGCGGCTGGTGCTTTCGGATGCGGGCGGATTGGACCGGCCGATCGGCGAGGTGATGACGCGCTCGCCGCGAACGCTGGCTTCGAGCGCGCTGGTGCGGGACGCGGTTCATCTGGTGCGGGAGAATCGGCAGGACGAGATCCCGGTGGTGGACGGGGCGGGGCGGCCGGTGGGATTGCTGGACGTGCAGGATTTGATTGCGATCAAGGTGGTGGAGGACTGAGAAGGGATTGCTCACGCGGAGGCGCGGAGATCGCAAAGAAGAAAGTAGTGATTGATTCAAGAACCGTATTCTTCACCCAAAAGATTTCTCTCTGTATTTTGTCTCTGTGTCTCTGTGTCTCTGTGGTGAATGCCTTTGTCTTTCGGTAGCCCAGATACATGCTCAAAGCCACGGGACGACTCGCAGCGCTCTTCCTTGTCACCGGCGTGGTGGGCCTGGTGCTGTTCGGCGTGGTGCGGTCGAAGCGCGGGGCGGTCAACCCTCCGGCCGCGGCGCCCGCGGTTCGTGACTTCGGCGCGCCGCCGGATGTGTCGAACGCCGGTGGTTCCTCGGGCGGCGGCTCGCCGCAGGACTTGATCGCGCTGGCGGATGAGGGGGCGTGGACGCGTGTGGACCCCGCGACGGGGCGCGTGCGGTTCAAGATGACGTGGAAGCGGCTCGACCCCGAGGCGCGGGGAGAGTTTCGCATCGAGCGGCCGAGGCTCTGGATGATCGACGGCGGCCGGACCATCCGGCTCGAATCGTTGCACGCGAACGTGGTCTGGCCTTCGCGCAATGACGTGCCGGAGTCGGGCGAGATGTCCGGCGGCGTGGTGCTGACCGCTTACGACGGCGAGGGGACAAGCGACGCGGCGTTCGGCGGCGTCGAGATGATCGGGTCGGTGCGGACCGAATCCATGAGTTTCAACCAGGCGGCCCGCGAACTGCAAACGCCCGACACGATCCGGTTCCAGTCGGCCGGCATCCAGGCCAGCGCCGTCGGCATGACGCTGCGCCTCGGGGCGGATCGTTCGACGCCGATCTCGTTCTTCAGGATCGAGCGCGACGGGCGGATCGAGTTCAGCGCCGAGGAGCGCGGGCGCACGGCACACGCTCCGCGCGCCGGGGACCAACAACCGCGCGCGAGCGGCTCGGTCGAGAACCCCTTCGAGTTCTACGAGGTGACGCTCGACGGTGGTGTCAGTCTGGACGCGGGCGGCCGATCCATGGCGGCGGGCGTACTCACGCTCTTCGCGCGGACGCGGGATGGAAGACTCCGCGACGGCGCGATCGCGGCGTTCGAGTCGGCCGATCGGCGGGACGGGCGCGGCGAGCGCCCCACGCGGAAGTCTGACGCCGGCCGCGCGAACCCCGCGATACTCACCTGGAACGGCGCGCTCGAACTCCGCGTCCTAGGCGAGCAACCGATCGAACTGGCAACCGATGACCTGGTCGCGCGCCTGAGCGCGGCGGGCGGGGGTGTCGAGATGGTGGACAGGGAGACGCGGAGCCGATTGGACGCCGAGAGCATCGAGTACGCGGCCACGACGCGCCGCATCAAAGCCGTCGGCGGCGCGCAGGGTGTCGAGGCCCGGATCGGCGACACCGCGCGCGTCCGCGCCGATCAGTTTGAGTTGGACCTCACGACCGGCGAAGGGGCCATCTCGGGCGGCGGCGAGGCGTGGCTGCTGGACAAGGATCATCGCGGCGCGCGCTGGACGGAGCGCGCGGAGTTCGCGTTTGACGCCGCCGACGGGCCGATCGGGTCGGCGGATTCCGCGGTTATGAAGCACCTCCGGCTCGCGGGCGGGGTGAGCGTGATGGACGGGGAGGCGGCGCTGGAGGCCGACGGGCTGCGCGTCATGTTCGACAGAACCGAAGGAGACAACGGAGCGCCGGCTTCAACACTGACGCGCCTCGCCGCGTCGGGCTCCGCTCGCGCCCACGACTCGCGCGGCGGCACCGTCCGCGGTGAAAATATCGACGTGCTCTTCGAGCGGGATGCGCGCGGCGAGCCGGTGCCGACCATCGCCACGATCCGCGAGAACGCCGTGGCAGAGCGGAAAGACGAGTCGCTCAGCGCCGACCTCATCGAGGCGATGCTCGCCCGATCGCCCGACGGCGATGTCCAGATCGCTTCCGTCGAAGCGCTCGACCACGTTGTCGGCACCATCGCACGCGACGGCTCCATCATCACCGTCAACGCTCGCACGCTCCGCGCCGATGCGTTGCTCGAAACCGCCGACCTGATCGGCGAGCCGGTGACGATCGAACGCACCTCGTCCAACGGAACAGGGATGCTCAGCGGCCCGTCGATGCGTCTCGAAGCACGCGAAGGCGTGCAACGGCTGACGATCTTCGGCGCGGGGACTTCTCGCTACGCGGGGACGGGGTCCGACGGCGTCGAGACTTCCATCGAAGTCGATTGGACCGGCGGCCTGATCTACACCGACGCCATCGGCCGCGCGGAGGTCGAGGGGGGCGCGAACGCACGCCTCTCCTCCGGCGCGGACGAGCGCCATGCGGCCCGCGGCGAACGCATCGTCGTCGATCTCACCCCGGCGGCCGAGGCGGCGCAACGCGGCGGCGAGCGAGAACTCGTTCGTGCGCTGATCGAAGGCACCGACGAAGCGCCGGCCGAGATCGAACTGCGGCGCTACGTCGCGGGCACGCTCGCGGGGGGCGACGGGAGTCTCGAAGGGCTTGCATTCCTGCGCGGGCCGAGCATCGAAGTCTCGGGCGTCGCGTCGCGCCTGCACGTCGAAGGGCCGGGGGTGCTGTTGCTGGAGGATCGCCGCCCCGCGTCCCTCGCCGATGGATCAAACGCGAGGGGCGGCCCGATCGAGTTCAACGGAACCCGCGGCACGACCTTGTTTTCCTGGGAGAGCGCCATGACGCTCGATCGGGCGACGGGCCTCGGCGAGATGTCGCAAAACGTCATCATCCGCCACAAGGACGCCGCGACATCGCGGATCGCGGAGATCGCGTGCCAGCGTGCCACCATGACGCTCGCCGAATCGCAACCGGGATCGGGATCGTTGGATGGGATCACGCTGACGCGGGCCGAAGCGACCGGCGGCGTGACGGCTCGGTACAAAGCATTGCAGATAAGCAGCGCGATACTGATCTACGAGGCCGCGGGGCGGATCATCGCCGCCGCGGAGCAGAACGGCAGCATCACG
This sequence comes from uncultured Phycisphaerae bacterium, assembly GCA_947085435.1. GTDB lineage: Bacteria > Planctomycetota > Phycisphaerae > Phycisphaerales > UBA1924 > JAEUIV01. Next base: position 39,427 of record CAMTWL010000023.1, read on the forward strand.
ATCTACGACGAAGAATCCGGACGGTCGGTGTCGGGTGAGGCGGCGATCGTGGACACCGCCACGGGGACGTACCGCATCGAAAAACTCGAGTCGATCGCGATGCCGCGGTAGCGCATGAACCATGTATGGTTTGATTTCCACTTTCCACTTTCCACTTTCCACTTTCCACTTTCCATTGTCCATTTTTCCCACCGCCCCCGCTCGCCTACCATGCCGCCCATGCGGATCCTCCTCGCCATCCCGACGTACAACGAAGAAAAATATGTGCTCCGCGTTCTTCGCCGCGTGCGAGAGTTTGCGCAGCACGTCCTGGTGATCGACGACGGTTCGACCGACGGCACGCCCTGCCTGCTGCCGAACGAGCCGGTCGATGTCATCCGTCACGCGACCAACCGCGGCTACGGCCGATCGGTCCAGGACGCCTTCCGATGGGGATGCGTGGACGATTTCGACTGGGTCATCACGATGGACTGCGACGAGCAGCACGAGCCGGAGGCGATCCCGTCGTTCATGGAAGCGATCCGCGAAGGCACATGGGACGTGGTCAGCGGCTCGCGCTACCTGAAGGACTACGGCGACAACGATTCGCCACCCGCGGCGAGAAGAGCCATTAACAAAGCGATCACGAAAGAGATCAACCAGCGCCTCGGCCTCTCCATCACCGACGCCTTCTGCGGCTTCAAGGCCTACCGGACCCGCCCCGTGGCGAAACTCCCGTGGAGCGAGAACGGGTACGCCTTCCCCATGCAGTTCTGGGTCCAGGCGGTGGCCAATCGGCTGCGGATCAAGGAGATCCCGGTGCGGCTGATCTACAACGATCCATCGCGCACGTTCGGCGGGCCATTGGATCAGGACGATGTCCGCTACGCCCACTACCGAGAGGCATTGGAGCGCGAGATCGAACGGTGCGCGGATCGGCTGCCGAAGACGGCGCTCGTGAAAGCCCAGGCAGCGTGCGCCGGATGCATTTGATGCTGAGCGAGAACATGACGCTTGTGAGTGGGGTGATCGAAGCGCACAGAGCCCGCCGCGCATGACCCCCGAGCGCCTCACAACCCACACCGATCCGCCCGCCGAAACCTGGCGAGGCCTCATCAGCCAACACTTCGCCGGCCTCGACGCACGCTCCAAACAACTCCGCGCCGAACTCGGACTCCCCGCCGACCACCCCATCATCATGAGCGGCCACCAGGCCGCCTTCTGGCACGCCGGGATCCTCGCCAAAGTCTTCGCCGCCGACGCCGCCGCACGCTCAACCAACGGCGCGGCGGCGTGGATCGTCGTCGATCAGGACGAAGCCGAGTTCGCTACGCTCCGCGCCCCTGTCCGCGACGGGCGAAACCGGCTCGGTGTTCAAGAGTTGAAACTCACCGAAGCGCCCGCCACGGGCGTCGCCGCCGCAAGCCTCCCGCCATTCGAGCCCAGGTCCCTCAAACCCACCGGCGGCCCGTTCGCGCTCCCGTCCGTCTCGTGGGGTGCCGCGAGCATCACCGAATCGCTCCTCTCGCGTCGCGGTGAATCGACCGCCGCACGCCAGATAGCCCAAGCGTCGTTCGACCTTCTCGATTCGCACGCCCGGCGGCCGACGCTCCTCTTCGCGACCTCGCTCGCGGCCACCACGCTCTTTCGCGAGATTGTCGAGCGGATGTCGAGCGACCCAGCCGCCGCGATCGGCGCGTACAACGCCGCCGTCGCGCGATGTCCCGACGCGGGGCTGACGCCGCTCGCCGCCGAGCCGCACAAGAACCGCTGGGAACTCCCGCTGTGGCGGCTCGAAGCGGGCACGCCGCGCCGCCGCGTCTGGAGCGACGAGCTCCGCGCGAGCGGGACAACCGGTATCGCGCCGCGCGCACTCCTGCTCACCGGGTTTCTCCGCCTCGCCGCCTGCGACCTCTTCATCCACGGCAAAGGCGGCGCCATCTACGACCGCGCCACCGAGGCATGGTTCGGCACCTGGCTGGGCGTCACGCTCGCGCCGACCGCGTTGGTCACCGCCGATCTGCCGCTCCCGTTCGAGGAATCCGCGGTCACTCTTGCAGAGGTTGCGAGAGCCGTCTGGCGCGCCCAGCGAGCGAGGCACGATCCCGCCCTCACCGGCCGCGACGACCTTGTGCCGAAGAAACGCGCAATGGTCGAAGCCATCCGCGCCGCACGCGAACGCGGCGACGACCCACTCCCGACGTACCGCGACATGCACCGGATGCTCGCCACCTACCGCGACCAGGAGCGGAGCCGCCTGGGTGATCTGAGGGACGAGGCGGAGCGGCTGATCTCGAAGCACGCCTCGGCGTCGATTGCGAACGACCGGACGTGGCCGTTCCCCTTCCATCGCGCGGAGGCGATCGGGGCGCTGAAGGCGCGATTCGTGCCTTGACGCCGAGGCTGAGTCCTCAGGCACTTGGCACTAGGCACTAGCGCCAGATGCTAGTGCCTATTGCCTATTGCCTATCTCCCATGAAGCCTCGGCGTCCACCCGATCCGATGCAAAAAATGGCACCGCCGCCGCACAAGCGACGACGGCACCGGGAAGGAAAAAGGGACTTGTTCAGGCTCCGTTGCACGGGTGCATCAACTGAGCGAGGGGTTCGGTGAAATCCGCAAGGCTGACGATGCGATTTGGGCCGGGACTGACAACATGCGATGTCAGAACCACCCCCCGGCATTGCCAGGATTGCTTGTTTTCACATCAATATTTTTGGGCGTTTGGTCGCAGGCTGGTTTCAGCCAAGCCCCTGGGGGTGTCCGCCCCAACGGCTGGCCTGAATTCAGGAGAACTCGATGGGCCGCGACAGGATCACGCTCCGGTAGTTCGTGTAAGGCCACTGCCAATCTTCCACGAATCTGAATCCGAGGCGAAGGTAGAAATCCAGCAAGTTCTGGTCCGGCTCGGCCATGCTGAGGGCCAAATCCGTAAGCCCGAGCGCCCCGGCCCGCGCCTCGGTGGCGCTGAGTAGAAGCCGACCGATCCCGCGTCCCTGGCAATCCGGGTCCACGGCGAAGAGCGAAAAGTGCGCGACGCCGGGTCTGGTGAAATGGGCCGGGAACGCGGCGTCTTCTTGCTCGTTGAGGAGGATCATGCCGACCAGCGCGCCGCCGCTCTCGGCGACGAAGGTTTCCCCGGAAATGGCTCGCTGGCGCGTGATGTCTTCGGTCTGCCTCCCCGCGAGCGGACGCAAGCCCATCTCAACCTGCTTGCGGTACGCGCGGTGGAGCAGGGAGGTGAGTTCGGCCATCGAATCCCGCGGCAGAAGCGCGCGCACCACGATCGGAGGCGCGGCGTTTGTCGAGATGGGTTTCGGCGAGGCGTGGCTCACGGGTGCGGAGTGTAGACTAGCCCCGCGATGCGACGCAGCCGGACTCCGGACAACTCGGCCGAATCCGCACTGCGTCCGACCGCGCCGATCCCCTCGGAGGGTGAGACGCGCTTCCGAGTCCGCTACTGCGAGTGCGACCCGATGAGCGTGGCGCACCATTCGGCGTGCGTGCCGTGGTTCGAGATCGGGCGCACGGAACTGTTGCGGGCGGGCGGGATCACTTACGCGCAGATGGAATCGGCGGGGGTGTTCTTGGTCGTGACTCGCCTGGAGGTGAAGTATCGCGCGCCGGCTCGGTACGACGACATGCTGGTGCTGGTGACGCGGGTTTCCGGGGGCGGGGGGAGCCGGGTGCGGATCGATCACGAATACGAACTGTGGCGGGATGCCGAGGATGGGCGGGGGAAGTCGGCGTTGCTCGTGACTGCGTCGAGCACGCTGGCGTGCGTGGATGAACGGGGGGGCGTGCGTGAGTTGCCGGAGTGGCTTCGATGTCCTGTCATCGAGTGACGGAGGGGGCGGTTCTCCCTCGCTTGCGCGAGGGGCTCGTTTCTCACTCCCCCCGATTCACCACCATGATCTCGCCCAACGGCTTCCGCTTCAGGTCCGGCACCACGCAATCCTCCGCCGGATATCCGATCGGGATCACCACAAACGGCCGCTCGTGCTCCGGCCGATTCAGAACCCGCTTCAAGAACCCCATCGGGCTGGGCGTGTGCGTCAGCGTTGCCAGCCCCGCGTGATGGGCTGCGGCGAGGAGGAGGCCGACGGCGATGCCCACTGACTCTTCCCGGTAGTAGACGAGCCGGCCGTCGTCTGACTTTACGAGCGCGAAGACGACGATGATCCACGGTGCGGTTTCGAGGAAGGGCTTGTTGGTGTCGGTGCCGAGTGGGGCGAGGTCTTCGAGCCACTCGCGGCTGGCGCGCCGGCCGTAGAACTCGCGCTCTTCTTCCTCGGCGGCGAGCCGTATCTCGCGCTTGAGCGCGGGATCGTTCACGCACACAAAACGCCAAGGCTGCTTGTGCGCCCCGCTCGGCGCGGTACCCGCGGCGAGGCAGACCCATTCGATCGCCTCGCGGGAAACGGGCTTGTCGGAGAACATGCGGACGGTGCGGCGGCGGTCCATGATCGCATGAAACCGCCGGGCACCCTCTTCGGGCGGGACGCCGGGGTCGTACCGCTTGAAGGGGACGTGGGGCAGCAAGGGCGGAAGGTCTTTGAATCGGTCGGGGGCTGGGGTGTCCACAAATCCACTCCGGTGAGGTGCCTGGCGCGGTTGGATGACGGAACTTGCGCTAGGGTTACAGAAATCCAAGGCATTGGCACACAGAATACGCCCGGAGGCGTCAAACTTGCATGCAGCACTGCCTTCCGACTGGACACTCATCCATGACCGACCGCATCCGATCATCTCAGCCCCCGAAGGGGGCGCAGGAATGTAGCCGCAGGTGGAGGTCGCCGCGGCGACCGGAACCCGTGGAAGAGAACCCCCATGAACCCTCTTCCAAGGCCCCGAAGGGGGCGGCCGGACGCGTCGCGGCGCCTCGGATCGCGATCGCACACTCGCTGCGACTTCCGTTGCCCGCGCTCTTCTGCGGCATCATCGCCCTATTTTTTTGTGCGTTCGCTCGCGCCGATCAGCCGGACGCGAACCAGAACGCCGCGCTCCGCTACTGGCCTGTGATGTACCGCCTTTCCACCGACATGGCGCAGGGCTTTGTCCGGCTGGACGAGATCGAAGCGAAGGAAAACCCCATCGAAATGGAAGTCGCCACGAAGTTCATCGAACGTCATCAATCAGCCGTCGCGACCCTCGCCGCCATTTCCAGACTCGAGCGCTGCGATTGGGGACTCGACCCGTCGCAGGGCGAGGCCCCCGATCTCCCGCACGTCAGGCTGATGAGCCAATCGCAGGACTTCCTGCTTGTCGACGCGACGCTCAAACTGGAACGGGCCGATCATGCCGGCGCGGCCGCGTCTCTCGCCACTTCGCTCAGGATGGCGCGGCACGTCCGAGCGGGCTATTCGGACATCTCTACATCAGGCATGGCCGTGTACTGGTTCACCAAGGCGGGCGCCCGAGCGCGGCAGGCGCTGGCGAACAACATCTTTGACGCGGCGGATCGGGCGGAGCTGCGCCATGCACTGAGTCGGTCGCTCGGCAAAGACCCGTTCGGGTTTGGGGAGATGATTGCTCTCGAACGAAAGGGCCGGGCCGACGATCTCAACGAATGGAGAACGACCGGAAACAAAGGGAGGCTCGCGTGGATGAGGTTTCTGGAGGTCTTCGAGCGTTCTCAAACGGAGGATGAGAACGAAGCGCTCCGCAGGCTGAACGTGGGTTCGGAAGACTTCGCTAAACAAGCCCGGATGCTCGACGAGGCTTACGCGGCGGTGATCGCGGCGCTTCGAGCGCCGGATGTGAAGGCGGCGCTGCTTCGGGCGGAGCGATCGGTGGAAGCCGGAGAATACGGACTGATCGCCTTAACCGTGATCTCCAGGCCGTCCGCCCGCTACGTCGCCTACGACAGCGCTGCCACCCTGCGGGACGAACTCCTCGCGCTCATCGACCAGAACTGACCCATGCCCGACCCCACTGACCAAGTCCTCCTCCGAGCCACGCGCCGCGGCGATGAGGCCGCGGCGCGGGCGCTCCACTCGCGCCTTGCGCCCGCGATGATCTCGTACGCGCGCTCCATCCTGCGCGACGAGGGGCTGGCCGAGGACGCGGTGCAGATCGCGTTCTGTCGGCTGCTGACCGCGAGTATCCGCGAGGTGGACCGGGTTGAATCCGCGCCCGCGTGGCTCGCGTGCATCGTCCGCCGCGAGGCCCTCACGATCATGCGCGGCAACCGCCGCATGGTGCAGCGTCACCGCCGCTGGGCCGACGGGCGCGATCCGGTCTTCGGCGGCGAGTCCGGGGGCGGGGGGAGCGAACTCGAGGAGATCGGCCGTTTCGTCCACGCGCTGCCGCGACGCCTCAGCGAAGTGATCGTCCTCAAGCATGCCTGCGCTCTGACCTTCGATGAGATAGCCGTCGCGCTCGACATCAACCGCAACACCGCCGCGGCGCGGTACCGCGTCGGCATGACTCGATTGAAAGCGCGCCTGTCGCCCGAAACATCCCGCGAGTCTCAGAAGGAGAAGCGATCCCATGCCCGATGAGCTCACTCAACTGCTCGACGCGTGGGGAAGGACGCAGGCGTCCGCGAAGAAGGCCGGTTTGCTGCCGCTTTCGCCCTCGGCGGGGTATATCGGCGCGGTGCGGAGCGCGCGGTATCGGCGCGTGTTTGTTCGTGCCATGATCGTTGTCGGGGCCGCGGCGGCGCTGATGCTGCTTGTGTATGTGGTGAGGCCCGATGCGAATCCGCAGTCGCCAGCGCATCGAAATCCGCCGGTCAACGTGCAGGATCGGTGAGGCAAAGAGGGGCACAGATGACACAGATAGGCACAGATTCCGATTTTACTTCACGCGGCTCGACAGACCACGAGCAAACCATTCAGTCCATTGCTCCACACTTCTCCCATTCCCATCTGTGCCCATCTGTGTCATCGGTGCCAACTCCTTCTCCCCCCCGCTTCTCCCTCGTGATCCCCGCGCGGAACGAGGAGAAGTTTCTTCCCGGCGTGCTTGAGAGCGCGCGGGTTGCCGTCGGGCGTTACAAGGGAGGCCGCGAGCGCATCGAGGTGATCGTCGCGGACAACGTCTCGACCGATCGCACGGCGGAGATCGCACGCTCGTTCGGCGCGCAAGTGGCGACGGTCGAGAAGCGCGTCATCGGCGCGGTGCGCAACGGCGGGGCGCGGCTGGCGCGCGGCGAATACGTCTGCTTTGCCGACGCGGACAATCCGCTGCACCCGGAGTCGTTCAACGAGATCGATCGGCTGCTTGCGAAGCCCCGGCTGACCGGCGGCGGGCTCGGCGGCTGGCCGGAGCGATGGACGCCCGGCCTCGCGTTCTTCTTCGCGGTGATGTATGTGCCGTTGGTGTGGATCATCGGGATCAACGGCGGTTTGGTCTTTTGTCGGCGTGCGGACTTCGAGACGATCGGCGGGTACGACGAATCCATGCTCTTCGCCGAGGACGTGAACTTCATGATGGCGCTCAAGCGGCTGGTGCGGTCGCGGGGCGAGCGGCTCGCGGCGGATTCGCGTGCCCGCGTCACGCTCAGCGTCCGCAAGTTCGACCAGTTCGGCGAGTGGCACATCGTGAAAGCCATGGTGCGCGCGGGGTGGTGGTACGCGTTTGATCGCCGCCGAGTCGGGGAATGGGCGGATGAGTTCTGGTACGGCGATCGGCGGTGAAAGGAGGAAGCGGAGGAATGCGTCGCCACAGATGACCCAGATGGGCCCGGATATCAAGACGGTGGGATTGAACAGCGCTCACCCGCGGCTCGTGCGCCATCCAGATCAATGAGACCTCCACTCTTTGGCCTTTTTCCCATCTGGGCCGATCTGGGTCATCTGTGGCGAGGCCTTTTCTTTGCGGCGCGGCGGGCCTACACTCGCTTCTTCTTTGACAACCTGGGGCCGACAGGCATCGACCGGACAGGGAAAGTCCGTCGTGGCGCGTCGCGGCGCACGTATGCCGCGTCAACAAGCGTGCAACACTTTAATTGCCAACAGCAATTACGCTCTCGCTGCCTAATACATAAGCAGCGTCACACCCGTTCGACGCCGATGAGGCGGGTGTGAACGACATCGGCTGGTACCCCCCGTGGCGCACCGGAGCGATGGGGACGAGAAGCACTTAGGTGATGGGCGTCGTCCGAGCCGCCTCCGAGCGAGGCGACGCCGAGATAATTCGGAGGCTACACGCGTAGAAGCGACGGGCGGACTGTTACGGCACGGGGGTTCGATTCCCCCCGGCTCCATTTCTGGTATTGCGCACGCCGTTGCCCCGGCAAAGGGTGATCGCGGCCAAGGGGCGCGGACGATATCGACCGATGGTGGCGTGTCTTTGTCAGGAGTTTATTCTGACAACTCAGGCGGCGTGCGCCGTCCGATGCGTGGGTTCAGACTCACTTGGTCCGTCGTTCGTGGCGGAGCGGCGATGCGGCCTGGGCACGTCGTTGGATGAAGTAGCGCGGAATGAAAACAGCGCGTCCTCATCAGAATCATGGAACTCAAAGGCGCTCGACGTAGTATCTACATTGGAGCCTATGCGAGGACCGCTGCCATGATGACCGATCGGTCTAATCTCGGGAAGGCGATGCAGGGACTTGTGTGGAGGGTAAACGTCGCCGCAGCGATTCGGAGCGTTGTGGATTGGGGGAGCGTGAGCCTCGCGGCGGCCGGGCTGGCGATGCTGATCGCACGTGCGGGCTTCGGTGCTTCGGTTCAGCACGCGATGTGGGCGGTGCTGGCGGTTCCGCTCGGGATCGCGGGCGGGTTTGTAGCGTGGCTGATCCGCCGCGTGGATGCCGATGGGGTACGGGCGTTGGCCGATGCTCGGCTCAGCGCGGGCGGGGCGCTGATGAGCGGGACCGATCCGAACAACTCAGCGATCATTGATGCGGTCGATGCGTTGCGCGTGCGCTGCCGGGCTTCGGGAGGCTGCCTGACCGCGTTGGTGGGGGCCGTGATGGTCACGGGGGCGTTGCTGTTGCCCGCGCGCGATCCGATCTTGGCCGACGGTCCGCTGCGGATCGCGGAGCAGGTCGAGGATATCGGGGCGAAGATCGACGCCCTCGCGGAGGTCGAACTGATCCCGCCGGAGGAGGCCGATCGTCTTGAGGAGACGCTCGAAGAGTTGAGCCGGCGCGCCAGCGGGTCCGATCCCGGGTCGGCGTGGGAGGCGCTCGACTGGACCGAGGCCCGTGTCGAGCGGCACGCGACGGACGCTGCACAAACGCTCGAAGCGAGGCACGCCGAATCAACGGTGCTCGAAGAGTTGGTGGACGGCGTGATGTCCGAGGAGGGGGCGGACGCGGCGGCGACGGCGGCCGCGGCCGGAGCGGCGATGGAGTCATTACTTAGAGAATCGGCGCTCTCGCCTGAGGAGGCCGCCAGGCTCGGCGAGTTGGCGGCGATGCTCGCGGCGTCGGCGGGACTTTCGGAGGCGGAGCGGCGCGAGATGCTTGAGGCCGCCAAGGCCTGCGCTGGGGCGTGCAAAGCGAACGCAACCAAATCTTTTGAGAAGATGATTGCGTCGCGGCTGGTTAGCGCCGAGGCTCTCGCGCGTGCGAAGGCGATGAGCGACGCCGCGGCGGCGAGACTGCGGCTCGCGCTCGCGGAGGGAGACTGCTCCGGCGATGCGCTGAGCATGTGCCTCGCGCTGGCAGGCCTCCCGGGTCGCGGCGGGGTGTCGCGCGGCCCCGGCACCGCGGTGCTGACCTGGCGAGACCAGGACGACCAGACCGGTCTTGCGTATCAGCCGGAACAAATCGAGAGCGAGTCGGTGAACCCCGAGGATTCCATCGTCATCGCGTCGATTCGGCGGCCGCCGGAACCGGGCGCGGCGGGAGAGGCGTCGTCGGGCGGCATGATTGATCCGTCCCGTGCGTCGCCCGCGTCGGCGGCCGGCGCGTCCACGCTGCCGCGGCACCGAGACGCGGTGCGGCGTTACTTCGAGCGTGGCAAAGCCAAGGAGGGTGGTTGATGAGCGTGCAACAGGAATCCGATACCGCGGGTGCCATCGCGGCCATTCTGGGCCGCTTGCTGGGGGCGCTCGACACGGTTCTGCTCGGGCAACACGAGGTGCATCGGTTGGTATTGATCGGGATCCTCAGCCGGGGCCATGTGCTCGTCGAGGGGATGCCCGGGCTTGGGAAGACGACGTTGATCCGCGCCCTCGGGCAGTTGCTGCGGCTCGACTTCAAGCGGATCCAGTTCACCCCCGATCTGATGCCGAGCGACGTCGTGGGGTGCTCGATTCTGCAGCAGACGGCCGACGGGCGGCGCGAGATGGTGTTCCAGCCGGGGCCGATCTTCACCAATATTCTCTTGGCCGACGAGATCAACCGGGCATCGCCCAAAACGCAATCGGCGCTGCTGGAGGCGATGCAGGAGTCCCGCGCAACGGTGCTGGGGCAGACGCGGACGCTGCCGGACCCGTTCTTCGTGCTCGCATCGCAGAACCCGATCGAACTGGAAGGAACCTACCCGCTGCCCGAGGCGCAGTTGGATCGGTTCCTCCTGAAAGTGCTGGTCGAGATGCCCGAGGCGGACGTGCTGGAGTCGATCATCATGTCACGCCGGCACGGCGCGGCGCCGGAGCATGAACCGATCGCCAGCGCCGCGGAACTCGGTCAGTTGTTCGGCGCGATGCAGCGCGTGGTGCTGGCGCGGCCCGTGGCGCGGTACATCAGCCGCCTGGTCATCGCAACGCACCCCGACGGCGATGGCGCCACGGATCGCGTCCGTCGTTTCGTGCGGCACGGGGCCTCGCCTCGCGCGGCGATCGGGCTTGCAGAGGCGGCGCGGGCGGCGGCGCTGCTCGCGGGCCGAAACACCGTCGGCTTCGAGGATGTCAAGTCGATCGCGCCGGCCGTGCTGCGGCATCGGCTGATCCTCGGGTACGAGGCGGGGCTTGAACGCGTGAGCGCCGACGACATCCTCGGGAGTCTGCTCGAAACGGTGGAAGAAGTTCCGGGGGCCCTGCCGAGGGGCGTCGCGATGGTTCACGCTGGAGTGGGGAGCGCCGCTGATGCGTAAGGCGCTGCTGGCGGCCTGTCTGTTGTTCGCGGTGGCGCGCGCGTCGCATGGCGTTCAATACGGCGAGGTGGCGGTCAACATGCTCGAGCCGTTCGCGCCGGTGAAAGGTTCGTACGGGTACGGATGGGCGGCGTTGGAGTTCGTCAACGATTCAGACGCCGAGAAACGCGTGACGCTGCGGGCCTCGGCAGACCCATCCCGGAACTTCTTTCCGTGCGCGGTGTCGGTGTCGCGGTCGTACACGCTGCCGCCGAAGAGCCGATCAACAGGAACCTGGCTGCTCCCGGCGGCGATCGCGCCGTCCGGCAGGATCGCGGTCGAGATCGATGGTCAGCGACAACTCACCGAGATGGGGTCCGTGCCCGAGAGCGTGACGCCGAGAGGATATTGGCGCGGCTCGGTCTACGGCGAAGCGCACCCGGTGGTCCTCGGCTGGGAAGTGGAGGGCCGAATCCGGGACGGGCTTGAATCGCTGAACGAGGAATACGACAGCGCCGTGAAGGGCGCGGCTGTGAATCGCGCCTCCACGTTCAACATGTGGAGGAAGCGGGCCACCGGCCCCTGGCCCGAAGAGTGGCTTGGCTATTCGCGGGCGCTTGCCGTGGTGCTGACGCCCGATGAGTGGTGGCGGCTGAACGCGGCGGCTCGCGTGGCGATGCTGGAATATGTGAGCGCCGGGGGCGCGGTGCTCTTTGTCGGCGAAGCGGACCTCGGCGTGCTCGCACGCGATCTGCCGGGTGCCGAGATAATCGACGAGCCTCCGGTTCCCGCGTGGCGCGTTGCGAGGCTCGGCCTTGGAACGCTGTCGGTGACGCCCGCGGACGCGGCGCTCGACGGCGATGCGTGGGACGCCGTGCTCCGCATGTGGGAAGGTTCGACTTCGGCGCGGACGCTCAGCATGAGCGCGGCGCGGGGCGAAGCGCTCTTGCCGCTCCTTGCGCGCTCCCCGCCTCCGGCTCGGATGATGCTCGGGGGGCTGCTCCTCTTTTCGATCATCATCGGACCCCTGAACATGATCGTGCTGGCGCGGCTTCGTCGGCGCGTGCTGCTCTTTGTCACCACCCCGCTGCTCGGGTGTATCGCGGCGATCACCGTGCTGGGGTACGGCGTGGTGCGTGACGGGATCACGCCGATCGTTCGCACCCGGAGCGTCACGCTGCTGGATCAACGGACGCAAGTGGCGACGACCCTCGTCCACGAGGCGTGCTTCGCGCCGCTTACGCCCGGCGCCGGGCTGACCTTCGACCTTCGCTGCATGGTCATTCCATCGACCGGAGAGGACTACGGCGACTCGGGACCGCGCCTCGTGGCCGACACGAGCGGGCCGCAGCGGTACGCGTCGGGGCTTGTGACGGCGCGCTCGGCGAACCATTTCCGGCTGGTGCGCGTGGCGACCCAGCGCGAACGCATCGTGATGACACGCAAGGAAGATGGTCGGGTTGAGGCCCTCAACGGACTCGGGGCGGCCGTCTCCCGTCTCATCGTGGCGGATCAGGCCGGCGCGGTCTTCGTCGCGGAGAACATCCCCGCGGGTGCCACGGCGGTGATGGCTCCCGTGCCGTCGGCGCAGAGCCATGTGGTGATGGAATGGGCGAGCGTGCTTGAGGGTGTGGCGTCGCGTCCGGCAACGGCCATGTACGCCGAAGACGAATCTCGCTATGGCGATCGCGTGCCCCGGAACGGATACGTCGCGATGCTGGGCTCGTCGCTCTTTATCGAAACCGGCTTCGCCTCGCCGACGAAGCACGATGCACGATCCGTGGTGATCGGCCGATTCGGGGAGGATTAGCCGCATGGAGATCGTCGTCGAAGGTCTGAGGCGGCGATTCGGCGGGACCGTTGCGGTCGACGGGCTGTCGTTCCGGTTCCACGCGGGGCAGGTGGTCGCGTTTGTCGGACCCAATGGCGCCGGAAAAACCACGACGATGCGGATCATGGCGACCCTCGACGCCCCCGACGAGGGGACGGTGCGGATCGATGGATTATCCGTGGTGGAGTACCCCGAGCGGGCGCGGCGGCTGCTCGGGTACATGCCCGACGACATGCCGGCGCACCGCGATGTCGTCGTGAGCGAGTACCTCGACTTCTTCGCGCGGGCCTTCGGGATCCGAGGCCGGCGGCGGCGCGTGATCCTCGACGAGGTGCAGGCGTTTACGGGCCTCGGGCCGATCCTGGACAAGCCGCTGCGGGCGCTGTCGAAGGGGATGCGTCAGCGCGTGAGCCTGGCGCGGGCGTTGGTGCACGATCCGCCTCTCTTGATCCTCGACGAGCCGGCGGCGTCGCTCGACCCGCGCGCCCGCGTCGAACTGCGGCAGTTGATCGTCGCCCTCGCCGAGAGGGGCAAGGCGGTCTTCATCAGTTCGCACATCCTGAACGAACTCCAGGAGATGGCCCACGCCGCGGTGATCATCGAGCGCGGCCGACTGGTACACGCGGGCACCTTGGGTGCGATCGAACAGGCGGCCCGCGGCGACGGCCCGGAGCGCCGCCGCGTCCTGATCCGCGCCCTGGGCGACGCGGGCGAAGCGCGCCGGCTGTGCCTGGAACAGCCGGGCGTCGTCGATGCCGAGCCGATGGGGATGTTCGTCGGCGTGGAAGTCGAGGGGGGCGACGAGGGGGTCGCGACGCTGATCGAACAACTGGTGAAGGCGCGGGTCCGCGTGGCGGAGGTTCGCGGGGCCGGGACGAGCCTCGAGCGGCTCTTCATGGACGTGACCAAAGGGGAGGTGCAATGAGCGCGGCACAATCAACGGCCTTGGCGCTGGGCTGGCTCGGCGACCGCGTGAACCCCATCGTGGTGAAGGAAGCCCGGCAGGCGGTGCGGTCGGCCAGCGTCATCGTCGTGCTCTTGCTGCTGCTCGCCATCCTGTTCGTCGTGACCATGGTGGCCGTGATGTACGAGCAGGGCAATCTCGCAAAGGGCGACCGCGGCACGGAGTTGTTCCTCACGCTCAACGGCGTGGTGATGGGATTGTGCCTGCTGTTCGTGCCGACCTACTCCGCCGTGCGCCTCTCGGGCGAGCGCTCCGGCGCGTCGGCGGACCTCATGCACGTCACCACCATCAGCCCCGCGTCGATCGTCTGGGGAAAACTGGCCGCCGCGATGATGATCTCCATGCTCTTCTTCAGCATGGCGGCGCCGTTCCTCATGCTGACCTACCTCTTCCGAGGCATCGACCTGGTGACGGTCGCGTTCGTCGTCACGCTGGAGTTGTTCGTGTGCCTCGCGGCGTCGCAGGTCGGCGTGTTCATCGCGTCGCTGCCGGTCTCGGGGTTGCTGCGCGGGTTGATGGGGCTGATCGCCGTGCCGTTCGCGCTGTACGCGATCGCCGGCGCCGGGGCGCTCCTGTTCATGTCGGGCGTTTCGGTCACCATGCTCCGGGGCGGCGGCTGGTGGGTCGTCGCGGTGAGCGTTTTTCTGCTGCTCATCGGGACCGGGGCGTTGTTCGTGCTGTCGGTCGCGGCGTGCGGCCCGGCGTCGTCGAACCGGGCGTGGCTGCCGCGCGCGTATTTCACGGCGTGCTGGGCGGCGTCGCTGGCCCTCGCCGTATTCCTGGCGGTCGTGCTCAAATGGAACAACGCGACGCCGAGTTGGTACATCGCCTGCCTCGTGCTGGGGTGCGCGGGGATGTGGATCGCGGTCGGCGAACGCCGGGAGATCGGGCAGCGCATCCGCGCCCGCCTGCCGCGATCGCTCCCGAAGCGCGTGCTGACATTTTTCTTCACCAGCGGGCCGGTCTCGGGGCTCGCCTGGGCCGGCGCGATCATCGCTCTCTCATCCATCGCGGCACACGCGATGGCGTGGCGGAACAACCCGTGGGGCCCGGACACGCACGCCGTCGTGACCACGGCCCTCACCTCACCGCTCTGGGTGCTCGTGCATGGGCTGCTGGCGGTGCATATCCGCGACCGCTGGCTCAAACATCGCTGCGGCCCGGAGACAACGGTGCCGATCGCGGTCGGCCTCGCGTCCGCCGCGTCGCTCATACCGATGATCGTAGCGTTCGCAATCTGGCCTCAAACCTGGGACCGCAAACCGTGGCTCCTCGTCACGAACGTCGCCGCTCCGTTCTTCATCGACGACGTGGAGTCGCTCTGGCATGGCTTCTATGCGGCCGCGGCGTCGGCGTGCGCCCTCCTGCTGACATCCTGGAAGTGGATCGCGGCCCAGGTCCGCGCCTTCCGACCGATCGAAACACCGATTGGAGCATCCGATGATCGCGGCTGACGAGCGATGGAGCCGCGCGGCATCCGCGGGCCGACGCGCGGTCGAAGGCCTCAGGTTCGCGCGGCCGGAGCGCCTCACCGGCCCCGCCGGCGACGGGATCGGCGCGGGCATCGGGCAGTCGATCGAGTTCATGGACTTCCGTGAGTACGAGCCGGGAGACGACCCGCGGCGCATCGATTGGTCGGCGTATGCACGATCGGATCGGCTCGTGGTTCGGCGATTCCGCGAGGACATCCGTCCCACCGTCGAGGTCTACCTGGACGACTCCGCTTCGATGGACCTCGAAGGCACGCCCAAAGGGGACGCGGCGCTGGCGCTCGCATCGGCGTGCGTCGACGCCGCGCGGCGCGCGGGCTACGCGGCCGGTCTGTGGCGTGCCGCGAGCGACCGCGCGCACCCGCTCGCCGCGCCCGAACTCTGGCCCGGCTACGAAACGCGCTCGGGCGCGCCGCCTCGCGTGGGGGGCGGAGCGAGGCCGCCGGCGACCGGCGCGGTGCGCGTGCTCATCAGCGATCTGCTCCTCCGCGCGGACCTGGACGAGTTCGTCCGCCGTTTCTCGCGGGGATCGCGGTGGCCCATCGTCATCAACGTGCTCGCGCGGGAGGACGTGACCGCGCCTCCGGGGGCGCCTTGCTCGCTCCGTCTGGTGGACCGCGAGACGGGCGATGTCATGCAGATCGAGGTCGATGAGGACGTGCGCCGCGGGTTCGACGATCGTGCGAGGCGGTTCCGCGACTCGTGCCGCGGCGCGTGCCGCCGCGCGCGGGCGACCTTTGTCTCGGTGATCGCGGAGGACATCTTTCGAGATGCGTGCGGCGCGGAAGCGCTGATCGAAGCGGGAGTGCTGGTCGGGCGTTGAGACATGCCGATGCTCGCCGAACCCATCGCGTTGCTCGGATTGCTGGGGCTGATCCCCCTGACGGCGCTGTACCTGCTGCACCGCCGATCGAAGCCGAGGCCCGTCAGTTCGCTCCTCTTGTGGGAGCACATGGCGAGACACCGCGTCGGCGGGCGTCGCGTGGATCGCCTGCGCACGCCGCTTTCGTATGTGCTCGAGTGCCTCGCGCTTGCGAGCCTGGCGCTGGCGGCGGCGGGGCTGCTCATCCGAGCCGACTCCGCCCGGCCGCCGCTCGTCCTCGTGCTCGACAACTCGCTCTCCATGACGGCGCAAAGGGGCGACGGCGTCTCGTCGCGCGAGCGCGCCGATGTGGCACGCCCTTTCCAGGGCGTGTCTTCGGCCGCCTCGTCGCGCAAGCGTGCGGAGCGCGCCCTGCGGCAAGAATGGTCGAACGATCCGCCCGTTGCGGTCGTGCTCGCCGGCTCCCGGCCCCGATCGCTGAGCGCGGCCGATCGCGCCACCCCCGATGCGGTGTTCGCACGTTGGACCACCGACGAGCCCGCCGCCGACATGGCCGCGGCGTACGCGCTCGCACGCGACATCGGCGGGCCGCGAGCGCGCCTCATGGTCGTGACCGATCGCGCCCCGGAACCCGCGGGAACACCGATCTCGCCCGAGGTTCGCTGGCGCGCCTTCGGCCGGTTGATCGACAACGTTGGTCTGGTCAACGCGGTGCGCGACGGGCGCTCGGTGCTTGTCGAGGTGTGCAACTTCGGCACGCTGGCGACCGAGCGATCCGTGAGGATTCTGGTCGGCGACGCGATCGGCGCGGCGTCGGCGGGCGATCCCGGCCGCACGGAGCGCGTCTCGCTCGCGCCGGGCGAGCGCAAGCGTTTGCGGTTCGCCGTCACCGCGCCGGGGAGGACCGTCTCGGTGACGATGGAGGGCGATGCGCTGGCGTTCGACGATCGACTGACCCTCGCGCCGACCGATCGACCGCCGCTGCGTGCCGCCGTGCGGATGATGGACCGCGCGTTGCAGGGGGCGATCACGCGGGCGCTGGCATCATCGGGGCTGGCGATCGCCGTCGATGAATCAGCCGAGATCGAGTTTACCGACGGCCCGGCACTGCCCACGCCGCTGCGCTGGGTGGTCGCATTCACCACGCCGAGCGAACCTGCTCAATCGCAAGTACACAGCGGCCCGTTCGCGGTTGACCAGTCGCATCCCATCGGAGAGGGCCTCGATCTGAGCGGCGTGGTCTGGGCCGCGCCGAACATCGCGGCCGAGTTCGATCCGGGCGATACGCCTGTCATCGTTGCAGGAGCAACCACGCTCTTGTCTGAGCGCACGAGCGCCGATGCGGGTCGATCGATGCGGGTCGTGCTCGATGCTCGGCGATCGAACATCACATCGCACCCCGCATGGCCCGTGCTGATCTGGAACATGCTCGCCTGGCGCGACGCGGCGAAGCCGGGCCCGGAACGCGCGAACGTGCCGATCGGACGCCCGGTGCGCGTCCGAGTGTTGACGCCCGAGTGCCGGCACATCGATCCCGATGGGAACGCGACATCCGCGCGAGCAATCGGCGGCGTGATCTCGCTGGAGTGCAATCGGGCCGGGCTGCATCGCGTCGAAGCCGGCGCAGCGGCCTATTCATTCGCCGTGCTCCCGGTCGCTCCCGCGGAAAGCGACCTCGCGGCGGCGGCGACGATGGAGCAGGGACGCTGGCCTGACGAGCAGGCGGGGCAGCCCGGCGTTCATTCGCTCGCATGGCTCATCGGGCTTGTCGCGCTCGGCGTGCTGATCGGCCACGCATGGCTCCTTGCGAGCCGGGGGGCGTCGGCATGACGCTGCTCGATCCGCTCTGGCTGCTCCTGGGCGCCCCGGTGATGCTCGCGTGGTGGCGCTTCCGCGCGCGCAGCCGAGCGCTCGCGGCCGTCCGATTCGGCATCTATGTCGCGCTCATCCTGGCGATCTGCGGGCCACGGCTCGTGATGCGCCGCCCCGGCGGGACCATCGTTGTCGTCGCGGATCGAAGCCAATCCATGCCCGTCAACGCCGCCGCGACGCAGCGGGAGGCGATCGGCCTGCTGCGAGACAGCATGCGCGCAAGCGATCAACTCCGCGTCGTCGGCTTCGGCGTGGAACCAGTGGTCGAGGCCGAGGTCGGCGACGCCTTTGCGCTCAGCATCGACGATTCCGCCTCGAATCTCGGCCGCGCCATCGCCAAGGCGATCTCGCTCGTCGAAGCGGGCCGCCCCGCGCGCCTGCTCGTGCTGTCCGACGGCCATGCAACCGACGGCAGCGCCCCCGCCGAAGCCGCCCTCGCCGCATCAAAGAACCTCGCCGTCGACTACCGATGGATGGGCCGCCCCTCCGGAAACGACCTGGCGATCGACGGCCTCATCGCGCCGGCCTCCGTCGTGCGGGGCGAATCATTCCTCATCCACGCCTCCGTCCGCGCTCCGACCATCGAAACAGTGCGGTACGAACTGCGCCGCGGCGATCATCTGGTCGCCCGCGGCTCGGCGCAGGCGTCGCCCCAAGGCGTCCGCCTTAGTTTCCGCGATTCGAGCGCGGGCGAAGGGTCGCTCGACTATGTACTCACGGTCTCGGGCGAAGCCGACGACCCCGTCCCGGAGAACAACCGTGCAAGGCTGCTGATCGGCACGCGAGAATCATCGCGGCTGCTCCTCGTCAGCGCGACTCCTGACGATGGTCTGGCGCGCCTGCTCGCGTCGTCCGGCATCGAGGTCGATCGTCGCGGGCCCGGCGAGGCCGACGGCTCGCTCGAATCGCTCGCACGCTACGACGCCGTCATCATCGAGAACTCGCCGATCCAGGACATCGGCCTCGCGGCGGCCGAGAACATCGCGCTGCTCGTCCGCGAGCGCGGGCTTGGGCTGATGATGACCGGCGGCCGCCGATCCTTCGCCGCCGGGGGATATTTCGAGTCACCGCTGGATAAGGTGCTGCCGGTCTCGATGGAACTCCGATCAGAGTTTCGTAAGACGCGCGTCGCGGTGGTGGTCGCGATGGACCGATCGGGCTCCATGGCTGTCCCGGTTGCCGGGGGCCGGACGAAGATGGAACTTGCGGGCAGCGCCGCGGCACGCGTCCTGGAGTTGCTCACGCCCTTCGATCTGTTCGGCGCGATCGCGATCGATTCCGAGCCGCGCACAATCGTCGAGATCGGCCCCGCGGGAGAAGCGCAGGCCGACGCGACGCGCCTCCGCCGACTCGACGCCGGCGGCGGGGGGATCTATGTCTATGTGGCGCTCCGCGCCGCCGCACGCATGGTGCTCGAAGCGGACGCGGGCACGCGCCACATCATCCTGTTCGCCGACGCCGCCGACGCCGAGGAGCCTGGCGCCTACCGGGAACTGCTGGGGGAACTGCGCGAGGCCGGGGTCACGGTGAGCGTGGTCGGCCTCGGCACGCCCCGGGATGTTGACGCGGAACTCCTGCGCGACATCGCGGCACGCGGCGGCGGCCGCGAGTTCTTCACCGACGACGCCAAGATGTTGCCCGAGTTGTTCACGCAGGACGTGGTCGCGGTCGCGCGCGGCGCCATGATCGACTCGCCCACGCCGCTGCGCGCGACAGGCGACCTCACGGCGTTGCTCGAAAGGAACCCGGGGCCGCTGCCCCCGGCGGGCGGTTACAACCCGCTCTTCCTCAAGCCCGGCGCGACGCAGGGGATCCAGACGGTCGATGAGTACGGCGCGCCGTTCCTCTCATTCTGGAACGTCGGCCTGGGTCGGTCGATCGCCTACGCCGGCGAGGCGAACGGCGTGCTGACCGGCGATCTCGCGCAGTGGCCCGACTACGGCGCGCTCTGGGCGGGACTCGCGCACGCCCTGGCCGGGCAGCGCTCGCGCCTCGGCCCTTCGATGGTGGCGCGGCAGTCCGTGCGCGAAGGCGTGGCACGCATCGAACTCTATGTGGACCCGGAGGCGGCCGCCGGCCTCGCGCCGCCGATGGTGCGCATCGTGCGACGGGCATCGTCCGGCGCGACGAGCGTCGAGCAGACCCCCATGCAGTTCGACGCCCCCGACCGTCTCGTCGCCGAAGTCGCGATGCACGGCGAGGACGTGATCGTCCCCACCATCGACCTCGGCGACGGCCGACGCGAGCCGCTCGCGCCCGCCACACTTCCATATTCACCCGAGTTCCGCCCCTCCGATGAGTCCGCGGGGCGGCGACTGCTCGCGCTGCTCGCCGACCGAACCGGCGGACGCGAGCGCGGCGAACTCACGTCGATCTGGTCCGACCTCCCTGAGTCGATCCGCATCTTCGCGCTGCAACCATGGCTATTTTCGCTGGCGATCGTCCTGCTCATCCTGGAGGTTGCGGAACGGCGGGTGGGTGTGCTCGCCGGCGTTCGATCGTTGAGGCGGTCGGTCTCGGGGTCGAATGCATCGAACACGGCTGCGGCATCTCCAAGCAAGGGGCGGCGCGAGCGCCCATCCGAGCCGCGCACGCCCGCACCGAAGCGGGCACCCCCTCAACCCGGACAGCGGCCCGCGGCACCGCCGAGTTCCGTCGCCACAACAGATGAGTCTCGCGGTTCAGTGCTCGACGCGATGCGATCGTTGCATCGGCGCAAGTGATGCCGAACCCACATGATTGTCGGGCACCGCCGCCGAGAGTCAGCGCGCCTTTCAGCCCCGGAGGGGCGCAAGCCAGTAGCCCCGGGTGAAGCGAGTCTTCGAGCGTAACCCGGGGTTCAGAGCCCATACAACACCGTTTGTCCAAGCCCCGGAGGGGCGACAGAACCACCGGCACCATCTACAGCCGGAAGGCGATCTCGAGCAGACGCGGCCCACGTCCCGTCCCCCGACGCCCGAGGATCATCTGCGATCCGAATGATTGATTTCGCGGGCCGCAATCTCCGACGACATCGAAACGATCCGCAACAAAGTCCGCGTGCGGTTCTCATTCGAGCCAGCAGACAGGCTTGACCGCCCGCAGCACGCCGTGCTTTCGGCACAACTCGAAGAAGAGGCCGATGGATGATCGGTCCTCGTCGGTGATGTTGAAGCGCAAGTTGCGTTGCAGGTATTCGGCGGCGAGTTCGGTCGGCCAGTGGCGCGCGGGGGCTCGGGCGGCGGCGATCCAAGGGAGCCGCGTCGAGTTGTGGCGGCGCTGGCGGTCGAGGATCGCGGCGGCGGTGCGGACCTCCGGCGAGTCGGCGCACGATGTGCGGCACATCCAGACGGCGTAGACGAACGGCAGGCCGGTGAGGGCGCGCCACGCCTCGCCCAGGTCGAGTTGGTGCGGGTACTGGTCGGCGGGCGGGGAGTGAGTAATCACTTTGTCGCCGATCAAGAGGAGAGCAACCGGCGCTTGGTCGGCCGCGGCGCGAACCCCCTCCCTCGGGGTTCCAGCGGTTTCGGTGGAATGTGCGTCGGCGTCGAAGTCGGTGAGCGTGGGCACGACGGCGTAGTTCTCCGCGAAAAGCACCCGGAGCAGCGCGATGCTCGTGTGGCTGTCGATGTCGGCGTGGACCTGAGTGATCTCCGCGATCGGCACCTTGGAAAAGAGGCGCACGGTGAGCGTGGACGCATCGGACCCGATCATGCCGACGGGGAGGAGCGTGACCGGCTCGGGCGAGCGCTGCGCATCGATGATCGACGCGAGGGCGATGTCCACCTCCTCCGCAAGCAAAAGGTCGATGAGCCGGCTGGGAGCGGTGAGCGTGAGCAACACATCGGCCAGCTTGCCGAACCCTTCGATCAGCGGCAGCGTGTTGAGGTACGAAACGGCGCCGAGGCGGATGGGTGGTGCGATGGTCGCGGGCATGGCGGATGATAGAGGCTTGATGGGGTGAGTGGGTCAAACGGATCGTGCCTCGTTCTCGTGGGGAGCGACCCCGGGATTCACGCGGGTCGCCGCGGCGACCTCATCCCGAGCGCGCACGCGACGAACCGACGATCCATATCACACTTCAGATGGTTCTCTCTGTGCCCCGGTGTCTCTGTGGTTAGTCTGTCCCTCGGAGGATTTCATGCCACGACTCATACGCCTCGACGCCACCGGCCCCATCAAAATCGAACCCGCCGACTTTCCACGCGACGAACAGGGGAACCTCAAGCCCATCTGGATCTGCGCCTGCGGCCTGTCGCAGAAGATGCCCTACTGCGACAAGTCGCACAAGGCCTGCGCCGTGAACGAGCGGCCGGGGAAGTTGTATGTGTACGACGCGGCGCGAAAAAATGTGGTGAAGGAGACCGAAGAAGGGTGAAAAACGGCCCGGCCTCTCACGTCGCGGACTGTTCGGTGGGCATGACTTTGTGCTCAATCTGAAAGACTGGTCGCTCGTACGGACACCGATCCCGATCGCTCGCTTTCAGTCCCTGCTTCCTCCGCGTCCGGCGCGCCCGCGACCGAATGCTCTCTCGTTCCGGCTGTTCAGGTCCTCAGTCGGGGCGGCGGCTCGGCCAGCGGGAACCCGGCGCGCCGGGGCTTCACGGCCTGCTCCGGTCGCGAGCGCGCGGGCTTCGGCACCGAACTCTTCTCCGTGGGCTTCGGCCCGGGCTTCGAGCGCGCCGGGGAGACCGGCTTTGATCCCCTCGAAAAATCCGCCTTCTTCGGAATAAACGGCGAGCGCCCGCGCGGCGACTCGCTTGCTCGACGAACCGGAGCCACGGCCGGCCGCGCCGGGCCCTCCGGAGGAGTAACACGATCAACACGCGTGAACGACACCTCTTCTTCGCCGTCGCCGTCCATCGTCCGATTCCGGGAGCGCTCGCGGTTCTTTCCGAGTTGCATCGCGTGCGAACGCACCAGGTCGCGCTCCTCCGGCGCTCGCGGCCCCTTGCCCTGTGCCGCCTGATGCAGATCGTGTACCTCGCGCTCCGTCAGGTCGCGCCACTGCCCCGCTTTCAGCCCCTTCAGCATCAAAGGCCCCATCGCGATCCGCACCAGTTTTTTCACGGGGCATCCCGAGTCCGCCAGCATCCGCCGAACCTGCCGGTTGCGCCCTTCTTTCAGCGTGATATCAATCACCGTGCGATGCGGCTCGGTGCGCACAACCGTCAGGTCCACGCCGCGCGTGCGCGATGCGCCGACCGTCTTGCCTTCTTTGCGATCGGTCAGGTAGGTGCCGACGCGCAACTTTTCGATCTGCTGATCGGTCATCGCGCCCTTGACCACCGCGCGGTACGTCTTGTGGACCTCGTAGCGCGGATGCGTCAATCGGTTCGCCAGTTCGCCGTCGTTGGTCATCACGAGCAAGCCCAGCGTGTCGTAGTCGAGCCTCCCGACCGGATAGAGGCGGATGCCCGACGGGTGTTGCACCAGGTCGGCGACGGTGCGCCGCTGGTCGGGGTCGCTCATCGTCGTCAGCGTCGCGCCGGGTTTGTAAAACATGACGTAGACCAGAGGCCGACGCCGCGGGTCGCGCGTCTCGGCGAAGACCTGCCGCATCGCCTTGGGCATGTAGCGTTCGAGCGCCTCGCCGTCGACGGTGACCTTGTCCTCGCCGGGGGTAACCATGACGGGGAGTTTGCGGACGATCCTCCCGTTCACGCCGACGCGTCCCTCTTCGATCAGGGCTTCGCAGGCGCGGCGCGAGCCGATCCCGGCCGCCGCCATCACCTTCTGAAGCCGCACCGTCGAACTGTTCGGACGCATCGCCTTGGGCATCGGGGGATTGTAGGTGAGAATCCGAAAAGACATTCACCACGGAGCCGCAGAGGCACGGAGAAAAGCGGAAGCGATCGCCACAGATGACCCAGATAAGCCCAGATCAAGGCAAGAATGAGACAGTGAGAGATGCAACGTTCGCTTCGGCCACTCTCGGTTCCTGTTTCCATCCGGGCCCATCTGGGACATCTGGGGCCACTTCTTTCTTTGTCCCCTCCGTGCCCTCTGCGTCCCGGCGCGCCGGGACGGTGAAAGCCCCTTCCTGGGCTATCGAGGCCGCCCCAAACGGCCGATAAGAACCGCATGGCCGACGCCACCAAGACCGAATCGTACACGGAAATCTTCCTCTCCCCGCGCGTCGTCGATCGCGGCGCGTTCGACGATTACTCCTCGCGCCTCCGCGGCATGATCGCGGAGGCGACCGGCGAAGCGCGCCGGCTGGGCGACGCCGCGCTGGCCGCGACGGCCGCGCGCGACGACCTCCGGGCCGCGACGGGGCGGACCACGGAGCAAGCGCAGCAGGCGGTCGAACTGTCGCGGGCGCTGGGGGCGCGGATCACCTCGCTCGAAAACTCGCTGGCGCGCGCGTCGCGCCTGGCGGAGAGCGTTCAGAAACTTGAAGACCGAGTCCGGGCGGCGCTCGATTCGTTCGCGGCGCGAGAGGCGACGATCGCCGCGCTCGTTGCGAAGATCGACTCGGTCAATCTCGCATCGGCGATCGCCGACGCGGAAACGGCGGCGATCCGGTTCACCGAGATCAAACAGTCCGCCGAATCGGCGACCGAGCGGCTCACGCGCTCGCTCGACGGCGCGGTTGAGTTTACCGACCGGCTGATCGGGCAGCACGACACGATGCGCGGCGAAGCGAGCGCGGGGATCGAGGCGCTCCGCGAAGCGTCGCGGGTGCGTGAAACGGTCATGCGGGACCTGCAAATGGTCGCGGAAAGCGTGGGGCGCATCGCCTCCGGCGCGCGCGCCGATGCGGCGATCGGCCCTTCGCCGCAACCGATTGGCGCCGGTTAGCACCGATTGAAGAGAGATTGGATACGCCGGGTCGCGTTACCCGAAATCGGCGCGCAAAGATGGGCAATCCGGGGCTATTTTTCGCCCGCAACTGGAGCCGCCGCCGCCGGTGGGTTACGATCCCGGCATGAATCACTCCGCCCGAAGCGTACTTTCCGCGTTCGCACTTTCTCTCGCCGCCGCGATGCCGGCCGCCGCCGACGAGGGCATGTGGCTGGTCAACAAGCCGCCGCTGGGGACGCTCCAATCCAAGTACGGCTTCGCGCCGACCGCCGACTTCATGGAGCACATGCAGAAGTCGGCCGTGCGATTCAACACGGGCGGGTCGGGGTCGCTCGTCTCCGCCGACGGTCTGGTGATGACGAATCACCACGTCGGGTCGGACATGCTGGCGAAGTTGAGCACGCCCGAGCGCGACCTGCTCGAGACGGGCTTCTACGCCAAGGACCGCAACAAGGAACTGAAGTGCCCGGACCTTGAACTCAATGTGCTCTGGACGATCGAAGACGTGACCGACCGCGTGAAGGCCGCCGGCGCGAATCTTGATCCTGCGGCGGCGAACACGGCGCGGCGGAAGATGATGGCGACCATCGAGCAGGAGGGCAAGGACAAATCGTCGCTCGACTGCCAGGTCGTCACGCTCTATCAGGGCGGGCAGTACCAGATGTATTCCTACAAGCGGTTCACCGACGTGCGCCTGGTGTTTGCTCCCGAGCAGCAGATCGCGTTCTTCGGCGGCGACGCGGACAACTTCGAGTTCCCGCGCTTCAACCTCGATTGCTGCTTCTTCCGGATTTACGAGAACGACAAGGCGCTGAAGCCGCAGCACTTCCTCGCGTGGAGCGGCGGATCGAAGGAGGGCGACCTGGCGCTGGTGTTCGGGCATCCGGGGCGGACCAGCCGGCAGTACACGACCGATCACCTGAAGTTTGTCCGCGATTTTTCGACGCCTCAGCGGCTGCTGTCGATGATGATGCGCGAGGTTCAGTTGCAGACCTTCAACGGCCGGAGCGAGGAGCAGGAACGGATCGGCAAGGACGATCTCTTCGGCGTGGCCAACGGGCGCAAGTCGATGACGGGGCAGATCGCCGGGCTTCTCGACCCCGCGCTGATGGCCAAGAAGTCGGAGGATGAGGCGAAACTGAAGGCGTTCGCGTCGTCGAAGTCGGTCTCCGCGGAAGACCCGTGGGCGATGATCGCGGCGGCGCAGGAGATCAACAAGACCATGATGGTCCGCCGGGGCGCGGTGCAGGGGGCGATGGGCGGCGAGCTGGCCGGGAGCGCGCTGACACTCGTGCGGCTGGCGGACGAACTGCCCAAGCCGAGTACCGAACGGCTGCGCGAGTACCGCGAGACGGCGCTGCCTTCCGTGTACCTGAATCTCTACAGCGATGCGCCGATCTACGACGTTATGGAGACGGATCGGACGGCGTCGGGTCTGCAATACATGGCGATGATGCTCGGGGCGGACGATCCGCTGGTGGTCAGCGTGCTGGGCGGCAAGTCGCCGCGCGATCGCGCGGCGGAGCTGGTCTCCGGCACGGCGCTCAAGAGCGTGGCGGAGCGGAAGCGGCTGTCGGAAGGCGGCATCGAAGCGGTGTCCGCGAGCAACGACCCGATGATCCAGTATGTAAAACTGCTCGACGGCGAATCGCGCCGGCTGCGGAAGATCGCCGAGGACGAGGTCGAAGCGAAGGAGCGGCAGGGGTACGCGGCGATCGCGGCGTTGAAGTTCGAGGCGTTCGGCGACAGCGTGTATCCCGACGCGACGTTCACGCTCCGCATGTCCTTCGGGCCGATCACGGGGTTGACCGAGGACGGCAAGAAGGTCGAGCCGTACACGAACTTCGCGGGTCTGTACGAGCGTTCCACCGATCGCAACGGTCGCCCGCCCTTTGATCTGCCCAAGCGCTGGGCCGACAAGAAGGGGAAGATCGATCTGAAGACTCCGTTTAACTTTCTGTGCTCCGCCGACATCATCGGCGGCAACTCCGGCAGCCCGGTGGTCAACACCAAGGGCGAAGTGATCGGGCTGATCTTCGACGGCAACATCCACAGCCTCGTCGGCAACTTCGTGTATGACGAGCGGATGAACCGGGCGGTCGCGGTGGACAGCCGGGCGATCATCGAGGCGATGCGGAAGTTGTACGACGCGAAGGACCTGGCGGCGGAGATCGTCGGGAAGAAATGATCGGCGGGGAGAGGCTCACGCGGAGGCACAAGGAACGCGGAGAAGAAGAGGCGAAGAAGTGATTGGGTGATGAGGTGGTCGGCGCCACGCCCAAGTCTCCATGGGGTCCGAATGATACGGATCGCCGATGAAACGTGGGCGTTCGAGCGGATGGATGCAGGGCAATCGCATTATCCCTCTTTGGCTGTGATCAGGCGCAAGAGGTACCGATTGTCCCAGCCGGCCAGGAGGCGTTTGTTTTTGATGCCGAGCTTCTTGCCGCGGTCGTTGCGGAGGGCGTTGAGCGCGATGCGGCGGAGGCGGGACATGTTCTGGGCTCCGTACCCCTTGCGCCGCCGGCACCCGGGTCTTCTTCGGGGCGGATGTGCCTGTCGCGCCCGGGCCTAATCGGAGTCGCGTTCGTCCGCAATCCCAATTCGTCGGAGTGAACAGCAGGCGTGGACTGGACGTACTGGACGAGATTCATCCCATCGACATACCCCAGCGGATCGCGCCTTGACCACCGCCCGAGTTCCGTGAGCAGGACGCGGTGGCGGACGTGGGCGAGGGTGTCGACAACGGCGTCGTGCTCGTAGCCGCAGTAGCCTCGGCGGTTGGCGACGGAGGAGTGCGAGAGGGTGCCTCGGCCGAGGGTTCGACCGTTGTTGGATATGGTGATGTTCACATCGTCGCCGTCGACGGCGCCCTCGAGGTCGATGTCGGCTCGGAGCGTGTAGGGGCCGTTGATCTGCCATTCAAGGAAGGCGTCGCCGTCGTTCCGCCGCGGCGGATCTTCGACGTTGTCGCAGTCGCCGTCGGCGTCGGTGTCGCCGGGCGGGATGCCGAACGGCACGCCGTAACTGCTGTAGCGCAGGGTCTCGAAGACCTGGCAGTTGGTTGAACTCGTGTGCTTCAGCATCGAGACCACGTCGCCTCTCCATTCCGGGGGGTTCTGGCAATAGTAGGCGCGCTCCTCGCGGAGAAAGTGTCTGCTTGCTCAAGGCGGCAAGCAGGCCACCCGCTGGATTCAATGCTCGGTGTCACCGAACTTCGTATATGTAAACTCGATTCTCTATCGGCAATGCCTCGGATAGGCACAGCTCGCCAATGCACAGGAGCGATCCGCCGAAGGTCAAAGTAGATCCGAACAGATGACATGGGCGCTTGTCAATGCTTGTGAGCAGATCGGTGAGCTCAAAGTTCCGCGAACGATCGTTTGCGGGCCGAGCGAAGATGTAGACGCAACCCCCCTCTGGGCCTGACAACGAGCTTTCATTGGGTGCCGCCACGGCCAACAAGTCGCCGTGAAGGCGGACGACATCGCCAAAGCGGCTGGATATCGAACATCCGGGGTCTGCCAGTGCCTGCACCAAACAAACCTGGTCGTCCGTTCGTTCATAGCACACCACGGCTCCCAACGACTTGTTTGAGTCGCACGACCGGACACTGCCAATCACAATTGTGCTGGAATCAACTGCGACAGATAGTCCGAACAACAATGGGGCGTTAGGCTTGAATGGGGGCTCCGGCTCAAGGGCCGCGATCTCCCGCCAGACGGCCGGTTTCGGGTCAAGCGCGAACACATAAGCCCGGCCGATGTACTCGCTTCCCATTACAGTCGAAGTCGGGGCACCAACGACCAGAGTGGTGCCGCTAATGGCGACTGATCGGCCAAATGCATCCCCTGGTTCGGATCTTGAACCATTGATCGTCTGAACGAGCTCCCAGGGTTGGCCATCCTTTGTCCAGGACCATTTGAATATCGAAACATATCCCAGACGAGGATCTTTCTTCGCTCCAGCGCGAGCCGCGCCGATTGCGATGTATGGAAAGTCGATCGAAACGCTTCCGCCAAAGCGATCGATTGGACCGGCGGAGCCGGGCACCAATCGGTCGTACAGCGTCCAGCCGGTGGGGTCCGCCGCGCTGCGACGGTAGACGAGGGCGTTTCCGCACCGCACCCCTTGGTGCATGGCGAACGGAGCGCCGACTACCAGCCATTCTCCGTCGGCAGCCATGGCCGAACCGAAGGCGTCCGCATCGGCTGCATCTATTCGGATCGGGCGGGTCGACAACGGATCACCATCCGGCTCCGACACTCGCTGAAACTGTTGAATGCCCTGATTAGCATCGGGTTCAAGTTGAGCAGAGACCAAGAGGCCGGCCTCGCTCATCACCATCGCCGCGCCATTGAATCCAGCATGAACTTGCCGCTCATCTAGTACTTGGAGAAGGGTCGCCCGGCGATCAGAGGGCTCTGCGCCGAACGCGGACGCCAAGAGAACACAGCACGTCAAACTTGCAAGGCTCAAGGTTAGCATCTCCTTAGGGAAATCCGGGATCGGTGTACTCAGGAAGAGAATCGCAAGTATACCCGGATTGCTGACACCCACTGCTCGCAGATCGCCAGCTGGCCAAGCGAAGCCCCTGACACGTCGGCCCCACCGGCCCACAAATGACGCACACGCGAAAGATAACGCCGCAAGACGTGTGGGACCCCGGCGTGCCTCCGTCTTCACAGCTGCTTTCCGAACCTCGTGCGGATCGAACAGTGCAGGGGGGTTGTATTGGAGGATCGTCGCTGCCGCTCCCATAGCATGGCGACGTGAT
Organism: uncultured Phycisphaerae bacterium; assembly: GCA_947085435.1. Taxonomy (GTDB): domain Bacteria; phylum Planctomycetota; class Phycisphaerae; order Phycisphaerales; family UBA1924; genus JAEUIV01. The sequence continues at coordinate 68,922 of CAMTWL010000023.1, forward strand.
TGGCTCTTCCAAGGGCAGGAAACGGCACGGCCCTTTCGGAGGAGATGAAATAGGCGGAGGACCCCACGGGAACATGAATGATTCCCCGGTAGGATCATTCGAGGAAAGCGGATTGGAGCGGACATACTCGAGGGCATTCATCCCATCCACATACCCCAGCGGATCCCGTCGTGACCACCGGCCAAGTTCGGTGAGCAGCACGCGGTGCCTTACGTGCGCCAGCACATCGACGACGCCGTCGTGTTCGTAACCGCAGTAGCCCTTGCGGTTGCTCACCGAAGAATGCGACAGCACGCCGCGGCCGAGCGTGCGGCCGTTGTTGGTAACGGCGATGTTAACATCGTCGCCGTCGACGGAGCCGTCCAAATCGATGTCGGCGCGGAGGGTGTAGGGGCCGTTGATCTGCCAGTCGAGGAAGGCGTCGCCGTCGGCGTTGTCGCAGTCGCCGTCGGAGTCGGTGTCGCCGGGCGGGAGCGCGAAGGGCACGCCGTAACTGCTGTAGCGCAGGGTCTCGAAGACCTGCGCGTTCGTGCTTCCGGTGTGCTTGAGGATCGAGACCACGTCGCCTCTCCAGTTCTGGCAATAGTAGGCGCGCTCTTCGCGGGCGCCCGTCCGAAGAATCAAGGCCCCTTGGACCTCCGCCACCGATTCCTGAAGGGAATCCGGTGGCACGGGAGTTGGGGCCACCCGCCGCCTGACGGTCTACGCGGTCAAGACGAAGCGCACGCGCCATGTGCCGATCGTCCCCGCCCTCCACGATCTGCTCGTCGAAGCGTTCGCGGCCGCGCCCGAGGGGTCCGAGCGCATCGTCACCGTGAGCAAGAACCGATCGACGATCCACCGGGGGCTGGTGTCGATCATGAAGCGGGCCGGGCTGACGCCGTGGGAAGACCCGTGGCAGACCTTGCGCCGATCGCGGGAGACATCCTGGCTTGCCGAACACCCCGCGCATGTTGTGGCGGCGTGGCTCGGGCACGGCGTGGAGGTTCAGCGAAAGCATTACGCCCAGGTCCGCGAGTCCGACTTCGCCGCGGCGTCCGAAGGAAGCGCAGCGGAAAGCGCAGCAGTCAGCGGGCGCATGGTGGGTAATCCGGCGACTCCGAGCGACAACGATCAAACGGACCCCGATGCGGCCGACGCGCGCGACCGAAACGCAAGTCGTGAGTTGTCACGCGCTTGCGCTTCGGTACGCGATCAGGAAGCGGAGAGGGGGAGATTCGAACTCCCGAATGACTTACGCCATTACAGCATTTCCAGTGCTGCTCCTTCAGCCGCTCGGACACCTCTCCGGGAGCGAATCTGGGGTGGAACAGTATAGCGAGTGAGGGTGGCGACCCCTTATACCAATCCCACTTGAATCCCGCGCGAGGTTGTGATCGAAGCGTCCGGCGACCGACGCCCCCTCCGCCCTCGCCCCCGGAATGACTCGGGCACCTCCCCCGCTGGGAGCGGGGGAGGAGGCGTGCGGGCTCGCGCGAGAACCAAGTGTGATTGGTATTACACTCGCGTTGTGAAGAATCGCCGGCCCGATCTGAATGGCGTGCTGATCCTCGACAAGCCTCTGGGCTGGACGTCGGCGGATTGCTGTCGGTATATCCGGAAGGGGACGCAAGGCGCGAAGGTCGGGCACGCGGGGACGCTTGATCCTTTGGCGACGGGAGTGCTGGTTTTGTGTCTGGGGCGGGCGACGAAGTTGATTTCGGGGTTCATGGCATCGGAGAAGCGGTATCTGGCGGAGGTTGACCTGGCGCATACTTCGCCGACGGATGATCTGGAGTCGGAGCGTGTGGCGGCGGTGATTTCGGCGGTACCGACTGTGTCGCAAGTCCGTGCGGCGTGCGCGGGGTTTGTTGGTGAAGTGATGCAGACGCCGCCGATCTACTCGGCGATCTGGGTGAACGGCGAGCGGTCGTATGACCTGGCGCGGAAGGGTGAGGGGGTGGCGCTGGCGTCGCGTCCGGTGTCGATCTATTCGATTGATGTTGTGGGGTATGAGTGGCCGAGGCTGACCATTGATGTGCGGTGCGGGAAGGGGACGTACATCCGATCGCTGGCGCGCGATGTTGGGAAGCGGCTTGGCGTGGGGGGGATGCTCACGTCGCTGCGGCGGACGGCGAGCGGAAGTTTTACGGTTGATGCGGCGCGCGATCCGGGGACGATCACGGAGGGGATCGGGCAGGCGGATTTGTTGGAGGTGGGTGCGGGGGAGGCTGGTGGTGACGAGCCGCGACGCGCCGATTCGTAGAGAATTAGTAGATCTTCAGCGGAATGCAACGACTTCCAAGTCTTCTTCAAGCGGAAGCGTGCTTTGTTTTCCGATCGCGTGGCACCCCTTCGGGGTTCGGAAGAGGGTTTGTGGGGTTGCTTTCCGGGGGTGTCGAAGACTCCACCCCCGGCTACTGCAGACCAGCCCTCCGGGCTGAAGATGGAGGCATTTGATCGGAGTTCCAGTTTCTGCTTGCAAGCGGCTGAAGAGTTACTCAGCCTGAAAGTCAGTGGGACGGCACACGATCGCGACCCTTTATCCGCTCTGAGATCGGTAGTTTGTGGGCGGGATCGGCTTGCCTTGCGGGTCGGTGCGGGTCTCGGGCTCGTTCTCGGCGAGCTCATCCCGAACGGAGTCGGTTGCGATGTGTTCGAGGCGCATGGCGGTTTCGTGAACGTGATCGGGGCGCAGGCCCGCGTGCTTGACGAGGTAGGTCTCCCAGAGGCGGTGGCTCCGGATGACCGACGCGGCGGCGCGGCGGCCGAGGTCGGTGAGTTTGATCGAAGGCCCGTCGCGGATGATCTCGCCCTTGCGGAGCGCTGTCCGCAGGCCGAGTCGGATGGGGATGGATCGCCCGAGGGTCTCCGCGAGTTCCGCGTGTGTTGGGCGGCGTGGTCCGAGTTCCTCGAAGCGGTACAGAAGTCCCAGCGCGTCCTCGCGCGCGATCGAGATTGCGAGGCGGATGCGGCGAGCCTGTTTCGCCAAGACGCCGTGGGTAGGTGAGAAGATGACCGCGAGAGTGAAGAGTCCCCCCGCGACGGCGGTCATCATGCCGGTGGCGCTGAGTGAGGAGTGGTGGCCGGTCCAGATGGGTGCGAAGGCGCCGAGCGAGTAGCCGAGGGTTGCGGTGGCGATCGAGATGACGGCGCTGAGGATCACTTGAGTGCGGAGGCGATCGGTGAGGAGGCGCGCGGTGGCGGCGGGGCAGATGAGCATGGCGATGACGAGGATTGAACCCACGGCCTCGAATGCGGCGACGGTCGATGCGGCGACGAGGATCATGAGCGCGTAGTGGATGACCGAGGCGTTCATTCCGAGCGCGGTGGCAAGGGCCGGGTCGAAGGTAGCCAGGCGCAGTTCCTTGAAGAAGATGGTGACGAAGAGGATTGCCGCCAGGGCCATCGAGCCGGTGACGATGACCTGTCGCGGGGTTTGAGCCAGGGTCGCGGATGAAAAGAATGAGTCCCACTGCGCGGGCGGGAACCAGAAGATGGTTTCGAGCATGCCGTGGAGCACGCAATCGGGGTCGAGGTCCACCTGCCTCGCGGCGGCCTGTTCGAGAAGCAGCACGCCGAGCGCAAAGAAGATGGAGAAGGTGACGCCCATCGCGGCGCCGGTTTCGAGGCGGCCGAAGCGTCGGATGAGTTCGACCACCGCGACCGTCAGAACCCCGGCGATCGCGGCGCCGATGAACATCGCGGAGGGCGAGCGCGAGCCTGTCAGCAGGAAGGCGATCACGAGGCCGGGCAGGACCGAATGTGAGATCGCATCGCCCATGAGGCTCAGACGGCGCAGGACCAGGAAGTTTCCGAGCACGCCGCAGGCGAGCGAGGCGAAGACCGCCGTGAGGATCGGCGGGAGGTCGATGGAGAGGAACTGGTGGGTGTTCGGTGTCATTTGCGTCCGGCCGAGGGCGTCGATGAGGCGAGCGTGCGTTCGAGTTCGGCGATGAGTTGCGGTGAGAGGACGTGCTCGACGGCGTCGGCGGACCAATCGACGTGTGAAGCGGCGACGTCCGCGTGTTGCATCAGGTACTGCTCCCAGAGGCGATGATTCCGTTCGAGTCGGGCGGCGTCGCGGCGGCCTCGGTCGGTGAGCGACCAGCGGCGTTGTGATCGGGCGGTGTCTCCCCTTCGCGCGAGCGCCCACATGATGGGGGCGACCCAGAGACGCGATCCGACGCCGAAACGAGTGAGGTCCGCCGTGGTGAGGGGGCCTTGCTCCAGCAGCGTGCGGACGGCGTGGTCGCGTGTGACTCGGAGGTTCAGGGCGGCGCGGCGCATGACGCCGGCAATGACGCCGCGGCGCGGGGCGAAGAGGAGGCTGACGAGAAAGACGGCCCCCGCGACGAGCACGATGACCGACCCGGCGGGCAATCTTGGGAGCAGGTACGAGGCGACCGATCCCAGGTATCCGCTTGCGCCGCCGATGAACGCCGAGGCGAGCAGGGTGGTCGTGAGCCGATCGCTCCACAGGCGTGCGGCGGCGGGCGGGATGATGAGCAATGCGATGACGAGGATCAAGCCGACGGCCTGAAGCCCCGCGACGGTGACGAGCACGATCATGGCCATGGTGAGCAGGTCGATCCATGTGACCGGCCAGCCGCTCACTCTTGCGAAGGTGTCGTCGAAGCAGACGAGCGAGAGTTCTTTTAGAAACAGCGCGGCGAGGCAGGCGGCGACGAGGGCCAGCGCGGCCATGAAGGCGACATCGCTGGCGTGCATCGCGGCGGTCTGGCCGTAGATGAACGACTTGAGTCCTCCCTGGTTCCCGGATTCGAGGCTCTGGATCAGGCTGAGGAGAACGACTCCGACGCCGAAGAAGACGCTGAGGACGATCCCGATGGCGGCGTCCTCGGTGAGGCGTGTGGAGGCTTTGATGGCGTGAACGGCGAGGACGCCGAGGATCGCGGAGGCGGCGGCGCCCGTCAGAAGCAGGCCGAGTGAACGTCCTTCCCAGCCGAAGACTCCTGCGATGAGGAACGCGAGGCAGATCCCCGGCAGTGTGGCGTGGCTGAGCGCATCGCACATGAGGGCGCGTTTGCGCAGCACGGCGAAGACGCCGACGATCCCGGCGGCGACGCCGAGCAGCGTGGTGCCGAGAGTCACAACGGTGGGGTTGAAGCCGGCTTGCAGGGTGAGGGCGCGCGCGAGTTCTTCCATCGTCGGCCAGGCGGCGCTGACGTCGGTGATCGAGGCGGGATGGTGGGCGTGTGGACTCATCGGTGGGGTGGTGCGATCAGAGTGCGGCACCTCGTTCCGCGCGTGCGACGGCTTCGCTGGCTTCCGCGAGGAGGGTGAGGCGGCCGCCGTAGGTGCGATGAAGGTTGTGTTGAGTGAAGACCTCCGCGACGGGTCCCTGGGCGACGATGCGCATGTTCATGAGGAGGACGTGGTCGAAGTAATCGGTCACGGTGGGCAGGTCGTGATGAACGCAGATGACGGTTTTGTTCGCGCTTTGCAGATCGCGGAGGAGTTCGACGATGGCGCGTTCGGTGGCGGCGTCCACGCCCGCGAAGGGTTCGTCCATGAAATAGAGGTCGGCCTCCTGCGCGAGTGCGCGAGCGAGGAAGACTCGTTGCTGCTGGCCGCCCGAGAGTTGGCTGATCTGCCTGGTTGCGTAGCCCGCCATGCCGACGCGGGCGAGGCATTCAAGGGCGGCCCGTTTGTGAGCGCGCGACACGGGGCGGCACCAGCCGATCATGGCGTAGCGCCCCATGGCGGCGACGTCGAGGGCGGACACCGGGAAATCCCAATCGACTGATTCGCGCTGCGGGACATAGCCCACGCGTCGGCGGACGGCTTTGTAAGGCTGGCCCCAGAATCTGACGACGCCCGAGGCGAGTGGGATCAGGCCGAGCGCCGCCTTGATGAAGGTGCTCTTCCCCGCGCCGTTGGGGCCGACGATTGCGATGAGCGAGCCGGCGCGGGCGTCGTAGTCCACGTCCCAGAGTACGGGCTTGCGGTCGTAGGCGACGGTCATGGCGTGGACCGAGAGCGGGCTGCTCGGCGAGTGCTCCGGGCGGTCGGCGAGTGTGCGCGGGCGATGAAGTGTGTCGAAGATCGGGTTCATGCGGCTGTTTCCAATGCTCCGGTGGGCGCTGCGTTCGCCGTTGAGATGGCGTGTGCGATGTGGATCATCATCGTGCCTTTGTTTCGGCGGGGGCGAGCAGGCCGCTCATGCCTCGCTCGGGCGCTCGGCCTCCGAGCGCGCGGGCGATGGTGGTGACGTTGTGGTCGATCATGCCGAGGTAGGTGCCCTCGTAGGTGCCCGCTTTGCCCATGGCATCGGAGAAGAGTTGGCCGCCGATGGAGACGGTGTGACCCTTGGCCTTGGCGCCCTCGATGAGGGCTTCGATGTTCCTCGCGGAGACGGTGGACTCGACGAACACGGCGGCGATCTTTCTTTCGACCAGGAGATTCACGAGGCGCTGGATGTCCTGCACGCCCGCCTCGGACTCGGTGGAGATGCCCTGGATGCCGACGACCTCGAAGCCGAATCGTCGGCCGAAGTAGTTGAAAGCGTCGTGGGCGGTGATGAGGACGCGCTGGCTCTCCGGGACGGAGGCGAGGATTTTGGCCGCGTAGGCGTTCAGCGCGTCGAGTTGGGCGGCGTAGGCGGAGGCGTTCTTTTCGTAGGCTTCCTTGCCTGCGGGATCGCCTTCGATCAGTTTGTGTTCGACGACGCGGGCCGCCTGTGCCCAGGCGGCGGGGTCCATCCACACATGCGGGTCGTACATCCCGTGGAACTCGGCGGGTTCGAGGAGGAACTTCTCGTCGAGGAGTTCCGTGACGGCGTACACTTTTTTCCCGGAGGTGGCGACGCGGACGAGCGCGTCGGTCATCTTTCCTTCGAGGAGGAGGCCGTTGTAGAAGACGGTGTCGGCGGAGGTGAGCGTCACGATGTCGGAGCGGGTGGGCTTGTAGAGGTGCGGATCGACCCCTTCGCCCATCAGGCTGGCGACCTGGGCGCGTTCGCCGGCGACGTTTTTCACAATGTCGGCGACCATGCCGACGGTGGCGACGATCCTGGCTTTGCGCTCGGGCGTTGGTTCGGCGGCGCGGGAGGCGTGGCAGGCGGCGAACGCGAGTGAGGCGGCGATCGCCAGGGCTTTCAGGCTCATCGGTCGTACTCCTTGCCGCGTGGCGGCGCGGCGGTTGTGGTAGCGAAGGCTACCGGCAGGATTGTAGCCCCGGCTACATCGCCGGGCGCGGGCGGGTCAATAACGGAACGAGACGCCGGCGAAGAGGGCGAGGTCCTCGGCGTCGTCGGTCAGGCCGACCCGGACGCCGGCGTCGAGTTGCAGATCGGGGGTGACGCCGATCGTCAGGCCGGCGTTGATGAATGCGCGGTACCCGACAGCGGGATCGGTGCCCGCGACGCCGAAATACTCGACGTAGGCGGCCACGGGGCCGAAGAGGTCGCGGCCGAGCACGGCGGTGTGGACGAAGTCGAGGACGTACCCCTCGTTGGCCTGGTTTCGGATGATGTCGAGCTCCGCCATGAGTCCGAGCGAGAACCCGGCGGGGAGGGCGGTGGCGAAGGGGACAATGAGGCCGCCCTCGGCATGGTCGTTGGTGAGCGAATCATCGCCGGTCGGGGTCTTGACGAAGGGCATGAGGGCGAACGCGGTATCGCCCCCGTCGTTGCCCCAGAGGTTCCACTTCAGCCGTAGTTGCGTGTCGCCGAACCCCGAGGCGTCGTGGTCGTCCCGAACCTGAACGCGCTCGTAGGGCGAGATGAGCAGTTGCAGATCGAGGTTGTTGAGCAGGCCGACCTTGAGGTTCATCGGGGCGTAGGCGTAGGCGTCCTCGCGTGGGCCGTCATCGTTGCGGGCGAACGCGATGAAGCTCATGTTGACCTGGGTGAACTCGACGAGGCTCATCTCGATCTGGATGTGTCCGGCGTCGACGGTGTAGGGGCTCTCGGTCGAGTCCGGTCGATCGGTGCTCATCTCACGCATCAACTCGCGGGGAGTGGGATTGAGGAGCGTGTAGGCCGACTTGTCGGCGAGCGGTGCGTCCTCGGCGGAAGCGGTGGCAGGCGTTACGAAGGCGCAGGCCAGGGCGAGGGGGCGTGTGTTTCGTAGCATAGGCTACAATGTAGCCGACGCTACCTTGCGGGTCAAGACGGGCCGGCGAAGGCTCCCCAGGCGGCGAGGGCGAGGAGGTGGCCTTGGTGGTTCGAGTTCACGGCGCACGGTGGCGCGGGGGCGTGTCTCGTATCAGAGCGGCTTGCGCTTCGGCTCGCCGGCTTCGCGCGGGTAGGTCCGCGGGGTGCGGGTTGTCTTTTCGAGGATGACGATCCGGCCCGTGGGGGTCTGGATCGTGTCAACGTGCACCGCGCCGAGGAGACCGAGGGCGCGTTTGGCTTCGATGAGTTCTTCGTCGGCTTTTTCGCCCTTGACGAAGGCGATGATGCCGCCGGGTTTGGCGAGGGGGACGGTGAGTTCGGCGGCGATGTTGAGGCGGCCGAGGGCGCGGGCGGTGACGGCGTCAAACGATTCGCGCCCGTTGTCGTTGCGGTGCTGTTGACCCACTTCTTCGGCGCGGTCGTTGATGATCTCGACGTTGGTGAGCGCCAGCGCGGCGGCGGCGGCGCGGAGGAAGGCGGCCTTTTTTTGTGTCGATTCGATGAGCGTGAAGCGAAGGGCGGGGAGGCAGATGGCCAGCGGGATGGCGGGGACTCCCCCGCCGCTGCCGACGTCGGCGACGCAGCCGCCTTCGGGGATATCCGCGAGGACGGGGATGAGTGTGAGCGAGTCGAGGATGTGCTTGCGCCAGGCGTCGTCGGGGTCGGTGATGGCGGTGAGGTTGAGCGAGTTGTTGGCGTCGAGGAGGATGGCAAGGAAGAGGCCGAGACGGTCGGGGTCGGCGGGTTCGAGTTCGATGTTGAGCGCGGCGAGTTCGGCGGGGAGCCACGCGGGGGTGGGGAAAGGAGGGAGGTCGGTGCGAAAGGAGAGTGGGGCGCGTGATTCTGGCATAAAGGGGATCGTAGTGGAGGATCGCCATGGCTTCCGACGGCGCGGCGGAGCACATGAAAAGGAGTATGGGTGGTGTGCGTGGTGGCACCGCCCACCGGAGCCGAACCAGGCGCCGGTGGTTGGGCGTCGTTTCACGGGAAACCGTCGCGCTGGCTGATGCGCGGGATGGTGTCGATGGGATCGACGGCGGCGACGGAGATCGACGGCTCGCGGATGGAGGCTTCGTTGATCTCGATGGGGTTGCGATTGGTGGGAGTTGACCTGACCCAGAAACGGTTGACACACACCGATGCTCATCGTCGGCTCGCCTCGAACTGTTCGGGGCTGACGCAGCCGACGGCCGCGTGCGGGCGCTTTCGATTGTAGAACACCTCGATCGAGTCGCTCAGGCTCCGCCCGACGATCCGCCGGCTCGCCGAAAGCGGTGGTGCTCTGGAACCCCGACCGCAAGGGAGCGGGGCGTTCTGCCTTGCTCTTCAGCCCAAGGGCGCTTTGCTGAAATGCCTTCTTCTTCTTCTTCTTCTTCTTCTTCTTCTTCTTCTTCTTCTTCTTCTTCTTCTTCTTCTTCTTCTTCTTCTTCTTCTTCTTCTTCAGCCTGCAAGGCTGGTAGTTCGTAGCCGGGGGCA
>CAMTWL010000024.1:0-19618 GCA_947085435.1 uncultured Phycisphaerae bacterium
GAACATCATCGGACGATCATAATTTAATATGAGATGCACAACCTATTGAAACATAACAACGTGGGATGACCGACCCCTTCGATGTCGAAAGAAAAGATGGTATGGGCGCGCCGCGTACCGGGGGTGAGGCACCCCCGGCTACTACAGCCGACCCCTCCGGGGTCCCAAGAAATTGTCGGGGTGCCGCGTACCTGGGGTAATACGGATTCCATTTACTTCCTGCGCGAAGTTGCGGTTGAAGTGTGCCGTGGCCGGCGCCCCCTCCGTCCCGCCACGGCGGGTCTTCGACCTCGAAGACTCCCGCCGCGGCGGGCAAGCTCGCACCTGTCGCCGCGGCGACCGGGGGAGGAGGCTGCGCCGGAACTACTGCTTCTTCCTTTCCGCCACCCACGCCTTCACCTGTGCTTCCAGAACCTCCACCGGCACCGCGCCCTGCATGAGGACCGCGTCGTGGAAGCCGCGGACGTCGAACTTGTCGCCGAGCGCTTCCTCGGCCTTTGAGCGGAGGTCGCGGATGCGGAGTTCGCCGATTTTGTATGCGACGGCCTGTCCGGGCCAGGCGATGTAGCGGTCCACCTCTCGTTCGATGTTGGTCGGGGAGAGGGCGCTGTTGTCGAGCATGTATTGGATGGCGCGATCGCGGGGCCAGCCGAGGGCGTGCATGCCGGTGTCGACGACGAGGCGCATGGCGCGCCACATCTCGTAGGAGAGGCGTCCGAAATCGTCGTAGGGGTCGGTGAAGAGTCCCTTGCCATTCGGGTTGTTTGAGGAGCGTGCATCGTCGCCCATCTCCAAGCCCAATCGCTCGGAATAGAGCCCCCAGCCCTCGCCGAAGACGGTGTAGTCGGCGGTGGTGCGCCACTCGGGCAGGCCGCCGCTCTTCAGTTCTTGAGCGATCGAATATTGGTGATGATGGCCGGGGACGGCTTCGTGGAGGGTGAGCGAGATCATCTCGTACTTGGGGCGCTGGTCGAGGCGGTAGGTGTTGGCGACGAACCATCCGGGGACGCCGGTGTCGAGCGAGCCGGGGTAGTAGTAGGCGGTCGGTGCGGTGGGGGCGATGAATCGCGGCATCTCGCGCACGCCATACGAAAGTCTGGGCAGCGTGCGGAAGAGGCGCGACATCTCGGGGTCGATGATTTTGGCGAGGCGTTGGTAGCCGGCCATAAGATCGTCGGCGGTGGTGTAGTAGAAGCGCGGATCGGTGCGGAGGAAGTGGACGAAGGCCTTGAAGAGTTCGTCGCTCTTCAGCGAGTCTTTTTGCGCGAAGTCGGAGCGGGCGATGACCTCGAACATCTCGGCTCGGATGCGTGCGACCTCGGTGAGGCCGATCTGGTGGATCTGCTCGGCGGTGAGGTCGAGGGTGGTCATGGTGCGGAGGCGGAAGTTGTAGAAGGCTTCGCCGTCGGGCAGGTCTTTGGCGGCGATGGTGTCGCGGCAGGCGGGGAGGTATTCCGTTTCGAGGAAATCCGCGAAGCGTCGGAAGGCGGGGACGACGCCGTCCTTGACGGCCCGCTTGCCGCGTTCGGCGACTTCGCCCGTCGTGCCCGAGAGCGGCTTGAACATCGCGTGAGCCGCGGGATCGGTGAGGAAGCGCTCCTCGGCTTGCGACGCGGCCTGCGCGGGGACGGTGCCCATGACGACGCGCGGCGGCGTGCGGCCGGACTTCATTCCTTCGCGCATGTTGGCGATGATCTGATCGAGGTACGCGGGCACGGCTTCGAGACGTGCAACGTAGTCCTCCAGGTGCTTTGCCTCGGTGAAACTGAGGTAGTCGGGGATTTGAGGCAGGCTGTTCTGCGGGCCGTTCTGTTGGGTGACGGGCATCTGCCAGCCGTTGAATCGTTCGGCGTCGGCGCGGAGTTTCAGTTCGTGACGGAGGAGCGCGAGGTTGGTTTTGTTGGCGGGAGTAAGCGCGGCGGGGTCGACGGATTCGAGGCTTGCAAGGCGCTCGCGCGCGTCCTTGCCCCATGCGGCCCGCGCGGCAGCGGAGAGGTCGGGCATCACGCGATCGAACTCGCGGTAGCCGCGACGGCTGGCGTCGAGCGGGTCTTGTTTCAGTTGGGCCTTGAAGTCGGCGTCGAGGAGCGCGAGGAGTTGGTCGTCGGCGGGCGAGGCGGCGGCGCTCGCCGAGATCAGGGAAATCAGGATGCACGCGAGGGTGTTGCGGATGCTCATGGGTACAGCGTACCGGCAAGGCAGAATGCATTCACCGCGGAGGCGCGGAGGACGCGGAGGAAGACGATGGATGGGTTCAAGGCAAAGGCACTCGGCTCCGTTCACGGCCTCGCGCGATTTGCCGCATCGACAAGTTCTCGCACCCGGGCGGCGTCCGGCGGCTGGCACCAGTCGCCGCCGGCCTTGTACCAACTGCCGACGATGACGGCGTCGGCGTGCTGGAAGAGGTCGTGGAGCGTGTCGGGGGTCGCGCCGCTGCCGACGGCGATGGGGAGGTTGGATGCGCTCCGAGTTTCGCGCAGGTCGTTGATCGAGGTGGCGCTGCCGGTGGCGGGTCCGGTGACGATGAGGCCGTCGGCGCCGAAGAACTCGGCGTTGCGCGCGGTCTCGGCGATGCTGACATCGGCGGTGATGGCGTGGGCGCTGTGCTTCTTCTTGATGTCGGCGAGGACAGCGATGTTGTCCGCGCCGATCGCACGCCGATACCGGAGCAGCGGCCCCGCGTCCGCCTCGTCCATGATCCCCTCGTCGGCGACGGAGGCGAAGACGAAGCCTTCGGCGCGGATGAAGCGGAGGCCGAGGCTGTGCGCGATGGCGAGGGCCGCGTGATTGGCTCCCGCGAGGACCTGGATGCCGAGGGGCACGCTGACGGCGGCGCGGACGGCACCGGCGACGACGGTCATGGCGCTGACGATCTCCGGCCCGACGTTTCGGCGCAGGTACGGCGCGTCGTGCATGTTCTCGATGATGAGGGCGTCGAAGCCGGTGCCGGCGAGGAGGCGGGCCTCTTCGGCCGCGCGCCGCGCGATGACTTCCACCGAATCTGCGTGGCGCGGCGTGCCGGGCAGGGCACCGAGGTGGATCATGCCGACGAGGGCTTTGGGGACGCCGAAGATGTCGGTTGCGGAGTGCATGGGTGTCTCTTCTACCAGACCGGGATGTAATCAAGGGTGCCACGGCCCGCCGCGGCGGGCCGTGGGGCGTGGCGGTTCCGCACTGCTTGGTCGCTCATACGGATCACAGATGACCCTCGGGCGTCGGGGAACGAAACGTGGGCCGCGTCTGCTCGGGATCGCCTCGCGGCTGTGGATGGTGACGGTGGATCTGTCGCCCCTCCGGGGCTTGGGAAAGAGGGGTTGAATGCGCTCTGAACCCCGGGTTGCGCTCGAAGACTCGCTTCACCCGGGGCTACTGGCTTGCGCCCCTCCGGGGCTGAAAGGCGCGTGCTGAACTCCAGCGGCGGTGCCCGACAATCCTGTGGGTTCCGTATCAGAGCAGCGAGTCAAGGAGTGGCACCCAGCGCGACTTGCCCCCGACGGCCTCCGCGCTGGATGATGGTGTGATGCGAACTCTTCTCCTTGCCGTTCCCTTGTTTCTCGCCAGCCTTTGTTCGTGCTCGTCGGCGACGCGCGAGCCGGGCGCGACGCCGCGGGGCGATCGCGGCTCCCTCACCGCGCCGTTGAGCGAAGCCAAGCTCGCGGAGTTCGAGGCGAACCTTGCGTCGGCAAGGGCCGCGTACGACGCCGACGCAGCGAACGAAGACAAGATCATCTGGCTCGGCCGCCGGCTGGCGTACCTCGGGCGCTTCGGCGAGGCGATCGGTGTCTACACGCACGGGCTGAAGGTCCATCCAGAGAGCGTGAAACTGCTCCGGCATCGCGGGCATCGGTACATCACGACGCGCAAGTTCGATCTCGCGTCGAAGGACTTGCAGCGTGCCGCCGACCTGATCCGCGAGGATCATGTACACGACGAGATCGAGCCTGATGGATTACCGAACGCGCGGAACATCCCGCTGAGCACGCTGCATGACAACGTGTACTACCACCTCGCGCTGACGCGGTACCTGCGCGGGCAGTTCGAGAAGGCCGCCGAGGCGTGGCGAAGCGGGCTGGAGCGCGTGAAGCCGAACGACGACATGCTCGTGGCGTACACGTTCTGGCTGTACTTGGCGGAGTCGCGCTCGGGCAGGCCGGAGCGGGCGGCGGCGTTGCTGAGCGCGATCACGCCGGGGCTCGACATCATCGAGAACGGGGCGTACCTGCGGGTGCTGCGCGTGGCGAAGGGCGAACTGACCGAAGCCGACGCGCTCGGCGGCGGCGGCGAGGGAGTGGAAGGGGCCGGGACGGATCGGGCGACTTTGTTGCATGGCCTGGGTGCGCTGGCGCTGCTACAGGGCGACCGGCCGACGGCTCGCTCGCGTTTCGAGGAGTGCGTGAAGACCACCCAGTGGCCCGCGTTCGGCTCCATCGCGGCGGAGACTGAACTGGCGCGGATGGTGCGGGGGCGCGGGGCGGCGGTTGAGCCGCGATCGGGGAACGAGATTATCCGAGAGATTCAGCAGGAAAGGCAGCGAACCAGATAAGACATTCACCACGGAGGCGCGGAGACACAGGGAAAGCATGAAGCATGGTGTTCAGGAGATTCGACGCTTATGCGTCACGTTCCAATCGCCGCCTTCCGCATTTCAGATTTCTAATCTTCTCTGTGTCTCTGTGTCTCTGTGTCTCTGTGGTGAGGGCCTTTGTCTTTGGCTGCTACACGCCCAAAAGCCCGATGGTTTTCGCCAGCGCCGTGATCTGTTCGCCGAGCGAGTATCTCGGCGGGTCGCTGGCGTTGTGATGCAGAAGCACGCACGTCACGTCGTCGCCGATGGGCCGGCCGCCCTGATAGCGTTCGATGAGCGCGAGGAGTTCGGGGATGATGCGATCGGGGCTGCCGGCGTCAAGCCTCGCGATCAGTTTCAGGAGTCCCTCCTCGCCGAGCATGTCGCCCGCCGGCGACTTCGCCTCCATCAACCCATCCGTGTAGAACAAAACCAGATCGCCGCGTCCGAGCCGCGTGACGAACTGCGAGAACTCCGTGGGATCGATGATGCCGAGCGGCAGGTTCGTCGCGGCGGCGGCTTTGGCTTCCTCGGGCGATTCTTTCTCGGTCATGGCCCGCCACGCGCCATCGGCGGAGCGGTAATGCAGCGGGCGCGGGTGGCCGGCGTTCACGACGATCAACTCGTCCGTCGGTGAAAAGTACGTCGCGACGATGGCCGTCGCGTACTTGCCGCCGGTCTGGTCCATCTGGAAGGACTCGTTGAGGGCGCAGGTGAAGCGGGTGTTGTCGAGGGTGTTGATGTTCTTCCGCATCAGGCCGCGGAGCGTGCGGGCGACCTCCGCGACGATCTCGCCGTGGCCCGAGACGTCGGCGACGAAGAAACGCGCGATCTTCCCGGCGTTGCACATCGAGACGTAGTGGATGTCACCCCCCGCGTGCTCCCCCACGAAAGGTCGGCTGTAGACCCAGGCATCAATCCCAGGAGTCGAAATCGCGCTGTCGATGGTCTCGTTCCCGCCCCAGATTTCCATGCAGGCGAGGGGGTGCGGCTGCGGGGCATCGACGGCCGCGATGGGATCAGTCGGGTTCCTGGAGGAGGTCGCGTTCGTGGAGTGCGCGATGCGAGGTTTCCGCGCTTCATTCTTTTCTGCCGCCCGCTTCGCGGGCTTCGGAGGGCTGGAGGGTTCGGCTCTCCCCGGGCTGTCGCCCGGGGCTACTTCATGTCGCCGCTCCGCGGCTGTCGAGCGCGGGCGACCGCAAGAATGCGCATGAGTCGGACCTCTCGGGCGTTCAATTGGTTTCATCTCGTCCGGGCTCATGTGTGTAATCTGTGGCTGCGTTCCTTGCTTTCGATGCCATGCAGCCCGAGTGGTTACCCGATGAACTCTTCGCCCGTCACGCCCGAAATGCTCGCCGTTGCCCGGGGAGATGCTCCCGCCGACTTGGCGCTGACGAATGCTCGGGTCGTCAATGTTTTCTCGGGGGAGATCATCGCGGGTTCGGTGCTGGTCCACGAGCGGCGGATCGCGGCCGTGCTGCCGACGGGGGAGTCGTTTATGGCGGCGCAGACGGTGGATTGCGGCGGTTCGTTCGTGGCTCCGGGGTTCATCGACGCGCACATGCACGTCGAGAGCACGATGATGCCGCCGAGCGAGTTCGTGAGGCTCGCCGTGCCGCATGGCACCACGGGCGTTGTCCTCGACCCGCACGAGATCGCCAACGTGCTGGGCATCGCGGGCATCCGGGCGATCATGGAGAACTCGCGGGGGCTGCCGCTGAACTGCATGTTCGCGCTGTCGTCGTGCGTGCCGTCGTGCCATCTGGAGACGAGCGGTGCGCGCCTCGAAGCCGCCGACCTTGCGCCGCTGTTCGACGACGAGCGCGTGGTGGCGCTGGCGGAGATGATGAACTTTCCAGGAGTCGTCCACGCCGACGCGGGAGTGCTGGCGAAGGTGAACCTGGGGCTTGCGCGGCGGATGGTTGACGGGCACGCGCCGGGGCTGAGCGGGCGCGGGTTGCAGGCCTACGCCGCGGCGGGGATTTCATCCGATCACGAATGCACGCGGATCGAGGAGGCACGCGAGAAGCTCTGCGCCGGCATCCGCATCTTCATCCGCCAGGGGTCGGCGGCACGGAATCTGGAAGCGCTCCTTCCGCTCATCACCGACGCGACGCGCTCGCGGTTCTGTTTCTGCACGGATGATCGGCACCCGGCGGACCTGAAAGACGAGGGGCACATCGATCACGTCGTCCGCCTGGCGATCACGGGCGGGCTTGATCCGGTGGCCGCGATTGCGATCGGTTCGTTCAACGCCGCGCAGCACTATCGGCAACGTGACCGCGGGGCGGTGGCGCCCGGCTACTTCGCTGACCTGATTGTCTTCGACGGCTTGAAGAAGATCCAGCCTCGGCAGGTGTATTTCGAGGGAACGCTCGTCGCGGAGAACGGGAAATATCTCGGTCCATCGAGCAATCCTTCCGACGCGGCGAAGAAGTTTCCGCCCTCCGCCGTCCGCCTTCCATCAACCCTCTCCGAAACTTCTTTCCGAATCCACTCTCCACTCCCCACTCCCCACTCCCCAGCCCTTCCCCGCATCCGTGTCATCGGCATGGACCCGCACCAACTCGTGACCGAGCATTTGATACTGGAACCGAAGGTTGAAGGCGGCGTGATCGTCGCCGACCTCGCGCGCGACATCCTGAAGATGGCGGTCATCGAGCGGCATCGCGGCTCGGGGAACATCGGGCTGGGGTTCGTCAAGGGCTTCGGCCTGAAGCGCGGCGCGATCGCCTCCACCGTGGGGCATGATGCGCACAACCTTGCGGTCGTGGGGACGAACGACGCCGACATGCTCGCCGCCGCCCGCGCGCTGGCGCAGGCTGGCGGCGGGCAGTGCGCGGTGGAGGGCGGTCGAGTTCTTGCTCTTCTCCCGCTCCCCATTGCCGGCCTGATGTCTGACCAATCGGCCGAGACGCTCATCAGGCAACAGCATGCGCTGCACGAAGCGACGAAGGCGCTGGGGTGCCCGCACGCCGACCCGTTCATGCCGCTGAGTTTCATGCCGCTGCCGGTGATTCCCAAGTTGAAACTGAGCGATCTGGGGCTGGTGGATGTGGAGCGGTTTGAGGTGGTGGGGTTGGTGGTGTGAGTCATCAAGGCATTCACCACAGAGGCGCAGAGAGCACAGAGGAAAGCAGAAGACTGCGATGGGGTCAAAGGCATCGAAGTTTCGCGGAAGATGCAGCGATTCGGTGACGCGGCGCGGATCACACCGCAGAAAACAAGTAGAGTCTGCTTCGCGCTCCTCTCCGGTGCAACGTCAGGAGTGAAGTAGCGTGGTGCCTCCTATACTCCACGCATGTCGAGCGACAAGGATTCGCAGACTTCACGCCGTCGATGGTGGCACCACCCAGTGTCGTTCAACGCGCGCCTGAGGATTGCGGGCGCTCTCACGGTTTCGGGCTTGATCGCCGGTGTTGTCCAGTTCGTTGGGGTGGACATCGTCGGCCTCGTGGCCCTCATGTTCGGTGTGATTCTCAATCCAGTGCTGGTTCTGTTGTTGCTGCTCGAGTTCGGGACAAGCTGCGCTGCGGCTCGATCTGGTTCACCCTCCTATCTTCGCGGCGGCATGCTCGGCACCTTTGCGGGTCTGGCTCTTTCGGCTCTCGCGTTGTTCTACCTGTCCACATGGGTCAGTCCGCACGACCCTTTTGGGGCTGCGGCGATATGGTGGTTCGCGCTACCGATCGTGGCATCGACTGTTGGCGGCTCCGCATTGGTGGGAACGATCGTAGGATCGCGATCTGGCAATGCAGTTCCGATTGACGTGTCAAGGCATGCGGCACCTGTACTCACAATGCCAGT
Organism: uncultured Phycisphaerae bacterium; assembly: GCA_947085435.1. Classification (GTDB taxonomy): domain Bacteria; phylum Planctomycetota; class Phycisphaerae; order Phycisphaerales; family UBA1924; genus JAEUIV01. The sequence goes on from CAMTWL010000024.1 coordinate 8,372, forward strand.
CGCGGACGCGATTCCGCCGCGCCGAGGTTTGGGGCTATCCGCATTCGATTTGCTCGTGCCTTTCAGCCTTCTGGCCTTCGGCATGTCGTTTATCTACTTGGACGTTGACATCGATTCACTTACCCCGTATCTGATTCTGGTTCCAGCATTGTGTCTGATGGTCTTGGTGTGCGTGTACGCGACGCGGCCTCGTGCATCGATCCAAAAACGCGGCGGCCTGATCGGTGCTGGCGTTGGCTCCGTGTTCGCCTGCATAACTGTCGTCCAAATGGTCGACAGTAGCGACCCGTTTGCTTCTGGATTCAGCTACATCGTCGCCCCGCCACTCATCGCATTCCTCGTAGGCGGCGGCGCGCTGCTCGGAATCGTGGTCGGGCTGGGCATTCAACTCGCCAAGGGCAAGTAGCCGCTGGCGGTACGATGCCGGGCGCGTTCAGTGTGCCCACTCGCAAGGACTTCCAGATGCCCACCAATCCTCCCAAAGGCAACGCCGTCGTCGCACAATCCGGCGGCCCGACCGCCGTCATCAACCAATCTCTCGTCGGTGTTGTCGAAGGGCTGCGGCTGCATTCGCGCGGCGCGATCGGCTCCATCTTCGGCGCGCGGCATGGCGTGAAGGGGATGGTCGAGGAGAACTTTGTCGATCTGACGAGCACGCCGCAGGACGTGCTGGATGCAGTCGCCGCGACGCCGTCCGCCTCGCTCGGGTCCAGCCGCGACAAGCCGGACGCGGCGTACTGCGAGCGCGTGCTTGCGTCGCTCAAGAAGCGCGACATCCGCTACTTCTTCTACATCGGCGGGAACGATTCGTCCGACACCTGCCGCATCGTCAGCGAGATGGCCGCTTCAACAGGCTACGAGATGCGGTGCCTGCATGTGCCCAAGACGATCGACAACGACCTGATGATGAGCGACCACACGCCGGGGTTCGGCTCGGCGGCCCGCTACGTCGCGCACGCCTTCATGGGCGACAACCTCGACAATGCGTCGTTGCCGGGGATCAAGATCAACGTGGTGATGGGGCGGCACGCGGGGTTCATGACCGGGGCGGCGGCGCTGTGCAGGCAACGCGACGACGATGGGCCACACCTTGTTTACCTGCCCGAAGTGCCCTTCGATCTCGATCGCGCCGCGGGCGAGGTCGAAGCCGTGTACCGCAAGCACAAGCGCTGCCTGATAGCGATCAGCGAGGGGGCGCAGGACAAGGACGGGACGCCGCTGCTCATCAAACTTTCGCCCGCGGGTTCGGAGAAGGATGCGCACGGGAACGTGCGCCTGTCTGGCACGGGCGCGCTGGGCGATGCGCTGGCGGCCGAACTCTCGAAGCGGTTGACTCCGGCCGGCGGCAAAGCGCCGCGGACGCGGGCCGACACGCTGGGGTATGCGCAGCGGTATTGGCCGTACCCGAGCCCGGTTGATTCGAGTGAAGCGCGGCTGGTGGCCCGTTTCGCGGCCCGCGCGGCGTGCGAGGGCGTGATGAGCGGCTCGATCGCGATCCAGCGCATCGCGGGGCCGGGGTCGGTGAAGCCGGATCAGCCGTATGCGGTGGAGTTCAAGCGAGTCGAGTTGAAGGAGGTCGCGGCCAAGACGCGGCACATGCCGGCGGAGTTCATCGCGGGGACGGCTGGGGTGACCCCGGCGTTCTGCGAGTGGCTGCGGCCTTTGGTTGGGGAGATGGCGCGGGTCGGGAGGCTGTGAGGAACCGCCCATGGTTGCGCCATCACCTATTGAGTTCACAGCCCACGCAAGGAAAGTGATCCACGAGCGCCAGATCCCGCTTGAATGGGTGTTCGCCGCGTTTGCCGACCCTGATCGGAAAGAGGTAACTCTTCAGCGGAATGCAACGACCTCTTCTCCAAACGGACCCGTGGTGATCTGATCCGATCGCGTGGCACCCCTTCGGGGTTCGGAAGAGGGTGGGGGGTTGCTTTCCGGGGGTGTCGCTCCCGGCGCGCCGGGACGCCCCCGGCTACGAACGACCAGCCCTTCGGGGTGTTGATGCTGTTGCTGTTGGTCCGGGGGTGCCCGGACCAACAGCAACAGCAACTTCGATGGCCGCCCAAGACTGACCTCGACACCCGGTTCCTGCCGATATCTGCCGATGTGCCGAACCCGACCTCGACAACCCTTCCCGACGCCCCGCTCCAACGTGCGCGGCTCCCCCTCTTCCGCCTCGACCCCGGCTGGCTCTTCCTCGCGTCGGGGGTCGCCCTTGTCGCGGCGACGGTGCTGATCCCCGCGTGGGACGACCTTCGGCAGGCGGAGTGGAACCGGGATCGGGCCCGCGCGGTCGAGACCTATCGCAAAGAGCGGCTGTCGAACTACTCGCAGTATCTGGAAGCGGTCCGCAGCGAGGACCGGACTTTGGTCGTGTCGCTCGCGGCGACGCAACTGAATCTTGCGCCGGCGGACAAGCAGCCGATGCTCGATGCGAGCCAGGCGGGGCTTCCGCCGCTGGACATCCTGAGTCCGTTGGAGCCTTCGCTTGTGCAACCGCCTCCGCCGAGGACGCCGCGTTCCAAACTGCAGGCGTGGGCGACGAACGCGAAGACGAGGCCTTGGCTGCTCGGGGCGGGGGGGCTGTTCATCTTGATCGGGTTGCTGCCGGCGTCACGGCTGCGCGGGTCGAATGAAATGAAATGAAGTCGGTGCGGCGTCTCCGAGACGAATCCGTGTTCTTCGACCCCGAAGGGGTCGTCTGAAGTAGCCGGGGGTGCCTCACCCCCGGGATGCGCCGCGACCAACCTCTTCCGCGACCCCGAAGGGGTCGGCCCCGTCAATCCCAAACGTACCGCTCATCAAACTCCACGTTGTATTTCTTCAGAAGGCTTCGCAGTTCGTCCTCGAATGTGATCGTCCGATGATGTTCCTTCTGCGTGGCGATCTATTGACGGAGTGGCTGGACTCCCGATTCCCCGATCGAGAATGCCCCATATCCCTCTTGCCACCGGAACTCGGGCGAAGCGTGCCCGTCCCGTTTGATCCAAGCGGACGAGTCGCGTTTGATTTGCAGCAAGAGTTCGGCGATCGCCGCGGTCTTTCCGAAACTGACGAGGAGATGGGCATGATTCGCGGTGCCGCCGGCGGTGAGCATCGTCGAACCGTTCCCGCGGCAGATGCCGCCGAAGGCGCACCGGGGGTGAAGCACCCCCGGCTACTTCAGACGACCCCTCCGGGGTCGCAAGGCATGTTGGTTGCGCCGAGTGCCCGTGGGGCACCCCAGGCTACGACCAATGGACAATAAACGGACGGACGGGCCTTCGGGCGCGGTGCCGTTTCGCTATCCTGTGACCTATCCAAGGGGCACACTCGTCATGGACCGCGCCCAGTTTGAACAAGCCGCGATTGAGCAACTGGACGCCTGCTATCGCATGGCCCTGCAACTCACGAAGAGCCCCGATGAGGCGGCCGATCTGGTCCAGGAGGCCTACCTGCGGGCGCTCAAGAACTTTGACGCCAACCCGAGTCGGGCGTTCACGGAGAAGGGTGCGGGCATCCGGGCTTGGCTCTTTACGATCATCCACAACGCTTACTACACACGGGTTCGGCGTTCCGCCAAGGGGCCGGCGTTCGCTCCGGACGTCGAGTTGCTCGCCGGGGTGCCCTCGGCGGACACCCCCCAGCCGGACGCCCCGCCCCCGGCGTGGGATCTGCGGACCCTTGACTGGGAGCACACCGACGAACGGCTCAAAAAAGCCGTCGACGACCTCTCTCCCGAGCACCGCGAGGTTCTCCTATTATGGGGCGTCGAGGGAATGAAATACCGTGAGATTGCCGGTGTGACCGGCGTCCCGCTCGGCACGGTTATGAGCCGATTGCACCGCGCCCGGTCCATCCTCGCCAAATCATTGGAAGAACTCCGGGCCGAGATGGGTTGGCGTAGGGAGACCGAAGGGCACGCCCGCCGATGACCACCGACGAATCGAACCATTCTTTGCCGATCGACCCGTCGGGGCTGTCCGATCCCGCGAGTCTGCGCGCTGCGGCGGACGGCGAGTTGTCGCTCCCTGATTCGTTCTTTGTGCGCGACCCCGAGGCGCGGGAACGGATCGCGTTCGAGCAATCTCTGCGGGCCGCGGTGGCGCGGTCCATGTCGTCCGACGCCGCGCCCGAGGCGTTGCGTACACGGATCGCCTCCGCGTTCAAGGGTGCCGCCGCGCCGTCGCCCGTTGAACAACTCCGCCTTGTTCGGCCGGAGGATCACCCGAAGGTGTACCGCGACCGGCTTCCTTTCCCCAAGCAATGGTGGCTCGCGGTGGCGGCGGCGGTCGCGCTCGTCACCGGGCTGCTGCTCTTCAACCCGCTCGGCCTCTCGATGGGGCCCCCGACGTTCGCCAGGATCGCCGCGTTCACGACGCAGCAGCACGATCAGTGTGCCCTTCTCAGCAAGCCGTTCAACGGCAAGATGACGGTTCGCACCGAGGCCGAAGCCGTGAAAGCCGCGATCGAGATCCTGCCGAAGGTTCCTTCGGTCCTCGAACTCCGCTCCGACGATCTTGCCAAGGCGGGGTATCGGTTCGCGGGGTTGGGCCGATGCGCGGTGCCGGGGCGTGGGCGCTCGGTGCATCTGGTCTACAAGGCCGATCCGACCATCGCCCCGGGCGCGCCGCACGTCAGCCTCTTCGTGCAGGAGGACACGGGTGAACTCGCGTTCGAGCCAAACTGTGCGTTCACCAACAAGCCGAGCGATCCCGACGCGCCGGCGAAAGGCACCGGCTTCGTCACGATGTGGCGGAAGGACGGGCTGATCTACTACCTGGTCGCGCCGCCGCTGCCTCCCGATGCCCGCCGTGCATTCGACGCTCCGAGCGAAGAGCGGTCGATTCTCTGAACAGGCTTTCGTGATCGGTCGGCCGCCGCCGCTTGCAACGGCACCGGGTCGGCGCGGGATCGCGCAACCAGGCCTAGCCGATCGCCGCCAGCACGTCCTCGGGCTTCATCGCGTCCTTCAACTCGCGTGCCTCCACCCATTTCACCTTCCCCTGACCGGACGCGTCCTTGCCGATGATGATGGTTGCGCGGCCGGAGACGTTGAGGGGAGCGAAGTAGACGCCGTAGGCCCGGCACACCGCCCGGTGCAGGTCGGCCAGCAACGGCTGCTTCAGCCCGAGTTGGTCGGCCCACGCCTTGTGCGCGTAGAAACTGTCGCACGAGATGCCCACCACCTGCGCGCCCTTCGCGGCGTACCTGGCGAAGTCGTCGGTCACGCACTTCATCTCGACCTGGCACGTCGGCGAGAAATCGAGCGGATAGAAACAGAGGACCACGTCGCCCTTGCAGACGGCGTCGGAGAGTTTCCAGTCGGCCCGGTTCTGATCGGGCAGAACAAAGTCCGGCGCGGCGTCGCCCTTGCCGATGGGAGTTTCGCGCGATTTCAAGTTTTCGTTCGCCATGCCAATCCTCCTCAAGACAAAGATATTCACCACGGAGACACGGAGACACAGAGGAAGGCAAGAAGCAGGGAGTGGGGAGTAGGGAGTAGGGAGTGGGAAGACCCCAGACCCTGAACCCTAGACCCCGAACCCTTCCCACCGTATCCTCCCGCCACCGGAGCAAACAATGTACACCGAGCCACGGACGGATATGGAAACCACCATCGCGGAGCGATACCGGGGCGTCAAGGAGCGGATCGCCGAGGCGGCGCGTCGGGCCGGTCGCTCTCCCGGCTCGGTGCTCGTCGTCGCGGTGTCCAAGTATGCCGACCTCGAGCAGGTGCGCGAGTTGATCCAACTTGGTCATCAGGACTTCGGCGAGAGCCGCGTGCTTCAACTCGTCCAGCGGGCCGCGATGATCGACGAGGCGCAGCACCGTCGGCGCACGCTCCCGAGCGTCGGCGCCGGGCCGGACCCGGATGCGCCCGATGTCCGCTGGCACATGATCGGCCACCTGCAGCGGAACAAGGTCAAGAAACTCATGGGCGTCTGCCGGCTGATCCAATCCGTCGATTCGCTGCGGTTGGTCGAAGAGATCCAGACCGCCGCGTTCAAGCGCGACGAGCCGATCGAAGTCCTGGTCCAGGTCAACTGCGCCGAGGAAAAAACGAAGTTCGGCTGCGCCGTCGCCGCCGCCGCCCACCTGGCGGAACAGATCGACACCATGGTCCACCTCCGCGTCCGCGGGCTGATGACGATGGCGCCCTACGGCGACAACCCGGAGGAAGCCCGCCCTCACTTTGAAAGACTGACCGAGTTGTTCGAGGACATCCGCCGCCGAGGCATCGGCGGGCCGGGGTTCAACATCCTCTCGATGGGCATGTCCCACGACTTCGAGGTCGCCATCGAATGCGGCGCGAACCTCGTCCGCATCGGCTCATCCATCTTCGGCGACCGCCCCGCGATCGACGAGCACGACGAGGCGGAAGAGCCGGACTGATTGTTTTTGCCTCCTCCCCCGGTCCTACCGGGGGAGGTGCGAGCTTGCCCGCCGTGGCGGGAGTCTTCGAGGGCGGAGGGGGCGTCGCCCGCGCTCACACCGGCTTCGTCCACCCCGACTCCGCATCTTTCGACAACGCCTGCGCCGCCTGCCGCACGCATCGCTCGCACGCCACGGACTCTTCGCGGATCGGACTCCTCCACTCGGCCTGATCCCGTTGTTCGAGGCACATCGAACACATCAGCCCCGGCCCGGCCGATTCACCCTGCTCCATGACCAGCGCGCGGTACGCCACCGTGAGGCACTTCCCGCAGATCAAGTTCCCCTGATGCCCCTCGACCATCGGCGACAGGCCGTCCCACGCCTTCTCGCAGAAGTTGCAGAGAAAGTCCTCGGTCTGCATGTCGTCGACGTTGGAGCCGGGGCGGTGCATGGGGCGAGTGTAGTGGAGCGACCGCCGATGCGCGGGAGGGTGCCACGGCCAGCGCAGTCGGCCGTGGCGGCGCGGCGGAAGACGCCCCTTCGCCCGCGAGCGTCCGATGGAAATCTTTCGCGGATTCAAGTCAATCGCCGCTTCCGCCACGGCCGACTGCGCTGGCCGTGGCACCCGTGACCGATTGGTATGGCTCATCGGCTATCTTTTCTCCCAAAGGAACCCCCCATGTCCGACCACATGCTCTCCCGGCGTGACGCGATCAAAGCCACGGCCGCCCTCGGCGCGGGCGCGCTCGCCGGAGCCGCCGGCCTCGCGGGTTGCTCGACCAAGAAGCAACACGCCGGGAGCGACACCGCAATCCGCCTCGATACCTCCGGCAACTCCACCGACCTCATGCCCGAAGCCCGGCGCTTTCTCGCCGACTACAACGCGAAGTTCCAGCCCCTCTACTACGCCGCGTCGCAGGCGCAGTGGATCGCCTCCACCGATGTCTCCGACGCGCACACCGAGGCCTCCATCGCGGCGCAGAAACCCCTCAACGAGTTCGTCGGCGAGCGCTCCCGCCTCGAAACCATCCAGCGCCTCCGCCGCCATTCGTGGTCGCTCGACCCGATCACCAATCGTCAGATCAGCGCCGCGTTCTTCAAGGCTGCTCAGTATCCCGGCACGCTCCCCGAACTCGTGACCCAGCGCACCGAAGCGGAAGCCCGCCAGACCGCCGCGCAGGACGGCTACCGCTTCACCCTCCGCACCCCCGGCCAACCCGACGCCCCCATCACCGCCAACGGCATCGACGAGATCCTCAGTGATTCTCCCGACGAAGCAAATCGCCGCGCCGCATGGGAAGCATCGAAAGAGATCGGCGTCGCCCTCAAGCCGGGCCTCGTCGCGCTCCGCGACCTCCGCAACCGCTGCGCACGCGAACTCGGCTTCTCTTCCTACTTCGGCCTGATGGTCGGCGAGTACGGCATGAGCCCCGCCGAACTCACCTCCCTCGCCTCGAACGCGATGCAGCAGACGCGCCCGCTTTTCGAGCAACTGCACTGCTACGCCAAGCACGGCCTCGCGGAGAAGTTCGGCAAGCCCGTCCCGCGTCGAATCCCCGCGCACTGGTTGCCGAATCGCTGGGGGCAGCAATGGCCGGGATTCGAGAAGGCCGCGGACCTCGACCCGCTTTTCAAGAAGCGCGAGCCGAAATGGATCATGGAACAGGCCGAACGCTTTTATGTTTCGATGGGTTTCCCGAAACTGCCGGCATCATTCTGGACCAAGAGCGACCTGTGGGATTTGCCCGCTGATTCGCCCCGCAAGAAGAACACGCACGCCAGCGCCTGGCACCTCGACATCGCCTACGACGTGCGCTCGCTGATGAGCGTGAAGGCGAACTACGACTGGTTCAGCACCACGCACCACGAACTCGGGCACATCTACTACTACCTCGCGTACACGGGCGCGGACGTGCCGCTGTTGCTGCGCGAGGGCGCGAACCGCGCCTTCCACGAAGGCATCGGCGAACTCATCTCGCTCGCGTGCTCGCAGCGCCCGTATCTCTCCGAGATCGGCGTACTCGACGCGGTCGCCGCGCGCGAAGCGGACGCCAACTCGAACAAATGGCTCCTCGCCCAGGCGATGGACGGCAGCAACATCGTCTTCCAGCCCTGGTCCTGGGGCGTCATGACCGGGTGGGAGCACGACTTCTACGAGAAGGAACTGCCCGAGGGTCGCATGAACGCGCGCTGGTGGGAACTGGCGCGGCAGACGCAAGGCATCGAACCGCCGACGGAACGCTCCGAGCAACACTGCGACCCCGCGACCAAGACCCACATCAACGACGACCCCGCCGGCTACTACGACTACGCGATGTGCTCGCTCATCGTCTACCAGTTGCACATGTACATCGCCAAGAACATCCTCAAGCAGGACCCGCACAACTGCAACTACTACGGCCGCAAGGACGTGGGCGAATACCTGAAAGCGCTCCTCTCGCTCGGCGCGACGCGCGACTGGCGCGAGGTGCTCCGCGATTTCACGGGCGAAGACCTGTCGGCCCGCGCGATGCTCGAGTACTACGAGCCGCTCATGCCGGTGATGAAGGAACTGAACAAGGGGCGGGACGTGGCGTTCGCATGATCCCGAACTGGTCTTCGCCGCAACGCGGCGCCCGGATGTTGCCAGACCCCGCCGTCCGCGGCGCGGGTCTGGATCGAGTTGCTTCTACCCTCTTGTGCCCTGAAGGGGCACGCGCATGAGGAACATCGCCGCCGCCCCCAACATTTACCCCTGATCCTTCACGATCACCTTGAACGCCGCCGCCGCCGCCAACGCCCCCGCGAACTCGCCCGCCAGGTGCATCCAGATATCCGCCCACTTTGCAAGACCCATCACGCACAGCCCGACCGCGACCGCGGGGTTGAACGCGCCGCCCGAGATCGACCCGACCGAGTACGCGCCGGCCAGCACCGTGAACCCGATCGCCAGCCCATAGAACGAGTTGCCCGCGTTGGCCTTCGCGGTCGCAACGTTCAGCACCACCCAGCACAGCGCGAACGTGAACACAAACTCCGCGATCAGCGCCGGGACCATCGCGGGCGTCATCGGGACAACCGTCTCGCCTTGCTTCAGGAAGAGCACGAGCGACCCCGCCGCCGCCGCCGCGACGCACTGCGCCACCGCATACGGCACGACATCCGCCGCCGAACACTTCCCCCGGATGAGCACCGCGAGGGTCACGGCCGGGTTGTAGTGCGCGCCGGAAATATGACCCCCCGCGTACACCATCGCCATCAGGACCGACGCGATCGCCAGCGGCGCCATCGACCCCGCGCCGCCCGGATCGATCACCGTCATCCCGATCGTGAGAACAAGAAAAAACGTTCCGACGAACTCGACGAGGTATTTTGCGGCCTTCATCGCGTGTGATCTCCGGTTCCTGGTGGCCCGGTCCCGGCGCGCCGGGATGCCGGGTCTTCTCCTGAGAATCTACGGAAACACAACCCGCCAGTCCAACTTCATGTCGACGACGACCCACCCGCGCCCCGCCGCTGCGTCCAGCCCCTTCTCGAGTTTCCCGATCCGCGACCCCCGGTCGTACGCCCACTCCCGCTCCGCGTCCGTGTGATGGATGAACGCCCCGAGCCGCGCTCCCGGCCCCGCCGTGGTCCATTCGATCATCGCGAAGTCACCGTCCGAGTTCCCGAACGCCGCGATCGGCCTCCGACCGATGTGCCGCTGGATGCTCACGACCTTCTCCGCGCGGTCATTCCCATACTCCCGCTCGTTCCGGCGATGGATCACCGGGCCGTCGTCGCCCACCTGATAGTCCATCCTCATCGACGTCCCGATCACCTGCTCGGGCGGCACGCCGTACAACTCTTCCGCGAACACCCGCATGAACTCCGTGTCGCCCCCCGAGACGATGAACGTCTTGAACCCGTTCGCACGCAGGTACGCCAGCAGTTCGAGCATGGGCTGGTACACCAGTTGAGTGTGTGCCACGCCGCGCCGCGCGTTCAGCGAATGCGCGATCCACTCTTTCGACAAAGCGCGGTACTCATCGGTCGTCATCCCGCCGTGCGTCGCTCTAAGAATGTCCAGAAACGCATCAGGCCCGCTCGAAAGCGCCGCCGCCGCATCCCCGGCGATCATGCTCTTGAACGGCTCGGTCGTGCTCCACCCCGGATTCCGCGGCACCAGCGCCCGCACGCGATCGATCATGAACGCCACCTGCGGATACTCCGGCTGCTCGCACCACAGCGTCCCATCGTTGTCAAACACCGCGATCCGCTCCGCCGGCGCGACGAACTCGGGCGAGCCGCGCGCCGTCACCCGCCGAACAAAGTCAGTGATCGCGCGGCGGGTGGGTGTGTCGTTCCAGGAAGGAAGCGGGTCGCACGAGTAGGCGTCACACCGAGCGCTCGTGCGGGCTCCGCATCCAGGCAGCAACACGAGCGCCGACAACGCCGTGACGCACGCAGCAACAATGAAAAACGCGATCAGTGAACGGCGCATCATCTAGGTCCGATCGGCCGGATCGAGAATCTTGCCGCGGCGATTCATGCTCGCCAGCCAAGCTCGGCGCTCGGCCGACCGCCGCCACACGGCAGCGCAACGGTCCCGTGGAATCTCGAAAAAGGGTGACTAACGGGGCTCGAACCCGCGACAACCGAGATCACAACCCGGTGCTCTACCAACTGAGCTATAGCCACCAACGGGCCGCATTGTAGTGCGCGAGCCGCGAGTGGGTGAGCGGGTGAGCGGGTGAGTGGGTGAGAGGGTGTCAGACCCTAGACCCTAGACCCTAAACCCTGAACCCCGAACCCCGAACCCCGAACCCCGAACCCCGAACCCCGAACCCCGAACCCCGAACCCCGAACCCCGAACCCCGAACCCCGAACCCCGAACCCCGAACCCCGAACCCCGAACCCCGTTCGGTTTTCATC
>CAMTWL010000025.1:0-66746 GCA_947085435.1 uncultured Phycisphaerae bacterium
GAGCCGGCGCGGGCGCCGCCGTCGGCGGGCCAGCCGGCGCGCCGACCTCGCTGCCGCCACCCTTCCCGCGCCGCCGGCGACGACGCCGACGCTTGCCCCCCTCTTCGCCGGCCAACGCTTCGCCGCTCTCGCCTCGCGGCATCGCACCGGCAAGATGATCGACCCCACGAGCAAACTGTCCCGGGGGAGGCCCGCCGACAAGTTCGCCAGCCGACGGCAGATCATCGCCCTCTTCTTCATCTTCGTGCATCGGACGCGGCGCGCCCTGCGATGCAGGCGCAACCATCGACGCTGGGAGGTCCCACGAATCGCCGCGGGGCGATCCGGGGTCCATCGTCGGCGTCACACCGATCGGCTCACCCGGCGCCGCGCCGTCCTGCGCCGCGGCACCTTCTCCATTTCGACTGCGCCCGCGTCCGCGCCGACGGCGGCGCTTCTTGCCCCCCGCGCGACCCTCTTCACCGGAACCGTCAGGAGCATCGCCGACCGGGCCCGCGGCCGCCGGCTGCGGCGTCCGAGGTTGCTGCACCGGCTTCTGCGGCCCATCCGCCGGACGCGCCGGACCATCGCGCCGGCCACGACCGCCGCGTCGCCGACCGCCGCGACCGACCTTCGACGCCTCTTCGATCATGTCACCGCGGATGCCCGTGCCCCAATCGTCCGTCGGCTCGAGATCGTCGCTCAAGAGCAACTCATCACCCAGCGGCGTCACATGAGATTCGGCGGCGTCCGTGTGCGCTTCGTGTGCCGACGCCTCCCGCGACGCATCCACCGACCAATCACCCTCCGCACCCAGGTCCGCCCAGACCGGCAGGTCCTTCGGCGGCTTCGGCCGGGGCAGCCGATCGAGGTCAACGTCCGCACCGTTCTGCTCGTACGCGTAGTAGTTCACGCGGTCGAGCGGGATGTCCTCGCTGACCCGCACCTCGACGTGTTTTTTGAGCAGGAACTCCAGCCGACCCAGCGATTGGCGCTTGCGAGAGAGCATCTCCCCCGCCACGCGGGGTGAGACGACCATTTCAACGCGATGGACTTTTTCGTGTTCAAGCAGGGCGCCGAGATCGCGCATGGCGTCGTCCGCGACGGAGTCGGGGCGCTTCAACACGCCTCGACCCGTACACGCCGGGCACTTGGCGTAGTGCGTGGAACGGAGCGAGCCTTTTTGGCGCTGCCGAGTCATCTCGACGATGCCGAACTGCGAGACGGGCAGCGCCTTGGTCGCCGCGCGGTCCTTTTTCAGTCGATCGCGGAACTGATTCTCGATGTCGCGGCGGTGGTCGCGGTGCATCATGTCGATGAGGTCGCACAGGACCAGGCCGCCCACGTCTCGGAGGCGCAACTGACGGCAGATCTCGTCCACCGCTTCGATGTTTGTCTTGTACGCCGTGGTCTCGGCGTCGCCGTGCGAGCGCATTTTGCCGGAGTTCACGTCGATGGCGACGAGCGCCTCGGTTTCGTCGATCACCAGCGATCCGCCCGAGGGCAGCGGCACCTCACGGGCGTGGATGCGAAGGATCTGCTCCTCGATGCCGAAGGCGTGGAACACCGGGGCCGTCTTGTTGAAGTGCAGCAGTTTCGTCCCAGACCGGGGGGCGACGATTTTCATGAATCGCGCCGCGCGGTCCAGCGCCGCCTCGTTGTCGATGACGATTTCGCTGATGTCGCTGGTCCAGATGTCGCGCAGCGCCCGCATCAGCAGGTCCGATTCCGCGTAGAGCAAGCGCGGTTTGTCGCCCCCCTTCCGCCGACGATCGATGTCCTTCCAGAGTCGCTGGAGGTACGCCAGGTCGCGCTTGAGGTCGGTCTTCCCCTTGCCCTCGCCGGCGGTGCGCATGATGAAACCGAACCCCTCGGGGAGTTCGAGTTCGTCGAGCACCGCCTTCATCTCGCGCCGCTGCTCGTCGTCCTCGACTTTGCGGGAAACGCCCACGCGGTCCATGTCGGGGAGCATCACCAGGTAGCGGCCGGGGATCGAGAGATAGGAAGTGAGCGTCGGCCCTTTGGTCGAGATCCCCTCCTTGAGAACCTGGACAACGATCTCTTGCCCGCGTTTCAGGCACGCCTGGATCGGAGGCCGCTCGCGCCGGGGCGTCTTGCGCCCGATCTGCTCGGTCGTCTCCTCGTCCGCGCCGGGGAAGTACATCGGGTGAACGTCGGAGACGTGCAGGAACCCGTTGGACTCCAGCCCGAAGTCGACGAACGCCGCCTGGATCGACGCCTCGACGTTGATCACGCGCCCGACGTAGATATTTCCCACGAAGGAGACCGAGCCGGCGCGTTCGGTGTGCAACTCCTCGAGTTGCCCGTCCTCCATGATGGCGATGCGGCACTCGTCGCCCGGAAGGTAGTTCACAATCATCTGCTGGTGAGTCACTTGATTCTCCTCATCGCCGCGAACTCATTCGTGCGCGGCGCGGACGAGGAAACCAACTTCAGCCGACGCAAGGCCCCGCCCCCGGCGCACGACCCGCGCGCGGCCGAATAGCCACGCCAAGGGCGCTCCGAGATGGGTGAATCCGAGTCATCGTCCGAGTGGTTCCGCTCGCCCTGTTTGTTTCAGGGCCAGCCGGGTCCGCACCGCGCAGGGAAGCGCGGGACCGCGTGAGGCAGAAAACTGTTCCGCAAACCCCCGGCTCGAGCGGCTCGACCGTTTGCACGGGAGCCGGCCTCATCAAGAGCGCGAAACCTGCCACGCCGCTTTGTCCCGTCTCGTCCCCAACGCCGGCGGCGAAGCCCAGCGAAAGGTCGTTTGCTTTGTCCCGAAGTCGGCCTACACATCCAGGCCTTGCTGAGCGGAACGACCGCCCAGCGAATCGGGGAGTATTTTCCGGGCTTGATCCCGCAGGTACGCGGTCACTTGCCTTTCGGAATCGAACGAGCAGGCCGTTCGGGCCAGCCGGTCGCATGTACCCATATCGACGTTCCGGATCACCCGCTTCAACGCCGAAAGACTGCCGGGAGTCGCCGAAAGACTACGCAATCCGAGCCCAAGTAGCAACATGGTGTACTCCGGATCGCCCGCCACCTCGCCGCAGCACGAGACGGGCACGTTCCCCCGCCGACCGGCCCGCACAACATCCTTAATCAACTTCAGAACCGCCGGGTGCCCCGCCGTGTACAGCCCCGCCACCTGCTCGTTGGTCCGGTCCACCGCCAGCGTGTACTGGATCAGGTCATTCGTCCCGATCGAAAGAAAATCAACCTCCCGAACGAACGAACCCGCCATCAGCGCCGCCGCCGGAACCTCAACCATGATCCCGATCGGGATCTTCGGATCGAACGCGATCCCCTCGTCCTGCAAATCTTCCATCACGTCGCGGAAGTGCAACTTCGCCTGACGCAACTCCAGCAGCGTCGTCACCAGCGGGAACATCACCTTCAGCGGCCCGAACGCCGACGCCCGCAAAATCGCCCGCAACTGCCTCTTGAACAGCGTCAAGTTCTGCAGGCAATACCGGATCGACCGGCAGCCCAGGAACGGGTTCGCCTCCTTCGACATCGCGTGACCCGACACCGATTTGTCCGCGCCGAGATCAAACGTCCGCAGCGTCACCGGCCCGCCACGCGCCATCTCGACGCACGTCCGGTAGGCGATGAACTGCTCCTCCTCCGTCGGCTCGTGGTCCGAAGTGAGCCAGAGGAACTCTGTGCGGAAGAGTCCAACGCCCACCCCGCCGCCCGCGTGGATGTTCTCCACCTCCGCCGCGAACTCGATGTTCCCGAGCAACTCGATCTCAACGCCGTCCTTCGTCACCGCGGGCAGGTGCGCGATTTCTTTGAGCGCCGCCGTCTCGACCTCGGCCCGGCGCAGGTGGACCTGGTAGGCCTCGATCGTCTTCTCGTCGGGGCGCAGGATCGCCACGCCGCGATCGCCGTCGATGATGACCTCATCACCGTCCTCCGCAACCTCGGTGATGCGTCCAAGTCCAACCACCGCCGGGATGCCGAGCGCCCGCGCGAAGATCGCCGTGTGGCTCGTCGAACCACCCATATCCGTCGCAAACCCGATCACCGCGCGGCCCTGGAACGACGCCGTCTGGCTCGGCGTGAGGTCCGCCGAAATCACGACCGAAGGCCGGCTCAGCCGCGCAAGCCCCGACGTGTGCTCGCCGATCAACTGCCGCAGCAGCCGACGCTCCACATCCCAGATGTCATCAACTTTCGTCCGGAACGACTCGGCCATCTTGCCGAACACCGCCGCCACCAGAACAAACTGCTCCTGCACCGCGAACTCGGCCGTCGCATGATCCGTCCCGATCCGCTTGCGGATCGGCTCGATCAGCGTCTTGTCACCGAGCATGCCCAGATGAAAGCCGAAGATCTTCGCCGCGTCCTCGCCCAGTTGGACCTCGGCCTGCCGGGTCAGTTGGACCAGTTCTTCGCGAGCCGCGTCAAGCGCCTCGGTGAACCGCTCCTGCTCCCGCGCCACCGCTTCCGCGGGCACCGTCCGCCTCGGGATCCGCGTCCGCACATCGTCGAGCACAAAGACATGCCCAACGGCGATACCAGGCGAAACGGGGATTCCTTTGAGTACTTCCATGGGGGCTCGTAGTGCCCACCGGGCGACGCCGGGGAATCCGGTCGCGGCGGCGGGGCCAAGGGGAGTAATCTACTCCAAAATCACTTGTCCGCTCGGCCGCTTGACCGAAACGAGGTGTGTTTCACAAACATCGGGATTGGAAAAATGCCGCACGGCTTCCAGCAATATTCCAGGCAGTTTCGGGGCCAGAGAAACCATGAAGAACCAGCTCTCCGTCTTCCGTTGCGGGTGCCTACAATGACCCTGCGAGGCTGTGTTACGGCGTACACGCCTCGGTACTGCTGGCCGGGTAATACAATCACCGACTGCCTTTCAAAGCCGGGCTGGGGTTTTTCGACACCAGCCAAGCATGTGCGAACGCCTCTCGGGGTTCCTAGATCACAACCTCCCGTCCCGCTGTCCCTTCAAAAGAAGCGGGGTCGAGGTTGTGCTTCCGGCTGCTAGGCCGTCGCGGGCCGCCGCCGCTCGTGATCGATCGCGTTGAAGCGGTCGGGGAGTTGAACGTCTGTCCCGAGTGCCGCGGCCCGGTGATGCCGGCGCGCCAGCGTCGGCGCACGCGCGTCGTCGAGGACGTGCCGCCAGACCTAAGAACCGAAGCCGTCGAATATCACATCCCGCGGGTCGCCGCGGCGACTGCCCGTGTTGCAAGAAGCATGTGGAGCCGGGCGTGGCCGCGGCGCTTCCGAACGCAACGATCGGCAATCCCGGCGCGCCGGGACGGCTTAGGATTAACAATTGATCAGACGCGCGAGGTGTTCGCCAGTCATCTGCGCACGCCGCTGAGCGCGGGGGGGGCTGGTGGACCTGTGGCGGCGCGCGGGCGAGGTCTTCCCGCAGTGGTACGAAACCATCGGGAAAGACGCGAGAAACTCGGCCATCTTGCACGGTCGCCGCGGCGACCTGGCGCGTGAACGGCGAGACCCACTGGCCGTGGTGCTTCTGCAATCATGCGAACTGTTATTACATGATCGACGAGTCGCGCGGGAGCGAGGCTTTGAAGAAGTTCTTCACCGAGTCGTTCAAGGGGGTCTTAATGAGCGACTTCTGGGGGCCGTACCGATCGGTGCTGCTCGAAGAGAGCGGCGAGCGGCGGTGCTGCCTCGTCCACCTGCTCCGCGAACTCGACCATGTGGACGCCGATCAACTGCCGCACAAGCCGCCGGATCGGGCGCGGGAGCGGTGCGCGTTCGTGAAGACGCCGCGGCGATTGCTGCGCGACGGCATCCGCCTGCGCGAACGGAAAGGTTTCACGCCCGAGCGCTTCCGGTCGCGGATCGCGCTGATCGACACGCGGCTCATCGCGCTGGCGGAGAATGAATATGAAGACCCCGACGCGAAACGTCTGGCGTCCGTCCCGGCGCGCCGGGCTCACGCCACCGCGACGAACTGTTCACCTTCCTCGACCGACCGGAGGCGGCGTGGAACAACAACTTCGCGGAGCGCCCGATCAGGCCCGCGGTGATCCTGCGCAAGAACTCGCAGTGCAATCCCGGCGCGCCGGGACACCGCGATACAGGCGGTGCTGATGAGCATCCACCGCACGTCGCCACAGCGACCCGCGACCCCCGCGCCGAGATCGAAAAGGCCCTGCGCGCGTGGTCGAAAACCGCTCACCCGCCGCCGATGCCGGCGCCCGTCGTTGCAGACGGCTCAAGAGTTGCCCGAAATCAAGGGCGGTGTCGTCTTATTTGATTCGGCGTTTTTCATACGGACCTCGCTTGTTATTGACCGTACCCGATCAATCCCGAAGAACCCGTTGGACGCGCTCGAGGAGGAAAGGCCCGTGCAAAGGCACTTTTCCCGGCAAAACGCGGTGAAATAGCCTCGATCGCCGCGCTTTACCACCGGGCGATTCTTCGACTTCGAAGTAGAGGACGCATCGCCCGTGGTCTACCTGATGATCCACGCCGCCAACTGGTTCTCATCCGCGCCGCCCGGAGGCTTTCGGGCGGCTTTTTTCTTGCTGGTTTTCTTCTTGGCCGTATGGTTAGGGTATCACGGCCCGGAATCAGCCATTATTCAAAGTGACCCACTACCAAAGTCCGACTTGCCGGGGGGCCGATCCGCGGCTACGGTGGACGGTCCAAAAATCTGGTTCTTTGCGGGCGTAGCTCAATTGGATAGAGCACCTGACTACGGATCAGGAGGTTGAGGGTTCGACTCCTTCCGCCCGTACTTCCGCCGCGAGTCGCAACAGAGCGCGGGTGTTCGCGTATCTCCGTAATCTTCAACGATTTGGTCGATTCGCTTCGATTGTCGTCGCGGCTCCGCTGGTCGCGTCGTTGAAAACGTTGGGGCGATTCTGTCGCTTCCTTCGTTGCGCCGTCGGTTCCGTTCGCCGAGGCCGACATGGGCGGGGTCTGCGGTTCCTTCCATGAAAGCCGGGCGTGGTACGGATTCCATTTCGATCATGCGCGAAGTTGTGGTTGAAGCGTGCGGCGGCCGATGCCCCCTCCGCCCTCGCCCCCGGGATGACTCCCGCCACGGCGGGCAAGCTCGCACCTCCCCCGCGCCCGGAATGGGAGCGGGGGAGGAGGCTCAAACACCGCGCGGGCACTATTTGGTTTCCGTATAACTTGGGAGTCCGCCGTCCAACTCCCTCGCCACCGGGCGAGGGTTGGTCGATATACTTGGGTCGGCTCTCCCGTGTGATCGACGCAAACTCATGAAAACCGGCCGCGTTCAACTTGCAACTGTCTGGCTTTGCCTGCTCTCGTTCGGGCTGGACATGGCTTTGCACGCGATGGCGTTCGTGGTGTGTTCCTCGGCCGGCGGCGCCAGGCTGGAATGGGTGTGCGAGAAGGACGAGCGAGGCGCCTGCCTTCATGCGGGCGTCGAACGGGATTTTGCGGATCGTGATGCGCCCGAGGGGTTGCCGCCTTGCGAGGATCGTCCGGTCGGTGACGACCACGACCGAGCGCACCACTTGCTCGCCCAGCTCAAGCAGAACGGGCACGCAGAGTTTGTGTTTCCGCCGGTGATGACGGCCGCCCCGCCGTCCTTTGCCTTCGAGCCGCCCGTACTTTGTGATCGCCCAAGAGTTGACCAGCGGGTTCGACCGCCGGATTCGGTTGCGCGAATGCGCACCATCATCATGAACGTGTAGGCGGGAAGTCACCCCACCAGGCGGCTCATCAACATGGGCAGCCAGTGGCGGCGTGTTCGCGCTTGGGCTTCGGCTCCGCCGGCGCGTGTTCCCCACTTCCGGTTGCATTCCCCGCACAACTCGATGAGGACCCTCATGGAATTCCACCTGCTCTTTGGCAGGCGAAGCCGTAGCCCGATTGCGGGCATGGTGACGCTTGCGCTGCTCCCGTTGACCTCCTGCCAGACCACCCGTCCTGACCCTGCCGCGGAAAGTGCGATTGCTCAAGCCTCTGGTTTGGGCGAGCCGGTGACTTTCCTTGTGGAAGGGGGGCCGATTGACGAGGCCGCCGCCGGCGACGCGCTGACCTTCGTCGACGCGACCCGTCGTGCGGTGATGACCGACCCTGGGCTTCAGTCGGCGCTCGCCCGGGTGCGCATTGCGATGGCCGATGCGGACCAGTCCCGCCTGCTGCCCAACCCGGTGTTGAACTTTGTGCTCCGCTGGGGGCCGGGGAAGCCACAGGTCGAGGTGGGGCTTGCTGCGGACCTCATCCGGATCCTCCGAATCCCCCGCCAGTCCAGCGCGGCGGACAACCGGCTGCGGCAGAGTGCCGCCGACGCTGTCACGGTGGCCCTCGACGTGGTCGCGGACGTGCGGGAGCGCTACGCGGCGGTGCAGACCAGCGACCGGCTGCTCCCTCTGTTGGAAGGACGGCTGGAGCTGCTGCGACGATTGAACGAGGTGGCCAGGAACCGGCTCGCGGGCGGCGAGGGCGTGCGGAACGACGTGACCACGCTCGATGCGCAGCGGGTGGAGCTCGAAGTCGAAATCGCGGAAGTCGGCCTGCGCCGCCGCGAGGAACGGCTGCGTTTGGCACGGCTGATCGGCGAGCCGTCCGGCGGAGCCGCGTGGAACCTCGATGAGTGGACGCCGGTCGCTGCGGCGACCGCGTCGTCCGAAGATGCGTGGATCGGCGCGGCGCTCAGGCATCGTCCCGAGGTGCAGTCCGTCGCCTGGCGACTGGCGGCCCTGGGCGACGAATACGCGCTCACTCGCCTGTTGCCCTGGGAGGGAGCCGGGGTCGAGATCCAAGCCCAGCAGGGTGACGATTGGTTCAGCGGGCCGTCGATCTCTTCGCCCATTCCGATCTTCGACATGGGCCGGGCTCGCAAGGCTCGGGTGACGGCGGAGCAGATCGAGGCGCGGCACGCCCTGACGATGTCCAGGCGCAAGGTGGTGGAGGAAGTCCGTGTCGCGCATGCGTCGCTCGCGGGGAACCTCGCCAATCTCGATCGCGTGCGGAAGGAACTCATCCCGCTCCAGCAGCAACGGCGCGACCAGGCCGAGCGTGCGTTCCGGGGTGGGCAGACGGACGTCACGCCGCTGTTCCTCGCCGAGCAGGACCTGCGGACGACCCAGGCCAAGGCCGTCGAACTCGAACGGCAAGCGACGGTCGCACTGATCCGATTGCAGCGTGCCGTCGGCGGTTCGGGGGTCGCGGCGGAGACCGCTTCATCCCCGATTCCCGCGTCCCAAGCCGGTGTGACCACCCATTCTCTCGCCCCCTGAGCCCCCATCAACCAACCGGCGGCCCCAGAGCCGCCGATCCGGAGAACTCCTGATGAGCACCACCGTTGACTCTCTCACTCGCCGCGCTCCGCGCGTTCACGCGACGTTCCTTCTTTTTGCCGCGACCGTTCTGTTTGTTGGGGCGGTCGGATCGGGCCCCGCCACGGCTCAGCACTCCGACCACTCCGACCACTCCGATCACTCCGATCACTCCGATCACTCCGATCATGGCGACGAACATGCCGATCATGGCGATGAGCATGCCGATCATGGCGACGAACATGCCGTGAAGTCCGCCTTCGAGTGGGGCGGCGTGTACGAACTTCCCGCAGGCGTCACCGACCTCGTGATCCAGCCCGGTCCCGACGCGAGCATCGACATCGCGCTGGTTCCGGTGGCGGATGATTCGGAAGAGGCGTTCGACGCCGCGGCCGCCGAGGCCTCGCGGATTTTCGCCGGTGAGGCCAAGCCGGTGCAACCCGGCGAGGAGTTCGTTCCCGGCTCTCAGTTCCACCAGTTGCGCGTGGAGCAGACCGGGGAAATGCGGTTCAAGGTGCGTGCCCCCGAGGCGGGGGGTTACGCCCTCTTCACGCAGCACTTCGCCGACGAGTTCCAGACGATCTTTGTGGCGGGGCCGGGGGGCGGCCAGAAGGTCTTCCCGCAGGCCACGCGGAACTTCGTTGATCGCTTCGGCCAGATCGTGATCCTGCCGACGGCGGTGAAGGCCTTTGGCGTCAAACTCGAACCGGCGACGGTCCACACGCTCCTCCCGTCGTTCACCGCCCCGGCCCGTGTGGCGTACAACACCGAGCGGATCGCCCACATCGGGTCGGCGGTGGTCGGGCGTGTGAAGTCTCTTCCGGTTCGTCAGGGCGACGCCGTCAAGGAAGGTGACACGCTCCTCGTCGTGGACAGCCCCGAGTTGGGAGACGCCCAGAGTGAATATGTGCAGAAGCGCACGATGGCGGAGGCGGCCGCGCCCATCGTCGGGCTCGCCCGCAGCGCCATGGAGCGCGCCAAGAATCTCTACGACGATTCCCAGGGTGTTTCGCTCACCGAGGTCCAGAAGCGGCAGGCCGAGCAGCAGGTGGCCGAGTCGGCGCTGCTTAACGCACGCGCGGCGATGACCGGGGCGATGAACCGCCTGCAACTGCTGGGAATGACCGAGGCCGAGATCACGATTCTCAGCGAAACGGGGACCATCACACCCCGGTACACCGTGCGTTCGCCGATCGCCGGGCGAGTCATCCGGCGCGATGTCACGCTGGGGGAACTGGTCCGGCCCGACCGCGATGCGCTCCTCGTGGTCGCCGACACCAGCGTGCTCTGGGTGCTCGTCGATGTCCCCGAGATGCGACTCAGAGACGTGGCGGTGGGATCGACCGCGCGGATCACGCTCGCGGCATTCCCGGATGAGACCTTCGAGGGAGTCGTGTCGTTCATCAGCGCCGACCTGAGCGAAACGACGCGCACCGCGCAGGTCCGCATCGAGGTGGACAACGCGAAGGGGCTGTTGCGCCCGGGCATGTTCGCGAGGGCGGAGATCGTGGGCGCCCCACGCGGTGCCGAGGGCCGGGTGGATGCGGGGGTGCTGGCGGTCCCCGAATCGGCGATCCAGACGATCGGGGGCAAGCCGGTGGTGTTCGTGCCCTTCACGGAAAAGCCCGACACGTTCCTCAAGCGGCCCGTGACGGTGGGCGAAGCGGTCGGCGGGATGCTGCCGGTGCTGTACGGGCTGCGCGAGGGCGAGACCATCGTCGTCGCCGCCTCGTTCATCCTCAAGGCCCAACTGGGCAAGTCCTCGGCGAAGCACGAGCACTAAGCCGGTGCCGATCACTCCGTCGCGTATCCAACCACCGAATCTCCATCGCGACCGGGCGACTTGATCGCCCGTCGCGTAAGCAAAGGATTGTTCCCCCATGCTCGAACGCATCCTGCACTTTTCCATCCGCAACCGCTGGCTGATCGTGCTGGCCACGGTCGTGGTCGCCGTCGTCGGCGCGGCGTCGCTCATGCGGCTGCCCATCGACGCCGTGCCCGACATCACCAACAACCAGGTCCAGATCAACACCATGTTCCCATCGCTCTCGCCGGGCGAGATCGAGACCCAGGTGACGTTCCCCATCGAGACCTCGCTGGCGGGCGCCCCGGGGCTGGAGTACACCCGGTCGCTCTCCCGCAACGGGTTCTCACAGGTGACGGCGGTCTTTGACGACTCGATCGACATCTACTTCGCCCGCCAGCAGGTGCTGGAACGGCTCGGCAACGCGCGGGAGAAACTGCCCGCGGGGGCCGAGCCCAAGATGGGGGCGATCTCGACCGGGCTGGGCGAAATTTACATGTACACGGTCGAGTACGAGCATCCCAACGGCGTGGGAGCGCCCATCGCCGCGGCGGGCAACGAAGGAACCACGCCGGGTTGGCAGGGCAACGGGACGTACCTGACGCCCGAGGGGCAGGTGCTGACCGACGACTTCGAGCGGGCGGCGTACCTGCGAACGGTGCAGGACTGGATCATCTCGCCTCAACTCCGGGGCGTGCAGGGGGTCGCGGCGGTGGACTCCATCGGCGGGTACGTCAAACAGTTCCACGTCCAGCCCGATCCGATGAAACTGGTGAGTTACGGGCTGACGTTCGCCGACGTGATCGACGCGCTGGAGGCCAACAACGCCAGCACCGGCGCGGGGTACATCGAGCACAAGGGGGAGGCCTACGTCGTCCGGGCCACGGGGCGGATTGCGAACGTCGAGCAGATCGCCAAGATTGTCGTCGGCGAGCAAGGCGGCACGCCCATCTACATGCGCGATGTGGCGCACGTCGGGCTCGGCAAGGAACTCCGCTCGGGCACGGGCAGCGAGAACAGCGGCGAGGTGGTGGTCGGCACGGCCATGATGCTCATCGGTTCCAACAGCCGCATCGTTTCCTCGGCGGTGGATGAGAAGATCACGGCGATCAACACCAACCTGCCGCCGGACATCCACGCCAAGACGGTGCTCAACCGCACGAAACTGGTGGACGCGACGATCTCGACGGTGACGAAGAACCTGGCCGAGGGGGCGATCCTGGTCATCGTGGTGCTCTTCCTGCTGCTGGGGAATATCCGGGCCGCGCTCATCTGCGCCCTGGTCATCCCGCTGTCGATGCTGATGACGGCCACGGGCATGGTGCAGGGCAAAGTGACCGGCAACCTGATGAGCCTGGGTGCGATCGACTTCGGCCTGATCGTGGACGGCGCGGTGATCATCGTTGAAAACTGCCTGCGGCGGCTGGGGGAGAAGCAGCACAAGGAAGGCCGCCTGCTGACGCTCCAGGAGCGGCTTCACGAGGTGATGATCGCCACCAAGGAAGTGCGCCAGGCATCGGTCTTCGGCGAGGCCATCATCATCATCGTCTACTTCCCGATCCTGGCGCTCACGGGCGTCGAGGGCAAGATGTTCCACCCGATGGCGATCACGGTCATCCTCGCGCTGGTGGCGGCGTTCATCCTGTCGATGACGCTCGTGCCCGCGCTGGTGGCCATCCTGATCCGGGGCCGGGTCAAGGAAGGCGACAACCTCATCATCCGCGGGGCGAAGGCCGTCTACGCCCCGGCGCTGCACTGGGCCGTGCGCTTCCGCTGGGGCGTGGTCGCCGCGGCCGTGCTGGCCTTCGCGGGGTCGCTCGTCATATTCACGCGGCTGGGTCAGGAGTTCATCCCGGTGCTCGACGAGCGGGACATCGCCATGCACGCCCTGCGCATCCCCAGCACCAGCCTCACGCAGTCGATGGAGATCCAGTTCGAGGTCGAGCGGGCCGTGCGCACGGTCCCCGAGGTCGCGTTCGTGTATTCCAAGACCGGCACCGCCGAGATGGCTTCCGACCCGATGCCCCCGAGTACGTCGGACACGTTCATCATCTTGAAGCCCAAGGACCAGTGGCCCAATCCCAAGGTCGCCAAGGCCGACATCATCGCCCGCATCGAGCAGGCGGTCGAGCAGGTGCCCGGCAGCCGGTACGAGTTCCTGCAGCCGATCCAGATGCGGTTCAACGAGTTGATCGCGGGCGTCCGCAGCGACGTCGCCGTCAAAGTATTCGGTGACGACTTCGAGCAGATGGGAGTGACGGCGGCCGAGATCGCGGCGATTGTCGAGAAGATCGACGGCGCGCAGGATGTGCTGGTCGAGATCACCGAGGGTCTGCCGGTGATGACCATCGACATCGACCGGGACGCGATCGCCCGCTACGGCATCAGCGTGAGGGACGTGCAGGACATCGTCTCGGCGGCGATCGGCGGCCGCGAGGTGGGTCAGGTCTTCGAGGGCGACCGCCGCTATGACCTGGTGGTGCGTTTGCCCGACGATATTCGGCGCGACCTCGCGGCGCTCGGGACGCTTCCGATCCCGCTCCCGCCCGGCAAAAACACCACGAGCGACGGGAACTCACCGCCGCTCACCTCGTTCGGTCCAAGCGGGGACGGCGGCGGGTCGAGAATGGGAGCCGAGCGCCCGGCCTACATCCCGCTCGCCGCCTTGGCAAAGATCGACGTCGCCGAAGGGCCGAACCAGATCAGCCGCGAGAACGGCAAGCGAAGGATCGTGGTGCAGGCCAACGTCCGAGGCCGCGACCTGGGTTCGTTCGTGGCCGAGGTCCAGGAAAGAGTGCGGATCGTGGCGCTCCCGCCGGGCGGGTACCTGGAGTGGGGCGGGCAGTTCGAGAACCTCATCGCGGCCCGCGAACGGCTGATGGTGGTCGTCCCCGTGTGCTTCCTGCTGATCTTCCTGCTGCTGTTCAGCACGTTCAAGTCGGTCAAGTACGCGCTGCTGGTATTCAGCGGCATCCCGCTGGGCCTCACCGGCGGCATCGTGTCGCTGTGGCTGCGGGACATGCCGTTCTCCATCTCGGCAGCCGTCGGCTTCATCGCTCTTTCCGGTGTGGCGGTGCTCAACGGGCTTGTGATGGTCTCGTTCATCAACCAACTCCGCATGGAGGGGACGGCCCGCGACGCCGCGATCATCAAGGGGTGCCTCGTGCGCCTTCGCCCCGTGCTGATGACGGCGCTGGTCGCGTCGCTGGGCTTTGTCCCGATGGCCCTCGCCACCGGCACGGGCGCGGAGGTGCAGAAGCCCCTGGCGACCGTCGTCATCGGGGGCCTGATCTCCAGCACGCTCCTGACGTTGCTCGTGCTGCCGGCGCTCTATCGAATCTTCACCGGCTGGGACCCAAGCGGAAGGCCGACGCCGATCCCTCAGGAATGGGAAAAATCGGAACCCGGGCCGTTGGACGGACGGTCGGGCGTTACCTCCGCCACATCCACCGTTCCGTCACCGAGTCGTTCTTCACCGTCGGCCTCTCCTCCGGGCGCGTCGCCCGACGGCAAGCCCGGCGAGCAATCCCCCACCAAGGGCTCAATCTGATACGCATCACCGGTGAGACTCATGCGTGCGTCGTGGTGTGGAACCCGGTCAATCCCGATGGGTGCCACCACCGATCTCGCCACGGCGAGTCGGTGGTGCGGGCGTCTTGGTGCGTTCGCTTGCCGTCTCCACCTCGGGGTTCGCTTCACCCGCTGCGGCGGGCGTTCCCGATCCCTCGCGCCATTGCTCGGAGCGCTTCGACGTGCGCCGCGACGTTGTGAACACGGAACAGCCGAATCCCCGCGAGCGCGTGGGCCACGGTGATTCCCACGCCGGCGGCGTCGCGGTCTTTCGGATGATCCCGCCCCGGTGCGACCGAGAGGAACGATTTCCGGCTGGCGGCGCTCAGCACGGGGAAGCCGAGTTCGGCGAACTCCGCGATTCGTCGGATCAACTCGTGGTTCTGGGCGACGCCTTTGCCGAAGCCGAGGCCGGGGTCGAGGACGATGGACTCGGCGCGGACGCCGGCGCGAACGGCCTCGGCGGCGCGGTCCTTCAGGAATGACTTGACGATTCCCACTACGCCGCCCGATTCCGCGTCGTACTCCGGCTCGTGGGCGTGCTGCGTGGAGTAGACATCCTCGCCCGGCGGGCGCAGGCGGTGCATCAGGATGAGCCCCGCGCCGCGCTCGGCCGCGAGGGCGAACATCGCGGCGTCTTCCGTCCCCGCGCTGACATCGTTGATGATGTGGGCTCCGGCGTCGAGGGCGGCGGCGGCGACCTCGGCGCGCGTGGTATCCACGCTGATCGGGAGTTCGATGCCCGCGTCACGCGCCGCCCGGATGACGGGGACGACGCGGCGAATCTGCTCGTCCGCTGGGACGCGCGTGGAACCGGGCCGCGTTGATTCGCCGCCGATGTCGAGGATCGAAGCCCCGCCATCGCGCGCCCGGCGGATGCGGTCCAGCGCTGTCCGAACCGTAAACGCCTCGCCGCCGTCGGAGAATGAGTCGGGGGTGACGTTGATGATCGCCATCACCTTCGGCTGATTGAGCGTGATCGCCCCGCCGCGCGCGATGAGCCATCGCTCGTGCACGCTCATTCTTTCCGCGGTCCACGGCGGGGGCGCTTGGGCTTGCTTTCAGGGGCATCGTCGGGCTCGGATCGGTTCAGCACGCTCAGCGCCTTCAGCACGTCCGCGGGGGCGAGGATCGTCAGACACGCGACGCCCTGATCGACTGTCATCGCCGCGCCGATCGGCGACAACTTCTCCGGCAGTTCTTTCGCGGCGTGTTGTCCCGCGAGCATCGGCGCGAACTGCTTGACAACGGACGACCCATCCAGATACGCCTCCATAACCCGCGGCGAAGGCAGCATCGGCGACACACGCGCGAGGAGTTCATCGCGGTCGAGCGATTTCACATCCGCCTCGCCGACTCGGGCCACGCTTTTGAGCAGTTTCGCGTCGCGCGACCACGTCAGGTATCCACGCCCCGGCAGCGTGAGCGTTTTCCCCTGCACATCCGGTGTCGGCCCGAGCAGCATGGGCAGCATCGGGACCGCGCCCGCCGGCGGGGTGATGGTCCATGAATCCCCGTCGGTGTTTGGTTCGTACTTCGAGGTAACGACCGCGTTGCCCAGCGGCCTCTGATCGAGCGATTCGACCCAGGCACGAAAGGCGCGAGTTGCCTCTTCGGGCGCGGGGGCGCGCCACGCCACCACTGTCCGCGCCAGCGAGCCGAACATGATGCTCGCCGGCTCGTAGACCACGAGCGACAGCGCTTCCATGGACGGGACTGCGTTGAGGAGCACTAACTCCGCCTGCACCGCGATCTTTTTGGAGCGTCCTGGTGGGCCGAGTTCGTCGGCGAGGACGCGCACGCCCGGATGGGCCGCGTCGATGCCCAGCGCCAGCAGATACGGCGCCGCCGGCATGGTGGCCAGGGGCGATTCGGCGGGGGCTCCCGCGTCGTCCGGTGATTGGGCGGCGCGGGCCAGCACGCCGTCGTCAACAAACGTCGAGGCGCACTCGACGCGGAGCGCGCCCGGCTCGAACGACGCGGCCACAAGGACGCCGCGGGATTCGCTTTGTGCGAGTTGCATCAGTCGGCCCGGGAACGAGCCTTCGAGGAATGTCCCGGCGGGTGGATCGGCGGGCTTCTCGGCGTTTGTGCTCCGATCCGCACCCGCGTCGCGGGCGGGTGACGCGAGCGACCTGAGCATCCGGGACATCTCGCCGAGTTGAGCCGCATCGGCCGTCCCCACAAGATCGGCGGACCCGACCATCCGAGCGCCGATCGGCCCGAAGGCCTTGAGCCGATCGGCGGCGTTGGTGGTGTCGGCGGCGGCGGGCACGAACGCCGCGACCGCGGCGCGGTCGTTCCCGAGGATGATGTACGCGGGCGAGAACGAGCGGGCGAAATAGGTTGTGCCGGCGTAGTCGAAGGCCTTCACACCTTCCTCGTCGCGCGCCTTCACCCCCTCGAAAAACGCGTCCGCATCGGAGACGGGAAGCACGAGGAGCACGCCCCCCGAGGGATCATTCTCCGCGATCGAGGGCAGCAGAACGACCGCCGCCGACCCCGACAGGTCGATCCCCGCGCGCACTCCCATGGCGTCGAGCAGCCCCCCAAGCCCGGCGTACCCCGTGCCGTTGGCCGCGGCGAGCAACGCTTGCACGCGACCATCCGAGCGCTCCAGGCTGTCCACCGCGATCACGGCCAGCGGGCCGTCCGCCGGGATGATCGTCATCACGCGCGGCAACGCGCCGAGCGCCGGGGCGCTCAGCGCAACCACCATGAGCGCGGAGCGGAACAAGCGTGCGAGGCGTGTTGAGAGCATTCCGGGTCCTGTTCGGGAGTGAGGGCGGGGCGAGTATAGAGGTGTTCGGCTCTGCTTCCTTCTCCTTTCATTCGGAGTATTCACCACGGAGTCGCAGGTCCGCCGCGGCGGGACACGGAGCAGAAAAATTGAACACAGAGGAAGACGGAGGAAAACAGAGAAGAAGGGATGGATCAATCCACTGCCTGCTTCTTTGATTTCTCTCTCTGTTTTCCTTTGTTTTCCTCTGCGTTCAACTCTCTTCTCCGTGCTTCCGTGTCCCGCCACGGCGGATCTGCGACTCCGTGGTGAATCTCCCGCAGGCCGCCTGCTACTCTGTCCGCCCACATGCCCGACGCCACGCCGCAGAAGCCTCACGAGGATGGTTCCGTCAAGGAGACGCTGATCTCGCTGGTGATCTCGTTCGTGATGGCGCTCGTTTTCCGGTCGTACGTCATCGAAGCGTTCATTATCCCCACCGGCTCGATGGCACCGACGCTGATGGGGGCGCACATGCGATTCCAGAGCGGGCAGACGGGCAACGACTGGCCGGTCAACCCCTGGTACTACGCGGGCGACGGCGAGACGCCCTTCTCGATGCAGGGCTCGGGCCCGACGCGCGACGGCGCGCCGAGCACGACCGACCCGATGACGACGAGCAAGGTCAACCCCTTCCGCGTCGGGGGCCGCCCGTCGAGCGCGACTCCGTTCGGCTTCGCGCCGCCCCCGACTCCGATGCCGCTCCGCTCGGGCGATCGGATCCTCGTTCAGAAGTACCTGTACGAACTCTTTCCGCCGAAGCGGTTCGATGTCGTTGTCTTCAAGAACCCCGAGCAATCATCGCAGAACTTCATCAAACGGCTCATCGGCCTGCCCAACGAGCAACTCTGGGTGGCGGACGGCGATGTCTTTACGCGCCCCATCGAAAAGTCGGCGGACGGCGCGGTGACGCCCAAGGGATCGTGGGCGATCGCGCGGAAGCCCGCGCGGGTCCAGGATTCCCTGTGGAGGCCGATTTATTCGAGCGAGTTCGCGCCGCTTGACCCCGAGCGCAACGGCCGACGGTGGTTCATCACTCCGTGGAAGGGATTGAACTGGGAGACGGAGAACCGCCGCGAATACCGCTGCGATTCGGCCGACGCGTCCACGCTCGCGTGGGATTCCAGCGGCTGGCCGATCGTCGATTGGGTGCCCTACAACGAGTTTCCCGGCAAGTTGCTCGACCCGCGCGGCCTGCAACTGTTCCCGGTCGCCGATCTTCGGCTGAGCGCGGGCGTGAAGCCCGACGCCGCCGGCATGACGCTCCAGGCGACGATCGCCGCGCTCGGGCATGAGTTCCAAGCGGTGGTTACGCTCGGGAGTGTGACGCTGCGGATGCGGCCGACCGTGCCCGGCGCTTCCGAGCAGCCCGCGTGGGATGAGCTGGCGACGACGGCCTTCGGCGGGCTCGAAGCCGGTCGCGTCACGAACATCGAGTTCCGGCACGTCGACCAGTCGCTCCAACTTCGGATCGACGGCGAGGCCGTCCTGCAAGGCGATTACAACTGGGACCCGTCTCAGCGCCTGCTGCACGCCACCGGAACTCCCGGCGATCAGTACGCCGATACGAGTCACAGCGGCAACCCGCTCCCCTTGGCGGAAACCTATTCCGGAACCCGCCCCGACGTTCGATGGGACTTCAAGGGTTCACCCGCGACGCTCTTCCGAGTGGGGCTTTCGCGCGATCTGTATTACGAGGCCGCGAAGTTCACTCGCGGGGGCTGGGGGCCGGCGCTTGCCACGCATCCGTTGAACCTCGCGTCCCTCGGCAAGGACCAGTTCTTCGTCATGGGCGACAACAGCCCGTCGAGCAAGGACGGCCGACTGTGGGAAGTCGTCGATCCCTGGGTCGCCGACCAGATCGACGACACCGTGGGCATCGTGCCCCGCAAACTGCTGCTCGGAAAGGCGTTCTTTGTTTACTTCCCGGCGCCCTACAAGGCCTTCGGCTCGATCCCGGTGCCGGACTTCGGGCGGATGCGGTTCATCCGGTGAGTGGCACGGGCTTTCCAGCCCGTGTCGGCTTCGCTCCACGGTCGCCGCGGCGACCGTGCCACGGCATCGCGCTTGCCGCCGGCCTCGGCGAATCGTACGCTCCCCCTAACAACCACATAAGGAGCACCTCCATGCCCCAGCGACGAATCCAGATTCTGTGCGTTCACGGCGTCGGCCGTCACATCCCCGGATCGGGCTGGGACCACGATTGGCGCTGGACCATCGAGGACGCCATCCACGCCTGGAACCCCGAGGCGGCGTGCGAGTTCGAGGCCTTCGAGTACGACCCGCTCTTCGAAGCGGCGAAACTTAACCCGATCACCTACGCCGCCGCGCTCGCGAAACTCACGGGCAGCCTCGCGTGGCACGGGATCGGCGATCTGTTCGGCGCGCGCGGAGCAGCACGGGGCGATTTTTCGGGGCATCTCCGCTGGTCAGCGGGCATGATCGCCCAATGGTCCTCGGACGACACCCTCCGCGACAAACTTCGCAAGGCTCTCACGAAAAAAATGAGCGGCTTCTTTGCAGGGGCATCGGAAAAGATCATCGTCGCCCACAGCCTCGGCTCGCTCGTCACCTACGACACCTTCCGCCGCGATCAATCCCTCGTCGCCGGCGCTCGCTACGTCACGCTCGGCTCCCAGATCGGCAACCCCGCCGTGCGCTCCACCTTCGGCGGGATGATCGCCCCGCTCCCCACCGCCTCCAGTTGGCACCACCTCTTTAACCGCCACGACGACGTGCTCACCGCGCGGCTCGACGTGCGCGACGGCAACTTCACGCAGGTCGATGCGTCGTTCAACGTGGACGGCATCGCCGACCACGACGCCGTGATGTACCTGGGTCATGTGGGCACGCGCGACACGGCGTGGCGCGAAGCCGCGATGGGCCTCTCCGGCGCGCGGGCGCTCGCCGGCTTCAGCCGAACGCTCCGAGAAGCGGCCCGGCCGACTCGCGCCGCCGCGAAGCGTCCGCCGGCTCCGCCGCGTGCGCTCCTTGTCGGGATCAACGAGTATCCCGACCCCGCCAGCCGACTTGAAGGCTGCGTGAACGATGTCTTCCGCGTCAGCGAGGTGCTGCAGGAATCGGGCGTGAACGCCGAGCACATCCGCGTGGTGCTCAACGATCGCGCCACCAGCGGCGCGGTCCTCGACCGGCTCCGATGGCTCCTCGACGGCGCGGAAGACGGCGGCACGCGCATCTTCTATTACAGCGGCCACGGCGCGCAGATCCCCGCCTACGACGCCGACGAGACCATCGACTCAAAGGACGAATGCCTCGTCACTCACGACTTCGACTGGACACGCGAGCACGCCGTCACCGACAACCAGTTCTGCGAGCTCTATTCGCAGCTCCCCTACGGCGCGAACTTCGTCACCATCCTCGACTGCTGCCACTCGGGAGGGATGGCGCGCGACTCGGGGCTCCGCGTGCGGGGTCTTGCGCCGCCCGACGACATCCGGCACCGCGCGCTGCGATGGGAGCCTTCCATGAGCATGTGGGTGCCGCGCGAACTGAGGCTCGCCGTCGGGTCGCGGTCGCTGTTCAAGGCGAAGGAAGACCGAATAGCGGAGTTCCTCGGCTCGAAGAAAGACGTGCGAAAACTCGGCCGCGCCACCTCACTCTGGACCGAGCAGCGACAGTTCAACAAAGCCACCAAAGACCTCGACCACCACGGCCCCTACATGCCCGTCATCATCCAGGCGTGCCAGGAGGACGAGTTCGCCTACGAATACCGCCACGGCGTGACCTCGTTCGGCGCGTTCACCTACTGCTTCACGCAGATGCTCCGCGATTCCCGCGTCGCCCGGCGCAAGCCCACCTTCGCCGACCTCATCCGCGATGTCTCCAAGCGCCTCGGCGATCTTGGGTACGACCAGACCCCGGCCCTCGCGGGTCCGAAGATCAAAACCAACGGCGGCGTGCCCCCTTCGTTCGGCGCAGGCAAACCCAATGGACGCCGAGGCTGAGCCTTGTGCCACCCAACGCCGTGAACTCGAAAAGAAGGGGACGCCGCAAACGCGCTGGATTTTCCGATGTTTTCGGTCGCCGCGGCGACCGCGCGCGTGTTGCCAGACCCCGCCGTCCTCGGCGCGGGTCTGGAAAGGCGCTTTTTCAAGCTCTTGTGCCCCGAAGGGGCACGCGGATCGAACGAAATCGGGTCGTGCGGCTCACGGCGTTGCGTGCCACCGACCTGTCTTCAGGTCGGTGCGGATTCAAGGTATGCAACAAACGGCACTGACCCGCGGACGGGTCAGTGGCACGGCGATTTCTCGTGATCCGCGCTACGGCTACGGCGCTTCGACATCGCACGACGGGCTTGCGACGTTGGGCGTCAGCGTGTCCACCTCATCGCGGTCGCCCGGGTCGAGCGTCGCCGCGAGCGCCATGTTCTCGCCGACCTGGTCGGCCCGGTCGCCGATCGCGTCGTGGAGGGTGTCGCGTGCCGTCCGGAGCGAGTTGCGCGCCGCCGTGATGTCCGCGATGCTCGCGGTCCCTTCCAGCGTCACGATGCGGCCGAGCGCCTTGTCGCGCACCTGGATGATCTTCCGGCAGGCGGTCTCGGCGATCGGAGCCAACTTCACCGAGCGTTTCAGCACGATGCCCCTCCGAATCTCGACCGACTCGCCCCGCGCTGCGACGGCGCGCAGGCGCTTCAGCGTCTGCTTTTCCTGATTATCCAGGCTCCTGAGCGCCGCGACGCTGAGGGCGCGCATCTTCACGAGCGCCTTGTCGGCGATCTGGGCGGGGGTCGCCGCCGCCGAGGCCACGGGCGAAGCAAAGGCGACGAACGCGAGTGCGGAAAGAATAAGTACGCGAATGGTGATCGCACGCATGGCGGCGCTCCTTGGAATCGCCGCCATGCTACCGCGCCGCCCGGCTCAGCGCACATGATTCGCCGAGGGATTGCAGTTCGTCGAGATCAGCCCCTCATCAACCAGCGGCCCGACCGAGTTGCCGGGGATCGCGACGATCATCGGCCCGCCGGCGTTGCTCAGGAGCGAGTTGCGGTACACGACGTGGCCGGAGGAGAGGACGCGCAGGGGCCGCACAACGAACGAAGGATCTCAGAGGTCATCGTGATCTTCTCCATAAGAAGGACACCAGCACGGATCGGCCTGAGCGCGGCTACAACCCACCCTGAGTTACCCCCCCCAACCTTGCACCTGAAGACCATCCCAAGAAACCCACCCGTCCAAATAACGCCAATTACGGGCAGTTGCACCGCCGCGTCGCCTGAAAATGGGACGCCGGACAACTCCCCGCCTTCATGTCCGCTGTCCGCGTTCCGTTGTCCGCTTTTCTACTTCTCGCTTTTCCCCATCCACCCCAGCCCCGCGAACAGACCCAGCAATCCCGCCGCGATCACCACACTCACGACCCAGAACGTGACGTACCCGTATTTCCACAGAAGTTCCGGCATGCTCGCCGGCCCAGCATCCGTGTGGAAGTTCATCCCGTACACGCCCGCCAGAAACGTCAGCGGGATGAAGATCGTGCTGATGATCGTCAGCACCTTCATCACCTGGTTCAGGCGGTTGCTCACCGCCGACAAATAAATATCCCGCAGGTCCGCGCACATCTCGCGGTCGGTCTCGACCAGGTCGATGATCTGGATCGTGTGGTCCGCGCAGTCGCGCAGGAATGTTCGAGTCTCCTCCGCGATCAGCGGGTGGCAATCGCGGATCGTTGAACTGATCGCCTCCCGCAGCGGCCACGCCGCTCGCCTGATCTGGAGCAAATCCCGCTTCACCTCGTGCAGCCTCGACACATCCCTCTGGCACGGCTCGCGCAGAATCCTCTCCTCGATCGCTTCCAGAGTCTCCCCCAACTGCTCCACGATCGGGAAGTAGGAGTCCACCACCGCGTCGAGCAGCGCGTACGCCAGATAGTCCGGCCCGCGCGTCCGGAACCGGCCCGCCGCCTCGCGCACCCGCGCCCGCACCGGATCGAAGCAGTCCCCCGCGTGCTCCTGGAACGACAGCACATAGTTCTTGCCGAGGAAGATGCTGACCTGGTCCGCCTCCAGCCTCGCCCGCAGCATCAACTCCCGTGCAACGAAGAACAGATGCGAGTCGTAGGGCTCGACCTTCGGCCTCTGGTGCGTGTTCACCACATCCTCGAGCGCGAGCGGATGCAGGCCGAACTTCTCGCCGAACTGATTGATCACCGCCGCATCACCCAGCCCGTCAACATTGATCCACACCACCGGGAACCGCGCGAGCAGCGGCTCGGCTTCCTCAACCGAAGCCAGCGCCCGCTCCTCCATCCCGCCCGGTCCGTACGCGATCGCGCGGAGCACGGGCTTCGGCGCCACCGGGTCCACCATCACCACCCCGGGCGCGGCCCCGGGAAGCGTCCTCCGCTTGAATCGACGAAGACGGGAACGCCTTGGGCCGTTGCGCGACATGTGGACACTCTACCGGGACGCGATCGGCCTTTCGCCCGGAGGGCGCACGCGCGTTGCGAGGGGCGCCGCGAGGCCCCGCGAGCAAGCCCCTCGGCGTCGCACTTCTCTTTCACTCTTTGGTTTGCCCGCCCCTTGGGCGGACGCCGGAGGAGCCCGTCCGCCCAAGGGGCGCTGAGGCACACAAACAAAGAGAGGGATCCAACACTCGGCTTCGAGCGGCTTGCTCGCAATGCCTCGCCGCGCCGCTCGCAACGAACGCATGCCCAAGGGGCACAAAAAAGTTGCACACGGCTGAAGAGTTACGATCCTTCATGTTTCAGCCAGGCTTTCATACGCACGCTGGATTCGTTGAAAACTCACATTGGCTGCGGCGACAGCGTCTTGCCCCAGCGCAGCGAACCGCTCTGGGTGATGCACTTGGGCCATTCTGCGATACGCTTCCTTGATCTCACTGGCACTTGCACTTTCTTCAAGTCCGAGTATCGCCAAGTATCGCAATCGCTCCACATCGGTCGAGGCATGCTCCCGGCTCGGCACATGAGGCGGCCCCTCGCCCGGCTCCGAGGCCTGAGGCGAATCCGGGGCCGTCCCCGCGAACTGCTCGGCGTGACGCTTCAACGCCAACGCCTTCTTCTTCAGTTTTCCGAGCAGCAGTTTCGCCCACACGAACTCCGTCGCCAGCAACAGGAACCCGACGAACATGATCGGGATCCCCGGCACCCCCGGCACGATCCCCACGATCAGCCCGAAGAGCACGATCGTCCCGCCGATGACAAGGATGACGATTCGGCGCGAACGCTTCCAAGCGTACTCCGCCGCTTCCGCCAGGTCCTCGATGGGCGGCGGGGGCGTGGCGGCGTGCTTCTTCCCGATCCGCTCGCGGACGATCGACGCGAGAACCCCCGCCGCGAGCAGCCCCGCGACCACCCCCAGCGCCACCTCCGTCGGAATCGGGCTGACCTGCGACACCAGCATCTTGATCCCGATGAAGAACAGGATGAACACGAGGCTCAGCTTGAGGTACCGGAACTTGTCGATCACCGCCGCGAGCGCGAAGTAGAGCGACCGCAGCCCGAGGATCGCCAGCATGTTCGACGAGAACACGATGAAGGGGTCGCGCGTGATCGCGAAGATCGCCGGGATCGAGTCCACCGCGAACAGCACGTCCGTCGTCTCGACGACCACCAGCACGAGGAACAGCGGCGTCGCCACGAGCTTCCCGGCCTGCCTGACGAAGAACTGGCTGCCGTGATACTCGCGCGTGAACGGCAGGAAGCGCACCGCGAGCCGCACCGCCGGGTTCTTCTCCGGGTTGATGTCGTCGCCCATGAACAGCAACTTGAACGCCGTCAGGATCAGCAGCCCGCCGAACACATAGATCATCCAGTGAAACTGGAGGATCAGCGCCGCCCCGATCGCGATCATCACCCCCCGCATCACGATCGCGCCCAGAATGCCCCAGAACAGCACCCGGTGCTGATACTTCCGGGGCACCTGGAAATAGGTGAACACCACCGAGAAAACAAAGATGTTGTCCACGCTCAGCGCGTACTCGACCAGCCACCCCGTGAGGTACTGCACCACCGCCTGTCGGCCCGTCAACTCCGCTTCCATGCCCGGCGGGTGCATGATCCCCCGCTCGTAAATGAAGTAGATCACCGGCGCGAAAAGGAGCGCGACGGCGACCACGCCGCCCGTCCAGCCGAGCGCCTCCTTCGCGCCGACCTCACGGTCGCCCCGGTTCACCACGAACAGGTCGAACGCGAGCATGAGGAAGATGAGCAGGATGAAGGCGGACCAGACAAGCAGCATGAATGAGGCTTACTCCGAGGGTGCTGGGTCGAAGCACGGATGGTAGCGGATCATCCCGCGCGCCGCCCCGCGATCTTTCAGTCCTCCGCCCGCTCCCCATCCGGTGCCATCTTCACGATCCTCGGCGTGAACTTGCCGATGGTACGCACCAGGTCCGCCTGCGCCGCCATCACCCGATCGATGTTCTTGTACGCGATCGGCGACTCATCCAGCCCCGCCGACAGCAGGGTGACGTTCCGGTCCTTCAGGAACTCGCGCAGCCGATCCCACCGCTCCGTCGCCTTCGCTTTCGATCGCGACATCTTCCGCCCCGCGCCGTGCGACGCGGAATCGAGCGAGCGTGCCTCGCCGCGTCCTTCAACCAGATACCCCGGCGCCACCATCGTCCCCGGGATGTACCCCAGCACCCCCGCCCCCGCCGGCGTCGCCCCCTTGCGATGCACGATCACCTCTTTCCCGCCGTGCGTTTCCCGCCACGCGAAGTTGTGATGGTTCTCGACTTGCAGCCGCACCGCTGCCCCCACCGCGTCCACGATCTTCGAGTGGATCACATGGTGATTCGCCGACGCGTACTTCCCCATCAACTCCATCGCCCCCCAATACTCCTGCCCCGCGTCGGACCCCGCGCCCGACAGCGGCAGCCACGCCAGGTGTTTCAACTCCTTCGGCAGGTCGGGATGTTGCCCCATCGCGACCTGCGAGTAGTGATCGCACACCGCCGCCCCGGTGCCGCGCGAACCTGAATGCGATACCACCGCGAGGAACTTCCCCTCCGGGATCCCGCGCGACCCGGGGGCGGGGGGCGGCCCGGCCTCGAACTCGCCGAACTCGACGAAGTGATTGCCCGACCCGCTCGTCCCCAGTTGATCCCACGCCTTGTCGCGGTTCGCGAGCGTCACGGGCGAGACCGACCAATCCTCGTCCATGACCGGGTGCTGCGCGCGATCCGGGCCGCGGAAGCCCTTGCCCACGCCGAAGAGCGTACACGTCTCGATGATCTTCGCGTACCGCTTCTCGTCGCGGCGCAACTCGGTCGCGGGCAGGTCGAAGACCGTCAGCATCACCCGGCAGGCGATGTCCACCCCCACCGCGTAGGGGATCACCGCGTTCTCCGTGGCCAGGACGCCGCCGATCGGCAGGCCGTAGCCGACGTGGGCATCGGGCATCAGCGCCGCCGCCACCGACACGGGCAGGCGGCAGGCGTTCCTCATCTGCTGGTGGGCCTCGTGCTCGATCTCCTCGCCCCAGCAGGCGTATTCGGTCTGTCGCGGATCATTCATTCGGATGTCCCCTGATCAGAGTCGGTTCGTCACGCAACTCGTGTCCCGTCCCGCGCCACAATTGTAACTCTTCAGCCCCCTGCAATGACCGGTGCCGGCGGCGGGGGCGCGATCGGCGCTTCGCCCGGAGGGCGCTCGCGCGTTGCGAGGGGCGCCGCGAGGCCCTGCGAGC
Organism: uncultured Phycisphaerae bacterium; assembly: GCA_947085435.1. Lineage (GTDB taxonomy): Bacteria > Planctomycetota > Phycisphaerae > Phycisphaerales > UBA1924 > JAEUIV01. Next base: position 27,060 of record CAMTWL010000025.1, read on the forward strand.
AAGCCCCTCGGCGGCGCGCTCCCCTCACACTCCGGATCGACGCCCCGTGGGCGGGGGCCGGAGGAGCGCGTCCGTCCAAGGGGCGGGAAGGCAAACAGAAAAAAAGAGAGTTCCAACAGTCGGCTTCGAGCGGCTTGCTCGCAAGGCCTCGCCGCGCCGCTCGCAACGAACGCGCGCCCAGGGGGGCGAAAAGGCGTTGCAGGCGGCTGAAGAGTTACCCACAATTCACGCCGAGATCGGTGCAAGAAGTGAACAGCCCGCGGCAAGACTGATTAAGAACGATCCGTACCGCCTCGTAGAAGCGACTTCTTTCCAGCCGACGGCTGGCGGGAGTTTCGCGCGCCTCGTTTCCTTGCAACACCGCACGACACAGCAATCCGCCCCCGCCGATCGCGTCGATCGGCTCACCCATTCGAGAAAAGGAAATCACCAATGCTCACCTCGCTCACATCCCGAACCCGTTCACTCTTCACACGCGCCGTAGCCTCGACCGTTTGCGCCGCGATACTAGGCTCCGCCACCGCCCTCGCCGGCAGCCCGCGGACCATCAACGTCGCCCTCGACGTCGACAACTACGCCTCGGTCTTCAGCGGTGATTACGCCGCGGCCGCGTTGACGCCTCGGACCTTCGTCCCCCACAACGGCCCGGGTGCCGGCGTGGCCAACGGCACCTTCACCACCACCGACGACTACCTTTACATCGCCGCGTGGAGCGACAACGATGTCCAGCAGGGGCTTCTCGTCCAGGTGAAGATCGACGGCCAGATCATCCTGTCCGACAGCGGCCTGTGGGAAGTCTGCGCGACCGGCGAAGACCTCGGCTTCGGCTCCCCCCAGCCCACCCTTGCCAACATGAACTCCAAGATCGGCATCGCCAACGCCGGCGGCGGGCCCAGCCTCGGCTGGAAGACCCCGTCGCTCGGCGGGATCAACAACTTCACGTTCCCGGTCGGCAACCCGTGGGCACCCGTCTCGCTCGTCAGCACCATCTGCCGGTGGATGTGGTACGACAACGGCCTGCAGCCGGACATCTGCTGCGACCACCAGCCGCCCTTCCGCCGAGGCTGGAACCACAACGAGTTCCTGATCTTCCGCCTCCGCCTCGGCTGCGTCACGCCGCCGAGCGACATGGTCGCCTGGTACCCCTTCGATGAGTGTGTCAACCCCACGACAACCTTCGAGTTCGTCAACGGCTTCCACGGGCAAAAGGTCAACTCACCCGCCACCGTCGTCGGCAAGGTCGGCCCCGCGATCGAACTCATCCAGAGCGCCGGCGTGCAACGCCACGTCCGCGTGCCCCACGCGCCGCCACTCAATCTCGCCGCGAGCGGCGGCGCGTTCGCCATCGACTGCTGGGTTTACTCCTACGGCTCGTCGGGCAACCCGCAGTTCCTTGTCTACAAGTCCAGCCCCCCCGCCAGCGGCGGCGGCTGGACTCTCTTCCTTGAGTTCAACCTCCGCCCCACCATCTGGCTCGACCTCCCGAACTCAACCGTCGTCACCGTCTCGTCCACCTCGCAGGTCGCGGTCAACGGCTGGACGCACATCGCCGTCAACGTCCCGCCGGTCAGCCCCGGGGGCGGAACGTTCGCGCAGTTCTTCATCAACGGCGTGCCCGAGACGCCGCAGGCATTCCCGCGCCCCCTCACCTGCGCCACCACCACCGACCTCTTCATGGGCTCCTACAACGGCAGCACCGTCAACGGCCTCTACGCCCGCCTCGACGAGGTCGAACTGTTCCACAGAAACCTGACCGCCGCCGAGGTGCTCGCGCTGTACCAGGCCGGTCCACAGGGCAAGTGCAAGAACGACTGCAACCACAACGGCCGCTCCGACGAGTACGACATCGCCAACGGCGCCCCCGACACCGACGACAACGGCATCCCCGACGAGTGCGACTGCCAGGTCTGCCAGGGCGATGCCAACGGCGACGGCATCGTCAACTTCCAGGACATCACGGCGGTGCTGGCCAACTGGCTCACCGTCTGCCCTTGATCCTGAACTCTCACGAATAACCGCCTCGGGAGCCTCGCCACCAACGCCGACTTCGGGTGCGAATCCTCCTTTTTCAGAGTTTTCTGCAATCTCGGGCTGTCACTTGAGACATCAATTGGCGCATAAGCGGGTACGCCGAACAGTTTCACGCTCCCGCCAAGCCTGCTGCACAAGAAAACCACCTTTCAAAGCCCGAACACGATTGACCAACGACAAATCTGAGGCATACTGAACACCATGAACCCAACACCGCCCAGCCGTCTGACCCTCGCTTTGGGATTGCTTGCGCTCGCCGCGCCCGCCTTCGCCCAGAGCAACATCGATTCCACCAACAAGTTCGCCTGGTCGGAGAACTGCGGCTGGACCAACTGGCGCGACGCCAACGCGACGGCGCAAGGCGTCCTTGTCAACCCCGCTCACCTCCAGGGATTTGTCTGGGGCGAGAACGTCGGCTGGATCAACACCGGCGGCGGCGGCGCGCCCTACGCCAACACCAACAACACCAACTTCGGCGTCAACATCGCCGTGGGCGGGTTCCTCAACGGGTTTGCGTGGGGCGAGAACATCGGCTGGATCAACTTCAACACCCAGCCGCAGGTCGGCGCGCAGGGCGCCCGCTACGACGCGATGGCCGGCCGGTTCCGCGGCTACGCCTGGGGCGAGAACATCGGCTGGATCAACCTCGACGATGCCACGCACTTTGTTTCCTCCGTCCCGACCTGCTGCCTCGGCAACGCCGACAAGGTCAGCGGGCAGGTCACGTTCGCCGACATCACCTCCGTACTCGCCAACTTCAACGGCGCGGCCAACCCCAACGGCTCAACGGCGGGCGACGCGGACTGCAACGGTGTGATCGTCTTCGCCGACGTCACGGCCGTGCTGGCCAACTTCCTGAACGCCTGCCCCTGAGCGAGCAGGTGTCCCGATGAGTTGAGCGGCCACGCTACCGCTTGGCGCTGCGCTTCCCCGGCATGGCGACCGACAGCACCACCGCGCCGACAAGCGTCGATACCACCACGATCAGCGATGTCAGCGTGTCGATCTTGATCGACTTGAAGGGGCCGATCTCCGTGCCCAGCCAGCGGCCGATCTCGTCGAGGTAAGGGGGCAGCGAGAGCAGCAGCAGTTTCACTCCCACGAACGCGAGGATCAGGATCAGCGCGGGCTTGAGGAACCTGAACTTCAAGATCAGCGCCGCGAGGCAGAAGTAGAGCGACCGCAGCCCGAGGATCGCGAAGATGTTGCTCGTGAAAACGATGAATGGGTCGGGGGTGATCGCAAAGATCGCGGGGATCGAGTCCACGGCGAAGATCAGGTCCGTCACCTCGACCATCAGCAGCGCGAGGAACAGCGGCGTCATCGCCAGTTTTCCGAGCGATCCCGCCGGGGGCGGATCCCGCACGATCTTTCCGGTCATCGGATCGGCGCTGTAGGTCGGCGGCAGCGTACGGCGGGTAAAGAAGTCTTGTCCGTCGTGGAAGTTGCGGAGCGGGAGCAGCCGCTTCGCGAGCCTGACGACGATGTTCATGCTCGGGTCCGTCGAGCCGCGGATGAGCGCCATTTTCCCGGCGGTGAGCAGCAGGAACGAGCCGAAGATGATGAGCGTCCACGTGTATCGCATGACCAGTTCGGCGCCGAGGAAGATCATCCCGCCGCGCATCAGCACCGCCCCCACGATCCCCCAGAAGAGCACGCGGTGCTGGTACTTTCCCGGCACGGCAAAGAACGAAAGAATCATCGCGATGATGAAGATGTTGTCCATCGCGAGCGAGAACTCAACGACGTAGCCGACCAGATACTGCTCCGCGGCGTCGATCCCCATCACCTCGCCCCGGATGATGGTGGGCGCGGCGGCGTCCGTCGCGGCGGCCGGGTTGTACATCGGCGTGTCGAGCCCGAGGTCAAGCCAGTGCCGCTCGTAAGCGAAGTAGACAAAGATCGAGAAGGTGAGGCTGAGCGTGACCCAGATCGTGGACCAGGTGGCCGCTTCCTTCATCGAGACTTCGTGCGCCTCGCGGTGGAAGACGCCGAGGTCAAGCGCGAGGCAAAATGCGACGATCGCAAGAAACCCCGCGTACGCCCAGATCTTCAGACCATTCGTCGGCGCGGCTTCGGACCCAATGAGCAGCAGATCGAGCAAGAGCGACACCTCCGGCCCCGCACGCGTCGGACGCGCGGAGCACAACGAACAGGCTTGTTGGTCTCGCGCTTGCGGACGATCGCTCGTCGCACATGCAGGGCCGGGGGCGGTTGAACCGCCCCGTCTTGACGGCCTCTGCCCCCGCGACACGCCGCGGGAGGCTACTCCCCAACTGGGAAAACGAAGTGAACTATACGGGCGGACGCGCGCCCGGACAAGCGGTTTGCTACTTCCCCACGCAGAACACCGCGAAGACGCGCCCGAGCACGTCGTCGGGCGTGACGCGGCCGATGATCTCGCCGAGGGCGTCGAGCGCGATGCGCGCCTCGCCCGCGACCAACTCCGGCGATTCGAGCCGGGGCGCATCTTCATTCCCGGCGATGCTCATGGCGCGCCGCAACGCGTCGCGCGCGTCGCACATCGCCCTTCGATGACGCGGCACGACCGTCGAAGCGTTCGCCGCGAGCGCCCCGCCGGCCGATGCCGCGTCCGTGATCGCCCGGCGCAACGCCGAGAGATTCCAACCGTCGAGCGCGCACACCGCAACCGCAGAGGATTCCTCGGGCGCATCCGGCGCGTGCGGCAGGTCGGCCTTGGTCCGCACGCGGAGCAGCCGCTTCCCGCCGAGCGGAAGCCCCATCTCATCGAATCGCGCCGACGGATCGCAGAGAAGCACCACATCCGCGCGTTCGACCTCGTCCCGGGCCGCGGCCTGCGCGGCGGCGTCGATCGCCGACGCCTCCGAAAGTGCCGCATCCAGCCCCGCCAGGTCCACCAGTACGATGCTCGGCGCCCCCCACCCCGCGCCCGCCAGCGCGAGATCGACGCGCTCGGCGATCGCGTCGCGCGTGGTGCCCGGCGTCTCGCTCACCACCGCGCGCTCGCGCCCCAGGAGCGCGTTGAAGAGCGTGGACTTTCCCGCGTTCGGCGGGCCGACCAGCACCACGCGCGCCTCGGCGGTCGTCGCCTCCGCGCTCGCGGGGCCGAGGAAGCACTCCAGCGCGAAGAGGCAGTTCCGCAGGCCGTGCGCCAGATCGCGCGGGGTGATCGGCACGACATCTTCCTGGTCCGTGAAGTCGATCCCGGCTTCGACGAGCGCCAAGAGCCGCGCCACCTCGTCCGCGAGATCGCGGTAGGCGCGGCCCGTTTCACCCGAGAGGAGCAACTCGGCCGCGGCCAACTCCGCCGCGGAACGAGCGCCGATCGACGCCTGCACCCCTTCCGCCTGGTCGAGCGTCATTTTGCCGTTGAGAAACGCGCGGGCCGTGAACTCGCCGGGCTGCGCCGCACGCACGTCGGGATCGCTCGTGAACTGCCGCGCGACACGGTCGAGGAGCGCGGGGTTGCCGGGGAGGATGATCTCGGCGGCGTCCTCGCCCGTGTACGAGCGCGGCGAGGCGAAGAGGAGAAGCAGGCACGGAAGGTCGCTCTCGCCGCCGGAATCGAGCCGCAGCCGCAGGCGAGCGATGTGCGCGCCGGGCTGTCGCGGCGGATTCACGAACCATCGATCCACGAGGCTCGGGACACGCGGCCCGCTGAGGCGGATGATCCCGCGCGGCGCGCGGCCCGCACCGGAGGCAATCGCCGTGATGGTGTCGGAAGGTTGCATCGTGCGAGCAATGGTAGATCAACCAATCCGAACGAGCCCTTCGCGCAAGCGAAGGAAACTCAGCGAACCCCACGCCCGGAACCGCCACGGGATTCGGCGGCCTCATCCCGAGCGTGCGCACGCGCCCGTCACGCCGGGCGATGCGGGCGCTGCTGATGGCGCTGATGAGCGGGGAGTAGGCAGAGGAGCATCAACCACGCCGAGCCGTGGTTGGTCGCACGGCATCGCTGATTTTGGTTATGCCGGGCCTTTGGGGGTCGGATCGCTCCCGCCGCGCGTAGAATCCGGGAGTGGTCGGGCTGCCGGCCCGATGGGAGATCGCGTATGTCAAGGGTGCCGTTTGTTGTTTTCGGGCTGATAACCGCGTCGCTCGCCGGGCCGCTCTCGCTGGCGCAGAGCCCGACATCGCGGCGAATGATCGAACAGGTTTATCAGGACGCGGCGTCACGGGATTTCGAGTGCGACAACTGCCCCCACGGTTGCGCGCACGCCAAGACGCTCCGCTCTCACTTCGCAAGCAACATGAACCCCGACGGCTCGCCGGTGGCGCTCAGCGCCCCGCCTTCCGATTACGACGACGTGGACCTGCTCCACAACAACCTGAACATCGAGATCGCTCCGTCCACGGGGTTCCTCGGCGGGTCGAACACGATGACGTTCCGGTCGGAGATCGACGGGCTGGAGCGGGTGCGGGTTCGGTTGCAGAACATCTTCAGCGTGAGCGCGGTGCGCGTCGGCGGCGTGCTGGTGGGCGCTTCGCAGTTCGATAACTTCCACCTGACGGTGTTCCTCGATCGGGTCTACAACATCGGCGAGGTGTTCGACATCGCGGTTGATTACTCGGGGTTTCCGGTGAACAACGGGTTCGACTCGATCCTCTTCACGACGCAGGGGGGGCAGCCGATCGCTTCGACGCTGAGCGAGACGGACTTCGCGTACACCTGGTGGCCCACGAAGGACGACAACCGCGACAAGGCGACGGCCGACCTGCGCTTCACCGTCCCTTCCACGATGAGCGTGGCGTCGAACGGGGCGCTCATCAGCGTCACCGACGCGGCCGCAGGCAAGAAAACGTGGCACTGGAAGACGAACTACCCGATCGCGACGTACCTGATCTCGTTCGCGGTGACGAACTACACGCGCTTCAGCGGCTCGTACAACTGGGGCGGCGGCGTGATGCCCCTGGAGTTCTTCATCTACCCCGGCAGCGATACGGCGGGCAACCGGAACGCCTGGCTCCAATCGGCGCAGATGCTGGCGACGTATCGCCCCATCTTCGGCCTGTACCCCTTTATCAACGAGAAGTACGGCATCTATCAGTTCCCCTTCGGCGGCGGGATGGAGCATCAGACGATGACGGGGCAAGGCTCCTTCGGCGAGAGCCTCACGGCCCACGAACTCTCTCACCAGTGGTGGGGCGACATGGTGACGTGCGCGCGCTGGAACGATATCTGGCTGAACGAAGGGTTCGCAACCTACGCCGAGGCGCTGTGGCTGGAGCGCAAGCCGGGAAGTCTCGGAGAGCCCGCGCTGCACTCCGCGATGGCGGCGCGCCGTCCCGCGAGCGTCAACGGCAGCGTCTACATCTACGAGCCGTTGAACAACGGGGACATCAACCGCATCTTTTCGACGAGTTTTTCGTACCGCAAGCCGGGGTGGGTGCTGCACATGCTCCGGCACGTCGTCGGCGACGCGGCGTTCTTCGAGATTCTGGCGGCGTACCGCGCGGCGTACGAGTTCAAGAGCGCCACCACCGACGAGTTCATCGCGGTCGCGGAGGGAGTCCACGGGCAGAACCTGAACTGGTTCTTTGACAAGTGGATTTACAACATCGGCGCGCCGACCTATCAGCGCGCGAACCGGACCATCACCGCCGGGGGCCTGACCTATGTGGAACTGATGGTGAAGCAGACGCAATCGGCGTCGTACCCGATCTTCACGATGCCGATGGATGTGGAGCTGCTCATCAACAGCGTGGTGAGCACGCAGAAGGTGTGGAACAACGCGGCGCAGCAGTGGTACCTGCTGCCGGTGATCGCGACGCCGACGACGGTGACGCTCGACCCGAGGCCTTGGGTGCTGGCGGGGTCGAACACGGCGACGACGTTTGTGGAGGGTCCGCCGAAGATTGTCGCCGCGACGCCCGCGCCCGGCGCGCAGGCGCCTTCGTCGTTCGCCGGGCCGATCAGCGTCGTGTTCCACAAGAACGTGGCGACGACAGCGGGCGATTATTCGCTCGTGCGCGACGGTGTCGGCCCGGTCTCGTTCGCGTTTGCATATTCGAGCGGAACGAAAACAGCGTTGCTCACGCCTACCGCCCCGCTGGCGGGCGGCGGGTACACGCTCACCGTCGCCGACACCATCATCGACCCGCTCTCGGGGCGCCAACTTGACGGCGAACTCCCGAACCCGCCACCCCCTGCGTCATTCCCCTCCGGCGACGGCGTCCCCGGCGGGTCGGCGGTGATCCGATTCAGCGTGGCCCCGCCGCCGGTGTCTTGTGAGGGCGATGCGGACGGAAATGGCGTGGTGGACTTCGCGGATATCTCGAGCGTGCTGACGTTCTGGGGGGCGACGTACGCGCCGGGGGCGAGCTCCACGCCGGGCGATGCGAATCACGACGAGGCGGTGAACTTCGCGGATATCACGGCGGTGCTGGCTTCTTACGCGGCAACTTGCCCATAACGACCGGGCCTGGGGATTCCAACCGCGACGGCATCGTGAACTTTGCCGACATCACCAGCACGCTGGCCAACTTCAACGCGACGTGCCCCTGAGAACTCGTCCGAAAACAATTGAGGGGAACCCACCCAGATTTCCAGCCGTATGGACCCTTGGCACCAGCCGATCCGGAAACGCGGTCGGCCGGGGGTTTGCGGAAGCAAATCCATGCTCTGAATCTCTTTCTCCCCTCCAAAGCCCGCTCGCCTGATTTCTGGCGGGCGGGTTTTTTTGGAGATTTCGCTGGCTTTCGGCCCTGTTTGGTGGTCCACTAGGAAGCCGGGATGCGCCAAGGGGTCCGACCCGAGACCCATTCCCAGGAGAGTGCCTTGATCTCGAATCAACGTGACGCCACCGCCGCCTTGCTTTGCCTCCAACTTCTTGCCGCCGGCACGCTTGCCATGCCGTTGGTCCCGCCGGGGCGCGCGCCGGCGTCCGCCGACGAAGCGCCGCTTCAACCCGTCGTGGCGCTCCATCCAGGCACCGAACACCTCGGCACCATGCAGCCTCCCTATGTCGGCCCGGCCTACATCGGGGCGGCGGGCGGCGTGCCCGAACTCGCCTTCCCCGCATCCGGCGTGCGGCTCATGGCGTGGCTGCCCCTCGGCTTCTTCGATGTCGCCGCCGCCAACGCCAACTCCTGCACCGGCTACACCTCGCCCACCGGACGCGAGTACGCCGTCCTCGGCACGCAGACCGGCACCGGATTCGTTGACATCACCGACCCCGGCGCGCCCGTCGTCATCGCCCACCTCGTCGGACCCACCAGCCTCTGGCGCGACATGAAGACCTTCGGCCGCTACTGCTACTCCGTCAGCGAGGGCGGCGGCGGCATCCAGGTCTTCGACATGAACAGCATCGACTCGGGCGTCGTCACCTTTGTCCGCTCCGTGACGACCGGCGGCACCACCGCCACCCACACCGTCCACGTCAATGAAGAGAGCGGCTACCTCTACCGCTGCGGCGGCGCGTCCTCGCCCACCCTGGGCATCCGCATCTACAATCTGAATCCCGATCCTTCCAACCCCGTGTTCGTCAGCCAGTGGAACAACCGCTACGTCCACGAGTGCCAGGTGGTGAACTGGACCACCGGGGCGCTCGCCGGCCGCGAACTCGCCTTCCTCTTTGCGAACGATGTTTCCAACGGCGGGAACCCGCGCGTGGACATCCTCGATGTCACAAATAAGGCGGCGATCACCCAGGTCTCGCAGGTGTCGTACCCCAACGGCTCGTTCAGCCATCAGGGCTGGCTCTCGCCCGATCGTCGCTACCTCTATCACAACGACGAACTGGACGAGAACGCCTTCAACATCTTCAGCCGGACACGCATCTTCGATGTTTCCAACCCCGCCGCGCCGACCTTCGTCGGCTTCTTCGCCAACGGCCTCACGAACATCGATCACAACCTCTACACCAAGGGGAACCTGATCTTCGAGAGCAACTACCGCGCGGGGCTGAGAATTTTCGACGCCACCAATCCGCTCGCGCCATTCGAGATCGCCCACTTCGACACCTGGATCGAGGACGACCTGCCCTCGTTCAACGGCCTGTGGAACAACTACCCCTACTACAACTCGGGCACCATCATCGGCAGCGACATCGAGAAGGGTCTCTTTGTCTGGCGCATGGGCCCGCCGGAACTTGTTTTCTCGTTCCCGGATGGGAACCCCGCGTTGATCCCGGCGCAGGGCGGTTCGATCCGGGTGCGGATCACCCCGGCGGAAGGGCAGAGCGTGCAGGCCGGGACGCCCACGTTCAAGTTCAACGCGGGCGCCGGCGAAGTTTCGACGCCGCTGGTTTCGCTGGGAGGCGAACTGTATCGCGCCAACGTGCCGCCCTTGCCCTGCGGCTCGACGTTCCGCTACTACTTCACCGCCAAGTCCGGCGCGGGGCTGACCGCGCGCGAACCCAGCACCGCCCCCACCACCACCCACGAAGCAACCATCGGCACCACCTCAAACCTCGGCCTCTCAGACGAGATGGAAGTCAACTCCGGATGGACCATCGGCGCGCCGGGCGACACCGCGACCGCCGGCATCTGGCTCCGCGCCGACCCCGTCGGCACCTCCGCGCAGCCCGAGGATGACGCCACGCCGTTCCCCGGGATCAGATGCTTCGTCACCGGCAACGGCGCGCCCGGCGGCAGCGTCGGGGCCGCCGACATCGACGGCGGCGCGACCACGCTCACCTCTCCCACGCTCAACGCGACCGCCATGCCGGGGGTTGCGGTGCTGAAGTACGCACGCTGGTACTCGAACGACAAGGGGGCCGATCCGAACAACGACTCGATGCCCATCGAGGTCTCGAACAACAACGGCGCTTCGTGGGTCAGCCTCGAACTCGTTTCTCAGAACGGCGCCGGCTGGGCGCGCAAGACATTCGTGATCGCAAACACCATCGCGCCGACGAGCCAGATGCGTGTGCGGTTCGTCGCGCGCGACCTCGGCGCCGGCTCGGTGGTCGAGGCCGCCGTGGACGACCTGAAGATCGAGTATGTGGATTGCTCGCCCCCGCCGCCGCCGTTCTGTCAGGGCGACGCCGACGGCGATAATGATCGCGACTTCGCCGACATCACCGCGGCACTCGCCAACTTCGGCGCGATCTACGGCACGCTCGACGGCCCGGGCGACGCCGACCACGACGGCACGGTGAACTTTGCGGATGTGACGGCGGTGCTGGGGTCCTTCGGCATGGCGTGCCCGTGATCGGGTCCGACTCCCCCTCCCGCTGGGAGGGGGCCGGGGGGGAGGGACGGCGTCTCGAACGGGAAGACCATGTTTGCTCCAAGCGGCAAACATGCCACCCGAGGGCTGAGGCCAAGCGCGAAGGCGGGCAGGCCACCCGCCGCCACATGGGCACTTAATTTGTCACTCATCGGCTGTAGACGCATCGGCGTCGCTGTGGCACGCTTCAGCCATTGAAACGCGCTGACTCGAAACAGATAGCAGCCGCATTTGGCGAGGCCGTTCGGGGGAAGCGGCTGGTTCTCAATCTGTCACAAGAGAAACTGGCAGAACGATGCGGCCTTCATCGCACATACCTCGCAGATGTTGAACGCGGCAAGCGAAATCCGTCACTGCAAAGCATTGTCGCCATTTCGTCGGGGCTCAACATCTCAACCAGCGACCTATTTGCAGCGATGCAGACACACTTGAGTCAGGACACCCGCAAAGCATCCTCACGTAACAAGAGCAACAAGTGATCCGCTATTTCGACACTGGACAAAATGGTCCGAACGATTGCCTTGGGGTATGGCTCGACCAAGAGCTGGTTGCTGGTGTTCGCTCGTTCCGCGGTCAGTTCGGGTTTTTCGACGGAACGGCTCTGCGACCGTTCATGCACATATTGCAGGGCATGATCGCGGCGGGCGGCGTTCTGCGTCTGGTCATCGGATCCAATGCAGGCAACCCTCTGACCACCGACGAGCTCACCTTGCTGTTGCCGTTGCTCGGGGCAGCTGACAGAACCTCGTTGACGGTCGTCGAAAGTTTGGCGGGATCGCTCTTCCACCCTAAGACCATGCACCTCATGCGAAACGACGGAAGCAGGTTGGGCGTCGTAAGTTCCGCAAACTTTACGCAGAAGGGGTTGGGCCACAGCGTCGAGGCTGGAGTGATCTTGGAAGCAGCGGCAGGAACCGAGGCGGCAGTACAACAAATTGCTACAGCCATTGACCGATGGGCGACATCGATCGAACCTGGCGTGTACCAACTCCGCACGACCGATGACGTCGAGGCGCTGCGGAGGCTCGGTCTCGCGGTCACACAGCAGGCGCGGCGGGCGATTCGCGCTCGCCAGCGGACTGGAGCTGGAGGAATTGGGAGGGGGACGCGTCCCGTCGGCTGGAGGTCACCCGCGGCCCCCGCCGAAATACCAAGAGATGAGACAGAGGAGATAGAAGAAGGAATAGAACCCCACCAGCCCGCCGCCATCGACGTGCGGTGGGCGAAACTGCTCAAGCGTTCCGACGCTCAACAAGTACCCGCAGGAACGAATCCGACTGGCAAGCTTCGCCTAAGCCAAGCTCACTTTCCAATCGATCAAGCCACTTGGTTCCGGGAGGTGCTGTTCGGCGATCAACAATGGGTGCAGTCGCAGCGGCGTGGCACTACCTACGAGGAACTTCATGTGCTGTTCCGCGTATCGCGGCACGGCGATCCATGGGTGCCCATGACATTGAAGGTGGACCATGGCGCGCACCGCGTGGCCAACCAGAACAATGTTCCCACCGTTCTCAGTTGGGGGCCGGAGCTCGGGGTATGGCTGCGCGACAACAACCAAGTCGGTCACTGGGTGGCCATGGAAAGAGACGTAAACGGGGACTTCTGGCTGTCAGTGCAGGCTGTCAAGCCCGCATGGGCGCCATGACTCAGTCGGCAGTCACGTTGTCGCACCGCAGGAGGTCGTGCCGCTTCGATTGGAGCCGTCGACGCGCATCATCAAGAAGCGGCAGGAGTTCGCGATAGCCGGGCACGACAAGACAGAGACGCTCGTCAGCAACCTGCATCACGGCGTGCGTCGAGTCCTTCTGCCCGTTAACGCTGCGGCTCAGCGTATCGACCCGGGCGAGAAGGTTGCCCGTATCAATGAGCGGCACCGACAATCTTGCAACTTCCGAAGGCACCAACTCAAGCACTCCGCCGCCGTATGTTCGGCCTTCTACCTCGGTTGAAAGCAGCGTCATCGTGTTTTGAAACGCGGCCACGACATCGGCCTCTCGTCCCGAAAACAGCGGCCGCATTTCCCCTCGATAAATCGTGTCGGTGGTATAGACCCCGGCACTATTGAGCAACAAACGGTGATAATGATGTGCTCGCTTCGTCATCATCAACGAACCGCGTTGAATGTGCGGAACCCGATACCACGGCTCGCGGATGCGGCATTTGTAGCGCCCGGGAATCCCCTGCGATTCGCCGATTTCGAGATACTCGGAAACCCGGCCTTGACCATTGGGAGCTGGTCGCTTCGCAGAAAAATCCAATAGCCATGCTCGGCTGCCTGCCTGCCGAGCGACCAAGTGGTCGTCCTCAGTAAACACAACGCCCGGCGCATCGGCGGTTCGGGCAAGAAGCGGGATCTTCCATTTATTGAGGCCGTACTCCGTCACGGTCTGATCAGAAACGGTGAAGAATGCGTTGGCTCCCGTCACGATCGCCACTTCTAGCCGAGCCAAGTTTCCGAGGCGTTGAAATCCGGTCAATCTCTGCGCTTCCACAAACGCATCATGCTCCTTCTCGCTCAGGAGATACCGAATCCACGATTCGGACGACGCCGATACCCGATGCCCCCACATAATGCGGCCCGACCGCACATGCTCAGTGAACCGCACTGGGCGAACATCATGGGGCCTCACCGCGCGTTTTCCGCTCACGACCACTACATCCTGCAGGATGTCGGGAAAGGTACAGCGAGGAAAGAGATCAACCTCTAGAGAAGTGAAGTGCTTGATCAAGTATGAACGAAACTGTCCCCCACTGCTCGTGCAGAACAGTTCACTGGGAAGCACAAGGGAAAAACACCCACCCTCACGAAGCCGAGCAAGACTCACCAGCGCAAATGGAATCCAGAGGTTGGACACGCCTTGAAGCGTGATCTCCAACTCCGCGACCAGGCGCTCGGCAAGAAGTCGATCGGTTTCGTTCACAAACTGGTATCGCACATACGGCGGATTACCAATTATCGCGTCAAAATGGTCTTCGTTTTGGGAAGCCCACTCGAAAAAACTGCCATTGAAAACTGAGCCATCAATATTTGCGCTGGTCATTGCCTCCGAACACTTTGCCGCTTCTTCATCGAGCAGTTCAACCGCTTGAACAAATGAACCCGCACGCGCTCGCGGCGGCAAGATTCGACCGAGTCCTCGCAGGAACGCCCCGTCTCCGGCAGACGGTTCAAGCCACCTTTGAGGCCAACCCTCATTCAGGTTTCGTATTTGCTGAAGGCAAAACTGCACAACGTGTGGCGCAGTGTAAAATCCGCCACGAAGCTTGGTCGGATCGATTTGGTGAATCAACTTCATCCGATCCCATTCTACGGGCGAATGGGATTGGCAATCGGACGCTCCGTCTCAAAGTCCAGCGCCGTCAGTATTCCAGGCATTCTCAGCCCTTCGTCCCAGCCCGATCACCTTGCTACCTCTCCGTTTGCTTCCCAGTAAACAAACCCCACTCCGGCCGCTGGCGGGTGACATCGATCGCATTCCCCCGCGCCAGCGAAAGCCTTACCCACACATCCCCTTCAACCCCTCCGCCTTGTCCGTCTTCTCCCAGGTAAACAGATCCCCCTCCGGCCTCCGCCCAAAGTGCCCGTGCGACGCCGACCGCAGCGGCGTCGTCAACTTCGCCGACATCACCGAGACCCTCACCGCCTTCGGCTACGACTACGGCGAGGGCGCTTCCTCGCTGGGCGATTCCGATTTCGACGGCCTGGTCGGCATGAGCGACATCACCGCCACGCTGATGAACTGGGCGGCGGCGTGCCCCTAGAGCGGTTTCAGTTCAGGTGAAGCGGCTGGCGGTGGGGCAGGCTTCCAGCCTGCCCTGATTTCTTGCACACGCGGGCAGGAGGCGCGCTCGTGGGCAAAGAGCCGGGCAGGCTGGAAGCCCGCCCCACCTTGAGCCGCCGCGTCGGCGTGATTCGGTTTCCGTTCATCGGCCGGTGAGCCGATAACTCACGCCCAACGCCCTCCGCACCGCCTCGGGGACGACAAACTCAGCGCCACCCCTTTCGCAATTGGGTGCATTCGACGTACTGAACGAAGAACCCCGGTTCGGAGCCTCGCCGAGCGCACGCAGGAACATAGGGTCCATCATGATCGCTCGAACCACCCTCTTCGCCGCCGTCATCGCGCTCTCTCCGGCAACGCCGGCCGCGCTCGCGCAAACCAATCTCTCGATGCTGGCCTTGCGCGTCCTTCCCTCGAGCGCCCCCGAGCCCCGTTCGCGCCTCCTCGAACGCCTCATCCTCTCCAACGAGTGCTACAAGCGCCCCGACACCGAGGAAGAACTGCAGGCGCTGATCGACGAGACCGGCCTGCTCCCCGCCGCGATGCTCGGCTTCGATCCTTCGCGCTTCTGGGTTGACATCCGCGTCTGGGCCGGCAACCCCGTCACCCTTGGGTTCCCGTCGCAGGCGATCCCCGCTCACCTCACCTATTCCTTCCCCGACGACGGCGCGACGTGGGGCGCCTTCGGCCGGCCCACCGGGCCGAACGTGCTGAGCGACCGACTGAAGGATACCTTCGGCGCGAACGACCTCGATGAAGGCCGCGAGTACATCCGGCAGGCGCTCGCTTCGTACACGAAATACTCCGGCCTCACCTACACCGAAGTCGACGACGACAACACCGCGATGTCCAACTCGAGCATTCACTCCAGCCTCCGCGGCGACATCCGCATCGGCTGCATCACCGACGCCTGCAACTGCATCGCCTACGACGGCTTCCCCTCCAGCATCGGCATCGTCGCCCCCGACGGCGGCGGCGGCGACATGTGCCTCAACGCCTTCTACTGGGACGAGGCGGGCACCGTCGGAAACTTCAAGGACCCCGCCAGCAACTACCGCTGGCTCCGCAACGTCATCTCGCACGAGCACGGCCACGGCGTGGGGAACATCCATTCCGTCCCGTGCACCGAAACCAAAAACATGGAGCCGTTCATCTCCGTCGCCTACGACATGCTCCAGGTGGACGACCGCCGAGCGGTCAACCGCTCCTACGGCGACCGCTTCGCCGGGAACCATTCCTCCGCTGATGCCGTGAACCTCGGCACCCTTGACTCGCGCGGCAACCCCGAGTCCGTCATCCTCCGCCACCTCTCGCTCAACGGCCTGGCGGGCAACGGCAACACCGACGAGGACTGGTTCCGCTTCTCCATCCTCGATCCCCGCGACATCAGCCTCTTCGCCTCGCCCACGGGCGGCTCGTACAACGCCGGGCAACAGGACAGCTCCTGCACGGGAGTCCAGCAGACGATCGGCGCATCCGCCGCCGGCAACCTTGCGATCACGCTGTATCAATCCAACGGCGTCACCATCGTCCAGAACGCGAGCGCCAACCCCAACGGCCAGAGCGAATCCATCGTCCAAAACAACCTCCCCGCGGGCACCTACTACGTCCGCGTCCGCGATGTCGGCCCGAACGCCGCCGACGACCAGGTCGTCCAGTTGTACTCCCTCACGGTGCGCACCGACGGCATGAGCGCGCCCCCGGTCGCCATCGCCGGCCTCGACAAGCGCATGCAGGCCGGGAAGAACTGCTGGTTCATGGGCGATATCAACTCGTATATCACCGACAGCACCTTTCCACTGTTCAACTCCATTCACACCTATGCCTGGGACCGCGACGGCGACGGCATCTACGAGATCGCCGACGCGCCCAAAGCCTCCATCCAGTACGTCTCCAACGGCCTCTACACCGTCCGACTCCGCGTCACCGACAGCATCGGCTCCGACATCGACACCCTCAGCGTCACCGTCTGGGGCGCGACCACCCTCGTCACCTCCGTCGTGCCCAACCAGGCCTTCCGAGGGCAGACCGTCCCCGTCGTCATCAACGGCACCAACCTGAAAAACGTCACCTCGCTCTCGCACATCTTTCCGGGAGCAGGCATCACCGACACCGGAACCCCCGACCCCAACACGATGGGCACGCAGGTCACGGGCGTCTCGTTCGTCGTCGCCTCCAACGCCGCCCTCGGCCCGCGCAACGTCGGCGTCACCAACGCCGACGGCTCCGCGACCGGCTTCATGACCTTCACCGTCGTCCCCACCCCGTGCCCAGGCGACGCCAACAACGACGGCGTGGTCAACTTCGCGGACATCACCAGCGTCCTCACCTTTTTCAACGCGACCTACAACCCCGGCCTCGACGGCCTGGGCGACGCCAACAGCGACGGTGCCGTCAACTTCGCCGATATCACCGCGGTGCTGACCTTCTTCGGCGTCACCTGCCCGTAAGCATCTTCCTACACACGCCGGCTCCGCCACCTCCCCCAGCGACCCCGACTCCCGAGACCTCATTGTCTCGGGAGTTTTATTTTCTCGACGCTGAAAGATGATCCCGCCCCGCCCGCATGTGATTGAAGGCCGCGTTCGGAGGCGGATCGTCCTGCCGCCTCAGAACACTCGAATCGCGCCGCCAGCGGCCGGGCGGTGCATCGCCAAGGAGACCCACCATGCCACGCTTTTACTCCCCCGCAATCACCTCGCGCTTCGGGTTGTGTGCCGCGCTCACGCTGGCTCTCGCCAATCCGTCCCTCGCCGCCGGAACCCGGCGGACATCCATCGCGGTTGAAGTCGACAACTGGGCCTCCGTCTGGACTGGCAACTTCGCCGGCACGGCCCTGACTCTTCGGAGCGCCAATCCAACCGTCGGCCCGGGGGGCGGCGCCGCCTTCGCGAACTTCCAGACCGCCGACGACTACCTCTACATCGCCGCATGGAGCGACGACGCCATCCAGCAGGGGCTCCTCGCGCAGGTAAGCATCGACGGCCAAACCATCCTGCCGGACTCAGCGAACGCGTGGGAAGTCTTCGCCTCCGGCATCGACCTCGACAACGCCGCCTCGGCGCCCACCCCCGCCACCCTCGCCACGCAGATCGGCCTCGCCAACACCGGCGGCGGCGCCAGCTTCGGCTGGCGAGTCCCGGCCTTCGGCGGACTCAACAACTTCACCTTCCCCCCCGGAAACCCGTGGGTCACGGTCGCCGGGATCAACACGCTCTGCCGATGGATGTGGTACGACACCGATCAGCAGCCCGGCGGCGCGGGACAGACCCCGCCCTTCCGCACCGGGTGGGACCACGAAGAGTTCCTCATCTTCCGCCTGCGCCTCGACTGTTACGACCCGCCGAGCGGGATGACCGCCTGGTTCCCGCTCGACGAGCCCAACAACCCCAACTACACCTTTGACTTCGTCAATCCGAACATCGGCGTGAAAGTCAACGCTCCGCCGACCGTTCCCGGAATCGTCGATGCGGCGCTCCAGTTCGGCCTCTCAGGAGGGCTGCCGCGCCACGTCCGCGCTCCGCACTCGGCCTCGCTCGACATCGCGGGGAACAACGGCTTCACCATCGACGCGTGGGTCCACGCCTCAGCGCAAGCGAACCAATACATTGTCCGCAAGGCCGTCCTCGCGGGCGCGGGCGGCACCGGCGGCTACAGCCTCTATCTCGACAACTTCCTCCGCCCCGTCATCGTCCTTGACTACCCGAACGCCACCGCCAACATCGTCACCAGCGCCGCCTTCCTCCCGTTCCCCGCCTGGTCGCACGTCGCCGTCTCCGTCACGCCGGTCGCCGCGGGCAACGCGACCTACCAGTTCGTCATCAACGGCGTGGCCCAGGCGCCCATCCTCGCCCCGCGCCCGTTCCCCAGCACCAACTCCGGCGACCTCTTCATCGGCTCCTTCAACGCCGCCGCGGGCCAGCACTTCCTCTCCTTCATCGACGAGGTCGAACTCTTCAACCGCACCCTCACCGTACAGGAGATGATCGACCTCTTCCGCGCCAGCGAACGCGGCAAGTGCAAGACCGACTGCAACCTCAACGGGCGAGCCGACCTCTACGACATCTCAACCGATTTCTCAGCCGACATCAACCTCAATCAGATCCCGGACGAGTGCGACTGCTGCCCGCGCGACCCCAACGGCAACGGCATCGTCGACTTCGGAGACATCACCTTCATCCTCGCGAACTTCGGTCAGCTCTGCCCATAACAAGGGCCGTGCCACGGACGGCCGCCCGACGCGGCCGACGACGAACTCCTCACCGCTTCAAACGCCGAAGGCTTCCCTTCGGCGTTTTCAGTTCAAGTCAGGATCGCAACGCTCAGGCCATCGTCCCCACCGGCGGCCCCTGCGCCAGCCCCCGCGCCGCTTCCAGAAAACTCGCGTAACTGTTCTTGAACTCGAGCATCGTGTCCCCCGCGAACTTCTCGAGCGCCGCCCGCGCCACCTCGAACGCGACGACGTGCTCCATCACCACGCTCGCGGCGCTCACCGCGCAGATATCGGAGCGCTCGTACTCGCTCTTCTCCGCCTGCTTCGTGTTCAGGTTCACGCTTGGCAATCCCTGCAAGAGCGTCGAGATGGGTTTCATGGTGCCGCGGACGACGATGGGCTGGCCGTTGGTCATCCCGCCTTCGAGTCCGCCGGCGTTGTTGGTGTCGCGGACGAAGCCGAGGCTCGGCGTGCCCTCCTTCGCGCGATCGAAGCGGATCGGGTCGTGGACCTGCGACCCGCGCCGGGCGGCACATTCCTTCCCCAGCCCGATCTCGACCGCCTTAAACGCCTGGATGCCCATGACCGCGTAGGCCAGCCGCGCATCCAGCCGATCGCGCCAATCGGCGCAGGTGCCGAGGCCGGGGGGACAGCCGAAGACGTGTGCTTCGACGAGACCGCCGACGGTGTCCTTGTCGATCTTCGCGGCGCGGATCGCCTCGTGCATCTTCTCGCTCACGGCGGCGTCTGGGCAATAAACATCGCTCGCGTCGCGGGCGACGAGGAGTGATTTCCAGTTTTCTTGGGTGACGTCCACGTTGCTCGTCGCGGTGTGGATGGAGCGGACGAGGCCGAAGACTTCGACGCCGATCTCGCGAAGCATGATCCGCGCCAGCGCCCCGGCGGCGACGCGCGACGCCGTCTCCCGCGCGCTCGCGCGCTCCAAAACATCGCGGCAGTCCGTCGTCAGCCACTTCAGGCTCCCCGCCAGGTCCGCGTGCCCAGGCCTCGGCCGATACACCGGCGGCGTCCTTTCCAGATCATCCAGCCTCGAATCCCGGTTCACGATCTTCATCGCGATCGGCGACCCGATCGTCTTCCCCCGCCGCACGCCGGAGAGCACCTCCGCGACATCCGTCTCGATCTTCTGCCGCGCCCCCCGGCCGTAGCCGCCCTGACGACGCGCGAGTTCCGAGTTGATGAACTCAAGATCGAGCCGCAGCCCAGCCGGCACCCCTTGCACCAAAACCAAAAGCGCCGGCCCATGCGACTCGCCCGCGGTGTGGTAGGTCAGATTCGCCATGACATAACGATAGCGTGCCCATTTATCCGGCTGATACCTGATCCCTGATCCCTGATGCCTGGCACCTTCCCCTTCACACAAACACATACTGATTCACCGCCAGAAGCCCCACCGCCAGCGCCCACGCCGACTGCGCCAGCAGCATCGCCACCACCGGGTGCTGCCGGCTCATCGACTCGCGCATCTCGACGAAGAAATACATCAGCAGCAGCGCCCCCGCGAGCAGCATCAGGCGGTTCCACACCGTCCACATCCCCGGCCCGCCGAGGTAGCGGGCATTGATCCACGCGTTGATGCCGACGCGCGCCAGGTCGAGTGTCAGCACCCCCACCGCCGTACAGGGGCCTACGAGCCCGATGAGCCACAGCCGCCCGCTCACGGCTTCGCGCGCAGAGCGCTTGGCGGTCAGGATAAGCCGGAGCGTCGCGCCGCACTCGGGGCATGTGCCGTCGCGTGCGGAACCTAACTCGTACCCGCACGCCGGGCAATCGCTCGGCCGCGACGCCAAGAATCCGCGCAGAACTTCGGCGTCCGTGGCCGCGGGGCGGTGCTGCGCCGGTTCTGTTTCGACGGGCTTCACATCAATCATCATCCCACTATTCGCAGATTCACCTGATCGGGCTTGCCGCCACGGAGTAAGAATGCAGCGAAACGCCTCGCGGCCTGGCTTTTCACCCCATCACCCCATCACCCACTCACCCACTCACCCGCTCACCCGCTCATCCCCACCCCACCACGCCCTACCATCCCTCATGCATCCCGACGACGAGGTCTGCCTCTGCTTCCATGTTTCCCTCCGGAAAATCCGAGGCTATCTCGAACGGGAAAAGCCGCCGGTAGCCTCGCTCATCAGCGAGTGTCTCGGCGCGGGCACCGGATGCGGCTGGTGCGTCCCCTTCCTCTGCCACCTGCACTCGGAGCACCAGAAGGGGTCCGAACCTGACCTTGGAGTCTCGCCTGAGCAATATGCCCGGAGTCGGCTTACCTATCATCGCACGAACATCCGGGAGATCGATCCGCCACCATCCGCGAGCGATCAAAGTGCGTAACCATTGCAGCAACAAGGGTTTGTGTTCGATGTGTGCCCGATCGTTCTTTGTGACGATCGGACGCCCGCTCGCATAATTCTCGCAATCGTGCCCGGGAAATCCCCTCCTCAGTGGAAATCCCGAGGTATATTGAGTCTGCGCGGGTGGGAAGGCCCGCGCAGGAGAGCGGGTCTTCCCGTCGGGAAGTCCTCAGCACAGTCTCAGAAGGAGTATCGAGAGATGAAGAAGTTCGTCACGTCTGTTTTTGCCGTCGCCGCCCTCGCGGGCATCGCGTCGGCCCGCCCCTTGTTCCACTACGAGTTCCCGATCGACGGGCTCCAGGAAGTCCCGGCGGTCGCAACGCCCGCAACCGGGTTCGGCATCGTCGATCTCGACAGCGACACCAACATGCTGTCGTGGACCATCACATGGTCCGGTCTCATCGCGCCGGCCACGGCGGCCCACTTCCACGCTCCCGCCGCCCCCGGTGCGAACGCGGGCGTGGCCCTCGCCATCCCCGGCTTCGCCGGCCTCTCCTCGGGCATGGTCGTCGGCTCGGCCCTGATCTCGGACTTGTTCGAGTCTCGGATCATCGACGGCCTGTCGTATGTCAACATCCACACGTCGTTCCGTCCGGGCGGTGAGATCCGCGGCCAGGTCGTCCCGACCCCCGGCGCGCTCGCCCTCGTCGGCCTCGGTGGACTCGTCGCCGTCCGCCGTCGCCGCGCGTGATTCATTCGTTTATCCCTTCGACCCACCAAGCCCAGCGGCTCAAGCCGCTGGGCTTTTTCGTGTGTCCCGCCAAGCCTAGAATAAACCATGCACCCGAATCGCCGCCTCACATGCATCATCAACCGCGAGGACGACATGTACGTCTCGCTCTGCCCCGAACTCGACGTCGCCAGCCAGGGTTCGACGGTCGAAGAGGCCCGCTCAAACCTTGTCGAGGCGCTCGAACTCTTTTTCGAGTCGGCCGATGCGGCGGAAGTCACACAGCGCCTCGGCAACGAGATATACGTCACCCCGATCGAGGTCCGTGTTGCCTAGGCTCCGCGTGCTTGCCGGCTCCGAAGTTTGTGCGATCCCCAAAGCCCACGGCTTCGCGGAAGTCCGCCAGCGTGGAAGCCATGTCATCATGCAGAAGCGCGCCGCGGACTCGACCATCACGGTGCCGGTGCCGGATCATCGGGAACTGAAGACAGGAACCCTGCTGTCGATCATCAGGCAGTCCGGCATCTCGCGGAACGCCTTCGAAAGAGAATGATCGGGTGGGCGGGGAGATTCCGCTCTCCGCACCCTCTCATACGAATCCCCGTTGTTCCTCGCGCGGTGCCTGAGCCTCCTCCCCCGCTCCCAGCGGGGGAGGGGCCCGAGTCTTCGAGGGCGGAGGGGGCGTCGGTCGCCGTTCGCATCAACTGCGACTTCGCGCGGCATCTAAATGGAATCCGTATCAATCCGGACGCGACAATCCCCAATAACTCCATGGCCCCGCTACCCTCGGCCACCGATGTTCGGCCTTATCCGTCTGCTCCTCCTCGGCCTCCTGATCGCGACGTCCCTCGCGGTCGTCGCCATCGTGCGCCAACTCAGACAGCCCCCCCGGCGGACCTACGCCTTCGCGCTCAGGCGCAACCAGCCGGGCGATTCCTCTGAACTCCCGCCTCCTCTCGGCCCGCGCGCCTACCGCGCGTTCACCTTCGCCGCGCCAACTGACCGCCAAGGCCGGCGCACTACCCAACTCCCCGCATGGGAAATCCCCGGCGACGATCCGCTCGGCCCAACCATCATCTGCACCCCCGGCTGGGGCGACTCCAAACTCGGCATCCTCTCGCGCCTTGCGCCGCTCCTGCCGCACGCGTCGCGCGTCATCGCGTGGGATCCGGCGGGCATGGGCGAATCGCCCGCGTCTTCCCGGTGCAATCTCGGAACCGACGCGGATGTTTTGGCGCTGCTCGCGCTCGTGGACACCATGGCAACGACCGATCCGAGCCTTCACTCGAAGACTCGCTCAGACTCGGCTTCTTCAACTTCTTTGGACGCCGAGGTCGCCGCAGCGACTCGCCCGTGGCGAGATGAGTCCGCGAATCCTCGGGTCGATTTCGCCTCCCAAACCCCAAGCCCCAACGTCGCAGAGTCGCCGCGGCGACCCCCAGGCCCCCAAGCCCTTCTTCTCCTCGGTTGGTCCCTCGGCGCGGGCGTCTCCATCGTCGCCGCCTCCCGCCTCACTCAACAAGGCATCCGCCCCGTCGGCGTCATCGCCGAGGCCCCCTACCGACTCGGCCGCACCCCCGTCGTCAACTACCTCCGCGCCGTCGGCCTGCCGTACCGAATCGTCGAACCCATCGCCGCCGCGTGGCTCGGCTGGAAACTTCGTGGCACCACCAACTGGTCATCATTCGACCGCGCCAAGCACGCCTCCAATCTCCCCTGCCCCCTCCTCGTCATCCACGGCACGCTCGACGCCATCTGCCCGCACGAAGACGGCCAACGCATCGCCGCCGCCGCGCGACGGAGCCTCTTCGTTTCAATCGAAGGCGCGGGGCACAACGACCTCTGGGAGATCGAACGCTACCGAACACAGTGCGAAAGGGCGGTTTCTGATTTTCTTGGCGCGATCCGCGATATGACGGCGACCGGCTCTACACTTGCGGGAACTCCCGCCATCCGCGAACAACCGCCGATCGAGAAACCATGACCTCCCCCTCCGTTGACAAAGTGATGATCGAGCAGCGGGCCGCCTCGTTCACGAAGCGGTCGATCAAGGCCGCCTCGAAGGTCGCGGGGCTGAAACTTGCCCTCTCGATGCTGGACCTCACCACGCTCGAAGGCAAGGACTCGCCCGAAAAGGTCCGCTCGCTGTGCCAGAAGGCGATGCGCCCCGACCCCGCCGACCCGACGCTGCCGCACGTCGGCGCGGTGTGCGTGTATCCGAATCTCGTTGCGGCCGCGGTGCGCGAACTCGCGTCGTTCAACGCTTCATCGCCGACAAGGGTTCACGTCGCCAGCGTCGCCACCGGGTTCCCCAGCGGCCAATACCCGCTCGCGGTCCGCCTTGACGACGCGCGCCGCGCCATCGACGACGGAGCCGACGAGATCGACATGGTCATCTCGCGCGGCCTCTTCCTCGCCGGCGATCGGGCCCAGGTCTTCGACGAGATCGCCGCCGTGAAAGAAGTGTGCGCTTCCAACGGGGGTG
Organism: uncultured Phycisphaerae bacterium; assembly: GCA_947085435.1. Classification (GTDB taxonomy): domain Bacteria; phylum Planctomycetota; class Phycisphaerae; order Phycisphaerales; family UBA1924; genus JAEUIV01. The sequence goes on from CAMTWL010000025.1 coordinate 51,770, forward strand.
CCACGGCTTGTCCCGCAGGGCAAGCCGTGCGGGCGCACCCCGCGCTCAAGGTGATCCTCGAAACCGGCGAACTCGAGACCTACGACAACGTCCGCGCCGCCTCCGACCTCGCCATCGCCGCCGGCCTCACCGAGGGCGACTTCATCAAAACCAGCACCGGCAAGGTCCAGCCCGCCGCCACGATGCCCGTCACCCTGGTCATGCTCGAATCCATCCGCGACCACTTCCTGAAAACCGGCGTGCGCATCGGCATGAAGCCCGCCGGCGGCATCCGCACCGCCAAGCAATCGCTCCATTACCTCGTCATGGTCAAGGAAACCCTCGGCGATCAATGGCTGCATCCCGATCGCTTCCGCTTCGGCGCGAGCACGCTGACCAACGACATCCTGATGCAACTGGCCAAGCAGCGGACGGGAACGTACGCCGCGCCGTATGACTTCGCCGAGGCTTGATTTCCCTGTATTTTGATTGGTTTTTAGTAACTCTTCAGCCGACTGCGACGCCATTTCGCCCCTTGGGCGCGCGTTCGTTGCGAGCGGCGCGGCGAGGGTCGCCGCGGCGACCGAGCAAGCCGCTCGAAGCCGACTGTTGGAACCCTCTTGTTTTCTGTTTGCCTTCCCGCCCCTTGGGCGAGCGCGTTCCTCCGGCGTCCGCCCAAAAGGCGGACAATCCGGAGCGTGAGGGGAGCACGCCGCCGAGGGGCTTGCTCGGTCGCCGCGGCGACCCTCGCGGCGCCCCTCGCAACGCGCGAGCGCCCTTCCGGGGGCGGGCGAAGAGCCGATTGCGCCCCCGCCGCCGGCACCTGTCATTGCAGGGGGCTGTAGAGTTACGGTTTTTATTGGGGTGGTCGCTCTGTGCCCGATCGCCCCCCACGGATGCGCCCCAGGGTTTTCACGAAGTCCCCGCTAACTTGTAATCCTCTTGGCCGTGAGCGGTGGTCGTCGCTGGGGTGACCGCCGCGGGACATCGACCCCGCGCACCTTTCTTCGGAGCAGTCATGAAACTTTCCCATGTCTCAAAAAAACTGGCCTCGACGGCCCTGCTGGCCGCCTCAGTCGTGCTCGCTGGCGGGTGCGCCGACCGCAAGGGCACGCCAGACCGCGGCACCGACAACCTGCCCGGGTACGGCGGGTACTTCCCGTCGCGCGGCGACTCGACGCCGGCCCCGAAGGCCGCTCCCGCCGCCGCGCCGGCCCCCGTTTCTACCGGCAACTGCGCGTCGTACCGACCCGGTGCGGGCGCGGGCATGAGCGTCGCCTCGCTCGCCTTCCCCACGGGCGATACCCGCAACAGCGCCTTGCTCCTCCACCAGGTCATGCCTCAGCAGGTCCGCGCCGGCGCGAACTACGACATGGAGGTCCATGTCACCAACATCACCAGCGGCACCCTCAAAAACGTGGCCGTCACCGATGAGTCGATGGACAACATGACCATCGTCTCGTCCAACCCCGCCGCCGGCCGCGGCCCGAGTGGCGACGCACAATGGTCCCTCGGCGACCTCGGCCCGTGCAAGACCACCATCATCAAGATCAACGCCAAAGCGGGCAAGGTCGGCAACGCGACGAACTGCCTCAGCGTTTCCTACAACAACACACTCTGCTCGACCCTCCAGGTCGTCCAGCCCGCGCTGCAACTCACCAAAACCATGACCGGCGACGCGATGATGTGCGACGCCATCACCGCCACCGTCGAAGTCAAGAACACCGGCACCGGCGCGGCTGAGAACGTCGTCATCAAGGACACCCTCCCCGCCGGCCTCACCACCGCCGACGGCAAGCAGTCGGTCGAACTCGCCGTCGGCACCCTCGCCGGAGGCCAGAGCGCCACCCGCACCATGCAACTCAAGGCCTCCAAAAAGGGCCGCTTCGAGAACAACGCCACCGCCACCGCGTCCGGAGGCCTGACGGCGAACTCGAACACCGTCGCCGTCGCCGTCAAGCAGCCCGAACTGGCCGTCAGCATCAAGTGCCCCGAGCGCGTGTTCCTCGGCCGCGACGCGAAGTACGACCTCACCGTCGCCAACAAGGGCGACGCCACATGCAACGGCACCACCCTCGTCGCCAACATCGTGGGCGGCTCTTTCAAGAGCGCTTCCGACGGCGGGACCGCCGCCGCCGCCGCCGTCTCGTGGAACCTGGGCGCCGTCCCCGCCAGCGGGACCAAAACCGTCAGCGTGACCCTCGGCTCGGGCACCATCGGCACCGCCAGCGTGAACGCCACCGCCAAGTGCGATTGCGCCGCGCCCGTCACCGCCGACTGCAAGACCAGCCTGCAGGGCATCCCCGCGATCCTCGTCGAGTGCGCTGACGACCACGACCCCGTCGAAGTCGGCGGCCAGACCACCTACACCATCACCGTCACCAACCAGGGCACCGCCCCCGGCACCGGCATCAAGGTCTCGCTCGAACTCCCCGCTCAGGAAGACTTCGTCTCCGGCACGGGCGCCACCGCCGTCGCCGCGGCGGGCAAAGCCGTCACCATGGCCCCCGTCGCATCGCTCGCTCCCAAGGCGACCGTCGCCTGGCGCGTCACCGTCAAAGCGAACGCCGCCGGCGACATCCGCGTCCGCCTGAAGGTCGCCTCCGACCAGTTCTCGAACCCGATCGAAGAGACCGAATCGACGAATCTGTATCAGTAAGGCAGGCACTGGGCACTGGGCATTAGGCAATAGTGCAAGTCAAAAACACAAACGGGCGGGGTCTCCGGACCCCGCCCGTTTTTTCTTTTGCCTATTGCCCAGTGCCTATTGCCTATTGCCTATTGCCTATCGCCTATCGCCTATTGCCTATTGCCTATTGCCTATTGCCTACTCCCCCGATACCCCTGCGCGATCGGCCACCTTCGCCCCGGGCCGAACGTCAGCCCGGTCACCTTCAGCCCCGTCGCCATCTGCCGGCGTTTGTATTCGCTGGTATCGATCAGCCGGACGATCCGCGTGACGATCGCCGCGTCGAACCCCGTCTCGCGCACGATGCGCCCAGCGCCCTGCCGCCCCTCCACATACCGCTCGATGATCTGATCCAAAACCTCATACGGCGGCAGCGAATCCTGGTCCGTCTGGTTCGGTCTCAACTCCGCGCTCGGCGCTTTCGCGATCGACGCCTCCGGGATCGGCGGCCCATCAAACCCCGCGCTCCGATACTCCGCGTTCACCCACCGCGACAGCCGGTACGCCTGCTCCTTCGTCACGTCCGACAGCACCGCGAGCCCGCCGTTCATGTCGCCGTAGAGCGTGCAATACCCGACGGCGAGTTCGGACTTGTTCCCCGTCGTCAGCAGGATCGCCCCGGTCTTGTTGCTCACCGCCATCAGGAGCAGGCCGCGGATGCGCGACTGGATGTTCTCTTCCGTGACACCCGCCTCCGCCGACGCGCCGATCGAGCGCCACATCGGCCCGAGCACGCTCTCCACCGCCGCGTGCGGCCCTTCGATCGGCATCACCTGCCACCGAACGCCTAGCCGCGTTGCCAGATCGCGCGCATCATCAATCGAACCCGCCGACGAGAACCGCCCCGGCAGCCCCACCCCCAGCACATTCGCGGGTCCAAGCGCCGCCGCCGCGATACACGCCGTCAGCGCCGAGTCGATCCCCCCCGACAGCCCCAGCACGCACGACTTGAACCCCGTCTTCCGGCAGTAATCCCGCACCCCCAGCACCAGCGCCCGGAACAAAAGTGATTCATCCCGCGCCCCGATCAACGGATCATCGACCGCAGCGCACGACGCCCATCGGCCCTCCTCCGGGATGTCAACGAGAACCAGCGACTCCTCAAACCCCGGCCCCGCGGCGATGAGACGTGCGACCCGAGGCTTCGCGGACTCAGCCTGAGCGTCCGAAGACACCGGCACATACACCGCCGCGTGCCCGTCGAAGATCAGATCATCGTTGCCCCCGACCTGATTCACCGCCGCGACCGCGACGCCGTGCCGCTCGACATGCCGCGTGAGGATCGCGCGCTGACGCGCCCCCTTCCCCAGCACAAACGGACTCGCCGAGGGGTTCACGATCAACCGCGCGCCAGCGGCGACCAGGTCTCCGACCGGATCGCCCTTGCCCCGATACCGATGATCGCTCCCCGCGTCCGCCCCCTTCCACAAATCTTCGCAGATGCTCACGCCGACGCGCAGCCCCGCGACCTCCACCACCACCGGCCGATCCCCCGGCTCGAAATACCGGTCCTCATCGAAGACGTCGTACGTCGGCAGCAGCCGCTTGTCGTACCGCGCCGCGATCCGCCCCTCGCGCATCACCAGCACGCTGTTGGTGATCCCCCCGCGCGCGTCCCACTCCGCGCCGCTCGATCCCGCCGTCGGCCTCCACGGACACCCCACCATCACCGTCAGCCCCGTGATCCCCGCCGCGAGCGCCGTCGCCTCGTCACGCGCTGATTCCAGGAACCCCTCCTGAAGCAGCAAATCCCGCGGCGGATACCCCACCAGCGCCAACTCGGGGAACACCGCAAGGTCCGCCCCCGCCGCCTTTGCCCGATCGACCCACTCGGCCACACGGCGCGCGTTCCCCGCAAGATCGCCCACGACCGGGTTAAACTGGACAAGCGCGAGTTTCACCGGATCATTCTAGAAGCGGCACGCTGCCACGCATCCCCGCCCCGCCGGTAGACTCTGATTCCCTCAACTCCCTCGAAATCCATCCCCCTGGAGCCCCGAATGTTCCGTCACCTGATCCGCCCCGTCGCCGTCGTCTTGATCTCGACCTCCCTCGCCGCCGCCCAGACCGAGATCTCGCTCAAACCGGTCCTGCGAAAGGGCGACGAGTTCGCCTACGGCCTCGGCATGGCCGTGGATGTCTCCCAGAAAATGGGAGAAGACCAAAAAGAGCAGATCACCCCGCTCCGCGTTAGCGCCCAGATCAAAATGAAAGTCATCGAAGTCGCACCCGACGGCTCGGCCAAACTCGAAGGAACCTTCGAGAAGGCCGCGGTCCAGGCGCCGATCGGCGACCAGCAGGTCGGGTTCGAGTGGCCCGCCTCCGCCCCGCTCCCGGCCGACGCATCGCCCGTGGCGCGCCTGGGCGAGACCCTCGAAAAAGCGATCCTCGCGATCGAACTCAACGCGGCCGGCAAGGCGACCGTCATCAGCGGCCTCGAAGCCTTCGAGCAGGCCGCCGCCAAACTCGATTACCCAGACGACCGCCACCTGGGATTCTTCACGAACGAAAAACTGGCCGCGGTGCTGAGCCCCATCTTCGAGATGGACGGCGCCTGGAAGTCGCCGCGACTCGTCGGCGGGGGCTGGCAGAAGAGCGAGACCGTCCCGCTTCCCCCCGCAGGCGCGATCGACATCGTCACCGACTTCGTCGTGAACAACGCCGATTCCGACCTCGTCAACTGCTTCGGCCAGTTCACCTTTACTCTCAGGCGACCCGAGAACCCCGCCGCCGACGTGGCCTCCGTCACGCTGGGAACCGACTCCGCCGGCGGCTGCAAAATCGTGTACGACCGCCACCGCATGCTCCTCCAGTTGCGAAAAACCAGCATGACCATCGACACCGACTGGGCCTTGGGAGGCGTCAACGTCAAACAACGTCAGGTGTCGGTGCTGAATATCCGTCTGATCGAGCCGTGACGCGCCGGACTCGCATTCATCGATCCATGACCCCCTTCTCAAAGGACAATGTCACCATGACCAGGCGCCTCACGCTCGCCGCCGCGATCCTCCTCGCGCCCGCCCCCATGACCACGCTCGCGGGCGACCCGGCCCCGGCGGCGGCGACAACGGCTCGCCTCACCATCGGCGACCCCGCCCCGCCGCTCGCCATCGAGAAGTGGGTCCGCGGCGAATCCATCCCGTCCTTCGAGAAGGGCAAGGTCTACGTCGTCGAGTTCTGGGCCACCTGGTGCGGCCCGTGCGTCCGCGCCATGCCGCACCTCACCGAACTCTCGAAGCAGCATCCGGGCGTCACCTTCGTCGCCGTCACCAAGCCCGACAAACGCAACACCCTCGACAAGGTCGAGGAGATGGTCAAAGCGAAGAACGCGCAGGGGCTGATGACCTACACCGTCGCGTGGGACGAATCAAAGAAGACCCACGAGTCCTACATGAAGGCCGCCGACCAGCGCGGCATCCCCTGCGCCTTCGTCGTGGACAAGGAATCGCGCATCGCCTTCATCGGGCACCCGATGGAACTCGGCTCGGCGCTCGAAGGCGTCGTCAAGGGCGCCTGGAACACCGCCGCCGCGAAATCGACCTTTGAAGCCGAGTACGAGAAGGAAGCCAGTCGCAACGCCTTCTACGATGCGATGGGCAAGGGCGACACCGCCAAGGCCTACGCCGTCGCCGCCTCGCTCATCGACACGCATTTCAAGGACGACGCGAGCACGCTCAACGGCATCGCCTGGACCATTGTCGATCCCGACGGCGACGTGAAGGACAAGAACCTCGACATCGCGATGAGGGCCGCGAAACGAGCCGCGGAACTCGAGCCGAAGGAACCCGGCATCCTCGACACGCTCGCCCGCGTCCACTTCCTGAAGGGAAACATCGCCGAAGCGATCAAGACCCAGGAATCCGCGATCTCCTTCGCTCAGGACGAAGAGATGAAGGCGGACCTCGCGAAGGCGATGGCCGAGTACCAGGCGGCGAAGAAGTAATAGCGCGATCCACGAACCCCGACCGTCAGGGAGTGGGTCCGCGCCGAACGCTCCAACACGGGATATGCTCCGCCATGCCCCCCGCACGCCGAAAGACCCGCAGCAAGGCCGCTCGCCCACGCGAGTTCCATGTCGTAATCGAGCGCGACGAAGCGGGCTACTACGTCGCCAGCGTCCCCGAACTGCCCGGCTGCCACACGCAGGCGAAATCCCTCGACAAACTCATGGAGCGCGTGCGGGAGGCGATCGATTTGTGCCTGGAGGTCCGGGGTTCACACGGAATGTCTGAGTTCGTGGGGGTTCAACGGATCGCGGTGGCTTGATGTCGAAACTGCCGTCACAGCCTGCTGTTTCTAGTTTGATTCTTGGATTTCGATCTGTAGTGGGTTGAAGAATACTTCAACATACGTCGTGTCTGCTGCGCCTTCTTGCCGTGCGAAATCTTCGCCGCTGGTGTCTCCGAGAAAGAAGAGGCGATTCACCAAGCCGCCGCGAGTTAGTGTTTCGGAATCGATACCGCCGTCGTCGCGGAAACTCGCTGGATGCCTCGTCTCCGAAGACAGAATGCGAGTGATTGTGTGCTTGGCCGATTCGGTTGTGTACAACCGAATCCAAGCCGTTTCGATGTTTGCCTCATCGTTGTGCTGCAGCGTTCGATTGCTGTTGCACTGAAACGCTCGCATGTTCCCCTTTCCTTCGATTGCCCTGCGATCATCGCTGATGCGTACTTCCACCGCCATGTCAACGCAGGGTCCGCCTCTTCCGCCGACATCACAGCCGTCTCGTCCGGTGCAAATCGGACGCAGGATCATGTTTTGCAGCGTAGCGCCTGAGGAGCGAGGCGGGGGTGGCGGAGGAGGGGGTGGCGGAGGTGGTGGAGGAGGAGGCGGGGGTGGTGGCGGCGGAGGGGGCGGCGGCGGTTCAACGATGCAGTGTGCTGTACCTCGATCAGTCACGAGGTAAACGACGCAAGGCTGCTTCTGGTCCCAGGCGATTACCGCTGTCCATTGACCGGTCAGCTGACTTCCTGTTTTGAATACGTCCTTCGAACGTGGATCCCCACCGGAACAGACAAACTCGCGAATCGTTGGCGGAGTGGCGTCTGCAACCGGAATCCAAATCGCTGTCGCAACCACATTGCCAGCTTCGACTGAACAGCGCATGGACAGTCCGGAGACAACAGGGCACTTCTCAACGCACTTGGTCCACGCGGTCACGACCCCTTGGTCAACCATCTCCATCGCCAAAAAACGGAACTCCGAATCGGAAATCGACCCATCTTTTGAACCGCACAGTTTTTTCCGGATGTTTATGATTTGATCGCGATGCCACTCCCCCGACGCGAATATGGCCCCGATTGATCCAAGAAAGCTTCCTTCACCAGCCGCTCCCTGCGTGACCCGGCGAAACTCTTCCTCGTCTACACACAGCTCGGTGCGGAGTTTTTGCTCAAACTCTTGCCGCGTGGTCAGCGTAAGGCGATTGAGCAGACTGCCTTGCAGGATTTGATTGCAGTGATCGCAGTCTCGAGCGATTGCGGACGCGCAAACTGTCGTCCCAGCAATCCAAGGCAACATGCGAGAGTACATGGTGTTCTCCTTGTGGCAGAGATAAGCCCGAAGCCGTCTCCCATAAACGGTCGTTGCAAAGACCGTCTCGCCAAGCCTCTTATTATCCCGTTCTCCGCCGACTGTTGCAAATTGATGCCATTACCAGCACAATTCATGCTGTCTTCTACCGCCCAATCCCCAGCTGCCGGTACTTCTCCCGGTACTTCTTGTCCAGCAGCCGCTGCTTGTTCGACAGGTCAATCTCGCGCCCGGTGATGAAGGCGCGTTCGACGTTCGTCGTGATCTCAAGCGGATCGCCGTTCGTGATGATGAGCGTGGCGTCCTTGCCGACCTCGATGCTGCCGAGGCGGTGGCCCACTCCCAGCATCTTCGCGGGGGCGAGCGTGATGGCGCGGAGCGCCGCGTCGGGACCGAGCCCGAACGCGGCCGCCATCGCCGCGTGGTAGGGCAGGTTCCGCTCGTGCGGCGTTTCATGCGCGCCGCCCGCCGACGCGAGGCACCAGCGAACCCCCGCCGCTTCGAGCATCGCGGGCACGCGGTAGGGCTCGTCATAATCGCTGTCGATCCTCTTGGGCAGCCGCAGGGTGCCCGAGACGATCACCCCCACATCGTGCCGCTTCAGCAGATCGGTGCAAAGGTGAGAGTCGCGCCCGCCGACGACGACGAGATTGAGTTTGCGCTCAACCGCCCACGCCACGGCGGACTGGATCTGTTCCAACTCGTCGGCCCGCACGAGCACCGGCTTGCTCCGTTCGAGCACGCCGCGCATCGCCTCCCAGCGGATGTCGATCGGCGTCGCAGGGTCGGCGGACTTCGCGGCCACATACGCCGCCGCGGCGAGAAACGCCTGATCGATCGTCGCCAACGCTTCCTTCCGCTCCTTGTCCTGCTCTTCGGGAGTCTTCGTGACGAAGAATCCCCGCATCGGCCTCATGTTGGGCCAGTTAACCACCATCCCCGCGTCGTCCGCCACCGCCATCTCTTCCCACGTCCACCCTTCGAGATTGATCACCGATGCCCGCCCAGGGATCGCCCCACCCATCGGCAAAACACCAACCGTCAGCACGCCGGACGAGCGCGTGACAGGGATGATCGTTGAATCCGGGTTCACCGCGACCGCAGCGCGAACCTCGGGTGTGACGCCGCCCACCTCGGCATAGTCGATCGTCGCGCGGACGGCGCCGATCTCCATCAGCCCCGTCTGCGTGTTCGCGCCGATCATGCCGGGGTACACATGCTTGCCCGATCCATCAACGACGCTCCCGCCCGCGAGCCTCGGAGCAGGCCCCTTGCCGACACCCGTGATCTTGCCCTCGGCAAACGTGACGAACCCGCCTTCGATCGCGCCGCCCGAGATGGTATGGATCGTCGCGTTCTCGATCACAACGGGCGCGGCCTGCTTCGGCGGCGCTTTGATGCCCAGGTCCTGAGCGAGCGCGCTCGAACCGAGCAAGAGAGAGATGAGCGTAAGTGCGATGTATTTCATTCTTGGATCCTGCTTTCTGCCTTCCTCTGCGTCCTCTGCGACTCTGCGGTGAAGTATCTCAGTTCTGGAAGAATCCATTCAACCCGCAGCCGCAGTCGCCCGCGTGGCTCGCCGTCGGATCGAGCCCGTTGGTGACCATCCAGTTGTAGTGCCGTTCGAGCGCCAGTTTCGCCGCGTACTCCCGCGCCGCTTCGATGCTCTCCCCGACCGGCGCGAGCATCGACCCGCGCCCGCCGGAGGTAAACAACCCCGTCGGCGGCGGCTCGTTCCCCCCGCCCGGACGGCCGCGACGGCCCTCGCCGCCCTCGCCCTTCGGCCCCTTGCCCTCGCTCTCGGGCTGTTTCTTCAGGAGTTTCTGCATGATCCGCTGACGATCCGAATCGGCGCGGGTCCGCATCTCGGCATCGCGCGAGAGAGAAAAATATTCCTTGCCGTCGATGTACGTCGCTTCGCACTTGGTGAAGGTGCTCAGCGGATCGCCCGACCACAGAACAAAGTCCGCGTCCTTGCCCGCTTCGAGCGAGCCGGTGAGGTGGTCGATCTTCAACTGCTTCGCCGGGTTGAGGGTAACGAACTTCAGCGCTTCGTCGGGCTTGAGGCCGCCGTACTTCACCGCCTTCGCGGCCTCCAGATTCATCCGCCGCGCGAGTTCGTCGGAGTCGGAGTTGAAGGACACAACAACCCCCGCGTCGTGCATGATCGCGCCGGCGTAGGGGATCGCGTCGATCACCTCGAACTTGTACGCCCACCAATCAGAGAAGCACGACCCGCCGAGCGAATGCTCGCGGATCGCGTCCGCGACCTTGTACCCCTCCAGCACATGCTGGAACGTCCCGATCTTGAAGCCGAAGTCGCCCGCCACCCGGCAGAGCATCAGGATCTCGTCCTGCCGGTACGAGTGACAGTGGATGAGCCGCGTCCCCGCGAGAATCTCCGCGAGCGCTTCGAGTTCGAGATCACGCCGAGGCGACGCCTGCGACGCACGGGCGCTCTCGGGCGCGCTCTCCCACGCCTTCAACTTGCCGGCGTACTCCCTCGCCACCGAGAACCGGTCGCGGATGTAGGTCTCCACACCCATGCGCGTCTGCGGGTACCGCGTGTTCTCGTTGTCCCCCCAGTTCGACTGCTTCACGTTCTCGCCGAGGGCGAACTTGATGCCGGGGATCGCCCCCTCGAAACGCAGATCGTCGGCACGCAGCGCCCCCCAGCGCAGTTTGACGACCGAGTTCTGCCCGCCGATCGTGTTCGCCGAGCCGTGCAACTGGTTCGCCGCGGTCACGCCGCCCGCGAGTTGGCGGTAGAAGCCGATGGCGTCCGGATCGATCACATCAAAGATGCGCACCTCAGAGGTGCAGGACTGCGTCCCCTCATTGACTCCGCCGGAAATCCCGGTGTGGCTGTGGCAGTCGATCAGCCCGGGCGTCACATGCTTGCCCTTCGCGTCGATCCTCACGGCGTCCGGCGACAAGCCGATCTTCGGAATCCTTCCAGCCGCGTACACCCCCTTCACCTTTCCATCCACCACATGCAGCACGCCGCCCTTGATGGTGCCCTCCGGCCCGCTGGTCCAGATCGTCGCGTTCTCGATCCATATCTCTTTCGCCGCCGGCGGGGCGTCGAGCGCGAAGGGGCCGAAGGGCAGGCCGAACTTCTCGGGGATGCCAACGAAACGCTCGGCGTCCTCGTCCTTCTTCTTCTCGTCGTCCTTCTTGGCCGATGCGTCGCGCTCCCCGGTCCAAGAGAGCGCCGAGCCGTCGGGCATCGCCCCGCCTCCGATCATGCTCCCTTCGACCACCGCCGTGACCAGCACCGTCCCCTCGACGAGCATCGAGTCGCCGTCGAAGACAAAGTCCACGCGGTTCTCATCCACCCGCACGTTCCGCGCCTTGAACTTGCGCGTGTCTTCCTTCTTCTCTTCCTTCTTCGGCTCGTCCTTCTTTTCCTCGGCGGGCTTCTCCGCTGTTTTCTCTCCTTCCGCCTTCCGCCCAGAGTTTACCCGCTGCGGCGGGCCTTCCGCCTTTTCCTTCTCCGCCTTTTCTTTCTCCGCCTTCTCCTTCGCCAACTTCTCGCGGGCAACGTCCTGCTCCGTCACCGGGCGCTCGAAGGTGATCTCGTTCTTCTTGTTGAACTTCAACGTGCCCGCGTGCGGCGACTGGGCGCCCTTGGGCTGGAACGACACGTTCCACGTTCCCTCCAGATCGACGCGCGGCGTCGGGTTCACCTCGTGCCGCTGACCCTCGATCCACACATCACGAACCTCGCGCTCCTTGTCGAACAGCGACCCCTTCACCACGACCAGGCTCGCGCTCATGCCGGGCGCGACCCGCCCGAACCGCGCCGACAGCCCGAGCATCTCCGCCGGCGCGGTGGTCAGCATCGCCAGCGCCCGATCCTCGGCCAGCCCGGCCTTGATCGCCTCGCGCAGGTTGGGAAAGAACTCCTGCCCCTTCGGCAACTTGCCGGAAGTGAGCGCGATCGTCGCCCCCGCCTTGTCGAGACGCGCCGCGTTCGTCGGCGCGGCTTCCCACGCCATCAACGCACGAAGGTCGGTCGCCTCGCGGTCGCTCTCGGTCGCCACCTCGGGCCTCTCGGGGTACGCCAGCGGCACGATGATCGGCAACCGCATCGCCACCACCGCGTCCAGCCGCTTGAACTCCGTCCCGCCGCCGACGATCATGGCGGGGCGATTGAACTCCCCCGCGATCTTGGCGGCGCGCAGCGCGTCCAGTTCATTCTCGACATCGAAGAGGAGCCTCAGATCGCGGCTCAGCGCGGCCGCGGCGTCGTCCGTTGCCGGTTGCTCGTTCTCCGCGGGACTCCGCTGGGAGGCGCTGAGCGCCGCCGCGTACCAAGGCGAATCGTTCAGCGTCTGCCTCACCAGCGCGATCGCCCCCATCTTCGAGCCGGGATACCCGCGATCACCCATCCGGCTCACCTCGAGCGAAACCGTGTGAAACGCCTCCGCCAGCACCACGTTCGCAAGCGGGTCCGACGTTGCGCCGGGCTCCGCGAGCGTCACCACCGCGCCGATGCCGCGGAAGATGCCGACCTTGGGAGCGATCGCCGCCGCGACGAATCCCTGCAACCGCATCTTCTTGCGCGCCTCCGCGTCGATGCCCGCGCCGTCGAGCGCGGACCGCTGCGCCATCACCTGCTTGTTCCAGTGCGTGCCCGGCGATTTTTCATCGGGCGCCCGCGCGTCGATCGGCATGTAAGGCTCGACCAGCCCCGCGTACACCGTCAACCCCGTGCAGTCCCACGCCCGCGCGCCCACCGGCGGCGTCCCCTTCTCCTCAACAGACGTGATCCGGCCGTCACGGAAAACAATCGTCGCGTCCTCGATCTTCTTCCCAGGCTCGGGCACCAGCGTCGCATGGACCAGCGCGTGCCACCCCGGGTCGGTGCGCCTCGGCCCGTTCGCGGGCGCGGTCGGCTGCGCGCCCACCTGCACCGTCACCAGCATGGAGAATAATGCGAACACCGCGGATGCCCCGGCCCAGCGGCCGAGTCGCGTCGCGCACATCGATGCATGAAGCCTCATCATCGTTGTCAGGCCCTTGGTGATGGCCCCACCGACCATCAGGGGTAAGCCTAACCGCACCGCCTGCTTATTGCAGCCGCGATCCTGCCGAAATTTCCAAGAAAGACGGCTGATTTCTCAGTTCCCGCCCGCGATCAGGTCGTCCAGCCCCTCCGCCGTCCGCCAGTGGCGGTCCAGCGCATCGCCGAACCCGATCATGATGCTGAGGCTGCCGGGGGAGTACCTGTATTCGAGGCGGACCTCCCCGTTGTTGGTGAGATAGACCCCATCCCGGCCCGCCCCGTGCAGAACGAACTCGCCCCTCGCGGCCATCGGGACATACACACTGCCCTGCCCGCCCGAACCGGGGTCGGGCACCGCAGGGTCTCCCAGGAGCGCCTCAAGCGATCGCCGACGCTTGGCGGGATCAATCTCCGCGCCGAGCGCGCTCGCCGCCGCCTGCGACCGAGCGGCAAGATAACCCTGGTTGCTCGCCCAGTAGAACCGCGCCTTGGTCTGGCTTTCCTCTGAATCCGAGTTCAATCGGGCGAACGAGGGGCGTTCGCCGGCGTATTCGTTGCGCGACCACAGAAGAATGGGGCGTCCCCACGAGTCCAGGATGTCGGGCATCGCGAGTTTGCCCGCGGTCCCGCGGGACTGATCGACCACCTGATCGACCCCAGGCCGCGCCGGCGCGAGGCCGTTCGCCTCGGGAACGCCCGACTCCATCCCCTTCAGCGTCAGCGGCAAGTAGCCCGGCCCCTGCGACGACGCGATCATCCGCGTGTTCACCCGGACCGCCTTGTTGTTCAGCACGATCTCGAAAACGCGCGCATCACCGATGTCCGCGACAGGGTCGGCCCCGCCCGCGAGGTCGAGGATCGCGCTCTCCATCTGTGTAAATCCGGTGGTGTTGGCGGGGCTTGCCAGTTCTTCCTGCGTGAAGACGCCGGGCATCCGCCGGTTGGCCTGACGGAACTGCGACGCGGCGTTCGAGACGGTGTTGATGAGCACGGCGGTCTGCGCACGCCGCGCTGAGTTCCGCACGCCGCTCATCGCGGGAACGAGAACGCCCATGAGAACCGCGAGGATCGACACAACCACGAGCAACTCGATGAGGGTCATCCCTCGTCGAACGCCGGGTGCGCGCGGTCCCCCTGCGCAAACGCTAACTCTTCCCGCATTGCGAACCATGACTCCTTCGCCCCTTCCAAGTTGTCCTCGATCGACGTGCCCTGTGCGTGGACGCCGGGGAGGCCCCGAACAAACAAACCGTGCTCATCTCTATTGTGCCCGATTGGGCGATCGGTTCCACTCGATTCTCGATTTAATGGTGTGTTTTAGTGTGTTGTTTGGGTAAACGGCTGATATCTGGCGTATGATGCGGTGATCACATGGCTCTCGGGTGCCGCAAGTCGGCGCTCTGGCCCGTGCGAGCCGGCTTCGTGGCATTTCCAAGAAGTGCATACGCTTGAGAGCGCCTCACCCCCGGTGCGCCGCCCACCAACAAGTTCTTTCGACCCCGAAGGGGTCATCTGCCGTAGCCGGGGGTGCTTCACCCCCACCCTTATACACCTCTCGGCGTTGCGACGAACTTGGGTTGAGCGGCCGAGGTCCGCGTCGATCCCGCGGCCCGTTTGCCGGAAGTTTCGACGCAAACCGATCTGGTTTCGTGGCCTTTCGAGGATGGGTACAAGGGTGAGATCGCCTCGCCCCAGGTACGCGGCGCGCCAACAATTTCTTGGGACCCCGGAGGGGTCGGCTGTAGTAGCCGGGGGTGCCTCACCCC
>CAMTWL010000026.1:0-22338 GCA_947085435.1 uncultured Phycisphaerae bacterium
CCCGCCGACGGCGGCGCCCGCGCCGGCTCCGCGAGCGCCAGCCCCGAATCCGCCGCAGCGTTCACGCGGCGGCGGCGGTTCGCGTCCGCCAGCAGCGTCACGGCCTGCGCCAACCCCCGCGCCGGCCGCCGCCGCGAAGCCACCGGCTCCGGCGGGGATCAAGCCTCCCGCACGCGCCCTCTTCGGCACTCGCCGACGGCTGAAACCGGGCGAGGCGGGGAAGGTGAAGCGGGATGAGTGAGACGGATCACACTTGTTCCTCGCGCGGTGTCTGACACGGATCACGCCTCGACCTCGTGCGTGAGGGAGTGGCAGGCGCAGACGGATCGGAGCCGTTCCGGCGTGAGTTTCTGCCACGCCTCGGCCCCCGCCTTCAGCAGATGGTCGTAGTCTTCGTAGACGCGGTTGCTCAGGGAGTGGCCGCGGAGGGAGTGCCACAGGTTCTCGACCTGGTTCAACCCTGGCGAGTACGGTGAAAGCAAGAAGATCGTAATGTTGCCGGGCACGACGAGCTTCTTTGCTTTGTGCCAGCCGGCATGGTCCATGACGAGCGCGGCGTGCTCGCTCGGCCCGAGTTCCTCGCTCAGCATCTTCAGGAACACGCTCATCGTCCCCGTGTTCACATGCGGCGCCTGCAGCGCCACGCTCGCGCCGGTCGCGGGCTCGACGGCGGCGTAGAGGTACACCCACTCGTACCTCGTCTGCTTCACCGCGGTGGGCCGCGAGCCGGTGGGCGCCCGGATCCGCGTGGCCGTCCCCTGCTGGCCGAACGACCGGGGGGCGTGCCTCATCCATGAAGAAGAAGCGGACGCGCTGGCCGCACGTCCCCGCGCGCTCGATCAGCGTGCGCGCAAAAAGGGGGCGCGCTCCTCCTTGAAATTCTTCTGCGCGTCGAGATTCTGCTTCTCGTGGCGCGGCCGCGGCGCGAGGCACGAGTAGCCCATCGCGCGCATCGTGCGATACACGCAGGTGAGCGAGAGGTCAGCGCCCAGCTCTTCTTTCGCGATGCGCCGGACGCCCCGACCCCGCGGCGTACACACCCCGTCGGCCTCGGTCGGCCCCGCGTCGAGGCGCGCCCTGAGTTTGACGAGGCTCTCGCCGTGGATCGCCGCCACGCTCCCGCCCCGAGGCTTGTCCTTGAGCGCTTCGGCTCCGCCGTCGCGGTAGACGTAGGCCCAGCGCCGCACGAACCCGCGGCTCCGGCACAGGGATCGCTGGACCTCCAGCGTTTCAACGCTCTCGATCGCCAGCACCGCGACCATGATGCGATCCTTCTGCTCCGCGGACGCCTCACGCCGCGCGAGAACACGAAGTCGCTCCACATCGCCCGACACTCGCGCCTTGATCCGCATGCACGGCCTCCTTGCCGAGGCCATCATCCCATCACTTCAAACCTCGCGCAACCGTACAAGCGCCGAACGCGCACGAGATCGAGGCGTGATCCGTATCAGCCCCCGGATCGACGCCACGTTCGGCTCGACATCGACCCGAACCGGAATCTGAAGCACGCCCACCGCATCCGGACTAAACGCGAACTCGTTGCCGAAGCCACGAAGTCGTGCTAACGGTCCCTCAACGGGAACGGATCGGATCGGCGTTGCTCGAAAAGCTGGCTCGGATGGATATCAAGGTCGCGGTGCTCGCCGTCGGCGCTCGGCATGCTCACGCGTTCTTGCTCGTTGGCGCGGCCGATGCCGTTGCGATCCTGGGGTGCGCCAAGCAGTTCGCTTCGCATCAGGCCCGCGCTGAACTCCCCGGCAAACTCTGGGGCGCATCGAGCCACGTCGAACGAATCAACGACCGCGAACAGTTTGATTCGACGATCGGGTACATCGCGCGCCACCGCGAGGAGGGCGCATGGGTCTGGGAAAACCCAGAGAGTTGCTTCTGAGGACGCCGAGGCTGAGTCTGCGAAGCCTCGGGTTGGATGTGCGCCGCGACCCGAGGCTTCGTCCCGGCGCGCCGGGACAGCCTCGGCGTCCAATAGGAATCAGGAAACACCCTTGCCCCTGCTTTCGCCCCTGCTGCTGCTTGGGAGTTATCCGAGGGCGCGGAGGATTCTGTGAAGTTTCCAGTCTATACGGCGTTCCCAGACGGGAAAATGCGATTTTTTGGAATATTCCACTTGACAGGTTGTTTCCCGTATGGGAAAATGCCATAAATATGGAAATCAAACGTGCTAAGTCGCCTGACGATGAACTCTCGATTGCAGCCTTCCCGCAGATTCTCAGGGATATCGGGTCGCCTTGGGGGGAGGCGGTTTCGGTTGAGGTGCGGCCTGCCGAGGACTTGGGGCGGGCGGACAGACCGGGGAAGAAGCCGGGCCGGTCCATTTTCAAAGTGGACATATCGTGGGCATCCCAGCGACAGCGGTTCATCGCGGTCGCGAACTCAACCAGCACCCCCAAAGCGGTCAAGGAAGCGATCGAACGCGCCCGCGAAGCGTCAGACGCCGACTCGGCCGCACTTGCAATGATTCTCGTTCCATTCCTCTCGAATGATCAAGCCGAGCGTCTGATCAGAGAAAAAGTGTCCGGGCTTGACTTGTGCGGCAACGGCGTCATTGTCGTGCCGGAGCAACTGTTGCTGTGCCGCACCGGCAGGCCGAACACTTGGCCGGACTCACGCCCCACCAAGTACGCCTACCGCGGCATGACCTCGCTCGTTCCACGGGTCTTTCTGTGCAAGCGGGAGTTCAAAGCCGTGGGCGAGATCAAAGAGGAGATCCAAAAACGCGGCGGAAGTGTCGTACTCTCGACCGTCTCGAAGGCGCTGACGCGGATGGTGGAGGACGTCGTCATCTCCCGCGAATCGGGTTCCATCCGTCTAGTGCAGCCGAACAAACTGCTCGACATGCTCGCGGAGCAGTTCGAGCAACCAAAAATACAGGAGCGCGTCCGACTCAGGGGAAGGGCAGAAGACTTGTTCCGATTAGCGAACGAGCAGCCAAGGCAAACACAACTCGTGATGTCCGGAGCGTCGTCGCAAGACCGGTACGCGGCGGGGCTTCGATCCGATGATCCGATCGTGTACTGCAAGAACATCCGCGAACTGGAAAGAATCCTGGGTGATAGTTGGACGCCGGATGAGAGGTTCGGCGATCTGACGGTGGCTGAGCCATCCGATGACGTGCCGTTCTTTGACGCTCGGACCGAGGATGGCGACATCACCTACGCCTCTCCGGTGCAGGCGTACCTTGAACTCAACGCCACGAAAGAAAAGCGGGATCGCGACATGGCCCGGTCAATCCGCGAGCGCATCCTGAAGGAGTCGTCAGATGCAGCTCCTTGATAGCGATGATGCGATGGGGATGACGATCCGAAGATTACAGCCGCGATCACCGAGGCGCGAACGCACTGCCAGCACCTGACGGTGCTGGGGAGTTACCCGCGGGCGCGGAGGATTCTTTGATTGCCGAATCGTTGCGGCGAGAGTGCTGATAGACCGACGGGTGTCTTCCAGATAGAACGCTGTTACGGCTTCGCTGCAACAATCGGTCTGGCGCGACCAGTTGCAATCGGTGCAACCGCAGGCACATTCGTGTCGGCGGCGAGAAGAGCATTCAGATCAGCGAATAGCCGCTCAAATCGATTCAGCCCATCGTTCAGGCCGATGAGCGCTCCGCCAACATCCGACGTGATCAAAGCTTCCGCGGGTTGATAGTGGTCAAACTCGGGACCACCTACAGGGAATGAGAGGAAATGCTCCTCTGCGAGTTTGACGGCACGTTGCTGCGCGAGGGCGGATGGGATTTTGAACACTTGTGCGCCAGTCAATCCGAAGGTCTTGTTTACCAAATCGGCGTATGGAGCACTGCCGACGATGTCCTCGATATCCGCCTCAGGCTTGGCTGCGTACGCCTCGGCAGTGAGGACGTGCCCTTCGAGGAGCAGTTTGGATTCTCGAAGCGCTTGCACCTTCTTTTTGTTACCGGTTGCGTAGTCGGTAAGAACCGCGATATGAAGATTATTCCCCGCGAACAACGCCATGAATGCGGCCACTTTGTCGATTCCACCACAGGGAGTGATGGTCCAGCGCTGATCAAGGGTCGTCCGACCGGCAACCGCGAGTCGTCTCTTGAACCACTGGAGGAAAAGCAAATCGGAAGGCCCTTCGACGAGAAGCGTGTGCTTCCCAACGAACAAAGTTTGGGTAATTTCGTATCCCAGACATGCTTGTAGCGGAAAAAGTGTGTCCTTGTCCGTGCTGAGCACATCGCTTCCAATTTTCGTTCCAAGCAACTCGCCCTGCTCCATCGGATCCTTTGACTTCGGTTCGATGAAAACATCCTCGACGGTTCGTGCCCGCAGGAGGTTCGCCGGATCAATCATGAAGGGCGAGTGCGTGCTGTAGAGCACTTGGTAATGTGGCGCCAACTCCTTCTCGATGTAACGCAATAGGTCCGCCTGAGCCTTCGCATGTAGGCTCAGCCCTGGCTCGTCCAAAAGAATAATGACATTCTCCCCGTAGTTCTTCTTCACCTGACTGAACCAGACGAGAAACGAGAAGAACCAGACGAAACCTGCGCTCCGATCATCGAAACTCGTGGTCGATCCGTGGCGCTGGTTGAGGATGCGGGTATGCAGGACGAGGCCAGAGTTGAAAGGCGCGGGATCGCGCTCAAGTCCCGGGCGACAGTCAAAATCCACCTTGAGATACCGGTTTTGTGACCAATAAGCGAATATCTGTCGGGTGAGTTGGGCTTCCGCCGTCTCAAGCGCTGCCTTGAGGTACTCAAACTGCTTGACGTCCTCGAGATCAGCGACCGTTTTTCCAATCATTCGGAGCAGAGCATCGAACACTCGATATCCGTCAGGCAGTTGCTTGGTCTGTTGGAGCCGTTTGAAGTCAACGATCGACAGTCTTCCGGGCATGCGCGCATACTCTGAGAAGTACGCAAACCGTGGCATCAACTCATCAATCTTGTCGGTCACCACGTCCCAAGCGCTTTTTTCACCGAAGGTGCTGTTGAGGTCTAGCAGCAAGTCTTTCTGTCGTTGGGTCGGATCGGAGATCCCCTTGAGTGCGGAACGAAGGTCTTGCACATTTTTGGCTTCTGCAAGAAGTTGGTGTTCTTCCGGAGGAAGACTGTGCTGTGCAAGCCAAAAAGCGGCTACTTTCGATTCGTCAATTTCGAAATCGTAGTAGCGAGCATTGTCATACTTGAGAGTGACCCCAAACTCCTTCGCACAGGAAGAGGGTCCAACAAGTACCTGAAGTTTAGCCAAATCTTCGGGCAAGAGTTCCCACTTCGTGACGACAGCATCCACTCCTTCCGTCTTATTCTTCGTGCCCAAATCGCCCATTTGGTAACGGGGGAGGTCCAAATCAGAGAGCGGCCCGATGCTGCTCCCATCGATTGGCATGATCTTCGTCAGCGCATGTAGCACCGCTGTCTTGCCGGACTCGTTCTTGCCGACAAGGCACGTCACTTGCTGATCAACGGTGAATTCCTCGGAGTCGAGAACACAGCGGAAGTTCTTCACCCGAGCATGGGTCAGGCGCACTATGTGAACTCCTTCCGAGCCGAGTCCATTCCACCGGGTTGGATTCGGCTCATTACTACGAAAAGCATACTCGATGAGGAAAGGATCTGATCGACACCCAAGTAGCCCACAAAAAAGCACCAGCGTCGGCGCGGATGCTTCAAGTTTTCGTCATCTCGCGCAGCGAGGCTTTACCCCTGCTTCCGCCCCTGCTGCTGCGGCGCGAGTTCGATGACGCCGAAGTTCTGCTCGTACGCGCCGACCGCCTGCTGGAGGCTCATCATCAGGCGCTTGGCCCCCTGCCAGTTCATGACGACGCGGCTGCCCACGCCGAAGTGCATCGACATCGGCTCCCCCTGCCCCGCCTGCACCGGGAGGTTCAGGCCGAAGTCCATGATGATCTCGTCGGCGGTCGTCGTCGTCCGGATCGTGTTGGCGTAGGTGACGACCATCTTGGTCTCGTCAACGCGGATCTGGACCTGCTGCTGCTGGGGGCGTTCGTCGGCCATGGGTCGGTTCCTCGGGGTTCAGGGTTCAGGGTCTTGGGGCTTGAGTCTTTGATTTCACTAGTGCCCGGTGCCTAATGCCTTCTTCTGTCTTCCTCTGTGTCTCCGTGTCTCTGTGGTGAATGTCTTCGCTTGTTTCCATCAAAAACGATCAGCGGACAATGCCGGAGGAGGGAGTCGAACCCTCACGCCCTTGCGGGCACAGGATTTTGAGTCCAGCGCGTCTGCCAGTTCCGCCACTCCGGCGGCGGGGCGGAGATTGTAGCGGGAGTAGGCACCGGGCACTAGGCATTAGGCAATAGTTCAAGAATGAACGAGAATTACCGCATGTTTGCGCGTCTTGCATTTTCTAGTGCCCAATGCCCAATGCCTAGTGCCTTCACCCCCGCTATCCTTTCCCCCCTTGCACCTCGGGCGGGGGGTCTTAGGCTGGTGGGCAGCCCAGGCCCTGGTCCCCGGAGATTCAAACATGGCAGCAGCACCAGCCGGCGGCGTCGAGCACACAGTCACCATCGAAGACGCGGGCCCCAGCCGCAAACGCCTCCGATTCACCATCCCCGGCAAAGTCGTCTCGGAGCACATCGAGCACTCGATGGGCAATGTCGCGATGAGCGCCCCGGTCCCCGGCTTCCGCGCCGGCCACGCGCCGCGACGCATCATCGAGAAGCGCTTCGGCGCCGGTGTCCGCGAAGAAGCAAAGAGCGCGATCATCGCCTCGGCGTACCAGACCGCGATCAAGGACCACAAGATCTCCGTCATCGGCGACCCCGAGGGCAACGACGAACTCGCCAAACTCGCCATCGAATCCGGCAAGGACATGAACTTCCACGTCGAAGTGGACGTGATGCCCGAGTTCGATCTTCCCTCCACCGACGGCCTCGAGGTCTTTAGGCCGCTCTACACACCCGCCGAGTCCGACGTCGATCAGCAGATCACCATGCTCGCCGTCAACGAGGGATCGCTCGAGCCGCGCGACCGCGCCGAGCCGGGCGACTACTGCATCGGCCACGGCGTGATGAGAGACCCCGACGACAAAGTCCTGATCGACATCGACGGCGCGGTCATCCAAGTCCCCCCCACCGAAAACAAGGGCAAGGGCGCGATCCTCGGCGTCCTCGTTGACGACTTCGGCAACCAGGCCGGCCTCCCCGCTGCGGACGAAACCATCACCGTCAAAGCCACAGGCCCCGAGAGCCACGAGAACGAGCAGGTCCGAGGCAAGGCGCTCACGATCACCTTCAAGGTCGCTCAGGTGCAACGCATCGTCCCCTGCCCCATGGACGAACTGCTCAGAAAAACCAGCCTCCCGACCGAGGCCGCCCTGCGTGAAGCCATGATGACCCGCCTGAAGCAGCGCGCCGTCGTCGAGCAGCAGGGCGCGATGCGCCAGCAGATCGCCAAGTACCTCATCGAGAAGATCGAAGTCCCGCTGCCGCAGCGGCTGACGGCGCGGCAGTCCGAGGCCAACCTTTCGCGTGCGCGCATGGAACTCCTCTACCGGGGCATGGACGATCTCCAGATCGAGGAGCGCATGGCCCAACTCCGGGCCGCCTCCGCCGCCTCCGCCGTGCGCGACCTCAAACTCTCCTTCATCCTCGCCCGCGTCGCCGAGACTCTTCAGGTCAAGGTCAACCAGGACGAAGTCCTGGGACGCATCGCCCAGATGGCTATGGAACGCCGCGTCAAGCCCGACCTGATGCGCCAGGAACTCGAGAAGCGCAACCAGATCGGCTTCGTCGTCCAGCAGGTCCGCGACCACAAAACAATGGACGCACTCCTCGCCCGCGCCAAGGTCTCCGACCTCTCCGTCGAGGAGTTCAACAAAAAGTTCGCCGCGCCGAAAACCTGATACCCGTCGTCGATCCACCGCACGCTCGGGATGAGGTCGCCGAATCCCGTGGTCGCCGCGGAGCAACCCAATGCACGCGCCCCACGCGAGCATCGCACCTCCCACCCCCGCGCTCGCCCAGGCCTCCATCGGCTCCGCCGCGCTGTGGATCGCCCTCCTGCTCCTCGCCGTCATCGCCGGCGCCGTCGCCCTCTTCTTCATCAGAAAGCAACTGCTGGGCGAGGATCCCGCGACCGAATCCGGGGGCCTCACCCTCCAGGACCTGCGCGAGATGCACCAGCGCGGCGACATCACCGCCGAAGAACTCGAAGCCTTGAAAAAAATCGTCCCCGGCGCGGCCTCCAGTCCAACTCCCGGCCGCAACCCGCTCACCGGCCTCGAACGAAAACCACCATCGCTTCACCAGAAAAAACAAACCCCTCCACAATAATCCGACCACAATCGGCCACCACTGCGGAAAGGCAGTTTCGGGTTCGGCTCGGCAGGTATACGGACCTTGCCTCGCCAACGCACCATCAACCCCCGCGATCGCGCGCAACAATGAACCAATCAACCGAAAATTTCCGAGAAACCGCTTGCATTCTTCCGCCTATACATGATGCTTTTACGGCATTCGCCGGGATGCTTGGAGAATCTTCTCTCGCCCGTCGATACAGTGGGGTAGAAGCGCTGATGGTCCGCGCATCGGCCCCCAGGGGTGTGTAACAGAGGAACCGATGGCTAAGAATCGAAACGACTCGGACGAACAGGGAAGTCACACCGTCGGCGGCGGCGGAACCGGCGGCGACGGGCCGGGCTTCAGAGGACGCAAGGTCACCACCTGCTCCTTCTGCGGCAAGACCTCGCGCGAGGTCGGCCCCATGGTCGAAGGCCCCAGCGATGTCTACATCTGCTGCAACTGCGTCGACCTCTGCCAGAACATCTTCAAGCAGGAACGACGCCGCGTCTCGTCCAGCCGACACGTCCTCGGCGCGATCCCGACGCCGCGCCAGATGCGCGAGTTCCTCGATCAATACGTCATCGGCCAGGAGCACGCCAAGAAGGCCCTCTCCGTCGCCGTGCATAGCCACTACAAGCGACTGTCGCAGATGGATAACGAGGACGCCCCGGTCGAACTCGATAAGAGCAACGTCCTGCTCATGGGCCCCACCGGCTCGGGCAAGACCCTCCTCGCGCGAACCCTCGCACGCATCCTCAACGTCCCCTTCGCCATCGGCGACGCCACCACCCTCACCGAGGCTGGCTACGTCGGCGAGGACGTCGAGAACCTCCTCCTGAAACTCCTCCAGGCCGCCGACTACGACCTCGAATCCGCGCAACGCGGCATTATCTACATCGACGAGATCGACAAGATCGGCAAAACCTCCAGCAACGTCTCGATCACGCGCGACGTCTCGGGCGAGGGCGTCCAGCAGTCGCTCCTGAAAATGCTCGAGGGCACCATCGCCAACGTCCCGCCACAGGGCGGCCGAAAGCACCCCGAGCAGCAGTACATCCAGATGGATACGTCGCACATCCTCTTCATCTGCGGCGGAACCTTCGTCGGGCTCGAGGACATCATCCGCCGTCGCATCGGCAAGAAGCGCATCGGCTTCACCGACGACCCCCGCGCCTACGACCGCGTCGAAGAAGCCGGCGATGTGCTGAGCCAGGTCACCCCGGACGACGTCATGGAGTTCGGCATGATCCCCGAACTCATCGGCCGACTCCCCATGATCGCCCCCCTCATGCCCCTCACCGAGAAGGCGATGATCAGCGTCCTCACCGAACCAAAGAACGCGCTCGTCCGCCAGTATCAATACCTGTTCAGCCTCGAAGGCTCGAAACTCACCTTCACAGACTCCGCGCTCCGCGAGATCGCCCACCGGGCCATCGCGCGCAAGACCGGCGCCCGCGCCCTCCGCTCGGTGATC
Organism: uncultured Phycisphaerae bacterium; assembly: GCA_947085435.1. Lineage (GTDB taxonomy): Bacteria > Planctomycetota > Phycisphaerae > Phycisphaerales > UBA1924 > JAEUIV01. The sequence continues at coordinate 9,755 of CAMTWL010000026.1, forward strand.
GAGGAGATCATGCTCGACCTCATGTACGAACTCCCCGACATCGCCCACGACGGGGCCGAGTTCGTCATCGACCGCGAAGCGGTCATCGGCCCGCGCCGACTCGAAGCCCTCCGCGTCCAACGCAAGGAATCCGCGTAAGCCGCGACGATCGGGAAATCATCCTCTCACTCCGTTCGGGGCTCGTTCAATACGAGCCGCGAACGGAGTGAGCGATCCCGTCCGTCGAGGCTGTTTCGTGCGGGGCGTCCCACCGTCTATCATCCGCCCCTCCATGACGACCGGCCGCATCACGATCCAGCCCCTTTCCGCGACGGGAACCCGCCGCGTGGCCGTCGTCTGGAGCCGCTACAACGACTTCATCACTCGGCCGCTTCTTGAAGGCGCGGTCGCGGAGTTCCGCAGACAAGTCGGCTCGGAAGACGGCCTCGTGGTCCTCGAATCCCCCGGTTCGTTCGAGGTGCCGATGCTCGTCCATCGCGCGGCGGCGAGCGGCCGATTCGACGCCGTCGTCGCCCTCGGCTGCATCATCAAAGGCGAAACCAGCCACGACCAGCACCTGGCGACGGCGGTGACAAGCGCTCTGCTCGCAACCGCGCGCGAAACAGGTGTCGCCGTCGGCCTGGGCGTGCTTACAGTTGACAACGAGGAGCAGGCGAAGGAACGCGCGGGAGGGCTCAAAGGAAACAAGGGAGTCGAAGCCATGGCCGCCGCCCTCGACACCGCCGGCTCGATCGCGGCCCTCGGGCGTTCGCCGGCAGTCGCGCGGCCGAAGGGGCACTCCTAACGATGGCCACGCCGCGCGACATCCGTCGGCTCGCCTTCCAGGCGCTTTTTCAACTGGACGCCCGAGGCGAGACCGAGGCCGAGGGCATCCGCGCCGCGCTCCTCGAGATCGGCGAGGAAGACCCCGCCGACTTTAGTGAAAAGGAACTCGACAAGGCCTTCGCCGTCGCCCAGGCCGCCTACCGCAACCGCCGTGAAGCGGACGAAGAGTCCTCGCGCCTCGCCCCGACGTGGCCCGCCAGCCGCCAGCCCGCTGTCGATCGCGCCATCATCCGACTTGCTCATTACGAGATGTCGCAGACCGAGTTGAACCCCAAGATCGCCGTGAATGAAGCCGTGGAACTCGCCAAACGCTACAGCACCGAGCGCTCCCCCTCCTTCGTCAACGGCGTGCTCGACAAGATCCTCAAACGCGTCCTCGCTGAAAAGACGATTACCGCAGAGACGCAGAGTACGCAGAGAGAAGACAACACCGAAGTACGGGAAGAGCGATCGGATCAATGATGCCTTCCGCCTTGAACACAATCTTCTTGTCTTCCTCCGCGTCCTCTGAGTTCACCCGCCGCGGCGGGCCTCTGCGGTGAAATCTGGTTCTTCATGGGTCTTTTCAAATCCATCCTCTCCAAAGTCAAGCAAGGCCTCGGGCGCACGCGCGAGGCCGTCTTCGGCGGGCTGCGCTCGCTCCTCCTCGGCCGTCGGCTCGACGACGACCTCATCTCTGAACTCGAATCGCGCCTCATCCAGGCCGACGTCGGCGTCAAGACGGCTCTCCGACTCATCGACGGCGTCAAGCAGGCCTACAAATCCGGCACCATGTCCAGCGGCGACGACGTGCTGGCGTACCTGAAACGCGAACTCAAGGCGCTCTGGCCGGCGGAAGATCGTGCGCTGCGTTTCGCATCGCCGGATGCGGACGGCAAGAAGTCCCCCACTGTCATCCTCGTCGCGGGTGTCAACGGCGCGGGCAAGACCACCAGCATCGCCAAGATCGCGCACAGCCTGCGGGCCGAGGGACGCACCGTGCTGCTCGCCGCGTGCGATACCTTTCGGGCGGGCGCGGTCCGCCAACTCGAAATCTGGTCCGAGCGCCTCGGCGTCGAGGTCATCAAGGGTCAGCAAGGCGGCGACCCCGCCGCCGTCGCGTTCGATGCGTGCGACGCCGCTGTATCCCGCGGCGTGGACGTGCTGATCGTCGATACCGCCGGCCGACTGCACACGCAGGACCACCTGATGCGGCAACTCACGAAGATCCGCGACATCACCTCACGCCGAATCCCCGGCGCGCCGCACGAGGTGCTGCTCGTGCTCGACGCCACCACCGGTCAGAACGCCGTGCGACAGGCGCAGGAGTTCGCAAGGGCGATCAAGGTCACCGGCATCTTCCTCGCCAAACTCGACGGCACGGCAAAGGGCGGCGTCGTCATCGCCATCCACGAAGCAACGAAGATCCCCGTCAAGTTCATCGGCGTGGGCGAAACGCCGGAGGATGTCGAGCCGTTCGATCCTGAAAACTTTGTCGAGGCGCTGTTTGCCGAGCGATGACTGATCCTCCTCCCCCGCTCCCAGCGGGGGAGGTGCCCGAGTCATTCCGGGGGCGAGGGCGGAGGGGGTGGCTCCCCGCACGCACCAATCTCCGAAGCGCGCTGGAACTACTCCCAACGTGTTTTGATGTGAGTAATCAACCCTCCGCTATCCTCCCCCCATGCCAGACGCGCCACTCACCTTCACCGACTTTCAGCGCCTGATCCGCGACCGCTACCACGCGACCGACGCCGCCCGCGGCACGCCGGGCACCTTTATGTGGATGATCGAAGAGATCGGCGAGCTGGCCACGGCGCTCCAAGACAACGCCCCCGGCAAGACCCCCACCGCCGCCCAACGCGCCAACCTCGACGAAGAGTTCGCGGATGTGCTCGCCTGGCTCACGACGCTCGCCAACGTCAACGGCGTCGATCTCGAAACAGCACTCGAAAAATACACGAAACGCGGCGTGGAGGGAGTCAAGGTCTAACACACCCTTCATCGGCGTCGATTCGCCATTCCCCATTCCGACTGCCGTTTGTCTAGTGCCTCGTGCCTATTGCCTAATGCCTTCCCCATGAACCGCATCGACTCCATCTTCGCCGACCTCCGCACCAACAATCGCCGCGCGCTCATGCCCTTCATCTGCGGCGGCTACCCGTCCATCGCCTCAACCAGCGCGACCCTCGGCGCTCTGCAAGCCGCCGGGGCATCCGTTGTTGAGATCGGCATCCCCTTCAGCGATCCGATCGCCGATGGGCCGGTGATCGCGGCCGCGATGCACGAAGCACTCGGAGCGGGAGTCACGCCGAGCGCCGTCCTCGAATCCGTCGCCCTCGCGCGCCGCGCCGGCGCAACACTCGGCATCGTGGCCATGGTCAGCATGTCAATCGTCCACCGGCTCGGCGTGCGGAATCTGACACGCAACGCCGCGGCAGCAGGGATCGACGGCTTCATCGTCCCCGATGCGCCCGTCGAAGAAGCCCCCGCGCTTGCGGCCCCGATGCGCGACGCGGGCCTCACGCTCAGCCTGCTCGTCGCGCCAACAACTCCGTCAAAGAGAGCCGAGCGGATCGTGAAGGCTTGCTCCGGTTTCGTGTATTTGCTCTCCCGCGTCGGGATCACCGGCGAGTCGGGGGGCGGACCGCCGAGCATCGATGTCGCCGGTATCGCCGAGCGGGTTCGGATGCTCCGGGGCATGACCGCGCTGCCGATCGCGTGCGGCTTCGGCATTTCCACGGCCGATCAGGTGCGATCGGTCGTCGCGCCGACGGATCAAGGCGGCGCGGGGGCCGACGCCGTGATCGTAGGTTCGGCCCTCGTCAAGCGGATGGGCCGCGCCGCGTCGCGGGGACGAAACCCGGTCGAAGAAGCCGAGGTCTTCGTTCGCGGTCTGGCGATGGGGCTGTGAGTGCGGGGGTCTCAACTGATACCAACCACGTTTGATTCTCGCGCGTCCGATCCGAGCCTTCGCTCGCAGACTCGCTCAGACTCGGCTTCTCATACGCGCAGGATTCAGGTGGGATTGGTATGAGGGTGTTCATGGAAGTTGGAGCAAGGCCAGCCTTTTGGTCGGTCTCACGCCGCCGGGGCGCAAACGGATCGTCGGACTCATCACGATGGTGACAGAGTAGAGCCGGCCGCGACGAGTGCGCTTCTCCGCCGCCATGATCTGCACCGCGCTCTGAAGGTGCCTCATCACCTTCTGAAACGATTCGTCATCGAGCCACGACGACACCCCTTCGATCATCGAGTCCGCCAACGGCTCGTCCAGCCGAACCTCTTTCGCGGCGAGCGCGCGCCCGAAGTTCTTTTCCGCGTGGACGAGCCGCTCGCGCAGCAACTCGCGCAATCGGTCGGCGTTGCGGCCGGTCGGGATATCGACGTCGAAACGCAGCCGCTGCGCCGTCAGATCGTAGATCGCTTCCCGCCGCCGGCCGGTGTGCCGCTCGCCGACCGATCGGATCAGCCCGGCGCCGAGCAGTCGCTTGACGTGGTGGTACAGCCCGTCCGGGGCGGCGTTCATCGCGTGCGCCAGCTCGGCGATGGAGCACGGGCCGAGCGCGCCGAGGAACTGCATGACCTCGTGCCGAGGCTCGGACGCGAGCGCCTCCCACTGCTCGTCGGTGTGGACAAAGCAGAAGGGCTCGCGGGCTGGGCCTGTCGAACGCGGTTCGCGGCGAGTGGCTTTGATATGTTGAAATGTAGCCATATTTTTTCAACATCATAGCCGATCGGGCCGGGTTTGGCACGATCCTGCTGATTATTCCGCTGTTTGTGCCGCCACGGGCCTTGCCCGCCGTGCGTCCGGATGGTTGAATCCGCCGATCTTCCGCTGAATCGGCGGAGCACCGCCCCGAGTACGAAAGGTCAACCCCCATGTCCGACGCCGTCAGCCGAATGGAAACCATCCGCGCCGTCGCCGAGTGGCACGAGAACGGCGAGGTCCCCCACGAAGCCCCGAAACTCGAATCCATCCAGAAGATCTTCGGCCGCGATGTCTTCGGCGAGCGCGTCATGCGCGAGCGCCTCCCCAAGGAGGTCTTCCGCAGCGTCCTCCGCACCATCCGTCTGGGCGATCCGCTCGATCCGTCCGTCGCCGACACCGTCGCCAACGCGATGAAGGACTGGGCGATCGAGAACGGCGCGACGCACTACACCCACTGGTTCCAGCCGCTGACCGGCTCGACCGCCGAGAAGCACGACTCGTTCATCTCTCCCGACGGCCACGGCGGGATCGTCACCGAGTTCTCGGGCAGCGCGCTGGTGCAGGGCGAGCCGGATGCGTCATCGTTCCCCTCGGGCGGCGTCCGCGCCACCTTTGAGGCGCGCGGCTACACCGCGTGGGACCCCACCAGCCCCGTCTTTCTCAGCCGCGGCACCAACAGCGTCACCCTCTGCATCCCGACCGCGTTCGTCTCCTACACCGGCGAAGCCCTCGACAAGAAGGTGCCGCTGCTGCGCTCGATGGACGCCGTCAGCGGCCAGGCCATGCGCATCCTCCGCCTCTTCGGCACCGACAAGGGCGTCTCCCGCGTCTTCACCACCTGCGGCGCGGAGCAGGAATACTTCCTCATCGACCGCCGCTTCTTTGTCACGCGCCCCGACCTGCTCCTGTGCAACCGCACCCTCTTCGGCAGCAAGCCGCCGAAGGATCAGCAACTCGAGGACCATTACTTCGGCAACGTCCCCGATCGCGTGCTTTCCTACATGGCGGAGTGCGAGCGGGAACTCTACACCCTCGGCGTGCCGATCAAAACCCGGCACAACGAGGTCGCTCCCGCGCAGTTCGAGATCGCGCCCGTCTTCGAGAACGCAAACGTCGCCGCCGACCATCAGCAACTGGTCATGCAGGTGCTCCGCAAGGTCGCCCCCAAGTTCGGCCTGCAGTGCCTCCTGCACGAGAAGCCCTTCGCCGGAGTCAACGGCAGCGGCAAGCACAACAACTGGTCGATGGCCACCGACACGGGAGTCAACCTCCTCGATCCGCGCCTCGAAACCCACACGAACATGCAGTTCATGGTCTTCCTCACCGCCGTCATCCGCGCCGTGGACCTGCACGCGGACATCATCCGCGCCAGCGTTGCTCACGCGGGCAACGACCATCGCCTCGGCGCCAACGAGGCGCCGCCCGCGATCATGTCGATCTTCCTGGGCGACATGCTGCAGGACATCGTCGAGCAGATCGAGAAGGGTGCGATGAAGAGCACCATCAAGGGCGGCAAACTGGACCTGGGCGCCGCGTCCTTGCCGCAACTCCCGCGCGACACGGGCGACCGCAACCGCACCAGCCCCTTCGCGTTCACGGGGAACAAGTTCGAGTTCCGAGCCGTCGGATCGAGCCAGTCGATCGCGTGGCCCAACGTCATCCTGAACACGATCGTCGCGGAGAGTCTCGACTACATCGCCACCGAACTCGAAGGAGCGGTCGGCAAGACCCCGACCGAAGAAAAACTCAAGAACGCCGTCGCCAAACTTCTTCAGAAGATCATCAAGGAGCACAAGCGGGTCATCTTCAACGGCGACGGGTACGACATCGCCTGGCACAAAGAGGCCGAGAAACGGGGCCTGCCCAACTTCAAGGACAGCGTCTCCGCCTTCGCCGCGCTCAAAACCAAAAAGGCCTTCGACCTCTTCAAGAAGTACAAAGTCCTGAACAAGGTGGAACTCGAATCCAGGCACCACATCTACGTCGAGCAGTACATCAAGATGGTCACCATCGAGGCCCGCACCGCGCTCTCGATGGCCAAGACGCTCATCCTCCCCGCGGCGCTGCGTCACCAGACCGAACTGGCGGAGACGGTCGCCGCGACCCAGGCCGCCGACATCGACTGCGGCTCCATCCGCGAGGAACTCGAGGACTTCGCCGAACTCTCGGCCAACTTCCGCGACGCCATCGGCATCGTCGAGAAAGCGCTGAGCGAGATGCACCACAAGGACGAGCAGGCGCACGCCGAGCAACTTCGTGACTCGGTCCTGCCGCGCATGCTCGACCTCCGCGAACTGGGCGACGAACTCGAACGGCGCGTGGCCGACGACCTCTGGCCGCTGCCGACGTACCGGGAGATGCTCTTTGTGAAGTGAGACGGCGCTGCTACCATCGGCCCCCGCGTGGATCAGCAGATCGGGCCATACCAAGTCGTAGGTGAGATCGGCCGTGGTGGAATGGGCGTCGTGTTCCGCGCGCGCGACACACGCCTCGACCGCGATGTCGCGATCAAGGCCCTCCCGGCGGACTTCGCCGGCGATCCGGGTCGGCTGTCACGCTTCCAGCGCGAAGCGAAGGTGCTGGCCTCGCTCAATCATCCGGGCGTGGCGTCGATCTACGGCCTCGAACAGGTCGGGAGCGAGCACTATCTCGTGCTGGAGTACGTCGAGGGAGAATCCCTCGCTACACGGCTGGTGCGCGGCCCTCTCCCCCTCGATGAAGCGCTCGAGTTCGCCAGGCAGATCGCGGAAGCGGTGGAGGCGGCCCACGAGAAGGGCATCGTCCACCGCGACCTGAAGCCGGGAAACGTGATGATCCGGGAGGACGGCGCGGTCAAGGTTCTGGACTTCGGCCTGGCGCGGACAGGAGACGACGGCGCGCCCTCCAGTCGCTCGGTCTTCCACCCGGATTCGCCGACCGTCACGAGTCCCGCGATGCCTGTCAACAGCCCGACGATCGCGGGAGCGATCATGGGCACCGCGGGCTACATGAGTCCCGAGCAGGCGCGCGGCAAGAGCGTCGACAAACGCTCCGACATCTTCAGTTTCGGCTGCGTGCTCTACGAGATGCTGACGGGGGTGCAGCCCTTCCGCGGCGAGACCGTGACCGATTCGCTGGGCGCGACGCTGCACCGGGATGTGGAGTGGGGGCTGCTCCCGCCCCAGACTCCGGCGACGATCCATCTGCTGCTTCGCCGCTGCCTGGCCAAGGATCGCGCCAAGCGCCTCCGCGATATCGGCGATGCGCGGATCGAGATCGAGAATGCCATCGCCGATCCGTCGTCTGCGATTCTCGGGACGCGCGACGCCGTTCCCGCGAACTCCGAAGCACGGAATCGCCGGACCATATGGCGATACGCCGTGCCGGGGACCGTCATCGTGTGCCTCCTGGCGGCGCTGGGAGTCATGTGGTTCTCGCTGCAACCAGCCGCCCCGCCGGTCATGCGCCTGACCATGACCATCCCTGAATCTCAGGCGGTGCTCGGCATCCCAGGGATGATGATGGATATCTCGCCCGACGGCACCCGGGTCGTCTTCGTGGGGAAGAGCGAATCGGGGCAGCAGTTATTCCTTCGACACCTTGACCAGGCCGATGCTGTCCCGCTGGCCAACACCGAGGGCGCGTTCTGTCCCTTCTTCTCTCCCGACGGCGAGTGGATCGCCTTTGCACAGAAGTCGAAACTCCGAAAGATCTCCGTCCTGGGCGGCCCCGTCACCGCCATCTGCGATGCCCAGGATCCACGCGGCGGAACCTGGACCGCCGACGGGACCATCGTGTTCAGCCCCGACCCTCGATCGGGCCTCTGGCGCGTGCCCGCGGCCGGAGGGACGCCGGTGAAACTGACCGACGCGGGCAGCGGCGACGACGTTCCGACCCATCGCTGGCCTCATGCGCTCCCCGACGGCAAGACCGTGCTATTCACGGCGGCGGGCAAGAACAGCGACTTCACGGAGGCCAGAATCACCGCGCTCACGCTCGATTCCGGATCGCAGAAAACCCTCCTCACCGGGGGCGCCTATGCGCGCTACGTCGAGACCGGCCACATCGTGTTCGAGCAGGCGGGCATCCTCATGGCCGTGCCGTTCGACGCCGGGAAACTCGAAGTCACCGGAGCACCCATCCCCATCCTCGAAGGGGTTCTGAATGCCCCGAACTACGGGAGCCTGCAATACTCGTGCTCCCGTACCGGGACGCTGCTCTACCTGGGCGGAGCGGCCGGCAGCGAAGAGAAGGTGCCGATCTGGATCGATCGGGAAGGGAAGGAAACCCCGATTTCCCGGCACAAACGCGATTACCAGAACGCGCGCGTGTCGCCCGACGGAACGAGGCTCGCGGCGGCGATCGTCGATGGCGGGAATCGCGATATCTGGATCCTCGAGATCGAGCGGGACAGCCTCATGCGATTGACCCTCGACGAGAATGTGGATGGGAACCCGCGATGGAGCCCCGATGGGAAGTGGATCGTCTTCCAGGCGGCCCGCGGGAACTCGAACCTCAATCTCTTCCGCCAACTCGCCGACGGCACGGGAGAACCGGAACGACTGACCACCAGCCAGAACATCCAGGACCCGGTGTCGCTTTCACCGGACGGGTCGATCCTCGTCTATGTCGAGCGTCATCCCAAGAACCTGGGCGACATCATGTATCTCCGTCTCGACGCGAAGGACTCAACGCCGGAGGCCTTTCTTGCCACGCCGTTCAACGAGTCGGGACCGCATCTCTCCCCGGACGGGAAATGGCTCCTTTATGCCTCCAACGAGTCGGGCGAGGGCGAGGTCTACGTTCGTCCCTTCCTTCGCCCGGGGGCCAAGGTCAAACTCTCGGCGGGGCGCGGCGGGGCGCCGAGGTGGTCGCCCGACGGGAAGGAGGTCTTCTACCGGGAAGACCAGAAGATGTTCGTCGTTTCGCTCTCGGTTCAGGGGGACTCGCTCCAGGCTGCGAATCCCCGCCTCCTCTTCGAAGTCCCGGCGATCATGTACAACGGCCCGCTTAGCGTCGCCGCCGATGCAAGCCGCTTTTTGTTCATCCGACCTTCGGGCGAACTCGGAACCCAACTGCAATCGCCGACCGTGGTGGTGAACTGGTTCGAGGAACTGAAGTCCAAGACACTGAAACGGAACTGAAACTCCGCTTCACACGCCGGGAATCGACAAAGACCCGTGATGCCTCCAGTCCCAAACACACACCTCGGCCCCTACTCCGTCACCCGCGAACTCGGGCGCGGCGGCATGGGGGTCGTCTACCTCGCGCGCGACACACGCCTCGACCGCGACGTGGCGATCAAGGCGCTGCCCGCTGACTTCGCCGGTGACGCGGGGAGGCTGTCGCGCTTCCAGCGCGAGGCGAAGGTGCTGGCCTCGCTCAATCATCCGGGCGTCGCGTCGATCTACGGCCTCGAACAGGTCGGGAGCGAGCACTACCTCGTGCTGGAGTACGTCGAGGGCGAAACGCTGGCGGCACGGCTGACGCAAGGCCCGCTGCCGATTGATGAGGCGCTGGGGATCGCCAAGCAGATCGCCGAGGCGGTGGAGGCGGCCCACGAAAAGGGCATCGTCCACCGCGACCTGAAGCCCGGCAACGTGATGATCCGTGAGGACGGCGCGGTGAAAGTCTTGGACTTCGGCCTGGCGCGGGCGGGCGACGATTCACAATCGCCGAGCCGATCGGTGTTCCATCCCGACTCGCCGACGGTCACCTCGCCGGCGATGCCGGTCAACAGCCCGACAATCGCGGGGGCGATCATGGGCACCGCAGGGTACATGAGTCCCGAGCAGGCGCGTGGCAAAACCGTCGATAAACGCAGCGACATCTTCAGTTTCGGCTGCGTGCTGTTCGAGATGCTCACGGGCGCGCAGCCCTTTGCAGGTGAGACGGTCACGGACTCGCTCGGCGCGACGCTGCACAAGGAGGCGGACCTGTCGTTGCTCCCGCCGGGCACGCCGACGCGGATCCGAGAGATGCTCGTCAGTTGCCTCGCCAAAGACCGCAGGAATCGCCTGCACGACATCGGCGATGCTCGGTTGGCGATCGAGCAGGCGGCGCACGACGAGCCGGCACGAGCGCAAGTCGCACGCCGCGCACCCTGGCGCGAAGCAATCGCGTGGATCGCCGCACTGATCGGCGTGGGGACGTTCATCGGCGCGCTCGTCATGCGGCCGGCCGCGCCGACAGCGCCCAACGATCCCGTCATCCGGTTCACCGTGACGGCTCCGCCCGGGACGCGCGTAAACCCCGAATCCGTGAACGCCGTCCTCTCCCCCGACGGGCGCAGACTCGCATTTTTGGCAAGCGAACCCGGCGGGCGCGACCGGGTGTGGGTGCGCGACTTCGACAAGTCGGCCTCTCGCGTCCTCGAGGGAACCGACGGGGCCGCCATGCCGTTCTGGTCCCCCGACAGCCGCGCCATCGCCTACTTCGCCGACGGCGCGCTCTGCCGAGTCCCGATCGACGGCGGCCCCGTGCAACGGATCGCCGACGCGCCGGGCGGTCGCGGCGGCGCGTGGAGCGAGGCCGGGATCATCCTGTTCGCGCCGCTCGCCAATGGCCCCCTGTACACCGTGCCGCAGGCGGGCGGCGATGCCTCGCCGGCGACAGAACTGGACCCAAAGATCGGCGAGACCGGGCACCGTTTCCCTCAGTTCCTGCCGGGCGGAAGGAAGTTTCTCTACGCCTCGCTGGCCCCCCGGCCTGATCGAAGGTGGGAGGAGCACACGATGCTCGCCTCGCTCGACTCGAAAGAGGTACGCGAGGTGTGCGTCGGCGACTCGCGCGCCACCTTCGTCGAAGGAGGCTGGCTCCTCTACGACCGCGCGGGGATGGTCTACGCCCGCCCCTTCGACCCCGCGACCGGCGCCCCCTCGAGCGATGAACTCGAAACCGGGATCCTCCAGGGCGGACGGAACAACTTCGGCGGTCGCTTCGGAGTCTCGGCCTCGGGAACGGGCATGATCGCCTGCCCGATCGACGGATTACAGCGATCGGTCTGCGAGCAGTTCGGCATCGACGGGCGGATCATCCGCACGATCACGACCAAGCCGGAGAACTTCGATGACCCAATCGTCTCTCCGGACGGCCGGTCGATGCTCCTGCGCGCAAGCCCCATCTGGAACAGGTCCGAACTCCGCTCCTACGACCTCACGCGAGAGGGAGTCTGGAGCCGGCCGGTCAACGATCCGTTGATCCTGAACTGTGCATGGTCGCTTGACAGCGCATGGGTGTACTACACCACGGATCGGGGGACGGGCACAATCTTCCGATGTGCCGCGAGCGGCGGGGGCGAGCCGGAACTCATCCACGACACGGGAAGCCTCTGGGGCGAGGTGAAAACGGTGTCGCGGGACGGCCGGTTCGTCCTCTATTACATCATGGACCCCAAGAACGGCCGGGACATGTGGCTCTTCGACACGGAATCGAAGTCGGCCCGGCCCTTCGCCGCAGGGCAGTCGAACGAGTATGACGCCCGGCTCTCGCCCGACGGCCGGCTGCTGGCGATCGCCATCGACGAGTCCGGCCGGCCCGAGTTGTACGTCCAGGAGTTCCCGGAATCGAAGGGGCGTGTACGCGTCTCGCTGGGCGGGATCGCAACGTTCGATGCGGGCCTGCCGACCAGCGGCACCATCCAATGGAGCGCGGACGGATCGAGGCTCATGTTCCTCGACGCGGATCGAAGAACCATCCGCTCCGCGGCGATCGCCCGCGAACCGGCGATGAAGGTTGCCGCCCCCGAAACGTTGATGCAGTTGCCCGCGGACCTCTCCGCCGTGGACATCGCCCCCGACGGCCAGTCGGCGTATGTGCTCACCCGCGCCGAGGGCCAGGCCGAGTGCTCGATCTCGGTCACGCTGAACTGGAAATCTGGGTTGCAGCACGCGGCGAAGACGGAAACGCCGCGGTGATCGGAAATCCGTCGCAGCGATTCCCTTGGTCATTCCGCAACTCCCCAGCCGCGGAGCGGCGCAAGCCGTTTGCCCCCGGCGTCAGCCCTCACCCTTATACACATCTTCTAAATGCCACGAAACCAGCCCGATGTGCGTCGAGACTTCCGGCAAAAAGGCCGCGGGATCGACGCGGA
>CAMTWL010000027.1:0-62514 GCA_947085435.1 uncultured Phycisphaerae bacterium
CTGGGAAAAAATCAAACGGGCAGCGCGCCCAGAGTACTTTTCCGCATCGCGCGCCTACGAAAAAGATGAGAATTGGGCATTCGCGAACCGAACGAAAACCATTTTTCCCCAGGCTCGCCGGGGCTGAAGCGGATTTGGGGGGCGACCTGTTCCGGGGGCGGCGCTCGAAGACTCCCGCCGCGGCGGGCAGGCTGCTCTGCTCCCGGCTACGAACTCCCAGCTCGCCACGGCGAGTCGCTGGGGCGACCTTGCAGGCTGAAGACAACGGCATTCCGACACGCCACTTGGCGCGCTGCATCGTGTGGCATGTTTGCTGCTCGGAGCGAACATGCTCTTGCCCGGCGAGGGTGCCGATTGGGGGCGCGGCGGCGGTTGGTGAGTTTCCTTCGCCCGCTTCGCGGGCTCAAGAGGGTTTTGGGGGTGCGGGGCCCACGGGCTTGCGCCCCCGCCGCGGCGGGCAGGCAGTGGCTAATGGCTTGCGCCCCGCCGGGGCTGAAGAGGGGTTTGGGGGCTGAGTCCACGGGTTGCGCGACGCTCCCCCCGGAAGCCGCATCGCTCCACCCGTCCCGGCGCGCCGGGACAACCTTTCGTCCCTCCGGGACTGGGAGGCAGGCCGACCAACGGGGCGTGAATCCGGCGAGCGGGCAACCCCCGCCCCCCGCCCCCCGCAAGCGCGGCGCAAACCCTCGTCACGCCTTCTTCGTCGAAAGATTGTGCTTGTGCTGCACCAACTCGAGAATCTCGGCGAGTTGCGGCTTGCTTGTGATCTCCCAGGTTGCCCAGTAGACGCCGTCGACCATGCGGCCCAGAAGAACGCCGTCCTTCACATGCCGCTTGAAACGGTGCATCGGCAGCGCGGCGACCATCGCGATCGGGATCGGCAGCGCGATCTGCGGCTTGATCGGATCGGGGACCAGGTACGCCCACGCCCGCCCGTTGTCCGTGGGCAGCCGGTACGTCAGCGTCCAGCGCCACGGAAGCCCCTCCCATGACAATCCCTCGGCCATCCCCGAGCATCCGCGCAACTTCTCTCGGGCAGCGTCGAAAAGCCCCGAAAACTGCGGTTCCATTCCGTCGCACAATGCTTGCGTCGAGGGCGTCTTGAAACGGTCTTCCCACGCATTCCGCTTGGAGAGTTGCTTCTTGGGGGCCGGGGGAATCAGTCGGGCCGGCTCCGGGTTACGAACAAGTTCCATGCCGATAGTATGACTCATCCACCGCTCCGGCCCATTCTCGCGCGTAGAAAACCTGTTGATTCAGTCGTAATCGGGATTTGGTCGGGTGTATTCTGGTTCCACGAACGACGCCGACAGGTACGATTCATCTTTCGAGTCTCGCCATGCCTGAACCAACCCCGGATCAATCTCTTGACGCGCAGATGGAACTTGGGTCGGCTTCGATTCTGGTCGTTGATGACCACGAACAGAATCTGGAACTGCTCGAGGCATACTTGGAAGACGTTGGCTGCCGCGTCCGCACCGCGCGCGACGGCGTTGAGGCGATGGCGGAACTCGAGATCGAGCCGCCGGACCTTCTGATCCTCGATGTGATGATGCCGCGGATGAGCGGGTTTCAGGTTTGCCGGCAGGTGAAGTCGAACCCGAAGACGCGCGACATCCCGGTGGTGATGGTCACGGCGTTGAGCGATGTGGGCGATGTGGAACGAGCCGTGGAATGCGGCGCGGACGATTTTCTGACCAAGCCGGTACACAAGTTGGAACTGGTAACGCGGGCGAAATCGCTGCTCCGCTACCGCCTTCTGAAGCGGCAGTACGACGCGCTGAGCCGCGACACGCGCCGGCCGGACTGATCAGTCCTGCTCATCGATCGCGTCGAACCCGACGATCGCTGGAGTTTCCGCGGGCCGGATCCACCGCGCGAGCCGGCCTCGCGGCTCGCAAGCCGAGTTCAGGTGCGCCAGATAGAGCCCGAGCGCATTCGCCGAGAATCGCGCCAGGTGCTGGATTGTCGCGGTCGGATTCATCGACTGAATCTGCAGCATCAACTGCTCGCGCGAGAGCGAGCATTCGGTGAGTTCGGATTCCACGGCGGGCGGGATCATGTTGAGGGTTGCCACCATTGGTTGAACTCCTTGAATCGGGGCGTGGTGCGGGGACCACCTGATTTCGGCGCACGGCGTTGGTTTTCGACAGCGTGTAACCACAACGGACTTAGTTGGGTTGTGGTGCCGGCGCGACGCGCACGAGCGGTGGTGTGGGTACACTGGGGCCATGCGAGCAGTAGTGATCGACAAGCAGGGCGGACCCGTGAGTCCGAACATCCGATTGGAACCGAACTTTCCCGATCTCCAACAGATTCCGGGGGCGGGGGACGTTTTTGTGCGCACGCTTGCGTCGGCGCTCAATCACATGGATATCTGGGTGGGGATGGGCATTCCGGGCGTGGAATTGACGTATCCCCGAGTCTCTGGGTGCGATGCGTGCGGCGTGGTGGAGAAAGTCGGGGTTGGCGTACCGGAATCGTGGGTCGGGAAGCGGGTGATTGTGAACGCGATGTACGAAAAGCGGCGCTCGCCGCGACCGGAAGACCCCCCCGGTACGACGATTGTTCCCGATTACGAACTCATCGGCGAGCATGTACACGGGATGCACCGCGAACGGTTCGCGTGCCCCGCCGACAACCTTGCGCTCGTCGGCGAGGCGATCACGGCGACGGACGCCGCGGCGTTCGGGCTTACTTTTTTGACGGCGTATTCGATGATGGTTGGCAAGGGGCGGCTGCATCCCGGGCAGAGCGTGCTCATCACCGGGATCGGCGGCGGGGTGGCGACGGCGGCGCTGTCG
This sequence comes from uncultured Phycisphaerae bacterium, assembly GCA_947085435.1. GTDB lineage: Bacteria > Planctomycetota > Phycisphaerae > Phycisphaerales > UBA1924 > JAEUIV01. Next base: position 2,805 of record CAMTWL010000027.1, read on the forward strand.
ATCGCGAAGTGGATGGCGTGCCCGGCGGTCGTGACGAGCCGGCATCAATGGAAGCTGGACAAGGCGAGGGCGCTGGGCGCGGATCACTGCGTGCTCGATTCCGGGGGCGGGCAGGACTGGTCGAAGGAGGTGCGCGGGTGGAGCGGGAAGCGCGGGGTGGACATGGCGGTGGACACGGTGGGCAAGCCGACGCACATGGCGTGCATCAAGAGCCTGGCGCGCGGCGGGGCGTATGTGACGGCGGGGAACACCGGGGGGCCGATCGCGGAGACGAACATCGCGTTTATTTTCTGGAATCAGTTGCGGGTGCTGGGCTCGACGATGGGGTCGAACGAGGAGTTGCGGGAGGTGGCGTCGCTGCTGCGCGCGGGGCATGTAAGGCCGGTGGTGGACTCGGTGCTCGCGGCGAAGGATGCGCGGAAGGGGTGGGAGCGGTTGGAGAGGGCGGAGCAGTTCGGGAAGATCGTTCTGGATTGGTCTTGATGCGGCTCACGCGGAGGCGCGGGGGACGCGGAGAAGAGAAGGCAGAAGAGTTGGCACGGATGACAGGGATGGGCACGGATCGGGCGCGGGGGTTTGTATAGTTCGGACACCGACGGCTCGAAGTCCCGGTGCGCCGGAATCGGTGGCACGAGTCAATGAAATTCTTGGACGGTGCCACCCGCCATGTGGAAGTTCAATCGGTGCCACCCGCCGGACGCGAAGAACTCCCTATTGACCTGCGACTTTATAGGTGTCATCCCGTTTGTTGAACGGTGGGCGACCGCCCTCCAAGACGTCGATCGTGTGTTGATTGATCTTGGGGTGCTCCAAGGCGCCGGAGGTGTACGCGATCTTGTTCCCCGCGGAGATATCCATGGACGCGTAGATGATCTGGTCCGCGTCGCAGACGACAGCCAGGTTGGGGTTGTGCGTCACGATGACGACCTGCCTTCGCTCCCTGGCATACTGAATGCAAGCGACCAGTTTTTTCGCCACCGTCTCATTGTCGAGATTCGCTTCGGGCTGGTCGATGATCAGCGGCATGTCTGAGTCGTCCACGAGGAGGTAGAAGACAAGAAGCAGCGTGCCACGTTCGCCGGGGGACAACTGCTCAAGCCTCTTCCCCTCCGACTTTAATACATAGCGGGGCTTGAGGTTCGAAAGCCCATAGAGCCACGCGTACAGCTCGGCCGCGGTTCGGCCTTTGCCAATCTGACCGTGCAGGGGCATGGGTTGTCCCCGTCCGTCGCGTCGATCAGTGTGGAGTTGATCCTGAACTGTTCTCAGGAATGCACGCACCTGTTCCCAGTTGGCCCAATCCACTGTGGCGGTGAGGGTCATTGCTCGTGTTCTGCCCTCCTCGACTCCGCTGAAGGAGCCAAGGCGTTGCTGATTGATGTGACCCAAAAGCGCTTCGGCGAATCCTTCCTGGATGAGCTCAACCTTGAATTCGATCTTGAGCTGCGCCTTCGCGAGGGGGTGATCGGCGACAAAGCGCTGCACAGGCTCGTACAACTCCGTGTAGACGGCGGCTTCTCGAATTCGCAGCGCTTGAATGTCGGCTGCGATTCGCTCAAGATGTGCATCAATGTCAGCGAGCTTTGCTGGGATGCCGTCGAGCGCAGCCACGTCCGCTTCGAGTCCTCGAAGTGACTGAGGCTCATCGGCCGTTCCGGCCAGCTTGTCCAAACTCGCTTGCCATGCGGCCTTGCGCTCTAGGTAGGCTTGGAACTCTTGGTTTGGCCTGTTGAGTTGGTCCTGCGATGTCTTGATCTGTTCGTCAAGTTGCTTTTTCTTCTCGCGCAGCCCGTTGGGCAGAGGATCGTCAAGTTTCGACTGAGCAGCATTTTGCTTCATCAAGGCGTCATCGCGCACCCGCTCGACTGGAGCGCGATTGAGCGTGACCGACACCAGAGAGGCCGCGTCCAAACCGATTGCGGCCGCATCGGCCTCCAAATCACTCTTGCGACGATCAAGTTCCGTCTCAAGATTCTTGAGCTTGTCGAGCAGTTTGCTCGCTTGCGCTGCCCGCAGTTGGTGCGAGGCGACGTCGGCTTCCGCTGCCTTGACGTCTTTGAAAAGATCGTCTCGGTCCTTCTTTAGACGGTCGAGCGCCTGAAGTTCTGCCGCTGACTTGGCGGCAGTCGCCGCATCTTCGGCCGGCGACTTCACCTCTACGGGCTTCGCGGCCTCGTGGCTCTTGATCTGTTCCTTCACTTGAGCAATCTGGTTCTCAAGGGCCGACCTGACGGCAGGCTCCAGGCGATCCTCAAGTGTCGCTCTTTCGAGAGCAAGCGATGCCAGCCCCGCCGCCAAACTGTCCGCTTCTCGGCGGATCTCCTCCGTGCGGAACTGGATGAGTTCGTCCAAACTGCGTTTCCCGAGACGTCCGGCGGTGGACACCTTCGAGAAGACGACTTTCTTCAGCTCCTTTTCAAACTCCCCGCCTCCAGGAGATGCGAGGTTATTACAAACCTCCTCGACAAAGTTCTGGGGCAGGTATTTGACCCGTTCCGGCTCATCGGGGGCAACGGTCTCGGACAATGTCCGCGTTCGAGGAGCGCCGTCGTGCCATTGCAGCACTGCTTCAACATGCTGCGCACGGCCCGTCTTGGGATCACAGAACCGCGTCTTGTGCAGGAACGAGAACGAGCTGGCTGTTCCGCAGGAACCCAACAGACCAAGCCCATCCGCGATCGCGCTTTTTCCACTTCCCTTGTTCCCGATGATCGCAACGAGCCCAGAGTTCAGAGGGACTTCGCCCTGAAGCCACTCCTCTCCGGGAGGCATCGTCGCCTTCCTGCTGAACGCGATCGACTTGATGTATCGTGTCTTGTTGCTGGTGAGCCGATCTACGGACGCGGGGCTGGCTTCGAGGCTAAATCGAGAGTCGGGCTCACGTAGCGCCATTTGAAGGCCTGCGAAGGTCGGGTCGGCCTTGATCCAACATCTCTTGTCCGCGGGATATGGCTTTCGCGCGTGGTCGTCCGACCCAATCACGATTGGGACTGGAAAACCGATTTGCGGGAATATCTTCTCGCGGTAGGTTCTCGCGTTGTCCACACCACCGACCTCGATGATGTCAACGTAATCGCGAAGCAGATTGGTCTTCTGCTCCTGCTTGAACTTGAGCTTGCTGGTGATGGTCTCGTAGTTGTCTGCCTTGCCGTGCCCATGAATGCTGATGAGACCGCCGAGCTCTTGGATTACTCGTGCCGCAGTCGGGAACTCAACGTATAACCTCTCCTCTTGAACGCCTTCTTTTCGCTTGGTATTCAGATTCAGCTTCACCATCAACTCGGACGAAACGTGGGCAAGGTCGGATTGCTCTGGGAAAATGGCGATGAAATGCACGTTCTCGTCGCCGCCAAGATCACTGGACAACTCGATGCCTGGGAGTACCGTCAGTCTGGTCCCAGCCGCCTCCATCATGGACGCAATGAATGTGGGGTCCAGCTTGTGGTGATCAGTCACGGCAACAACAGCTATTTTTGCTTGAATGAGGCGGTCTACAACTTGGGCCGCAGTCAGGCCCTTGTTCCCGTAGTCGTGGGACTGAGGTGTGTGAAAGTGCAGGTCCCATTTTCGCCATTGTGAGCCGCTGGGGTCATTCATTCTGAGCGTTTCCATTCGCATTGCCGAGCATCTTCACGTCGAGACCCCCAATCTCCTGGAGCGTCTCGCCCGCGATTCCCTGCCGATCGCCGTCATGGCGGGTGGCACACTCCACAAGTCTACCCCTCACACTCCCGAGGGTGCCACGCGTCGAGGTGTCCTCACCTCGACCGTGCTACCCCATCTACCGACCCTCTGAATCGGAACTCGCGCGGCAGAGATGAGGAGGAGAAGGCGGTAGACGTTGGCACAGATGGGCAGGCTCTACTGAAATCCTCCGTCGCCCCCTTCGGGGGCTCTTGTGAAAATACTCGATCATTCCACGGGTTTCGCTCGAAGACTCGCTGCACCCGTGGCTACAACCCGACGCCCCGCTGAGCCTGGGAAAAAATCAAACGGGCAGCGCGCCCAGAGTACTTTTCCGCATCGCGCGCCTACGAAAAAGATGAGAATTGGGCATTCGCGAACCGAACGAAAACCATTTTTTCCCAGGCTCGCTGGGGCGTTCAATGGCGGGTGGAACGATCCACAAGTCTACCCTTCACACACCCGAGGGTGCCGCGCGTCGAGGTGGCTTCGCCTCGACCGTGCGACCCGTCGAGTGGCATCCGGCACCGGCAGCACTGGTCTCAGAGCCGACCAGTGGCACCCCACGCCGTGAACTGAATCATGAGTTTTCGTGCGATCCGCGTGCCCCCGTCAGGGCACAAGATGCTGAAAAAGCAGCCTTTTCCAGACCCGCGCCGAAGACGGCGGGGTCTGGCAATCCCGGCGCGCCGGGAAGGGCATTTCACGAGGGCACGAATCTCGGGTCGCAAACGGCTGAAGAGTTACGGAGCATCATCGGACGATTATTTTTGCATATAAGATGCGCAACTTGTTGAAACATTACAACGTGGGGTGGCCGACCCCTTCGGGGTCGAAAGAAAAGATGGTTTGGGTGCGCATCGCACCGGGGGTGAGGCACCCCCGGCTACTACAGCCGACCCCTCCGGGGTCGCGGAAGATTGGTTGGTGTGCCGCGTGCCGGGGGTGAGGCGTCATCGCCCTTTTACGCATCTCGGCGTTGCGACGAACTTGGGTTTAACTGCCGTGATCCGCGTCGATCCCGCGGCCCGTTTGCCGGAAGTTTCGACGCAAATCGAGCTGGTTTCGTGGCATTTAGAAGATGTGTATAAGGGTGAGGGCTCACGCCGGTGGCTAACGGCTTGCACCGCTCCGCGGCTGGGGACCAAGTGGCCGTCCGCACGAGAATGAGGCGTGATCCGTATGACTCTCCGGGCGTTCTGCGGGTCGGGTCTTCGAGTTCATTTTTTGCGCGGATGGTCGGCTAGGCCCGCACGGAGAGCGGCGCGTACTCCGCGCTCGCGGACGCGCTCGCCTTCTCGCCGGCCACCTTCTCCATGAGGAGCAGCCAGGTCTCGCGGTCGTACTCCATCAACTCGACGGCCTCATCGATCTTCTTGGGGTCCTTGTCGAACGAGCCGTCCACGGTCAGGCGGAGGACGTAGGTGTAGATGGCTTCGAGTTTTTCGCAGAGGGTGGGGTCCACGTCGCGGCGGAGGCTGGTGGTCAGTTCGATGAGGATGTTGCGTGCGTTCGTGAAGTGCTCGTAGGTCTTCTCGAAGTTTTTCGCTTCCAGGGCCTCCCGCCCCTCTCTGAGGAAGCGGATGCACCCGTCGATGAGCATGAGGCGGAGTTCCTCGGGGCTTGCGGTGAGAACTTTGGTGCGGAAGTAGGGGTTGTTGATGTCGAATGCCATGCGGTTGCTATCGGAGGTTCGTGGGGGCGTCTTCAGTCGCTCGGCGTGGTCGGATGGTGGTGCTCAGCCGAGCGACCCGAGCGCCCCCGACTGCGATTGGAGCGAGGCGATCGCCTGCTCCATGCCGGCGAACTGCCGTTCCAGGCGGGCGCGCTTGGCGGCGAGGCGGACGTCGAACTGTGCGATCCGCGACTGGCCCGCACGGAGTTGAGTATCGATGGCCCGTCCCTTGCGCGGGATGGTGCCGTCCACCGAGCCGGTGGAGATCGAGGCGAACTCGCCCAGTTTTTCCAGGATGCCGAGGCGGGTGAAGGTGTTCACGGCGCTGGTGTTGTTCACGAGGGGGTCGTTGAGTGGGTTCGTGTCACCGTCGGGAACGGTCACCCGGCTGCCCCTCGGCACCAGGTCGCGCGCCGAGAAGAGGGTATCGACCGATTCGGGGTCTTGTTCGAGCGCCGAGCGGAACTTCGCGGGGTCGAACTGGAGTTTGGTGCCGTTTTGCACGGTGATGCCGACCTGGAAGAGCCGGGTGAGCGACCCGGCGGCCCCGTCGGGCGTCCCCTGCACGATCCGCCTCAGGTTGTTGCGGAGCGACCCGATGGTCTGATCGCCGAAGAGGCTGGTGGCCCGCTGGGTCTCGATGTTGTAAGCGTCGTACCTGGCCAGTTTGTCGATCATCGCGTTGTAGGCGGTGACGAACTCGGTGACGGTTTTCTCGATGGTCTCGGTGTCGCGCGAGATGGTCAGGGTGATGGGGGTCGTGCTCGTCTGCTTCAGGTCGATGGTGACTCCCTGGATCACGTTGTCCAGCACGTTCGACGAGCCGGTGAGCAGCACCGCGCGTGCCGGGTCGCCCGAGCCATAGAACGCCACGGAGTCCTCGCCCTTTGCGAGCGTGGAGAGGCCGAGGTCGAGCGCGCCGGTGTCGATGGCGGCGCGGCCGATGGCGCCCGAGCGTTGCGAGGTGAAGCTGAGGCGAGCGCCGGTCCCGTCGCGGATGATCGCGGCCGAGACGCCGACCCGCGCCGCGTTGATTTTGCTCGCCACCTGGCTCAGCGTGTCGTTGGCGGCGAGGGTGACGGTGCGCTCGTACGATCCGTCGATCTCGATGGTGCCGCCGTCGTTGTCGTCCGTGCCGACGAGGTTCAGGTTCTTGGCGACCACGCCCGAGACGTCCTCGATCCGGAGGGTTCCGGTGCCGGTGGTGTCGCTGCGGACGATGATGCCGTCGCCGGTGGCGTTGATGTCGGCCGATATCCCGCTGCTGGAGGCGCTGCTGATGAACTTCAAGAGGTCGTCCACGTTCTTGATGCTCTCGCCGATGGTGATGGTCGAGGCGACGCCCGTGGCGTTGGTGATGCGGATGGTCCCGAGGCCGATGCCCTTGCCGCCGTTGAGGGACGAGAGGAGGGTGGAGCGGCCGATCCATTTGGCCTGAAGGTTTGAGCCGTTGAACGAGCCGCCCGTTGCTCCCGAGGCGGCGATGCCCAGCGCCGTTGCGCCGGCTCCGCTGGCGGCGATGTTCCCGGTGCCCACTCCCGATTGGTCCTCCAGCGCCAGCCCGTTCCCGGCGCGGTTGAGTTTTACACGGACGCCCTGGGCCGTGCCGAGGGGGAGGGGGACGTGGGCGGCCAGTTGCGTGTTGATGTTGTTGATCACATCGTCGAGCGATCCCGCCAGGGCTGCGGCCCCGATCGTCACGTTCGTCACCGTCCCGTCGCGGTCGGTGATGGTGAGCGCGTTGGCCGAGACCCCCGCCCCGCCCTTGAGATTGGAAACAAGCACCGAGTTCAGCCCCGCGATCAGGCGCTTGCCGTTCACCGTCGGCGCGTCGAAGCCCACGGTGTCGGTCTCGATTCCCAGGTCCTTCGCGGTGGTGCGGTCGGCGGTGGCGCTGCGGACGATGAGGTTGCTGACGACGTCGAACTCGGCGGTGTTGTCCGTCAGGACCAGCCCGGTCTTCTCGGCGTTCAGGGCCGCGGTGACTTTGCCGCTGGTCTGAGCGTTGATGTAGTTGATCACGTCCTGCACCTTGGTGGCGCGGGTCTGATCGACAATCGTTGTGTCATCGGCGGTGGTGTTGGGCGTGGGGGGTGTGTTTTGATCCTCGAGGTGTGTGATAAGTCCCAGTTTGATGTGGTGGACGGTGCCGTCGCGGGCGGTGATGGTCAGGTCGTCGCTGCCGTCGCGGATATTGACTCCGGTGCCGTCGTTCAACGAGGCGAGACTCGTCGCCCCTGAAAGCGTGCGGACCCTTGAACCCGCGATGGCGTTCCCGAAGCCGGCGGCGGAGCTGCCCGCGATGCCCAGGCTCGTCGCGGTGTTGAAGCCGGTGGCATTGGCGATGGTGAGCGTGCCCGCGCCGCTGGTGTTCGTGTCGGTGACTTTGATGCGGTCGCCGTCGACCGTCGCTTTCACGCGCACGCCGCTGGCGGCGTTGATCGCGCTCAGCACGTCCTCCACCGTGACGGCGGTGGAAAGGTCCACGGTCGCCGAGGCCCCCGTGGAGTCGGTGACGACGATTCTGCCGCGTTCCACGCCGGCTCCGCCGTTGAGTTCGGAGAGGCGCGTCTCGGTGCTGAGTTGCCCGCCTCCCAACTCGAAGGTGAAACTCGAAGCGTTGAGCGCCGAGACGTCCGCGTCGGCGAACGAGCGGGAGAGGGACTGCTGCGTGCTCACGAGCCTCTTGGCGACAAACTGGTAGGTCCCGGTGGCGGCGGTGGTTCCCGCCGTCGCGGTCAGCAGCGTTTCGTCCGAACTGGTGGCGCGGGCGGACTTGAAGATGTTCGAGATGCGGAACTTCTGCGCCGCCGACTTCAGCCCGAGCACCGTGGTGTTAATGTCGAGGAACGCGGCCCGCTGCCCCTGCAACTCGACGAGGCGCTGCTGCACTTGCTGCTTGGGGCGCGCCTCCAGCGACAGCAACTGATCGATAAGTTGGGCGGTGTTGATGCCGCTGAAGAGTCCGATGCCGGATGTGAGGCCGCTCATAGCGCGAGGCTCCTTTCGCACGCGCCCATCCGTGGGCCAGGCCGACGAGTCGCGGGCACGCGATACCAACAACCGGCGCGCCGCGCGGCGGCGTCCGATGCTGCGCTCGTGCCAGCCTCCGGCTGAGTGATGCCCCCCACGCTCCGCGCAGGAGAGTTACCGGTCCATACATCGGACCTTCCGCCGGGTGTTCTGCATGTTGAAACTTGGCACATCACGGATCGGGATTTCGACCCGATCCATCCCTCAAACAAGAACCGAGCAGCCCCGCCCGGTTTTTGGCCGCCCTGCCGTCATCGTCAGTGACGAATCGGGTCCGGGAGCATCTATTTCTCAGACCATGGAGCGGTTTCAACTCGGGTGGAGCAGGCATCTCGAAGAGTCGCCGCGGTGACCTGCCTGCTCGTGCAAGAAATCAGGGCAGGCTGGTCTCCGCGGCGACTCTTCGAGAAGCCTGCCCCACCGCAAGCCGCTACAAATGAACTGAAGCCTCTGTAAACTCCGACTGACTCCCGCATCCCTCAACGAAACCCGACATTCAAGCCTCGTGATGCCCGTTGCCCAAGCGATAATGGCCACCATCACCCCCACCCCAGTGCAACCATCACTCTCGGCCCCGCAGCCACCCTTCGCCGTGGAGCGCCCGTCGGGCCACACCCGGCCCTCGCCCGACAACGAGTGGCTCCTCACCATCGGCAACGGCGGGTTCGCGATGGGCACCGCCTCCGGCGTCAACCGACGCAAGTACCACGCCCTCCTCATCGCAAGCGTCAGGCCGCCCGTTGACCGCATCTCGTGCCTCGCAAGCCTCGATGAACTCTTGATATTCGAGGACGCCGGCGGCAACGAGGCCGCCCGCTTCCACCTCAGCGCCCACCGTTTCCGCGACGGCACGCTCGACCCCAACGGCACCGACCACCTTGTCCGTTTCGAGAAAACCGCGACCATCGCGCGATGGGTTTATCAGGTCCGGGGCGTTGAAATCGTGAAAGAACTCAAGACAGCGTGGCGGCGCAATGCGTGCGCCGTGAGGTATTCCGTGCGCTCGGGTGAGCGGAATGTGCGCCTGCGGATCACGCCGCGCGTCACGCTCCGCGACTTCCATTCGGTCAACGCCGATCGGGACTGCTCGCGCTACGCCGTGGCCGCTCACCACGATTCCATGCGCATCACCGCCGACGGCCGGACGCTCGCCGTCCGGTGTCAGAACGCCGCCGCCGTCGCCCAGCCCGACATGCTCCGCGATGTGCTCTACGATTTCGAGTCCGAGCGTCACCAGGAGGGCGTCGAACACCAGTTCACGCCGGGCTATTTCGAGGTCCGGCTCCCCTCTTCCGCCCCCGGCCCTGAAGTCTTCACCGTCTCCGCCGCCCTCGAACCCGACAGCCCAGACTTCACGATCTTCGACGACGATTCGCGCGAGAGACACCTCGCCGTGATCCGTGGCAACCTCTCGAAGAACAGTTCCGCCCTCGAACGCCTCGCATCGCTTGTTGATGCCGCGGACGATTTCCTCGTCCCGCGCGCCGTCGAGGGCAAGCCACTGACCACGGTTCTCGCCGGCTACCCCTGGTTCTCCGACTGGGGACGCGACACGATGATCTCCCTGCCCGGGCTCATGCTCACGACGCGCCGATTCGACGACGCGCGCGGCGCGCTCGAAACCTTTGCCCTCCACGTCAAAGACGGCCTCATCCCCAACGTCTTTGACGACTACGGTGGGCCGCCGCGATACAACACCGTCGATGCGTCGCTCTGGTTCCTCCACGCCTGCCGCGAGTACCTCCGCGCCTCCGGCGATCGCGTCACCTTCGACTCGATCTTGCTTCCCGCGTGCCACCAGATCATCGACCGCTACCAGTCCGGCACGCACTTCAACATCCGCATGGACCCGGACGATGGGCTGATCGAGTCGGGCGATGCCACTACCCAACTCACCTGGATGGACGCGAAGCGCGGCGGCGTGGTCTTCACCCCGCGCCACGGCAAGCCGGTCGAGGTCAACGCGCTCTGGCATCATGGACTTTTGGCGATTGCGGAAACACTCCACGCCGCCGACGAGCGGAGCGAGTCGGGGGCTCGCGCCGCCCGCTACCGCGCCCTCGCCGCGCGCGTCGGCGAGTCATTCAGAACGAAGTTCTGGAACGAAGCAGAGCAGCGCCTGTATGACTGCCTCCAGCGCGACGCATCGGGACACTGGAAGCCGACCCTCGAAATCCGCCCCAACCAGATATTCGCCGCCAGTCTGGAGTTCTCGCCGCTCACCGCCGAACAAAAGCGCGGCGTCCTCCGATGCGTCACGCAACACCTGCTCACCCCGCGTGGCCTGCGCACGCTTGCGCCGAGCGATCCCAACTATCAGCCGCGATTCGAGGGCAACATGACAAGCCGCGACCGCGCGTACCACAACGGCACGGTCTGGCCCTGGCTCCTCGGCCCCTACTGCGCGGCGCTCCTCCGCGCCGACAACTTCTCCGACAGCGCCAAAGCCCAAGCCCGCGCCGCTCTCCAGCCGCTCCTCGACTCGATGAAGCAGGGATGTCTGGGCCACATCGCCGAGGTGTACGACGCGGAGCCGCCGCGCCGACCCCAGGGCTGCGTCGCACAGGCGTGGAGCGTCGCGGAAGCCCTCCGAGTCGGCGCCCTCATCATGGCCTGAGCCGTCACGCAGGCTCGGCCAGCCCGAACGCCCATCCCGGTCCCTGGATCTTCACCTTCCGGATGCGCACGGTAATCCGCGTGGTTATGCGCGAACGCTTGACCACGCGGACCTCCTGCCATGGGATGCTCATCCCCGTCATCCGAAAAAAACGGAGAATCGCCGTGGGCTCGATATGCAGGTGCTCCGAATCAACCGTCAGGTGCGCGCACCAGCCGAGATTGAACAGACCCATCTTGAGTGATTGAAACTCGCGCCGCACCGCGTCCCGCGCCAGAGGCCGGGACGGATAGGCGTCCGACAGAGGCTTCCACATCGAAGAGCGCAGATTGGAAAAGAGCGCCCACACGACCACAGCGTCGGTCGCGAGCATCACCACGATCAGCAGTATGACGGCGAATGTCGTCATGATGCGGGCACGCCCCGGAAGTCCTATTCGAAGCGGAGCCCCTGCGCCAGCGGCAGGTCGGCTCCAAAGTTGATCGTGTTTGTCTGGCGACGCATGTACACCTTCCAGGAATCGGAACCGGATTCACGCCCGCCTCCCGTCTCTTTTTCGCCGCCGAACGCGCCGCCGATCTCCGCGCCGCTCGTCCCCAGGTTCACGTTGGCAATCCCGCAATCCGAGCCCGCGGCCGACAAGAACTTCTCCGCGGCGCGGACACTGTCGGTGAAGATCGCGCTCGAAAGCCCCTGCGGCACGCCGTTCTGCAGCGCCAGCGCCTCGTCCAGATCGTGTACCTCGAACACATACATGATCGGCGCAAACGTCTCCTCGCAGGTGATCGCGGGGGCCTTCCCGGCGGGCACCTCGATGATCGTCGGCTCAACATAATGTCCCGGCGCATCCTTGAGCCGACCGATCCCCGGCAAACCGCCGCACAAGACCTTGCACCCCTCCGCCTCCGCACGCTCGATCGCCTTTGCCATGCTCGCCACCGCGTGCTCACTAATCAGCGGCCCCATCAGCGTCCCCTCCGCCAGCGGATCGCCGATCTTTACCGCCGAATACGACTTCACGAGTCGCGGCATGATCTTCTCTTTCACCCCTTTCACGCAGATCAGCCGGCGCGTGGACGTGCAGCGTTGACCGGCCGTGCCGACCGCGCCGAACACCACCGCCCGTACCACCATCTCCATGTCGGCGTCGGGCGTCACGATGATCGCGTTGTTCCCGCCAAGTTCCAGGAGCGCACGCCCCAGCCGACCCGCCACCACCTGCCCCACGCGCTTGCCCATCCGCGTCGAGCCCGTCGCGCTGACCAGCGGCAGCCGATGATCCGCGATCATCGTCTCACCCACTTCCGAATCGATCCCCATCACCAGCGGGAACACATCCGTCGCATCGAACCCCGCGCCCCCGGGGGCCTTGAAGATTTCCTGCTCCCGCATCACCTTGTGTACGACGCGCGTCCCCGCGATAGCGACCAGCGGCGTAATCAGGCTTGGCTTCCAGATGACCGTATCGCCGCACACCCCCGCGAGCATCGCGTTCCACGCCCACACCGCGATCGGAAAGTTGAACGCCGAGATCACGCCGATCGGCCCCAGCGGGTGCCACTGCTCCATCATGCGATGCTTCGGGCGTTCGCTGGGCATGGTCAAGCCGTAGCACTGCCGCGAGAGGCCGACGGCGAAGTCCGCGATATCGATGCACTCCTGCACCTCGCCTTTCCCCTCCGGAAGGATCTTGCCCGTCTCGAGCGAGACCAGCGCCCCCAGATCGTCCTTGTGCTTGCGGAACTCTTCACCGATGCGCCGGATGATCTCGCCCCGCAGCGGCGCGGGGACCAGCCGCCATTGCTTGAACGCCGCCTCACTCCGCGCCACGGCCGCGTTGTAGGACTCGCGCGTGTCGAGCCGCACGCCCGCGATCGGCTTGCCTGTCGCCGGGTTGAACGTGACCGCGATGCCCGCGGGGATATCGCCCTTCGGCAGCCGGTCGGCGGGGACCACCCGCGGGTCGTCGTGGAGTCCAAGCGAACGAAGAATCGTCTCGGGTGTCATGGCAACATCTTACTCCGCTAGCCGGCGAATCTCGGGTGCCACCACCCGTCCGTCTTCGGCGGGTGGCGGTGGCGAACGAGCGCCCATCACGATCGACTTCTCCCTCACGCCCCCCGCCTGCCCGGGCGACCACAACAACGACCTCGCGGTTGACTTCGCCGACATCACCTATGTGCTCTCCAACTGGAGCAACCCGTTCACCTTCGCCTCGATCACCAACACGCTGGCGAACTTCGGCGCAACGTGCCCGTGACGGGCCTGCGCCGCCGTCTCGCATGACTCACAGCCCCAGCGGCCTCACTGTGACCTTCGGTTCGCCCACTCGACCGGTGATGTGGTACTTCATCAACTTGTCGGTGACCTTGCCGATCGCCTCTCCCAGTTTTCCGAAGAGACCCTGCGCCTTCTCCATCGGCCCGGCGTTTATGAGCAGGTCGAGCGAGCCGTCGAAGCCGATGGTGCCCGTGCCCCGCGCCACCGCGACGGGAGTATCGACCGTTGTTTCCGTGAGTACGATCCCCGCCGGTGTCAGGTCGAACGCCGCGTCCACCGTGCTGGTGTTCGCGCCCGCTTGTTCCGCTTCGTCGTACACACCGATCATCTCGGCCATCTGCTTGAACATCGGGATGACGATCAACCGTCCCTCGCGGAGCGTCATCACGCCGCCGCCCGAGAGGCTCTCCTTCGGTGACGCGAGCGCCGTCTGGGCCCGTCCGGACGACGCGACGATCCCCGCCAACTTCGGCGGCTCGCCCCGCGGCGTCGCGATGCGCAGCATCTTCTGAAGATCGAGGCTCTGCGCATCCCATTCGAGTCGCGTCGGCATCCCGGCCTGTCCCAGTTCCACCGCGAGGTTCTTGACGCGGAGCACGCCGCCCAGCAGCGACGCGGCCCCCTCCGGCATCGTCGCGCGTCCCTCGGAGATGGAGATCGGGAACTCCGCGGAATCAATCGGGAAGCGGTACTCGCCCGAGGCGACATTGAACTCCTTCAGCGCGACCTTGGTTTCAAGCCGAGTGCCCGAAGAGCCGTTCAGCGAGACATCGCCCGACGCTGTCACGTCCAGTTGCCCGCGCGCATCGAACTCCTTCAGCGCCTGCTGCACCCGGGGCGGGAGGGCTTTGTACGTCGATTCGTCGAGCCGCATCGAGAGAGCCAGCCGTTCAAACTTCGCGGCCATCGAATCGATGTTCAGTTTCCCCTTCGCGCTCATGTGCGCGAGTGACTTGTCGCCCACGACGGTCTCCGTATCGATGCTGTACCAGCCCTCGTCCCCACCCGTGCCCCGGGGGGGATCGACGCCGGTCTGCAGCGTCAGGCCGCTGAGGATCATGGGGGGCGCGCCCGTGCCGTCGTCGTATTCGAGCGAGCCGTTCTCGAGGCTCAGCGAGCGGACCCGGAAGACGCGCGACAGCCGGAGGTTCTCGTCCACGCTCTCGGGTTTCTCAATGGCCTGCCCCTCGACGAACGGCACCAGCCCCTTGAACCCCCCGTCCTTCGTTGCGAGGAGGCGCAGTGTCGCGTCCTTCAGTTCGATCTTCTCGATCGCGATGGGCTTGTTCATGCTCGGCGCTTCCGCCAGCGTGACGCGGACCAGCCCCGCGCGGACCACCTCCGTTCCATCGGGGGCGGTCAAGGTCACGCCGGTGAGTTCCAGCGTTCCCGGCGCGCGGTACCGGAAGCCGTCGAACGCGACGTCGGGGACGATGTACGCCTCCGCGACCGCGACCACCTGCCGGGCGACCCACTCGCCGAGCGCATCGCTCGCGCCGGAACGGGTGAGCGCGAACCACGCGCCGGCCGCGATGGCCGGCACCACCAACACGATCAACATCATCTTCTTCATGGTGAACAGTATGCCTCGGGCGACCCGGCACTCCGTGCCGGGACGGTACGGGGATAGTTCCTCATGTTGCGACAGTCGCGTTCGGGCTTGCGAGAACCTCGATGCGTTGTCGCGCGATCCCAATCGCCGCCTGTGACACGTCGAATCCAATGCTCGCGCGCCCCGTCCGCGCCGCCGCCACCAGGGTCGTCCCGCTGCCGCAGCACGGGTCCAGCACCGTTCCTCCCGGCGGGCAGCACGCCTTCACCAGCACCTCCAGCAGTGCCAGCGGCTTCTGCGTCGGCCACCCCACGCGCTCGGGCGACATGTTGTTGATCGACGGAATCTCCAGCACGTCCGTCGCCTTCTTCAGCATCCCCTTCATCCGCTGGCTCGTCGCCGGGACCATCGGCGCCTCGAACCAGTACCGGGCCGGGTCCAGGCAATAGAAGAGGATGTCGTCGTGCTTCCTCGAAAACCGCCGAGGCGTTGACCCGCCCAGCCCATACGACCAGATCAGATGATTCACGAACCGATCCGTCCCCAGCAGATCATCGAGCAACAGTCGAACATGATGGCTCGCCCGCCAATCGACGTGCAGCAGGATGTTCGCCGTGGGCTTCAGCGCGGGGAGCGTTGCTGCAAGCCGCTCGCGCAGCCACGCGATGTACGACGCCATGTCCGGCCACGCATCCTCGAACTCGCCCGCCCGGTCGCGCTGCGTCTCCCCCGTATTAAACGGCGGGTCGGCGTAGAGCAGGTCGATCGACGCCGGGGCGAGCGTGTGTGCCGCGTCGAGCCAGTCGGTCTGCCGAAGATCGCATCGAATGTCATGGCTCACAGCCGGGGGCATCGCACGAGTGTACGGGTGCATCAACAAACGGGGTGCCACGGCCTTTACATCACCAACCCCTCCACGCCACCCAGCCCCAACGGCTCTGGCGCGTGAAACGGCTCCGCCGCCGCCGTGCCGATGCGTGAGCCGAAGTAGGTCGTGGCCGCGTCGAGCCATTTCACGACGCCGGTGTTCTTGGGGTTGCGCACGAACTGGCTCTCGTACGCGAGGATCGACCGGCGCTTCACCTCCTCGAAGCCCGTCACGTCGATCAGAAAACTCGGCGACGGCACGGCCCGCGAATGCGAGCAGTAGTAGTGGAAGAGCCACTTGGGGTAGATGGGTTCTCCCGGCAGGTTGGTCTTTGTGAGTTTCGCGTCGAAGCGTGCATCCTCCACGATCCGCGTCACCGCCCGGTGGTCGGGGTGAGCGTCCTCTGGGTGCGGGCAGAAGATGATCGAGGCTTGATGCTCGCGTATGACCCCCGCCACGGCGTGCCGGGCGGCGATGGTGTGCTCCACGGTGCGGTTGGGCAGTCCGAGCAGGCGGCGTTTCACGCCGAGGATCGCGGCGGCGTTTGCGGCTTCGTTGGCGCGGGTGTCCGGATCGCCGAACGGCGTCGGCTCGCCGTTGGTCATGTCGAGGAGCAGGACTCGGTGGCCCGCTTGCGCGAGTTTGGCGATGGTGGCTCCCATGCCGATCTCCTGATCGTCCGGGTGCGGGCCGACGACGAGGATGTTGAGGGGCGCTGGCAAGGCTTCAGGGTACCGAGCACGTCTTTCGTCGGCAGCCTATTCGGGCAACAGTGAATAGAGACCTCAGCCAGTAACAGGGCGTGAGAAGCCGCCACCAAGCGAGTCTGCGAGCGAAGTGGCGGACGCCGGCCGACACGGGCTGGAAAGCCCGTGCCACCCGCAACCCGACCGCCGCGGCGCTTGTAGGTAAATCCGGGTCGGGGTACCCTTCCCTCCACGAACCGGCCGCGGGCCGAACCGCCCCCCGGACCAAGGACGAACCAATGACCGATGGCCAGCGTCAATCAGGAGCCGCGGCGGTGGCGGAGCCACCCGGCAAGTCCGCCCGCGCCGCGGCGATCCAGGCGGAATCACTCACCCGGACCTACGGCGATTTCTACGCCGTCCGCGACGTCTCGTTCTCGATCCCGAAGGGTCAGATCGTCGCGTTTCTCGGGCCGAACGGCGCGGGGAAATCGACGACGATGAAGATGCTGACGGGCGTCCTCGCGCCGACCAACGGCCGGGCGACCATCGCGGGGGTCGATGTCCAGAAGGACCGCCTGCACGCCGTCACCAAGCTGGGCTACCTCCCCGAGAACGGCCCGCTGTACGCCGACATGACGCCGCGAGGACTCCTCGAGTTCTTCGGCCGGGCGCGCGGCATGGCCGGCAACATGCTCAAGGATCGCCTGGACTTCGTGGTCCGCGAGTGCAACCTGGGCGAGGTCATCGGCAAACCCATCGGCAAACTCTCCAAGGGCTACCGCCAGCGCCTCGGCATGGCCCAGGCGCTGCTCCACGATCCCGAAGTGATGATTATGGACGAGCCGACCGCCGGCCTCGACCCGAATCAGGTCGAGCACGTCCGCGCCCTGCTCCGAAACCTCGCCAAAACCAAGACCATCCTCCTCTCCACCCACATCCTCCGCGAAGTGAAGGCGGTCGCGGAGCGCGTCATCGTCGTCGCCCAGGGCCGACTCGTCCACGACGGCCCGGTCGCCTCGCTCGGCGAAACCGAAGAAGCAATGGAGCGAAAGTTCCACACGCTTACCCAAGCCTGAACCCCGAACCCAAGACAAAGACATTCACCACAGAGACACGGAGACACAGAGAAAGACAGGAAGCAGGGAATAGGGAATAGAAAAAAGCAAAACCCTGAACCCTGAACCCTGAACCCCGAACCCCGAACCCCGAACCCCGAACCCCTTCTCTCCCATGAAACCACGAATTCTTTCCGCCATCGTCCGCCGCGAACTGGGCTCCTACTTCGCCAGCCCCACCGGCTACGTCTTTATCACCATCTTCATCTTCCTCTCCGCCTTCGCGGCGTTCTGGTTGCCCGATTTTTTCAATCGGAACATCGCCAGCCTCGATCAACTCAACATGTGGTTCCCCGCGCTCTTGCTCCTCCTGATCCCCGCGATCACGATGGGGGCCTGGGCCGAGGAGCGCAAGCAGGGGACCGAGGAACTGCTCCTCACGCTCCCGGCGCGTGACTGGCAACTGGTGCTGGGCAAGTACCTGGCGTGCGTGCTGATCTACACCGCGGCGCTGCTCTTTTCCGTGAGCCATGTGCTCGTGCTGTCCTACCTCGGCAAGCCGGACCTGGGGCTGATGTTCTCCACCTATCTCGGGTACTGGCTTGCGGGTTCGTCGCTGATCGCGGTGGGCCTGGTGGCGAGCGCGCTCACGACGAACTTGACGGTTGCGTTCATCACGGCGGCGGTGCTGTGCGGCTCGATCGTCAGCATGGGCGCGCTCTCCGCGATCTTCCCGGGCACGATGGTCGGCCGCGTCGCGTCGGAGTTATCCTTGCCGCAGCGTTTCGCCGACTTCGGCCGCGGCGTGATCGCCCTCGAAAACGTCGCGTACTTCGTCATGCTCGCCTTCCTTGGCCTGTGGGCGAACACCCTCCTCGTCTCGCGCCACCACTGGAGCGGCTCGCGCGACGCCGCCGGACGCACCGCCCTCGCCTTCATCCGCGGCGGCGCGATCGTTGTCTCCTGCGCCGCGATCATCACGCTCCTCTCGCGCACTGCGGCCCGCGCCGACGCCACCGCCGAGCGACTCTGGAGCCTCTCGGGCGAGACCACCAAACTCATCAGCGAAGTCCCCGAGGAGCGCCCCGTGCTCATCACCGCGTACATCTCGCCCAAAGTGCCCGCCACGTACATCCAGACCCGCGAGACACTCCTGGGGTTGCTGCGCGAACTCGATCAGGCGCGGGGCGGCTCGCGCATCATCGTGAAACTCGTCGAGGCCGAGGCGTACACGGACGCGGCCCGCGAAGCCAAGCGCAACTTCAACATCGAGCCAAGGGCCGTCGGCGCGGGCCCCGAGGACGATCAGGGGGCACCCGGCGAGATATTCATGGGGCTCGCCTTCAACAGCGGGGGGGAGCAGTTTGTGCTGCCATTTCTCTCGCGCGGGCTGCCGGTGGAGTACGAACTCGCGCGCTCGATCCGCACCGTCTCGCTCTCGGGCCGCAAGAAGATCGGCATCGTCGAGACCGAGGCTGGCGTCTTCGGCTCGTTCGATTTCAACTCCTTCACCAGCAAGCCCGACTGGCCCATCGTCGGCGAGCTCCGCAAGCAGTACGAGGTGATCCAGGTCGGCAAGGGGACCGCGCCGCCCGACGATCTCGACGTGCTCTTCCTCGCGCAGCCCAGCACGATGACCGACGCCGACCTCGCGCCGATCCTCGAATACATCAAGAAGGGCAAGCCCACGATCGTCTTCGAGGACCCCTTGCCGATGGTGAACCCGAGCCTTGCGACCAGCGAGCCGCGCGGCGCGGGGCAGAACCCGTTCCAAAAACAGCGGCAGCCTCAGCAAGACCCGAAGGCGAACCTCGCGCCGCTGTGGGACATGCTCGGTGCCGAGGTGCCACCGACGAAAGTTCTCTGGGACGGCTACAACCCGCGCCCCGGCATGGGCTTCGAGCGCGAGATCGTCTTCATCGCCAAAACCAACGGCTCGCCGCAGGCCTTTAACACTTCGTTGCCGATGACCAGCGGCCTGCAGGAACTGGTCGTGCTGATGTCGGGCGAAGTCGTCACCCATCCCGACGCGACCGCGAAGGGGCTGACCGTCACGCCTCTCCTGCACACCAGCCCCGTCAGCGGGTTTGTCGTGTACCAGGAGATGCTCAAGCGCGGCTTCTTCGGGATCGAAGGCTTCAACCGCAACCGCAAACAGGTGCCCAGCGCGGGCGGGCACTCCATCGGCGCATGGATCAAGGGCACGGCCACCGACACGGGGGGGGCGATCAACGTCGTCCTGCTCCCCGACCTCGATATCGTTTCGCCCGAGTTTTTCCGCCTCCGCGAGACGGGCATGGAGCAGTTCAACTTCGACAACGTCACCTTCATCCTCAACGTCGTGGACACGATGGCGGGCGACGAATCGCTCGTCGAACTCCGCAAGCGCCGCCCGGCGTACCGCACGCTCGAACGCCTCGACGCCGCCCGGCAGACCCTTGAGATGGACAAGGACAGCGCGGTGGACAAAGCGACCAACGAGGCCAACTCCGAGATCGCCGCCGCCAACGAGGTGCTGCGGCGGAAGGTCGCCGAGATCGAGGACCGCAAGGACCTCGACGACACGACGCGGCAGATCATGATCGAGAGCGTCCGCTCGGCCGAGCAGCGCCGCGTCGAGGTCCAGACGTCGGGGATCAACGACCGCAAGGAAGAGGCGATCGTCGCCGCGCGCACCAAGTCCAAGGAGCAGATCGAAGCGGTGCAGACGCAGATCCGCATCGCCGCCGTGGCGCTGCCGCCGATCCCCGCGCTCGCGCTCGGCACCATCGTCTTCATCCGCCGACGCGGGCAGGAACGCGAAGGCGTGGCACGCGAACGGCTGCGATGAGAGAGAGAACAGTGCAGTACGACCCGCGAACATGCCTTGCTCTTCAGCCTGAAAGGCTGGTAGTCAGTAGCCGGGGGTCTAGCGAGTCTTCGAGCGTAACCCCCGGAGACCAGCCCCATACATATTTCTTTCGGCACCCTGAAAGGGTGCAAGTAGGAATGCCACAGATGACCCAGATGCGCCCAGATCAGATTCAAGAGAATGAAGTCTCGCGACCGACCCGATTTCCCGCCACGCACGCGAAATCGTCGCAACGCGCTGTTCCTTTGACCACTGCGCAGATAGTGGAGCGATTCTCCGTGTGCGTTTCGAGGGTGTTTGGATTTGCGCGGCGGTACATACTTGCACCCTTACAGGGTGCCGAGATGGTTCGAGTGCCCTTGTTCCGGGGGTTACGCTCGAAGACTCGCTAGACCCCCGGCTACGGACGATCAGCCCTACGGGCTGGAAACAAAGGCATTTCAGCAACGCACTCTTTTTTTGCCACTCACCACTCGCCATTCGCTTCTTATGACACCGCACTCAGGACTCAGCACTCAGGACTCACGCATGAACGATCTCACCAAAACCGTCATTGCCGTCGCCGCCGCCGCCGGGCTTACCGCGACCGTTTATCTCACGCGCCCGATGCCGATCACCGATGCGCAGTTCTCCGATCAGGGGCAGGTGCTCTTCGCGGGGTTCACCGATCCCACGGCGGCGCAGGGGTTGCAAGTCCTCGCCTACGACGAGGCCGCCGCGTCCATCCGACCGTTCAAGGTCGAGTTCGACGGCACGCGCTGGGTGATCCCTTCGCACCACGGCTACCCCGCCGACGCGCAGAAGAACATGGCCGAGGCCGCCGCCGTCTTCATCGGCCTGGAAAAAGAGCAGGTCGTCACCGACCGCGCCGCCGAGCATGAGGCCTATGGCGTGCTCGCCCCCGACGACGCCGCCGCGCCGTTGAAAGGTCGCGGCACGCGCATCACGCTGACGGGCCAAGGCGGCGCCGTCCTTGCCGATCTCATCGTGGGCAAGGAAGTCAAGACCACCACCGCCGACCCCAGCGCCGCCGTGACGAATCGGCGCTACGTCCGCCTCCCCGACAAGAGCCGCGTGTACGCGGTGAACTTCGCCAAGACTTTTTCCACCGCGTTCGTCGATTGGGTCGAGACGGACCTCCTGAAACTCGGCAACGAGCAGGTGAACACGATCATCGTTGACAAGTACCAGGTGGATGAGACGCAGGGGACGAAAAACTCCACCGAGAAGATCACCATCGCGCGCCCCCCCGTCGCCGCCGCCCCGCCGCCCGACCCGATGAACCCCACTCCCCCCGGCGGAGCATGGCGGGTCGATGCGCAGCCCGGCGGCCCGCCCATCGGCGGCGAGACCGTCAACTCCACGAAGATCGAGGAGATTGTCGGCACGCTGCGCTCGTTGAAGATCGCGGGGGTGCGTCCCAAGCCGCAACGGCTCGCGGAGTGGTTCGCGGGCAAGACCGAGAAGGTCACGCAGATGGACGTGCTGGACCTGCAGACCAAGGGGTTCTTTGCGACGCAGCAGGGGCAACTGATCGGCAATCAGGGGGAGATGTCCGTCGCGTGCGCCGACGGCGTCGTCTACTCCATGTACTTCGGCGAGGTCTTGTTCGGCGAGGGCGATGCGCTCTCGGCGGGCAAGGATGTCATCGCGTCGAGCGGCGGCGACACCGGCCCTGAGATCGAGAAGAAGGGGCAGGAATCGCGCTACGCCTTCGTCAGCGCCCGCTTCGACGAATCGCTGATCCCGTTGCCGCCGCGTCCCCCCGCACCAACACCGCCCGCGCCCGCTGACCCCCCGGTTCCGCTCCCCGCACCGGGGGGCGCGGAGCAGGACGCGCCCGGGGGGCCGAGCGAGCAGCCCGCCTCCGCATCGCCCGCGCCCCCGGGGGCTGAGACACCGAAAGACCCGGCGCAAGTCGCCTACGAAACCCAACTCGCGGAGCGCGCAAAGAAAGTCGAAGCGGGGAAGAAGCGTGCCGAGCAACTGGCGGGGCGCTTCGCCAACTGGTACTACGTCATCGACGCGCCGTCCTTCGCCAAACTGAGGCCGACGCGTGCGGAGGTGGTCTCCAAGCCCGAGGCGACGCAATAAGGCGAAAGCGTAGAGCGTAGAGCGAAAATCAAGGGAAGACTTCGCGCCTTTTCCTGATCTTCGCTTTTCGCTCTACGCTTTCGTCACCCTTCGACGCCTTTCTCCTCCGCCGATCCGCCGTGCCAAGGCGGGCGGCATCCTTCTTTCCATACAAGGTGGCACCCCGAGCGTCGATGCTCATCGCAGCAGAACCAGAGCCAGCGTCTCGGCTGGTCGAGGCAGATGACGCCACGGAGTCCTTCGCTCACCGCCTCCTCGGGGGCGTTGCACGCCGTCGACAGGCGCAGCGCCCCGCCGCAGAAGGTGCAGGCGCCCTCGAAGGGGATTTCGTCGAGCCATGATGGTTTGCTGCGCGGCATGTGGTTCCCCGAAAGACATTCACCCCCACCGGGGTGTTGCTGCTGCTGCTGGTCCCGGGGGTGCCCGACCAGCAGCAGCAGCAGCAGCAGCAGCCATTCCCCCCCCGAGGGCGTTCATGGCAACTGCCAGAAGTACGCGGACCCGACTCGTCCTTTCACGATCCCCATGTCGCGGGGGATCGTGCTGCCCCGGATGCCCGCCCAGTTCAGTCCGATCGCCTCCGCGTCCCGTTGGAGTTCCTCGACGGGGACCGGGCCGGGTGACTTCCCGAGCCGCTCGGTGAGGAACCGGCGATAGACCTCTCCCTTGTCTTCGGTCTGGCTCTTCTCGTCGTCCTTGCCGCTCAGCGCCCGGTCGGCGTCGATGCCGACGCGCTCCTCGGAGAACACGACGGTGTTCGACACCACGCGGAACTGGTAGCCCTTCTGCGGGCCGCAGAGGTTATTCTTCACCGGGAGGAGCAGCCGGTTGTCTTCGTCGCCCCCGGAAGCGTTGTCCTTGGCGACCAGCCACACGCTCCGCGCCGCGGCGGCGAAGGCGAGGCTCCCCGTGGCGCGGTAGACGGCCCGCTCGGTCCCCTCCTTGCGCAGGTGCGAGACGAGGAGGACGGCGCAGTCGTGCTTCGCCGCGAGGGCCGCGACGTGCTTCAAGAGGCCGCGCACCTGCGAGTTGTTGTTGCTGTCGGCGTCGCCCAGGTAGGCGGAGATGGGATCGACGACGACGAGGCGCGGGTTGCTCATCGCGCTCAGCGCGTGGTCCAGCGCGCCGATGGACTTGTCGAGGTCGATCGCGCCCTCGTCGCCGTTCTTGTGGCGGACCCCTTCGAGGAAGGAGACGTGCGCCAGGTCCGCGCCGTGCGCGAGGAGTCGCGGGACGATGGTGTCCGCCGGATCGTCCTCGGCGCTCATGAAGAGGGTCTGCGCGGGGTTCGGGCGCGCGGACTCCGGGTGGCCGGGGAAAGCAAGGCGCGTCGAGAGCAGGGCCGCGAGGTGGGTGGTGAGGTACGACTTGCCGAGGCCGGGGTCGCCGATGAGCATCGACACCTTGCCGATGGGGATGACGCCGGGCCACAGCCACACGACGGGGACGGGAACGATCTCGCTCCCCTGACGGACGACCGATTGCATGAGAGCCTTCCTTTCTTTTTCTTGTGCGATGAGCCAGTGACTGTTTGAGTACGAATAGACGCCTTGCATGTGTTTTCCCTCGAAGACAAAGACATTCACCGCAGAGGCGCAGAGGACGCAGAGGAAGGCAAAAAAGGAACCGGGGGTAAAGACAAAGAGCCTCAAACCCAAGCCCCAAGCCCCTTCACCCGGTCGCCCCTTCATCCGTTCGACTCTGCGCTCTCTGCGCCTCTGCGGTGGATGCCTTCTCTTCTTCGTTTCGTCGTCCGGTGCCGCGTGCGAGGAGCGCGCGCTCTTCGTAGATGTTGTGGACCGTCGGATCGGGGTGCAGGCGCTTGTCGCAGCAGGGGCAGCGCTCGGGGCCGTCGAGCGCCCCCTTGCCGATGGGGATCAGCATCGTGGGCTGGGCGGGCTTCAGCGGAAGCCCCTTCTGCCGGTCGAGTTCGACCGCGAGGACGAGGGCGTTGGCAAAGTCCGCCCGCGCCACGGCGTCCTTGACCGCCTCGAAGAGCAGGATCGGGTTGCTCCGCCACGTCGATTCGACGCAGCGCAGCACCGCCTGCTCGTGGGTCTCGCCGTCGTTGATGTTCGGCTTGATAATCATGCGCCTCTACAGAGGGACGCGCGGTCAGGTTTGCGCGCGCGCAAACGGTGATGCCGAGGCGCGGATCGGGCGCAAACCCCGGGCGCACGGGGAGATAAAGAGTTTTCACAGGTGTGGCGCTTTCCACGCGGGCGGGGCGCGCCGTGGGCGCACCAGGACGGTCATCGCGCCAAGGTGCTGCTGCTGCTGGTCCCGGGGGTGCCCGACCAGCAGCAGCAGCACGTCGTTGCGGTTCCCCCGTCCAAACCCGATCATGCCTACTCCCCGCGCCCCCGCATGTCCACCCCCGACCCCAAACCCGCTTCACCCCCGAAGCCCCGCCGATCGTGGCCTCACCGGCTCTTCGCCTGGATTCTCCGCGTCACCGCCGTGGCCGCGCTCGGGCTCGCGGTCGTCACCCAGAGCGGGGTGCTGGCGTGGCTGATCCTGCCGCGCATCGAGTCCGCGCTCGGCTGTCATGCCAGCGCCGGTCGGGTCTGGATCACGCCGAGCGGACTCATCATCATCAACGGTCTTCGTCTCGGCGTCCCCGGCATCGACGGCACCGGCGGGACGTTCCTCGAAGTCCCGCGCCTGGAGGTGGCCCCGCGATGGTCCGGGCTTCTCTCTGGGACCATCCCCGTCGAGCACATCCATGCGCACCGGCCCACCATCCGGCTCAGCCAGGATCGGAATCTCGATCTCAACATCGTCCAACTGTCGGGCAGCACCGGCGGGCAAGTCCCCGACTTCGTCCCCGCGATGAAACTCACCGACGCCGTGCTTGACCTCGGCGAGCACGGCCCCGGGTGGTACACCAACCTGGTCTCCCTGAGCGTCAGCGGCCGCCTGTCGCGGATGGGCCCCGGCTCTCCCCGGTACGAGTTTCAACTGGCCGAGGCGACGCCCGCCGTAGCGACGAGCGACACCGAGCCGCTCGTGGTCAAGGGGGAGTTCGACCTCGAGCAGCGCACCGGCTACCTCACCCTCGAACACATCGACCTGGCGCGCTGGCAGCGCGTCGCGGTCCCCGAGAGCGTCCGCGACTACTGGGGCAAGCTCTCGATGTCGGGAGAAGTTCAAGACACGACCCTGTCGTACACCCCGAAGGACGGCCCGGTTGTTTCTTTTTCGCTCAAGGATGTCAACCTGAACATCCCCATCCCCGCCGAGAGCGACGACGACCGCGCCCGCTCCGCACAGATCGGCGAGACGCGCCCCGAGAACGCCCTGCTCGCCATGAAACGCGTCGAGGGCAACCTCCGCTTCGAGCAGCGGGGCCTCCGGGCACGACTCCACGGGCTGATCGAGGACCTCCCCTGCACCGTCAGGCTTGAAACCGAAGGGTACGACCCCGTGTTGTCGGCGCTGACCTGCCACATCACCGCCGAACGCTTCACACTCGAAGAGCGGCCGAAACTCCTCCCCTTCGCCCCCTTCTACGTCAAGCGGAACTTCAAGCGATTCTCCGGCCCCAACGGCGTCATCACCGGCGAAGTCTCGCTGCAGCGCGCCGCCCCACCGGGGGGCGGCGACCGGCCCGCGCCGCTGAAAATCCAGGGCCGCCTCGACTTCGAGCAAGGCGAGGCCGCCTTCGAGAAGTTCCCTTACCCGTTCACCGCCATGAAGGGGAGCATCGACTTCAACGAGGACGAGGTCCGCATCCTCGGCATCACCGGCGTCGGCCCCACCGGGGCGAAACTCCTCGCCCACGGCCGGGTCTCACCGCCCAACGACGAGGGGATGGTCGAAGTGAACGTCACGGTCGTGGACGTGCCGGTCGACGCCGCCCTGCGCGAAGCGGTGCCCGCGCGAAGGAAGGCGCTCCTCGAATACCTCTTCAGCGAGAAGACGCTCGCCGAGTTCCACGCCGATGGGCACG
Source organism: uncultured Phycisphaerae bacterium (assembly GCA_947085435.1). GTDB lineage: Bacteria > Planctomycetota > Phycisphaerae > Phycisphaerales > UBA1924 > JAEUIV01. The sequence continues at coordinate 29,155 of CAMTWL010000027.1, forward strand.
CGCCGGATCGGGAGTTCGAGTTGGGAGGCCTCTGCGACATCCGCGTGGCCGTCCGCCGTCCGTTCGGCGTGGACACGGAGTACCTGACCACCATCGACGTCGCCATGGAACGCGCCGGCCTGATGTCCGCCGCGTTCCCGTACCCCGCAACGGGCGAGCACCTGCGCCTCCACATCACCGACGACACCGTCCGCCTCCGCGTGCCGCGCCTCATCGCCCGCGAGCGTGCCGAACTCGCGCTCGAAGCCGATGTCACCCTCGCCCCACCCGAACAGCCCGACCTCTACGACGTGAGAGTCCTCGCCGCGAACCTCCCGTGCGACGAGCAACTCATGCGCGCCCTCCCCAACCGACGCACAAGCACCGATGGACAAACCGCGCAGTCCTTCGTCCGTTCGCTCGGCCTCTCAGGGATCGTGGACGGCGCCGTGCGCATCTATTCCAAGACCGATGGTCCCAGTGGCACGGGCTTTCTCGAAGAGTCGCCGCGGAGACCAGCCCGTGTCTTGGTGGCATGGCCTTTCCAGGCCATGTCACGCCCTGGAAATGGCGTGCCACATCAAGCCACGCCCTGGAAAGGGCGTGCCACAACAGGCTTTGAAGTACACGCCTCCCTCGCGGGGCTCTCGTCAACCATCGGCGGGCCGGGATGCCTCGAACTCACCGGCCTCGCGGGCGAACTCATCGTCACCGATCAGGACGCCCACGCACTCAACCTGACCGGCTCCCTCGGCGACGGCTCGTTCGCCGCGTCGATCGCCGCCGACCGCGCCCCCCCTCGCCCGAGCATCGCGGTCGATGCGGACGTGACCTTCGACCGCCTCCCGCTCGGGGAACCCGTCGAGGAACTTGTCGCGCTCGCCGACCCAACGCAGGGGGATCGACTCCGCCGAATGCGCAGCCAGTACCGCCCCGAGGCAAGCGTCACCGGCAACCTCCGCCTCACACCGACATCCCAAGGCACCGCCTTCGCCCTCGCTATCCATCAACTCGACGACTTCTCCGCGACCCTCTTCGACGGCACGCTCTCGCTCCGCGATGCTTCCGGCGGCATCGGCGTCACCAACGATCGCGCCTCCTTTCACAACTTCACCGCCGCCCTCGACTTCGATTCGCAGCCCGCCGGCACGATCGCGCTGAATGGCCGCCTCGCGATTTCCGAGGGCCACTCCGAATCGCTCGCCATCATCATTCCGGAGGGCCGATTCGAGTCGCCCCTCGTGCAAGCCGCCGTGAAACAACTCCGCCCACGCCTCGCCGCGACACTCGACCGCCTGCAACTCGCCGGGGAGTTCGCCCTCACCGCCGAAGTCCACGGCCCATCCGCCGCAACGTCCATCACCGGCATCATCGAGCCGCGATCCCTCGCCCTCACACGAAACGACAAGGAAATCCGCTTCGACCGCGTCTCGGGCGCCGTCCGCTTCGGCCCTTCCGGCGGCAAGGTCTCCGACCTGCGAGCGTTCGCGCCGGAGTGGGCGGTCTCAGCAGAGGGACGCTGGGCCTCGGACCCGACTCTCGACATTGACCTGTCCTTCGGCTTCGAATCGCAGGGAATCCCGCCCGACCTTCTCGCCGCGCTCCCCTCGGAAGCCGCCGGCGCCTTCGACGCCGTCCATCTGAACCTCACCGGCCCACTCACCCTCAACGACACGCGGCTCCGCACCATCGACAACGGAACCAAACTCCAACTCACCGCGCACGCCGACGCGGGCGCCGCCTCGCTCGACATCGGCCTCCCGATCACCTTCGATCGCGCCGCCGCCGCGCTCGAAGTGGTCTGGCCTCTGGAGAGTCAGTCGCCGCCGACCGTCAGCGCCGACCTCACCATCCCCGAGTTCCGCGCCTCCCGCGCCACGCTCTCGAATGGGCGCGTACGCATTAACTCAGGGAACCAACCGGGCACCTACGAACTCGGGGCGATGGCCGCGACGATGCACGGCGGCACCCTCACCGCCTCCGCGTCCTTCGTGCAAACCGCATCTTCCGATCCCGACAAGGCGTACACCGCCGAACTCCGGGCCGCCCGCGTGGACTTCGCCTCACTCCTCAACGACCTTCACGACCCGGAATCTCCCGAACCGTTCCTCCCCAGCGCGCCAGGCTCCCGAGGCGAGATCGACGCTGCATTCACCCTCACCGGCACCCTCGGCCGCGCCGACGATCGCCGAGGCCGGGGCAGCGCGAGAGTCTCGGGCGGCGAAGTCATCGCCCTCCCCGGAGCCATGCCGATGCTCCGCCTCAGCAACCTCCAACCTCCCATGGGCGAACCCCTGGAGTCCGCCGTCGCCTCGTTCTACCTTCAAGGAGACACGCTCACCTTCGAGCAACTGCAAGCCTCGTCGGAGTCGCTTCTCATCGTTGGTCGGGGCACCATCACCCTCCCCGAAACACGGCTGGACCTCCGGATGAACTCCCAGGGACGCGGGACTATCCCCATCTTCGACGACATCCTGCGGGGCCTCCGCAACCAAATCATGACCACCGTCGTCACCGGCACCGTCGCAAAGCCGGAGTACCGCATCGAAGCCTTCCCCGGCACGCAGCGTATGCTTGGCACCATCTTCCAGGGAAAACCAACGGAACTCCCCCCCGCCGGCGCCCCCGACCAGGAAACGAAATGAGCGAAGAAGTACCCATCGCACGCCACCACCCGCGTCCCCCATCTCCCGAGCAGATCCCCGGCAGCCGGCGCGTCGACCAGCCCGACATCCTCCCGCGCCTCGAAACCCTCATCCGAGAGTGCGGCGGCGACCCGACCACCTTCGACGGCCGGCTCATCAAGGACCTCCTCCTCACCTCACTCAAACTCATCACCGACGGCCGCGACACGGGAGAACTCAAACTCCTCACCAGTTCCTTCAAGGAACTCCGCCACGCCTACCGCGTCTTTGCCGACTACGCCGAGCCTCACAAAATCAGCATCTTCGGCTCCGCACGCACCCCGCCCGCCCATCCCGACTACCTCACCGCCGTGCAGTTCTCCCGCCTCATGGCCGAGCGAGGCTGGCTCGTCATCACCGGCGCGGGCGACGGCATCATGAAAGCCGGCCACGAAGGGCCGGGACGCGAAGCATCCTTCGGCCTCGCCATCCGGCTCCCCTTCGAGACCACCGCCAACACCGTCATCGCGGGCGACGACAAACTCATCTCGTTCCGATACTTCTTCACCCGCAAACTCATGTTCCTCAGCCAATGCGAAGCCGTCGCCGCATTCCCCGGAGGCTTCGGCACCCAGGACGAACTCTTCGAGTGCCTCACCCTCGTGCAGACCGGCAAGAGCGCCATGATCCCGATGGTCCTCATCGAAGGCCCCGGCCGGAACTACTGGGTCGATTGGGACCGCTACGTCCGTGAAGAACTCCTGAAGGGAGGCTTCATCAGCGCCGAGGATACCTCGCTCTATTACATGGCCAAGACCCCCGACGACGCCGCCGACCACGTCTGCCGTTTCTACGCGAACTACCACTCTTCTCGCTATGTGGACGACGACTACATCATCCGCGTCAAGCACCGCCTGACCGATCGCCAGATGGAAGCGCTCAACACCGACTTCAAGATGCTCGTCAAGTCCGGCACAATCCACCAGCGCGGCCCCTACGAAACCGAGAACGAGTTCTACGACCTCCCCCGCATCGCCTTCACCCACACCCGCCGATCCTTCGGCAACGTCAGAAGGCTCATCGACCGCATCAACGACTACGCCATCGAAAACGGCGCGCAGGTTTGAGGTTCGCCTCCTCCCCCGCTCCCAGCGGGGGAGGTGCCCAAGTCTTCGAGGGCGGAGGGGGCGGGGTCCGCTCACCCGCGAATCAATCGAAATGCGTTTGCCGTGCATCATCTTTCTCCTCCTCTCCGGCTGCGCCGATCCCGCATCCCGCAACACCATTCAATCCGCCGAAACACAACGCCCCCTCGACGAACCGCGCGAAGGCCTCGAAGTCATCTGGTGGATGACCGACGATTCCGAAAACCAGGTCGGCCAATCCCTCGCCCCCTTCCTCGATCCACCTCAACCAACCGACGCGCCCCTCCGCGAGCGCTGGCGCGCCACCGGCCTCCGCCTCATCCGAGTCCCGCTCGACCAACTCCCAACCATCCAAACCGAACTCCCGTCCGCCGCCCAACGCTACCGTCAGCCCCTCGGCTGGACCGCCGACTGGCTCGAAGTCTTCCGAGGCCGGCGCATCGGCGAAACAACGCTGATGATCGCCGGCGCCCCGCGCACCCTGCCGCCGGGAGTCGTCCGCATCATCGCCCGCTGCTGGCCCGTTCCACCGTCCACGAGCGCTGCCACCATCCACCTCGACCTCGCCTTCCAGTTCGAGCCGACAACAAACCCGAAACCCGCCGACCCCTTCGCCGAGCCGACCATCGTCAAAGCGGAAGATCGCGGCGAAGCGCTCCGCGAACTCACCCTCGCCGCCGCGATCGAACCCGGCTTCGCCTACATCCTCACCTGCGAAACCCCCGACACAATCTGGAAAGCGCACCCAAGCACATCGAACGAAGACACCGGCTTCTCCCCTCCCGAAACCGACGAACCCCAACCGGCCTCGCCCCCCAAGCACGTCGGCCCCATCATCCCGTCGCCCATCACCCTCGGCGAGGCCGCCATGCAAACCGAGAGCACGGACGAAAGCCCGCGCCGCTACAAAGCCGTGATCGCGCTCGTCGTCCGAGGCAAGCAAGCCTTTCGGCTTTTGCCCTGAGGCGAAACTTCACTCGAGAATCGCGCGGCGGAGAAGCCGACACTGAGCCGCTTTGGGCGAAGTGTCGGATGTCCCCTCGCCCAAAACTCCTTCTTGATCCGCATTACAATCCGCCCCGCCACATCGGCGCTCACGCGCCAAGCCTGACCCATCGCTCTCCAAGGACTCACCCGTGCCGGACAAACACTACGACCTCATCGTCATCGGCGGCGGACCCGCGGGCTACGTCGGCGCCATCCGCGCCGCACAACTCGGCCTCAAGGTCTGCTGCATCGAACGCTCCAACCTCGGGGGCGTATGCCTCAACTGGGGATGCATCCCGACCAAGGCCCTCCTCGCCAACGCCGAACTCTTCGAGAAAGTCTCGCACGAGGCGGACACCTGGGGGCTGAAGTTCACCGACCTGAAGGTGGACTGGTCGAAAGTCATCGGCCGCTCGAGAAGCACCGCCGACAAACTCTCCAAGGGCATCGCCTTCCTCTTCAAGAAGAACAAGATCGACCACGTCATCGGCCACGCGAAGATCGTCAGCGGCCGAAAGGGCGCAACCCCCTGCAAAGTCGAGGTCTACGACTGCAAGGTGAAAGACACCCTCACGCACGCGCCGGCGGAGATCGCGCCGAAGCCGCGCGAGGCGATCACCGCGACCAACGTCCTCATCGCCACCGGCTCCGTCGCACGCGAACTCCCCTTCGCCAGGTTCGACGGCGACAAAATCATGGGCGCCCGCGAAGCCATGAACACCGCCACGCAACCCAAGTCGCTCATCGTCGTCGGCGCGGGCGCCATCGGCATGGAGTTCGCCTACTTCTACAACTCCTACGGCACGAAGGTGACGGTCATCGAGATGTTGCCCCGCATCCTGCCGGTCGAGGACGATGATGTCTCGGCCGCGCTGCAAAAAATCTACCTCAAGGCGGGGATGAACCTCCTGACATCGACCACCACCACGGCGATCGAAAAAACCGCGACGGGCGTGAAAATCACCGTCGCACCTTTCATCAACGGCAAGGCCGACGAATCAAAGAAACAAACCCTCGAAGCGGAGAAAGTCCTGCTCGCCATCGGAGTCAAGGGCCGTTACGACGGCCTCTTCGACCCCTCGCTCGGCCTCGAAACAATCAAAGACCACATCAAGACCGATTACAAGCCGGGCGAGCAAGGCGACCCGCCCCTCACCTACGCAACCAGCGTCCCCGGCCTCTACGCCGTCGGCGATGTCATCGGCCCGCCCTGGCTCGCGCACGTCGCGTCCGAAGAAGCCGTCGTCTGTGTCGAGCGACTCGCCAAGCACGAGCCGTACCCCATCCACTACGGCGTGGTCCCCGGCTGCACCTACTGCCACCCGCAGGTCGCCTCCGTCGGCTACACCGAACGCGCCCTCATCGAACAGGGCAAGGTCAAAGGCAAGGACTACGCCGTCGGCTCCTACAACCTCCAATCCCACGGCAAAGCCATCGCCGCCAACACCAACGTCGGCCTCGTGAAAATTCTGCGCGGCCTGCCCCGCGGCGAAATCCTCGGCGCCCACATCCTCTCCGACCAGGCCACCGAACTCATCGGCGAACTCACCCTCGCCCGCCGCCTCGAAGCCACCACCGAAGAAATCAACGTCACCATCCACGCCCACCCGACGATGTACGAAGCGATCCACGAGGCAAGCCTGGCGAGCGAGGGGAAGTTGATCCACGGGTGAATGCAACGAATTAAAAAATGTTCTTGTGCCACTAACCCGTCTTCTTCAGGTCAATGAGGGTACGGAACGGCCGGCGGGCGGGTCTCCGCGGCGACTCTTCGAGACGCCCATGTCGCCGGGCTCTGAAACCGGTTCTTAGCGCAATCTTCACTCTAAAACGGCCGCAAACGCACGCGGGCGCGGAGGATTCTTCACAATTAGATGGCACAGTACCGCTGCCTTGGGAGGTCGGTGTCGGCCCCCTTTGAGTACGGCGTGAGTTCGTTCATCCCCGAATCGGAGTCGCATGATGCGAAAGAACCAGCGGTTGTCGGGCTTTACTCTCATCGAGTTGCTTGTTGTGGTCGCGATCATCGCGATCCTCATCGGGATCCTGCTCCCCGCGCTCGGAAAAGCCCGAGTGGCCGCGCGGATGACGCAGGTCGCTTCCAATCTCCGCACCGTCGCGCAGGGGATGACCACCTACACCGCCGAGACTCAGAAGTTTCCACCGTCGTATGTCTACGGCTCTTCGCGGTTCGGCACAAACTGGCGTCTCGATCAACAGGTCGCCAGCCACCCCGCCGCCGAGAACGGCTATGTCCACTGGTCTTATTCGCTCTTCAAGGACGAGGGCGGTACCGCCGACGATGCGTTCATGTCCCCCTCGGTGCTGAACGGCGGCGCGCCCCGCACGAATCCGGGTAAGCGACACGAGGATTGGGAGCCCGAGCAGCGCGACGACACCAACGGCGATGCATCCTCCGCGCAAACCGAGGACCGACAGGCGCGCCGAATGGCGTTTGCGGGCAACGCGGTGCTGATCCCCCGCAACAAGTTCTACAGCGACGGCTCGAACGGGCGTCAAGCGAGGCTGGTAAACGCCTCGCTCGTCGCCGGGCCGTCCCGCACCATCCTCGCCGCCGAGTTCGCCGAGTGCAACAACTGGCGCTCCGTCTTCGGCGGGAACAACAACGAGCCGGGCATCACGATCTCGAAGAGCCACCGATCGATCACACCGTTCCAGGGCCGCGGCTCAGGGTGGGATGTGTTCGCCGAACCGATCCGGCCCGACGGCGCTTCGTTCCGGTATCCCGGGTCGGCTCGATCCGAAAGCCGAGCGAATGCGGCGACTCGCTCATCGCGTCGGGGCTGGACGCGGTCGCCACCCATCACCCCGGTGATACCTCGCATTTCGTCTTTGCCGATGCACACGTCGAACGCATGAAGGTCACGGAGACGGTCACGAAGCGCCTGTGGGGCGAGCGTTTCCTCAGCATGACCGGACCCGATATCTCGGCTCTGCCCGCCGACCCGAACAATCCGTAAGTGTGATTGCGCAAGGGCCGCCGCCTGACCGCGACGCCCCTGCTTCGAGAGAGCAAGACATCCTGAAATCAACCGGGCCGAACCGTCGTACCGCGGCGGTTTGGCGGAACTTCCCCATCTTCACGGGAGTGCGCGGTGATCGCGCGCACGCGACCCACGTCCGGCGGCCCACGCGCGTTGCGAGGGGCGCCGCGAGGGTCGCCGCGGCGACCGAGCAAGCCCCTCGGCGGCGCGCTTCCCTCACATTCTGGTTTGTCCGCCCCTCGGGCGGACGCCGGAGAAGGCCGTCCGCCCGGGAGGCGGGAAAGCAAACAGAAAAAGAGAGGGATTCAACAGTCGGCTTCGAGCGGCTTGCTCGGTCGCCGCGGCGACCCTCGCCGCGCCGCTCGCAACGAACGCGCGCCCAAGCGAAAAGACGTTGCAGACGGCGGAAGAGGTACGAATCCCGCACGATCCGCTTCGATTAACATCAACCAAGCACGACATCGGCACTACGAACAGGTTGCGAACGCGAGCGGATTTGTCAGATTCTTTTGATCCAAACTGCAAGAAGCCGCTTGTTGCCCCCGCAATCAAGTTGCGTACTCGCATCGTCCCGAATCACCCATTCCGATCGGTCGGCGTAAGGGAGGCTCCAGATGCTCTTGAGCAAAAATACGGCGGTGGTCGTTCGCACGTCTCGCGCTCGGCGCTTTTCCATGAGAGTCCTCATCGGCGTCGGGGCCGTGGCGCTGGCGGTGATCGGCCCGAGTCCAGCGCGGGCCGACTTTGTGAACGGCGGCTTCGAGGCACCGGCGACCGGCGACCCAAACCAGCCGTTCGGCGGCTGGATTGTGGAGTATCAAAGTGTCAACGCCACAATGTGGAATAGTGCGCCTGCGACCGGCCAATCCGCTGCCCAGATTGTGTCGTCCGCAACGTTTGGCACCTCCACCAAGCCAGCGCTCTGCCCACCCAATATGGCGATGATCAACCGACTGCACAAGGGTGGCGCGACACGCATCTTCCAAGAGGTGCAACTGGTGGCGGCGGATTTCGACAGTTGCGGCACGGCCACCGTCCACGCTTGTTGGATGTGCGTGTTCGACCACCCGAAAAACGGCCTGCACAACCGTCACAAATCGAATGAGCAGCCGTTCTTTGCATTCACGCTGACTCACAACGGCGGCGTCGTCTCTTCCACCGCAGTCAGGTCGGGCGATGCGACAAAGCCTCAGTCGGGCTGGTTCGCGGCGGGAAACGGTCCCCGCGGAAAACTGTGGTTCAGCGCGAAATGCGTCTCTCTCGTCTTGCACCACGCGCAGGTCGGGGACACAATCAGACTCGGAATGGAAGTCCGCGACTGCACGCGGGGCGACCACGGCGCCATGGCGTTTCTGGACTGCGTTCGAATCGTTCCCGGGCCGCCCGCGGGCCCGTCCCACATGTTCCCCTTTCCCCAGCGGTGGAGCGCGGCGGTGACCTCCTCGCTGGGGCAGGAGGTCGGCGACTTCAACGCCGACGGCAAGAGCGACCTCGTCGACTATCTCCCCGCCTCGTCGCGCATCCGCGTTCTCGAAGCCAGCCCGCTCGGCACCTTCTTCCTCCCGCCGACCCTGCCCGCCGCGGTCCCGAACAACTGGACCCGCCTCTACACCGGCGATTTCGACGCTGATAGTTGCTCCGACGTTGCCGGATGGGACGGCACGAATCTCCGCTTCGTCTGGGCCGACTGCATCACGCCGATCACTGACTTTGACCTGACGCAGACCACCATGCCGGTGCCCGGCGGCGTCGGCGCGGGCGGGCGGTTCTGGGTGGGCGATTTCGACGGCGATGGCCGAAGCGACATGGCGCGCGACACCGGCGGCGGAATCCAAGTGGCTTTGGCCACCGGGAATCGTGTCGCCCCGCTCGCTCCTTTTACCGCGCTCCCGAACTGGCGATCGAGCGGGTCCACCATCGGCGGCTTCTACGTCTGCGACTTCAACGCCGACGGGAAATCGGACCTGATGCAGTCGCTCCCGACGGGACTCCATTTTCTCATCTCCACCGGCTCGGCGTTCTCTCCATTGGCAAAGTGGCGTCCGGAAGGCCCGCCCACGGGTGGCTGGTCGGTCGGCGACTTCGATTGCGACGGCCGCTGCGAACTCATCCGGTGGGACCAAACCTCTCGCAACTCCGGGCTGATCAACCAGCCTCCGAAAACCGGCCAGCTCCGACTGCTCGACATCGTCCCGCCGCCCCTCAACACCAGTGGAGGCCTCTTCGGGGTGACCTCGTACTTCGCGCGCATTCAGGCAGGCCCCTTCGCCGTGGGCGACTTTGACGGCAACGGACAGGACGATCTTGCTCACGTCCTCCCGGGTGGTTTTGGCGTCGGCTCCGGCGTCGAGGTGATCCTGGCCTGCAGCACCGGATGCAAGTGCATGAGCGTGCACGTCGAGCCCATCTGCGATTACCCCGATCGGACCAGCCAGTTTCTCAAAATCACGATCAACAACCACTCCGGCGGACCGTTGGAGTTGATCGCGCTGACCGCGGGGGGCGGGATCACCTTCGCGCCCAGCACCGTCATCCTCTCGCCCCCGCTCCAGAACCGCCGCTCGCGGACCATTACGGTCAGGGCGAGCGGTCTGACGCCCAACACGCAGGCTTGCGTCAACCTCTTCGCGTTCCGCGACACTATTTCTGATGCTGCGGTCTGCAGCCAGTCCGCCTGTTTCCGCGCCGCTCGGTGCGACTGCATGGACCTGCTCTCAACCAACGTGTATTGCAACCCCGACGGATCAGGAACCACCTGCTTCGACTTCAGCGTCCGAAACGCTGGCACCGCGACGGCCAAGTTCATCCGGCTCTCTCCCCCCGCATCATTCCAAGTCCCAGATTCAGTCTCGCCCGACCTGATCCCGGTGAACCTACTTGTCAGTCAGACCTACACCTCTCCCCCCTGCAGCGTGCTGATCATCCCGAACGGGAGCAACTCCTTGAACTTCCAGATGGCGCTCCTCGATGCTGGGATGAACGTCATCTGCTTTGAGGACATCGGCGTGGACCTGCCGTCCTGCGACGTCTTCGGCGAATGCTGCGTCACGAACATCGGTATCCAGACCACGACCGCCATCGGCTGTGCCCTGTTGCACGGCTCCTGGAATCCCCCTGGAATCTCGGAGCACTGCCCATGGGGCAACGGCAACGGCTCCCAGCAGCGCCTCCTGCTCCCCCGCATCAATACCTACACCTCCATCAACGAGGAGCAACGCACCTTCATCGCCCAGCGCACGGGTGAGGGCGACCCCGCCGCCGACTTCGTCACCACCGCCGCCAGCGAGATCGCGTGGCCGATGGACGCGATCGACCCGCGCAGCCCGATCGGCTCGGGCGTCTCGATGCTCCTCGCGGGTGCGCAAAAAGGCGCGGACGGCTCGTCACTGGGCGACCTGACCGTCTTTAACAACGACGTGGGCTTCTACGCGGCCGTGGACTTCGCGGGTGCCGGCGCATCCGACATCACCGTCATTGGCGAAGGGCTCGACTCCTACCCGCCCTTCGGGCTGCCATTCCCCGACACGGCGGTCTACATGGACGCGTCCCCGAACAGGGTCCGCGCCCTTCTGTCGGATTTCCCGGGCACCACCCACGGGTTCGTGCTCGAGTTCGACGAACTCACGATCGTCGAAGTCGGCGTGGGAACCGTGATGGAGGTGTGCGAGTTGCGCGTGCTGTCGGGCGGCTCGCCGCCGGTCTCGCACCTCACAAGCGTCGGGTTCCGCGGCGTCAATCAGCCCATCATCGCGCTCGGCCTGATCGACTCGACGAACACGCCGTGCCCCGGCGACCTCACGAGCGATTGCGTGATCGATCAGGAGGATGTCGATGTGTTCAACACCTACGCAGCCTCGGACGCGCCGCTCGAAGTCGATGTGAACGGCGACGGCGTCGTTGATATCAACGATCTCTTCGTCATCCTGAGTGGCTTCGGCACGACCTGCCCCTGCGGCGTGCCTCCGCCGTCCCCGTGCCCGGGCGACGCCAACGCCGACGGAAACGTCAACTTTGCCGATGTCACCTACGTCCTCTCGTTCTACAACACCGTTTACCCCGGCGGCACCGGCCTCGGCGACGGGAACCTCAGCGGCGACGTGAACATGGCGGATATCACCGCCGTCCTCACGAACTGGGCCTCGGTCTGTCGCTGAGAGTCGTTCTCCCGCAGCACACTCCACGCGGCGCGCTCCTTCGGGGCGTGCCGCGTTTTTTCTGCGTCGGTTCCCTGTGAAGAAAACCGCACGGGCGGGAAGCCCGTGCCGCCATGCAACTACCATCCACCCATGACCACCCCGACCGAATACGTCCTCGGCACCGACGAAGCCGAATACCAGCGCCTCGGCCTCCAGCACCGACTCTGGTCCGACCTTGCCCATCAAACCTGGATGCACGCCAAACTCGCCCCGGGCATGCGCGTCCTCGACGTCGGCAGCGGCCCGGGACACGCGACCGTCGATCTCGCCCAGATCGTCGGCGCGAGTTCCGGGGGCGGCGGCGTCGTCGCCGTGGACGAATCCAAGCCGTTCATCGAGCGTCTCCGCGAAGGGGCGCGATCGCGCACGCTCACCAACATCGAGGCGCACGTTCACGATGTGCAGCGCCTCGACGCCCTCCCTCTGCAACCCGATTCGTTCGACCTCGCCTACTCGAGATGGGTGCTCTGCTTCGTCCCCGACCCCGCCGCCGTCGTCCGCGGCGTGGCGCGACTCCTCAAACGCGGCGGCCGCTTCTGCGTCAACGATTACTTCAACTACGAATCCATGACCCTCGCGCCCAAAGACCCCGCCTTCTCGAAGGGCATCGCCGCCGTCGGCCGATCGTGGCGCGAACGGGGCGGCGACCCCGACCTCGTCGGCATCCTGCCCCGCCTCTGCGCGGAAGCGGGCATGCGCGTCACGCGCCTGGAGGTTCACCAGCGCCTCACCCGCCCCGGCGAGACCATGTGGGCCTGGCCGGACTCATTCTGGAAGAACTTCATCCCGCGCCTCGCGCAGACCGGCCACCTGACCGCGCGCGAGGCGGACGAGTTCTTCGACGCCTGGCGGCGCGTGACGAGCGATCCAAACTCGTTCATGCTGCTCCCGCCCGTTTTCGAGTTTGTCGCGGAAAAAACATGACGCCTGAGCCCGCCGCGGCGGGCTCAGGGCCGTCAATCGCTACGCGCGCTTCCGTCGCAGGAGCGTTACCGCCGCCGCAATAAAGAGGAGCGCCGTCGGACCCGCGGGCACGGCGCGGTCGGGTTTTTCCTCGTCGTCGTCGATGCGGTCGTCGTCCCGATCTTCGTCGGCCGGATCGTCGAGCCGCCGAGGCGATGATCCGCCGCCTCCGCCGTCACCTGAGAACGGCTCGTTGCGGCCGTACCGGTTCTTCGGAAGCCCCGGGATCTCGCCGGTCATCCCCGCGCCAAGATCGAACGCATCGAAGAGGCCGGGCTCGTACCCGCCTCCCCCGCCGATGACGCCGAACACCGGGTCTTGCAAGCCGAGGTCGATCACCAGATTGTCGATCCCCCAACCGGACCACCCCTCGGACCCGCGCGCCGTCGATTCGATACGCACCTCAGCGATGCGGTGCGAAGAGGTGAACGGGATGTGAATCGTGCGAACCAGCGGCTCGCCCGGCGTCGGACTCTGGCCGCTCAGTTTGAGCAGCGATCCGGCCGAGAACGACTGGACCATGTGATCGTCAACAAACACGGACAGAACATTGTCGTCCGAATCCTCTTGCGCAGAGTTCGAGGGCGGGACCAGGTAGACATCGAGCCGCACCTCGTAAGGGGTGTCGGTCTCGGTCTTGACGTTGAGTTTCATCCCGCCGGGAATGGATGAGTCGGCATACCGCGTGAGCGCGCCATGCTCGACGATCCCGCCGAACGCCCCCCACTCGGGCCCGATCTCCCCACCCTCGAAGTCCTCTTGATACCGCACGGGCGCGGCGGCCACCCGCTCGCCCCGGAAGTTGGTCGCGCCGGAGGAACTCTGCTCGGTCTCGGCGAGAACGGCTGAATCCCGATCGGCCGCGCTCAGCGAGAGCGCCCCCAGGCTGTGCCTCGCGCTCGTCGCGAACGGGGATCGCACGGCACCGGGAGCAACCCCGATCGGCGACGTGATCGCCTCGGTTTCGGCCGCGCCACGGGCGGTGCTCGTGAAAGCGAACGCGGCCGCCGCGATCGCGACAGGGTGGATCAGGCGTGGGGAGCGATTAACCATTCAAGTGCCTCCGGTCGTGTGCCGTCCGGGCCCGCGTCTCCCTCAACGCGGGCCCGAACGTACGAGTTGGTACCCAAACTCCGCCGCGCCCGAATACTCCGGCCGCAGCGGTCTCTCACGGATCAACTTGAGATAGGTTCGAGGCCGCGCCAAGCGATGCGGGTACCGGAGCGAGTGATCCGGGTCGGCGTGTGCGGGTTGGTGAGGGTGCAACGGCCGATACAACCCAGCACCCCATGTTCTGGGACCAACGGGGCGAGTCTGAATCGGACCGTCAATCGCGCCCACGCTCGGGATACGGGCGCCACGCAACGCCGTGAACTCGAAGAGGCGGAAACATCAAAAACATGCTGGATTGTCCGATGTTTTCGCCGCAACGCGGCGTGCGCGTGTTGCCAGACCCCGCCGTTCTCGGCGCGGGTCTGGAAAAGGCTGCTTTTTCAGGTTCTTGTGCCCCGAGGGGGCACGCGGATCGCGCGAAAACAGATGTTTCAGTTCACGGCGTTGCGTGCCACTTCTTGTGTCGCCGCAGCGACCAAGCCGTGCGGAACACGGGGTGCCACGGCCAGCGCAGTCGGCCGTGACGGCGCGGCACGGGACTTCCATAACCGCCATGACATCGAAACTACTCGGTCTTCCAGCACATGAGGCAAATAAGTGACAATCAACAAAGCCCGAACCCCCGCCCCAACTCACCCCATCACCCAATCAACCGATCATTCACCTCGGCACCACTCACCCAACGAACAGGCAACCACCCCATGCCCAATCCCCCATACTTCCTCGGCATCGACCTCGGCGGAACAAACATGCAGATCGGCATTGTGGACGCCGCCAACGCCGTCATCGGCCGATCCAAGCGCAAGACCAAAGCCGAGCGCGGCGGCGACGCCGTCGTCGATCGCATGGTCGAAGCCGTCCAAGAAGCGTGCGAGAAAGCGGGCATCGCGCCGAAGGACATCACCGGCATCGGCGTCGGCGCGCCCGGCGCGATCGACATGGCCAAAGGCATCGTCCTCGAAGCCCCCAACCTCCGTTGGAACAACATGCCCCTCGCCGACCGCCTCTCCGCCGCGCTCGAAGGAAAGCCCGTCCTCATCGACAACGACGTCAACGTCGCGGTCCATGGCGAGAACCGACTCGGCGCGGGGGACAACGCGCGCGATGTCCTGGGCATCTGGATCGGCACCGGCATCGGCGGCGGACTCATCCTCAACGGCTCCCTCTACTACGGCGCGCACGGCTCCGCCGGCGAGATCGGCCAGACCGTCCTCTTCCCCGGCGCGCCCCTCGGCTGGCGACTCTTCGAGCAAAACTGTTCCCGCAAGCACCTCGTGAGCCGCCTCCTCAGACTCATCGACGCCAACCGCGCCTCCACGCTCATCGACATCGCCGGTGGACGCGACGACATCGGCGCCGGCGCCGTCGCCGAGGCCTACAACAAGGGCGACTCCCTCGTCCGCGAAGTCGTGGACGAAGCCACCACGCTCATCGGCATCGCCGCCGCGAACGCCGTCACCCTGCTCAGCCTTCCAATGGTCATCCTCGGGGGCGGCTTCGCGGAAGCCCTCGGCCAGCCCTTCGCCGACCGCGTCTCAGCAGCCATGAAACCCCACGTTTTCCCGAAGTCCCTGCAATCCTGCAAGGTCGTCACGACAAAACTCGCCGACGACGCCGGCCTCCTCGGCGCCGCCCTCCTCGCACGCGAAAAGTTCGCCTGATACGCCCGATACGAGCCCTTCGCGCAAGCGAAGGACTGATCTTGTCTTCCTTCTCGGGATTTCAGCCCGCGAAGCGGGCGCCGGTCCCTTGCCCCGGGCGCAGCGGCGCTCCGCCGCCAGCCCGGGGATGTCAGAAGAAAGAAACTCTCTGGGAGCCCTCGAAGAGGGCGAAGGTGAGCGCCCCTCAATGCGCCAAACTCCGCAACCCGGTCGGAAATCTGTCGCGCGAATTGCCCCCTCCGCCCTCGAAGACCCGGGCACCTCCTCCGCTGGGAGCGGGGGAGGAGGGCAAAACAAGCCGTAACTCTTCAGCCCCCTGCAATGACAGGTGCCGGCAGCGGGGGCGCGATCGGCGCTTCGCCCGGAGGGCGCTCGCGCGTTGCGAGGGGCGCCGCGAGGCCTTGCGAGCAAGCCCCTCGGCGGCGTGCTCCCCTCACACTCCGGATTGTCCGCCCCTTGGGCGGACGCCGGAGGAGCGCGCTCGCCCAAGGGGCGAGGAGGCACACAGAAAAAGAGAGGGTTCCAACATTCGGGTTCGAGCGGCTTGCTCGCAAGGCCTCGCCGCGCCGCTCGCAACGAACGCGCGCCCAAGGGGCGAGAAGGCGTTGCCGACGGCTGAAGAGTTACAACAAGCCTTCATCGTACTACCTACATGCAATGGCTTGTGTCAAGTAAAATATCAACGGTTTCGTGTTTCTGCGGGCTTGTTCATCGCCTCAAAAACATCAGGAGACGCGGATTCCAACTGAGCAAGAATCTGTTTCAGTCTCATCATTCTGGTTTTGAGGTCCATGTTGACGAGCCCCGGCTGGATTGGCGCGAGCGGCGCTCCAAATGCCAGTGCCATGTGAATCGAGTCTTCCTCAAGGGCTTCGTATGTCATGCGAACCCACGAGTCAAATACTCTCGCTCGAACAGCGGGCATTCTCTCATCCATGATCTTGAACATCTCCTTATCAAATAGCGCTTCGCCGAATGAAATGTGGTGCGTCACTGTTTGCAGAAGCATGATGCGTCCAACCTCGTCCACGGTAAGGCGTTTCAGGCGAGAAGTCGTTTCTTTGTGGGTTGCGACGGGAACCGTCAACATCGCAAAGAAAAACACGAGTATCGACGTTAGCACAGCGATTGCCGCTCCGATTAGCAGAGATACTGCCCAATCCGTGGCGTTTGCGTCGCCAGCATTGATCCTTACGGCGGCGATCACCGTTGTGATGAGGCCATTAATCACAGCAACACCGCCGATGGCTGGAACATTCCGCTTCGTCCAAGCCCAAGCGCCAGACGAGGCCACTCTCCAATAGGCTCGGAACTCTGCGAATGAGACGGTGGTTTGGCCAATCCGAACCATCCGGTCAGTCTGCCCGCCCTTGCGTCTGGTATGCACTTACCAAAAAAAACACCCCGGACCATTCCGGGGCGTCATGTGTCCGCGTCGGGGCTTCGTGGGCGCTCTCGCCGAACGAAGGGGCCTCGGAGCGCGCCTCTTCAACTCGGCGTGCCCCAACGCGTCAGGAGGACTCAGCGAAGTGTAGCCCCACATGCTCCACAATCTCAAGTCCGAACGCCTCAAGCCCCGGCAGCGCCTTCGGATGATTGCTCAAGAGCCGTAGTCTCGATAACCCCAGGTCACGAAGAATCTGCCCGCCGATCCCGAACTCGCGCAGGTGCATCGGAACCTTCGGCGCATCCATCCGCACCGGCGGACGCCAGCCACCGGGGGGCGGCGCGTCCGACGCCGTGATCCGACGATCAAGCCCATCGCCCGATGCCTCCGGCCTCAGGTACACAATCACGCCGCGACCCTCGCGCTGGATCATCCGCATCGCCGCGATCAGCGAACGCCGGCTCGAACCCTCGGGCGTCGCCGACACATCGCCGAACACATCCCCCAACAGATTCCGCCGGTGCATCCGCACCAACGTCGGCTCGCCGCACGGCTTCACCCGCCCCGCTGCATCCAGATCACCCACCCCGCCCACCGTCAGCGCCAACTGCGGCAACGGGTCCACGACGCTCTGAAACGCAACCAGATTGAACGCCCCCGCCTCCGTCTCGATCACCGTGCCCCCGGCCGGTGCCAGCCGCCGCACCAGCGTGTCACGCTCCAGCCGGTACGCGATCAACTGCTCGATCGAGCACATTTTCCAGCCATTTCCGGCGCACATCCGCTCCAGGTCCGGCCGACGCGCCATCTCGCCGTCCTCGCGCACGATCTCGATCAGCAGCGCCGACGGATGCACCCCCGCCAGCCGCGCCAGGTCCACCGCCCCCTCGGTCTGCCCGATCCGCACCAGCACCCCGCCGTCGCGCGACCGCAGCGGATTGATGTGCCCAGGCCGAACAAAATCACTCGGCACCGTCGCGGGATCGATCGCCAGCGCCACCGTCTTCGCGCGATCGAACGCCGAGACCCCCGTCCCGACGCCGTGCTTCGGGTGCCCATCGATCGAAACCGTGAACGGCGTCCCCCGCACCGACGTGTTCTGCCCCGCCTGAGGCAAGAGCGCCAGCCGATCGCAATCGGCCTCCGTCAGACTCAGGCACAGATACCCACCCGCCAGCCTCTGGATCGCCTGCACCTTCTCCGGCGTGGCAAACTGCGCCGCCAGCACCAGGTCCCCCTCGTTCTCCCGGTCCTCATCGTCCACCAGAACAACAAACCGCCCGCCGCGGACCTCTTCAAGAATTTCAGGGATCGGTGAGAACACGCCGGGATGGTAACGCGGGACTGCTTGAAGCCCGGAGGGCTGACAGTCAGTAGCCGGGGGCAAAGCGAGTCTTCGAGCGCCACCCCCGGAACGACTCGCCAACAAATCTTCTTTTCTTGAACCCCGAAGGGGTGCCACGCGATCGCGCCTCAACTCACCACGCCCCGGCCTACTACGCGCTGATCAAATCCCCAGGCGCCGCCCGCCTCACGAACCGCCGGAACCCCGGCCGCATCCCCGCATCCACCAGCCCGGCCACGTCCTTGAGTTTCACCGGCCCCAGAATCTCGATCCCAACCAACCGCCCCTTCGCGTCGTAGTCCGCCAGAAGCAACTCCTCCAGCACCTCGTCGGTCCGCGCGACCTTCGCGCGGCTGAGCCGCAGATACGCCGCGTCAAGCGAACCGTCCTCGCGTCCGCTCAACGACAACTCAAACCCGATTAGCCTTGCTTGAGCAACCATGTTCGTAAGTCTACGCCCACCACACCGACACGATCCAGAACCACCGGGGCCGCTCCGCGGCGATCACAACGATCCGTCGCGACTTTGACACCTGCAACTCAAACCGCTTGGCGTCGGGCCTCCGGGCCGGTCGGACCTTGCTCGCTCGCCGGACGGCCTGCTCGACATCCCGCTCGGAAACACCGCGCTGGCCCATCCTCAGCCTTGCATGATCCGAAAACCGGAGCGGCTTGTCCCGGCGATCCATGGCTGAAGATTACCACCCGCTCACGGACACACAATCCCCCAGTTCGTCAGCACCGCCGTGATATCCGCGAAGTTGACCACGCCGTCGTGGTTCGCATCGCCGCCCGGACCCGACGTTCCCCAGAACGTCAGCGCCGCCGTGATGTCGGCGAAGTTGACGCCCCCGCTCCCGTCCCCGTCACCGGTGCAATCCGGGGGGGGCGGCGGCAACGCCCCGACAAATCCTTTTTCTTTTCGCCATAAACCCCGACAGGTTGACGCGGATTTCAAGCCCGGAGGGCTGACAGTCAGTAGCCGGGGGCAGAGCGAGTCTTCGAGCGCCGCCCCCGGATAGACCGCATCAACAAACCCTCTTCTCTTTTCTTGAACCGCGAAGGGGTGAGACCCAATCGCACCGAAACCACATCACGGACACATCGTGCCCCATCGACCCAGCACGGCGGTGATGTCGGAGAACTCGACCAATCCGTTCCCGTCGGTGTCTCCGAGACATGGCGGCGCGGTCACGACGAGCCGCGCCGGCATGCTCGTCACCGTTGAGCAGCCGTTCGAAACAATCACGTCGTAGTGCCCGATGTCCGCAGGGGATGCGCCGAAGACGGAGAGAGCCGCAGTGGTCGATCCTCCGATATGAACCGAGTCAGTCAAGGGCGCACCCTCGAATCGCCACTGATAGGTGATCGGTCCCGACCCGGCTGCATTGACCGTGAGCATCGCGTTCGCGCCCGATCCGACCGTCAGCGTGATCGGTTGATCGAGAATCTGGACGCTGTCGAGGTGGACGTATTCCCAGACCGTGGCGTCGGCGAGGCCGGTTGACGTGGCGCCCCCGATAAGCACGACTCGATCCCGCAGCGAGTCGTAGGCCATCGCGTGACTCTCTCTTGGCCCGGGGCCGTCGTAGGTAATCGGAGTCCATACTCCGTCCCATTCCCAAGTGTCGCGCAGAAGCGGGGTTCCATTGAAGGCCGAAGAGCCTCCGTAGAGCACAACTCGTCCGCGTGAAGTGTCGGTGGCCATTGCATGAAAGACCCGAGGGCCGGGTCCGAACTTCGTCTGCTCCCAAACGCTTCCCGTCCAAAGCCACGTCTCACTGAAGACGCCTTGGATTGGGCTGCAGCCGGAGAGGCTGCGGCCTCCAAACATCATCACGCGAGTCGAGGTTGGATCAAAGGCCATGGCGTGCGAGATTGGCGGGCAGGGACCGGTTGATGCGCGGTGGATCCAAAACGCGCCGTTCCACTCCCAAGTATTCGGTGATTGACCGGCGCTGCCTGATCCCCCGTAAAGGACCGCGCGCTGTCTGATCGGATCGAAGGCGAGGCTAACTTGGGATCTAGCTCCCGGTCCGGTCGCCAGTCGAAAAGTCCACGACGACCCGTCAAAGGTCCACGTCTGCCCGCCACTGTCGAATGCGACCACGACTTGTCGGACGGAGTCAAAACACATCGCTTGCACTGGGTAGGCGCTCGGAATCAGCGCGCGCATCGTCCACTCCAACCCGTTCCAGGTCCATGTCGGGGCCATCGCGATGTTCCAATCGAGATAGACGGTCTCGCCGCGGGCCGCATCAAACGCCGCTACTCCCACAGCCGGCAATGGCGTCGGCCCTGCCGTGGTCACGGGCACCCATACCCCGCTGTCGCAGGGTTGCGCTTGAGTTTGCGAAACCACGCACAAAAGAACGACGGCCAGATTTGTCAGGCGCATGAGCCATCCTCCACGAATGCGGCGTTCCGATCCTCGTTCATTGTGCAACAGAATCGGGGCAACGCAAGGGCCGGCCGACGATTCCGGGTCGATTCCCGATTCTTTTCCGCCCGAACAAGGGGTCCGCGGCGTTTTTGGCCGAATAAACCGGGACCGCCCCGGCCACGCACCTGGGCGTTCATACGAGCCGCGAACGAAGTGAGCGGGGCGGTACGCGGCGGGGCCTCCCTCACTTCGTTCGGGGCTCGTAGTTGATGCAACAGTCGTTCAATACAAGCCGCGAACAAAGTGAGCGCCACGAGAAGGCCGCTGCTTGACGGTCGAGGTTCCTCGTCTGGTAGGTGGAAATGTCACATCGCATCGGTCGCGTTGCACCCCGTCGGGATGCCGGTAATAAGAACAGAAGAGGGATTGGTGGCTCCGGTTCCGGGAGTTACGCTCGGTCGCCGCGGCGATCCGAGGTTCGTGCTCTATTGAAATGCCTTTGGTTTCAGCGGAGCCGCCCCGGTCCAGACGCCCATCGCCGCCGCGAGCGCCCACCGCATCATCGACCCGAGGCCGCGCCTCATCTCGCGCGCCGATCCCCGCGATGCCCCTCGTCCGAAGCACACTCCTCGCATACCCACCTCCCGCCGCCCGCCCCCCGCCGTCAATGGAAGTATGCCCGACGCCGGGGTGGGGTCAAACCGTTTGCAGGGTGGATTCGTGAAATTGTTGGCGTTGAGGCAAACTTCCGCTCGATCGAGGAGCGGCCGTCGTGTCGGGTAACACCCCTTCGGGGGTCAGAAAGAGGGTTTGGGGGGCGGCTTTCCGGGGGTTACGCTCGGTCGCCGCGGCGACCGCTCCACCCCCGGCTACAAACTGCCAGCCCTCCGGGCTTGAAAACCGTGGAATAAAACATTGGGATGCTCACCTCCGGGGCAACTCACCCCATCACCCCATCACCCCATCACTCTTTCACTCTTTCACTCTTTCATCCTTTCTTCTCCGCGTCCTCCGCGTCTCTGCGGTGAATGTCTTTTCCGGGGCTCACCCCACCTCAACCTCCTCCACCATCTCCGCGACTTCTTCCACCTTCCCACCACCTTCATCCTTCCGCACGATCGCCTTCCCCTTCGCATCGGTCAGCGCCTTGCCCTGCATATCGCGGATCACGACCATCGGGTGCTTCGCTGAGTGCGCCTCGTACGAATCGAGCCACTTCTTCTGCACCTCGTCGGTGTAATCGCTCCACTTGCCGCGCGCCCGGCACTTGGGGAACGCGCTGCAACTGAGCCAGGGCCCGCGCGCCCCGCCGCGCACATACAGCATCGCCTGGCACTTCGGGCACGAGAGGTCCGTGTGCAACGGCGGCGTCGTCGGCGCCTGGATCTGCCCCTTGCGGTCCAGTTTTACGATGGTTTTGCAGGGGTTTTCCTTCTCGTTGTACCCCGAGCAGCCCAGGAACGGGCCGAACTTTCCGTCGCGTTTGGTCATGCCGCGCCCGCACTTGGGGCACGCGACGTTCACCGTCTCGATCAGCCGCGGCTTGCCCTCGCGGTCCACCGGCGCGGCGTACTCGCACTCAGGATACCGCGAGCACGACAGGAACCGCCCGCCCTTGCCCAGCCGGTACACCATCCCGGCGTCGCACTTGGCGCACTTCAGTTCGGGAGGCGCGGGGACCGTCTTCCCCTTCTCGTGAGGCAGGTCGGCCGCCGCCTCCACCTGCTTCTTGAACTTCTTATAAAACGCTTCCAAAACATCGACCCAGTTCTTCCGCTCGTCCTCGATGTGGTCGAGTTCCGCCTCCATCTCGCGCGTGTACCCGATCTCCATGATCTCGGGGATCGCCTTGATGAGAAAATCGTTCACCACCTCGCCGACGTAGGTAGCGAAGAGCCGCCGGTCGGTGAGTTCGACGTAGGCGCGGTCGACGATCGTGCTGATGATCGACGCATACGTCGAGGGCCGCCCGATCCCCTCGGATTCGAGCACCTTGATGAGCGACGCTTCCGAGTACCGCGCCGGCGGACTCGTGAACTTCTGCTCCGGCTCGACGCCGAACGCCGCGACTTTCTGCTCTTCCTTCAGCGTCGGCAACGTCTGCTCGTCGCTCGCCGTCGGGATGCCCGTGACTCTCAGGAACCCGTCAAACACCAGCACGCGCCCCGTCGCCTTGAACGTGAGCGGGGTCTTTGGGTCCGTGCCGCCCTCGATCAGCACCGTGGTCGCGTCCCACTCCGCCGGGGTCATCTGGCACGCCAGGAACCGCTCCCAGATCAGCGAATACAGCCGCCACTGATCGGGTTCAAGGACTGATTTCAACTTTGCCGGCGTGAACTCCACGTTCGTCGGCCGGATCGCCTCGTGCGCCTCCTGCGCATCCTTGTTCGACGACGTATAAAAGTTCGGCTTCTCGGGCAGGTACTTCGCGCCGAACGTCGACGAGATGTACCCACGCGCCATGTCGAGCGCATCGCCCGCAAGGTGCGTCGAGTCGGTACGCATGTAGGTAATCAGACCCACCGCTCCCTCGCCCGGAACCTCGATGCCCTCGTACAGCCGCTGCGCCGCCCGCATCGTTTTCTGCGCCCCGAATCCCAATCGGCTCGACGCCGCCTGCTGGAGCGTGGACGTGATGAACGGCGGCGACGGCCGGCTCTTGGTCCGCTTGGTCTCGATCGACTTGATGCGCCACGGCGTGCCCGCGTCCGCCTCGCCCGTCACGGTCCGGACAAACTTCGCCGGGCCTTTCCCTTTCGGGTCTTCGCGCACCACGGACTTGATGTTCTTCAATCCCGCCAGCGCCGCGATCCGCGACGCTTCGACCGCGAGGTCCTTGAACGACTTCGACGTGCTCGGCTGCCCCAGATTGAACGATTTCCCCGCGATCTCGACCAGTTCCGCGCGGATCGCTTTCCTCTCCGCCATCCACCCGTTCCGCGCCTTGAGCGTCGGCCCGTTCCCCTTCTCATCCTGTTGCGCCACGAACTTCGCCCACTCGCCCGTCAGCCGCGCCGCAACCGCCTGGTCGAGCGCGAACCGCGCATCGATCTCCCAGTATTCATCCGGCACGAACTCTCGAATCTCCCGCTCCCGCTCGACCACCACGCGCAGCGCCACGCTCTGCACGCGCCCCGCCGACAGCCCTCCCGCCACTTTCTTCCACAGGAGAGGCGACACCTGATACCCCACGATGCGGTCGAGGATCCGCCGCGCCTGCTGCGCGTTCACCCGGTCCACGTCGATCGGGTGCGGATTCGCGAACGCCCGCTTGATCTCATCCTTCGTGATGGCGGCGAACATCACCCGCTTCGCGTTCGCCGGCGCGATGCCCAGTTCCTCCGCGATGTGCCACGCGATCGCCTCGCCCTCACGGTCAAGGTCGGTCGCGAACCACACTTCGCTCGCGTTCTTGGCCAGCCGCTTCAGCTTTGAGACGACCGCCGCCTTCCCGGGCAGCACCTCGTAAGTAGGCTTGAACCCATGCTCGAGGTCCACCCCAGGCACCGGAGCCTTGTGCCCCTTCGGATTCTTGCTCGGCAGGTCGCGGACATGCCCCACCGACGCCTCAACCACATAGTCGCTGCCCAGATATTTGTTAATCGTCTTCGCTTTCGCCGGCGATTCGACGATCACCAACTTTTTTCCCCGACCAATTTCCGAACGTTCCGGAGGCTCAGCCAAGGCGGTTGCCCCGCCCTCGGCTCGACCGGACGGCTTTCTTGCAGACGTTGTACGCACCTTTTTCGCCATGAACTCCCTACCATTCAGCCGCAAAAGCGGCCGTCACTCCCGTCCCAAACACCGATGCTCTTCGCATTATTCTCGAACCGCCACCGGCCCACCGTGAGAGTGAGTGGAGGAGGCATGACCTCAATTGTCAAGTGGACCCCGTTTGAAGTTGCCTAACAAATACCAAAACTATATCGCACTTCCGACCTGTGGGTGGCTACCACTGGATTCGGTCGCCGCAGCGACCTCATCCCGAACGTGAGGGCGACTCAAAGTCGATCCGGATGAGTGCGTTCACAGCGCCGTGCGTAGGTCATCGTCGTCATCGTCTTCGTCGTCAAACGCCTCTTCGTCCTCGTCCGACTCAGCGTCCTCTATCCACACCTTCTCGCCGTTCTCGTCGCGCCACTCCGGGTCGGTCGGAAAGATGTCAAAGCAGAACCCCTTGCCGTCGCACCCAGGCGTCGCGCACGCCCAGTACCCGCCGCCCACGCCCCACGAAGCGTCCTCCACCCAGTGGATCTTGAAACTGTCGTACTCCTCGTTGCAATGCAGACACGCGACCACCGTGTTCAACTTCGGCGGCTTGAACGGATCAGTGTCGGGCCCCGGCGGGCCGGACGACGGTTCGGGAATCGGCGCGACCATGCGGTGAGTGTAGACGATCCGGCCGACCGCTCGGGTGGCGGGGACTGGGCGTTGGGGGTGTCCCCCACCGATGTCCGGATGCCCGCCGTCGAGGTGAAGCAGGAGGCGGATATGGAAGTGGTGGAGTTATGACACGTCGTCGGGAACCCATTTCGACAATCCTGTCAGTTTCTCTGCGCACTCCCTGATCGCAGCCTTTTTCTTCGGAACCTTGCTGTCGTAGTCGATCCAGTTGAGTTGGGGGATCAATGCGTGCGCGGGATTCTCAGGAAGCGGATCCTCGATGACGTCAAGAGGAATGAGTTGTTCTGAAGCCGATTTGATGCTCTCAGCACGAATATCACTGATGACAAGGCTCAACAGGCGATAACGGATGTTGGGTGTCATCCGGGTGCGCGAAGCCTCGGCAGTGGTTCGCGAAGTGATTTCGACGGAGAGACCGGCTGTGTCTTTGGTGTTCGGCTTGAAGTACGTCCAAGGAGGATGCGACTGCTTGTCGCTCGGCCAAGAGGGCGGAACTCGTCGATAGACATACTCTTCGTCCGACAATCTCGGAGGCACACCAGACATGATGACGCAGACTGTAGCGAACCAGCCGAGAGGCTACCACTTCAAGGCACTCAACGAGACTGAGGTGATGCGGGCAGCCTTCTGATTTCCACGACCTTGCCCGATTCAAGTCGCACATACTCTTTCGGGCCGCTTCCATCAAACTCCACGGACTCAACGATATCCCCGCCACCTATGTTTCGCCACTCAAAGCAGATGCATCCATCGCCCGATGGGGTTGCGGAAGTGGGCGTCGGAAACGGGGTGGTCGGGATGGGCTTGGAACGATACTCGCGCACAAAGCCAAGGGCCGCGTCGATTGCAGCCATCGAAGGCCGATCACCTTCGTCAAAAATATCCTCCCCATTTGATCTCCACCGGAGGAGCTCATCAACTAACGAATCCCACTCATCACCGGCCGTCTTGCCAGACCGTGTGATGAGCATTCCCGGGTCAGCGCTTCCGGACTTCTGGACCGGTGATCGACGGTTAACAATGCTGTTTTGATCGGAGGCAAAGGTTGTCATCGCTGGCGTCCCCAGTGTTCTTGGGCTCGCTCGCTGGATACTCGAACGAAGGTCTCTACGACCGCATCGTGCCCGAGGTTCAGTCCCTCTTTCAACTCGGCGTCGCTTTGCCCTCTTACCGGACCACGAGCCGTCAGTTGCAACAGGATCCGCTGGCCGGCGGTGGCTTGTGGTTCGTTCCAGAGGTGCTGGACTTCCACATGCAGCCTCCCCTGGCGTTCTGGCAGTTCAAATCGCCACAGGCCGGACGCCGAGTCCCATGGGCCTGGCCCGGCTCGTCCCGCATCCCCAAAGAGCGCGGGGAGAACGAAAGGCCAATCTGCCGGCGACCCCCAAAGCCCTTCCTGCTCGATCATGTTGACGTAGACCACTTCCCACTGGTTCCATCGAATCTCTTTGCCAAGCCCCTTGGTCACGAAGTCAGAAAAACGCCCCACGACCTTCATGAACTCCGGAAGAAGGGAGTCAAACCTCGGATACTCGACCGACGCAACCCGACGCCAGTTATGGACCAGTCGCCCATTCTGAACTTGAATCACGCGCTCCGTCGTCTTGTTCGCCATCTGAAGCCGAGCGCTGCCATCAGCGGCATTCACCCGCAGCCAGCCCCCGACGTGAGAAAACAACTGCTCCGCTCCGAAGCGCTCGAACTGCTGCTCGATGAGTGGTGCATCGGTCAGCTTGACGAACTCTTTCGAAAGGCCGCCACGATCCCAGAACAACCCGAGGTGCGCGTTCCCAAACTCCTCAATGGGGTCAAACTGAAGGCTGATCGCGGTCTCAACCAGTGGAGGCTTTGAAAAACTTGGACCGTGGTCTGCACTCATTGCCGTGAAGTCCTCGCGATGGTCGCCCCCCAGACAGGATAACCAACAATGCAACCGCCGCGTTCCAGCCGGACCCAAAAAGCCTCCGCCGGTGCCTGATTCCTAGGCAACGGCCCGCATCGGCGGAAAACCCGAGTATTCATGCCCGTTCAGCGCCCTACCCGCTTTTTTCTTCCGCACCCCTCCCCACTGCTTAAAGAAAAACGCCGCCCCGCGCTCCTCGCACTGCGCCTTGATCCCCAGCACCCACTCTTCCTCCATCGGCCTCGCCCCCGGCCCGCTCTCGCCGCCGACGATGACCCAATGGATGCTCGCAAGCGGCAAGCGCGGCAGCGGCCCAAGCAGCGGCTCGCAGGAGAGAAACCGGACCTTCGCCGGGATCCTCTTCAGTGTGCGGACGCGGTCGATGTACTTCACGCTCTCGACGCTCGTGCCCATCCACACGTTCTTCGGCCATGGAAGGCGCGGCGAGAGATCGAGCGCACGCTCCGGCCGTTTCGTGAGCACCTGGAACGTGTGCTGCGGGCACTCCTCCATCACACTGAACACACGCCGGATGTACTCCTCCGGCACACCCTCGTGGAACAGATCGCTCATCGAGTTCACGAAGATGATGCGGCCCAGCCGCCACGAGCGCGGCAGGTCGAGCGACTCTTCGTCGAGGTTGATCCGACCCGAAAACACAGGGCGTCCATCCCGCGCGCGCGCCGCGGTGCCTCGGTATTTGTGACCGGTGCCATTTGGCATCCGCTCAAGTCGAAGCGCCATCCGCGCCGCGTAGCAGTTCAAACACCCCGGCGACACCGGTGTGCAGCCCGCCACCGGGTTCCAGGTTGCCTGCGTCCACTCGATCGTTGAACCCAATGCCATAATCGCACCCTCCAAACAGAGTACGAACACAATCGGTCCGAAGCAAGTGCGGCCTGCAAACTTCGCCTGAAAACAAACACCCCGCCAAAGATTGATTCCTCGGCGGGGCTTCGTTGGTTCGTCGCGGGTTCGCCGCGATTGGATGATTGATTGGGCTTGGGGGGCTTGGAAGAGCGGTCACGCCCCTTCCGCCGTCGCCGCGTCCACCGCCGCGCGGATCGCCCCCGCGGCCGCCTCCGCCGATCCACGAATCGCCGCGGCCGCTCCCTCCGCCGCCAGCCGCACCGCGCCCTTGAACTCGTCCGCCGCGCCGATCCGATCCAAAATCAGAAGCGCCCCATCGGTCATCTTCCGAAGCCCGCCGAGCGAACGCGTGGCGATCGTGCCGACCCCCTCAAGCCCGCGGCGGCCCGCACGAAGGATCACCTCGTTCGACGCCCCCTCCCCATCGAGCCGTTGAACCGAGGCCACCGCGCGCATCGAAGCACGATGAAGCGCTTCGCCCGCCCTCGCAACGAGAGCGCTCGACCCCTGAACATACCGCTCCACAACCTGCTCGGGCGTGGGCGGAGCCTTCGGGGCGGCGAGCGCCGAGTGGGGTGACAGGAATGAAGCACATGCGACGGCGAGAAGCGCAACTCGGCTGATGGCATACATGACGGCTGTCTCCTTCGGAAAATGAGCGTCCGTGCGGACGCGGTGAGGATGGACCCGGTGAACGCACCAAGCGACCGGTCAGCACGCCGAACGCACCCCACGGATATCTATTGCACGCCGCCACGCTGCGAAGGAACTGTAATACTCGTTCCACGATAAAACCGGGCGTCGGAGAAGCCGACACTGAGCCGCCTTGGGCGAAGTGTCGGATTTCGCTACGCCAGAGGTTCAACCTTGATCCGGATCAAGGCTCCGCCGCCGCCAACCCCGCCAGCGCCTCTTCCACGCGCCCGACCGCCTCATCCACCGAATCCTGAATCCCCGCCACCGCGGCCTCGCGCTCGAAGAACAAATCCTCCTGCAGATCGTTCGTGTACTCCGCCGCCGAACGCATGCGGATCATCCCGTTGCCCACCTCGCGGTTGAACTGCGCGAACCCGCCGCGCGCCGGCCCGGCAAACCCCTTCTTCGCTTTGGCGGCCGCCTTCGCCAGCGACGCCCGCGCCGCTCCATTCCGCGCCGCTCGTTCGAGTCGAAACACCGCTCGGTCGGCCAAGACTTCAATCCGCTCCGTCGCGACCGTCGTCGCCCCCTCGATCCGCTCGACGGTCTCCCGCAGAATCTCCGGCGCCGTCGGCCGACGCACCGGCGGCTCGGCCTGCGCCGCGATCGGCACGAGCGCCACGAGCAACGCCCCCACCACCATCCACCGACTCAACCCGGTACGAACGAAGTGTGCGAACATCAGGGTCTCCATCTTGAGTGAGGCCCCACGACCCAATCTCTAACTCCGTTTCATGCCCCAACGCTCAACCCGACCCGCCGCTGGCTCACGACGGCCCGATCACCGATTCGAGCGACGCATCGATCCCTTCGCGCGTCTCGTTCCTCGAATCGTTGACCGCGTCGATCGCATCTCCGCGGGCTTTTTCGAGTTTGTCGAGCAGAACCTTGGAGTTTGCCTTGGCGCGGAGTTTGAGCGCTTGCTTGCTCGCATCGGCGTTGATCATCGCTTCTGAGCGAAAGAATGCAGCGGTCGCCGAACGCTTATAGAACTCGGCGATTTTCATGAGATCCATCTCGCCGGTGCCGGAAACGGAGAGGCCGGTGAGGAGCGTATCGACGTTCGTCTGTAGCCGCGTCAGCCCCAGCACCGCCTTATCAGCGGTCTTGTTGATCGTCCGGATCGTCCGCTCGGTGAGCCGAGAATCCGTCACGGACACCGACTGGCTCTGGGCACGCGCCGCCGAGGGCATCGCAACCAACGCGGCCGCGCTCACAAAGACGATCGAAAGAACTTGGATGAGTCGTGCCATGACCAATGTCTCCTGGGAAATCGGAAGCCCCGATCCCCGAACGTGTCAACCCCCAAGTTTACCACCCCATTCGGATCGGGGCGAGCGGAATCTCGGGACCAGACGCCTGAGCATCGCCCGGCTCTGAGGGCGATGCTCCGGGTAGATATCGCCTCTCGGATAGGGTGCTTACATGAGCCAAACCGCCGGAAACTCTGGTTCGTTGGCTGGGAGCGAGGTCCGACGATCCTCGCTGAACATTCTGTGGCAACCCATGGTTCAACTGCTGCTCTCACTGATCGCGGGCGGGCTTCTCATCGTCGGGGTGGTCTGCGGGTGGTGGTTCGACATGGGATGGGCATGGCTCATGGTCTGGTGCAGCCTCGGCATCGGCATGGTCTACGGCGTGCGCGCCGCCATCAACGCCCTCCGCCACTTCACCGTGGACATCGACGTCCTCATGGTCGTCGGCGCCGGCCTGGCCGCGGGCATCGGGCACCCGGCGGAGGGCGCGCTCCTGCTCTTCCTCTTCACGCTCTCGGGCGCGCTCGAAGACCTGGCGCTGGCGCGGACCAAACGCGAGATCGAGGCGTTGCACAAACTCCTGCCCACCGAAGCGATCGTTTATCGAGACGGCACATGGGTCGAGGCGACCCCTGAATCACTCGCGCCCGGCGACCGGATCAAGATCCGCCCCGGCGAGCGCGTCCCCGCCGACGCAGCCATCGAAGAAGGAACGTCCTCCCTCGATCAATCAACGCTCACCGGCGAGAGCCTCCCGCGAACCGTCCACCCGGGCGATCCGATCTACGCTGGCACCGTGAACCTCGACTCGGCCCTCATCGCCGCGGTCACCCGCCCCGCCGCCGAATCAAGCCTGCAACGCGTACTCAATCTCGTCATGGAAGCCCGCGAGCAACGCGAACCCATGCAACGCCTCATCGACCGCCTGGGCCAGCCCTACGCCTGGGGAGTGTTGACACTCAGCCTCGCAATCCTGCTTGTCTGGTGGCTCGCATTCCGCGAGCCCTTCTCCGACGCCGCCTACACCGCCATCACCTTCCTCATCGTCCTGTCTCCGTGCGCCCTCATCCTCGCCACTCCAACCGCGACCCTCGCCGCCATCGCCCGCGGCGCCCGCGCGGGAGTCCTCTTCAAGGGAGGCCAATCCATCGAACGCCTCTCCAGAGTCGGTGCCGTCTGCTTCGACAAAACCGGCACACTCACCTACGGGCGCGCAAGCCTTGTTCAGGTCGTCCCGATCGGATGGTCGAACACCGACCGACTGCTCGCGGTCGCCGCCGCTCTCGAAGCGGACTCGACGCACCCGATCGCCAAAGCCGTCCGCGACGGCGCGACCGAACGCGGCGTCAAGCCCGCGACCGTCACCGAGACGAAGCACTCAGCGGGCCAGGGCGTCACCGGCCGATTCGAGGGCGACGACGTCGCCGTCGGCTCATTCGATTTCGTCGAGCCCATCATCCCGGCCTGCCTGCGCGCCAAAACCAACGAAGTCCTGACCCAAGTGCAAGGCCAGGGCCGGATCGGCGCGGTCATCGCCGCGGGCGGAGACCACGGCGCCGCCGCGGCCCTCGTCATCGCCGATGCAATCCGACCCGGCGCGGAAGGCATGGTCCGCGAACTGCACGCCCTCGACATCAGGCCCGTCGTCATGCTCACCGGCGACAACCGCATCACCGCCGATTACATCGCCCGCGCCGTCGGCATCGACCGCTGGCACGCCGACCTCATGCCCGAAGACAAGGTCCGCCTGCTCCGCGAACTCAAAGTCGAAAGGCAGCGTGAACCGGCCGGGGGGGGCAAGTTTCCCGCTGTCGCCTTCATCGGCGACGGCGTGAACGACGCCCCCGCCCTCGCCGCCGCGGACATCGCCATCGCCATCGGCTCCATCGGCTCCGACGCCGCCCTCGAATCCTCCGACATCGTCCTCCTGAACGACAACCTCGCCTGCGTCCCATGGGCCATCAGCCTCGCCCGCCGCGCCCGCGCCATCCTCCGCTTCAACATCACCATCGCCATGTCCGTCATCGTCCTCATGGGCCTCGCCACCCTCATCGGCTCACGCACCGGCCTCATCGTCCCCATGTCGATCGGCGTCATCGCCCACGAAGGAGGCACGCTCTTTGTCATCGTGAATGCGCTGCGGCTGCTCTGGGCACCCGGTGTGAACACGCCGCAAGGCGGTCCTCCCAAATACGAACCCCACACGGAAACCAGGCGTTTGAGAAGCCGACACTGAGCCGCCTTGGGCGAAGTCTCGGATGTTCCCTCGCTCGATTCTCCGTTGTGATCCGTCTGAACTTGCGACTCCGTTTCCAACTCGTGTCGCCTCACCACATGATTTCCACCCCCCCGCCTCGATACCATCCACCCGATGCCCGACGCCCCCATCATCCGCATCAAAAACCTCGTCAAACGATTCGACGGCAAAACCGTCCTCGACGGCATCACCCTCGACGTCTACCCCGGCGAAACCATGGTCGTCATGGGAGGCTCGGGCTGCGGCAAGTCCACACTCCTCCGCCACATGATCGGAACCTTCCAGCCCGACGAGGGCACCATCGAGATCTTCGGCCAGGACACCTCACGCCTCGACGAGAACGGCCTCAACAACGTCCGCAAAAAGTTCGGCATCCTCTTCCAGTCCGGCGCCCTCTTCAACTCCATGACCATCGCCGAGAACGTCGCCCTCCCCCTCCTCGAGCACACCGACCTCGCACCCGAGATCATCGAGATACAGGTCAAAATCAAACTCGAACTCGTCGGCCTCCGCGAGCACGCCAACAAACTCCCGTCGCAGATCTCGGGCGGCATGAAGAAACGCGCCGGCCTCGCACGCGCCCTCTCGCTCGACCCGCGCATCCTCTTCTACGACGAACCCTCCGCCGGACTCGACCCCGTCACCAGCGCCGAGATCGACCAACTCATCATCGACCTCACCAAAAAACTACACGTCACCAGCGTCGTCGTCACACACGAGATGGACAGCGCCTTCACCATCGCCGACCGCATGGCCATGCTCGACAAGGGACGCATGCTCCGCGTCGACACCCGCGAAGCCTTCGACCTCCTCCGCAAGACCCCCCGCGAAGAAGCCCTCAAGATGCCGGAAGAGCAGCAACTTATCCGCCAGTTCCTGCGCGGCGACCCCGAAGGCCCCATCACCCAGCGCCGCGTCGACTCCAACTACGCCGAAGACCTTATGGGAGGCCCCGTCGAAGAAATCCTCCAAACCCCCGCCATCGTCTCCACCCGCGCCGAAGGCGCCATGTGACTCGGTCCCCTCCTGAATGACTCCCCCGCATCCCCAGCCGCGGAGCGGCGCAAGCCGTTAGCCCACGGCGTAAGCCCTCACCCTTATACACATCTACGAAAGGCCACGAAACCAGCTCGATTTGCGTCGAAACTTCCGGCAAACGGGCCGCGGGATCGACGCGGATCACGGC
>CAMTWL010000028.1:0-20096 GCA_947085435.1 uncultured Phycisphaerae bacterium
ACAGTCGGCTTCGAGCGGCTTGCTCGGTTGCCGCGGCGACCCTCGCCGCGCCGCTCGCAACGAACGCGCGCCCAAGGGGCGAAAAGGCGTTGCACACGGCTGAAGAGTTACGAATCCGAAAAGACCGTTGGCCCTTCTGCCTCATCAGCGTCAGGAAAAGCGGACAGCGGAAAGCGGACAGCGGAAATCGAGGTCCGTCCACTCCGCCCCCTCTTTCGCCCTCCGCCCGACCTATTTCCTTCGCTTGCGCGAAGGGCTCGTATTCCCGCCCTATGCTCTCCGCCCCATGCTCCTGAGTGCCCGCGACATCTCGAAGACCCACAGCCTGCAATCGCTCTTTCGCGGGGTGTCGCTGAGCATTGATGAGGGTGATCGGGTCGGGCTGATCGGGCCGAACGGCGCGGGGAAGAGCACGCTGCTGCGGCTGCTGGCGGGGCAGGACAAGCCCGATGAGGGTTCGATCGTGTCGGCGAAGGGGCTGCGGGCGGTGTATGTGGCGCAGCACGAACAGTTTAATGAGGGTGCGACGGCGCGGGCGGAGGTGGCGGCGGCCGGGCTGGGCGGAACGGGGCCGGCGGGGGTCATTCACGATCATCACGAAGCGGAAGTGCTGGCGGACATGATTCTGGAGCGCGTCGGGTTTGACGATGTACACGCGGACGCTCTGGCGGGGTCGCTGTCGGGCGGGTGGCGGAAACGGCTGTCGATCGCGCGGGCGCTGTGCAGTTGCGGCGGGGAGCCGGATTTGCTTCTGCTCGACGAGCCGACGAACCATCTCGATCTTGACGGCATCGAGTGGCTCGCGGAGTTGGTGAGGTATCCGGCGGGCGGGGGCGGGGAGGCTGGGTTTGCATCGGTGTTCGTGACGCACGATCGCGCGTTCCTCGAACGCGCCGCGACGCGGATCGTCGAGTTGAGCAGCGCGTACCCGCAGGGGACGCTGAGCGTGGACGGGAACTACACGGAGTTTTTGCGGCGGAAGGAAGAGTTTCTTTCGGGGCAGGCGCGGGCGGAGCAGGCGGTGGCGAATCTGGTTCGGAAGGATCTGGCGTGGCTGGCGCGCGGGCCGCAGGCGAGGAGGACGAAGGCCAAGAGCCGGGCGGACGCGGGGTACGCGCGGATCGACGAACTCGCCGAGTTGAAAGAGCGGAACGAGGCGGCGGCGGGCAGCGCGGTGCGCGTCGGCTTCAGCGCGACGGGGCGGAAGACGCGGAAGTTCATCGAAGCGAAGGCGGTCTCGAAGTCGATGGGCGGTCGGTCGCTGTTTCGCGATGTCAATCTTGAGATGGGCGTGGGAGATTGTCTTGGATTGCTCGGGCCGAATGGGAGCGGCAAGACGACGCTGATCCGGGTGCTGACGGGCGAGTTGGCGCCGGATGAGGGAAGGGTGGTGCGGTCGGACCCGCCGC
The DNA here is from genome assembly GCA_947085435.1 of uncultured Phycisphaerae bacterium. Classification (GTDB taxonomy): domain Bacteria; phylum Planctomycetota; class Phycisphaerae; order Phycisphaerales; family UBA1924; genus JAEUIV01. Next base: position 1,410 of record CAMTWL010000028.1, read on the forward strand.
CGAGGGTCGCGGTGTTCAGCCAGCATCGGAGGGACTTCGAGCCGGGGATGTTGCTGCGGGATGCGCTGAGTCCGCTCGGCGGCGTGACGTATCGCGGGCAGGACATGCACATCACGGCGTGGTCGCGGCGGTTCCTTTTCCGCGACGAGCAGTTGGAGCAGCCGGTGCGTTCGCTCAGCGGCGGGGAACTGGCGCGGATCCACATCGCGCGGATCATGCTGGAAGAGGCGGATGTCTTGGTGCTGGATGAGCCGACGAACGATCTGGATATCCCGACGCTCGAAACGCTGGAAGAGGCGCTCGAGAGTTTTCCTGGGGCGCTGATCCTTGTCACGCACGATCGGGCGATGCTCGACCGGCTGGCGACGGAGGTTCTTTCACTCGACGGCAAGGGCGGGACCGGCGCGTTTGCGAGCGTGGATCAGGCTCTCGCATCGCGGGCGGGTGCGGTGCTGGCGCGGGAAGCGCGGGGACAGAAGGCGGCAACGCCGACGGCTGCTCCTGTGGCGGTCGTGGCGAAAAAGAAGTTGACCTACGCCGAGCAACGGGAGTTTGAGACGATGGAGCAGCGGATCACCGAAGCGGAGTTGAAGGCGGCGGCGGCGCACGCGGCGCTGGATGATCCCGCGGTCCTGGCGGATCATGTGCGGATGGCGCGGGCGTGCCACGCGTTGAGCGAAGCCCAGTCGGCGGTGGGGGCGCTGTACGCGAGGTGGGAGGAGTTGGGATCGCGTGCGCTGTAGAGTGGCACGGGCTTTCCAGCCCGTGTCGGCTCGTGCCACGAAGACACGCTCGCCGCGACGACCGTGCCACGAAACAATTGGGGATAAAGGATTTGAACCTTTACTAAGTGAGTCAGAGTCACTCGTGCTACCGTTACACCAATCCCCATTGGGTGCGGGATTGTAACGGAGGCGGCGGATCGGGCAAGGGCCGAGCAATCGTGATTATTTGGACGGGCGGGGTCTCCGCGTTCAGATCGCCGGGCGTTGCTGCATGGCGGGGCGGGCCATGGCTCTTGCGCGGATCGGGCTGTTGTTCGCGGCGGCTTGAAGATTGTGGGTCGGGGGCGGCGGGGCCGACGGCTGCATGGTCAACGGAGCCGGCGCGGGGGGCGCGGTCGGCGCGGTCAGCCGACGCGAGCGGGCGCTGTCGATGGATTGGTCCATCTTCCGAAGCAGATTTTTGACCTTTGAAAACGTCTCGGGAGATGTTGACATCGCTGCGTCCTCCGTGATGTCAGGGCTATCGGCCTCCGGTGCCGGCGCATCCAGCGGAGCGTGAGCGGATCGTGAAAGCGATGGGTCTGCCGCAGCGGTTGTGCGAAGTGAGCGCGTCACGCCGACTGGTTGGATCGTGACGCCTGGTGAAGCGATGACGAGCATGTACGGCCCGACGTGCGGGCGGTTCCGGTCGTGACGGCGGGGACGAGCGAAGAGTGGCACGGGCTTTCCAGCCCGTGATCCGACACGCCCTGGAAAGGGCGTGCCACTGAAGACGTTGCGGTTATCCTCGGCGATGAACCATGGCCACGCTCACACTGACCAACGTCCGCAAGGTGTACGAGGGCAACATCACCGCGGTCCACGATTTCAGCCTGTCGATCCGCGACGGCGAGTTCGTTGTTTTCGTCGGCCCCTCCGGCTGCGGCAAAAGCACGACGCTCCGCATGATCGCGGGGCTGGAAGAGATAACGGGCGGGACCATCGAGATCGGCGGGCGAACGGTCAATAATGTTCACCCGAAGGACCGCGACATCGCGATGGTGTTCCAGAACTACGCGCTCTATCCGCATATGAGCGTGTTCAAGAACATGGCGTTCGGGCTGATGCTGAGGAAGATGCCGAAGGCGGAGGTGAAGCGGCGGGTGGAGGATGTTGCCCGGATGCTGGGGTTGGCGGACCTTCTCGAACGCAAGCCCAAGGCGTTATCCGGCGGTCAGCGGCAGCGGGTGGCGCTGGGGCGGGCGATCGTGCGCGAGCCGAAGGTATTTTTGTTCGATGAGCCGCTGTCGAACCTGGATGCCAAGTTGCGCGTGACGACGCGGACGGAACTGAAGAACCTGCATCAGCGGCTGAAGACCACGACGGTGTATGTGACGCACGATCAGGAAGAAGCGATGACGCTGGGCGATCGGATCGTGGTGATGAGCGCGGGGCATATCCAGCAGGTGGACACGCCGCTGAATGTGTATCGGAGGCCGGTGAACCGATTCGTCGCGGCGTTCCTGGGTTCACCGCCGATGAACTTTTTGGAGGGGACGCTGGTACATGGCAGCGCTCAAGACGGCGGCGGGATCTGGTTTGAGGTGTCCAAGCCCGTGGAGCGGGCGTCGGTCCCTAGCCCCGGGCGCAAGCCCGGGGATCACGCGAGCATCGAAGGAGAGCCCCAGCGGGGCGATGGTGGCGCGGTGTCATCGATTCGACTCCGGATGCTTGATGCACACTGCACGCATCTCCAGCCCCACGTCGGCCGCCCAATGGTCCTCGGCTTCCGCCCGTCTGCGATGAGCGAGACGCCGATCGGTCGGTACGCAGGCCAGGGCAACGTCATGCGCCTGCGGACGGAGGTTGTCGAGCCGCTGGGCGATCAGATTGATGTGTCATGCCGCACGCCGAAGGGTCAGCATGTGGTGGCGCGTGTGGCGGCGCGGGCGGATTTTCCGGTCGGGCGCGAGGTGGAGTTCCACCTGGACATGGACCATGTGCATGTGTTCGAGCCGGGGGAGTTTGGGCGCAATGTGATGCGGGGGTAGCCTCCGACGTTGCCCCGCCCCACGCCTCAGGGGAGGAGTTGGAGAGGGAGGAGAAAAGGCGACGCGACCCGCTCCCTTACGGTCGGGGTTCGTGGAGCAGTTGTGAAAATCTTCGGCCTCGTTCTTCGTAGTTGGTGAACTGGTCCCAGGAAGCGCAGCCGGGGCTGAGGAGGACGGCGTCGTCCGGCTGCGCATCGCGGAGGGCGGCGGCGACGGCGTTTTCGAGTGTGGTGCAGTGGGTGGCGCGGCCGCCGGCTTGGGTGATGGCGCTCGCGAGCCACGCGCCGGTGGCGCCGATGGTGTAGGCGTGGGCGCAACGTGCGGCGGCGATGGCGAGCGGGGTGAGGTCGATCTTTTTGTCGTACCCGCCGCAGATAAGGCGGACGCGGCGGGCGCCGATGGTGGGGTCGTCGTTCATGGCGTCGACGGCGAGGCGGGCGGCGTCGGGGGTGGTGGATTTGGAGTCGTTGTAGGCGCGGAGGGTGCGGGGGCAGCCCCCGGAAACAACCCGCTCCCTTGCGGTCGGGGTTCCAGGGGTTTCTTTGATAATAAATTGTCCGAGGTATTGGAGGCGGTCGGGGAGTCCTGGGAAGGTGGTGATCGCGCGGTGAGCGTGGCCGCGCGGGACGCCGGCGAGTTCGGCGGCGACGACGGCGAAGGCGGCGTTGAGACGGTTGTGGCGGCCGGGGATGGGGAGAGCAGGGACGTGCGTGGTGTCGGCGTTGGTGATGAAGAGGTGATGGGGTGATGGGGTGATGGGGTGATGGGGTGATGGAAGCCAGTGCGCAAGGGACTCGTGAAGGACTGCATGGTCGTTGTGGTGCTGGTTGCGGAGGATTTGTTGTTTGGAGCGTTCGTAGTGGGCGAAGTCGCCGTGCCAGTCGAGGTGGTTTTGGGCGATGTTGGTGGCGACGGCGATGTGCGGGGACCAGCCTTGGGCGCCTTGGAATCCGATGTTTTGTGAGAGCCAGTGGAGCATGGCGCTGGAGAGTTCGAGGACGATGTCGGAGTCTTGCGTGATCGTGCGCGTGCTCGGAGACCACGGGACTCGGCGGACCTCGTCCCGAGCGTGTGAAGGAGGGAGGCTTGAGAGGAGTGAGCCTCCGATGTTTCCTCCGAAGAAGATGTCGCGCCCGGATTCTCGGAGGATGTGCGCGATCATGGCGCTGGTGGTGCTTTTGCCGACGGAGCCTGTGACGGCGATGATTTTGTGGCGTGCGGGGAGGCGCTCGATGAGGAGGCGTATCTCGGTGGTGATCGGGACGCGGGCTGCTTCGGCGGCGCGGAGGAAGCGGTTGTCCCAGGGCTTGGGGACGGCGGGGTTTGCGACGACGAGGTCGGTGTTGGTGAAGTCGCTGACGTTGTGCTCGCCGAGGCAGAGGGTGACGGAGTTGTTGGAGATGAGGTCGTCGAGTTGGGCGATGGATTCCTTGAGGCGGTCGGCGGGGTCGAGGTCGGTGACGAGGACGTCGGCTCCCTGGCCGGCGAGCCAGCGTGCGACGCCGACACCGCCGCCGAATCGGCCGAGGCCCATGATGGTGATGCGCTGGTTTGCGAAGGACTGGGGCTGCAAGGTCGATTCAGTCATATCCGAGTTTTTCCAGGTCGTCCTCCGAGAGTCCAAAGTGGTGGCCGATCTCGTGGAGGAGGGTGATCATGATTTCTTCGTAGACCGTGTCGTCCACGTCGTCGATGGTTTCTTCTGGGCCGATGCCCCAGCCGCCGGCGGTTTCGACGATTCCTTCGCGGAAGACTCGGATGTTCGCGGGCATGTCGCCCGAGTGCATGACGGATTGCTCGGTGAGGGGGACGCCGGAGTGCAGGCCGCAGAGGCTGGTGGTGAACTCTTCGAGCGTTTCGCCTTCCTCGTGGCCCAGTTCGTCGAAGAGTTCGCGTGCGAAGGCGGGGTCCGGGCGATCGTCCACAACCAGCGGCACCTCTTCGAGGAGCGCGTGCAGCCGCGGGGGGAGGCTGTCGAGCGCCTCTTCGAGCAGATCATCGAACCGTTTTTGCTCGCGGGGTGACATCTTGCCGGAGAGAGTAGGCGATGCTTGGGCGTCCGTCGTGTATCCTTGACCATCATGGACATCGCCCAGCGGATTGCACAGTTTGAGAACATGGCCAACGCCGACTCGTCGAACGAGATGGCTCACTTTTCGTTGGGCCGTGCGTATGTTGAAGCGGAACGGTTCGCGGAGGGGGCGGCGAGTTACCTGCGTTGTGTGGACATCGTTCCCGACATGAGCAAGGCGTTCCAGATGGCGGGGGAGGCGCTCATCAAGGCCGGGCAGAAGGACCGTGCGGCCGAGGTGTTGCTCAGGGGCTATGAGGTGGCGGCGAAGAAGGGCGACCGGATGCCGCGTGATGCGATGGCCGACCTGCTGAAGTCGATCGGCAAAGCGCCGCCGGAGGTGAAGGGGGCGATTACCGACGAGCAGATCGCCGCCTCGGGGACGTTCATGTGTTCCAAGACCGGCCGTCCCGGCAAGCAACTCGCCGCGCCGCCCTTTCGCGGCCCCGTCGGGCAGTGGATTTTCGAGAGTATCTCCGCCGAGACGTGGCTCGCGTGGATCGGTCAGGGGACCAAGGTCGTCAACGAACTGCGGCTTGACCTCTCGCGGGATCAGGACTCGGAGACCTACGACAAGTACATGCGGGAGTACCTGGGGATCGACGATGGGTTGCTTGCGAGTCTGCGGGGGGCCTGAGATCGCAGGCTTCGCTTTCCGAATGTATTCTGGTACGGGTTAGTCTCCACTCACCCCGGAGCCGAGCGAATGAGCCAGCCGACCGCCGCGATGCATTCCCCAACCAAGTCGAGAGGCCGCAGTGCCTTCATCCGCCAGTTCATCATGAACACGGGGATGATCGGGGCCATCGCTCCCAGTTCGCGCTTCCTCGCCGCCGAGATGGTCCGAGGGCTTGACCTCGCGAACGCGAGGACGGTCCTTGAGTACGGGCCGGGCAGCGGCATCATCACCGACGCGATCCTGCCGCGGCTCGGGAAGCAGACGAAGTTTCTGCCCATCGAACTCAACGACGACATGGTCGCTTCGTTCAAGAAGCGGCATCCGCGCGTGCCGCTGATCCACGACTCTGTTGAGCACGCGCGGCGGATCTGCGACGAGCACGGCATCGACCGGGTGGATTACATCATCTGCGGATTGCCCTGGGCGTCGTTCCCGGAATCGCTGCAGATCCGGATTCTGGAAGGCGTGACAAGGGTTCTGCGACCGGGCGGCACGCTGGTCACGTTCGGCTATCACGTCGGGACGCTCCTGCCAGCGGGCAAGCGGTTTGCGCGGCTGCTGCCACGCTACTTCACCAAGATGAACCGCACGGCGGTGATCTGGCGGAATATCCCGCCGGCGTTTGTGGTGCGCGGGACGCGGTAGCCACGTAGGTTTGGTCGTGAGCGTCACGGTCCCTTCGAGCTCCGGTGGTGTCTCAGTTTGAATGTGGCACGCCCTTTCCAGGGCGTGGCGCGGGAAGACACGGGCTGGTCTCCGCGGCGACTCTCCGAGAAAGCCCGTGCCACTTCAAACTGAGATACCACCCGAACTCCAGCCCGGAAGTCGGGAGTCTCCCGGCGCGCCGGGATCTTCGGCGGGTGGTGGTGGTGAACGAACGCCCATGCCCCTCCGCACCACCGACCCGAAACGGGATCGGTGGTGGCACCCGAGACTCAAGCAACAAATGTTTCACCCACGCATGGCAAACGGCGCCTTCACCGTCGTCAACCCGTGCGCATCCGCCACCGGCTTGCTAAACAGCGACCCGCCGGCCATGTTGATCGACATCGCAAACCCGATGTCGTCCTTCGCCAGTTTCTCCCATCCATGCGCCGCGATCCGCAGCACCCAGGGCAGCGTCGCGTTCGTCAGCGCCTGCGTGCTCGTCCGCGGCACCGCGCCCGGGATATTCGCCACACAGTAGTGGATGATGCCGTCCACCGTGTAGATCGGGTCCTTGTGCGTGGTGGCGCGGCTGGTTTCGACGCACCCGCCCTGATCGATCGACACATCGACGATGACCGATCCCGGCATCATCGTCTTCAGGTCCGCCTTGGAAATCAGGTGCGGCGATTTGGCACCCGAGATCAGCACCCCGCCTACGACGAGGTCCGACACCTTGATCGCCTCGCGTATGGCGTGCGGCTCGGAGTACGTCGGATGCACATTCGGCGGCATCACCTCGTCGAGATAGCGCAGGCGGTCGAGGTTGATGTCGGTGACGGTCACGTTCGCGCCGAGGCCGGCCGCCATGCGTGCGGCGTTGATGCCCACGACGCCGCCTCCGAGCACCAGCACATTCGCGGGGGGTGTGCCCGTGACGCCACCCAACAGGATGCCGCGCCCGCCCTGCGGCCGCTCCAGAAACTTCGCCCCCTCCTGCACCGACATCTTCCCCGCGACTTCGCTCATGGGTGTGAGCAGCGGCAGCGTCGCGCGGCCGTGCGGCCCCGGCTGTTCGAGCGTTTCGTACACGATCGCGACGATGCCGGACTCCATGCACCCGATGGTCAGCGCCTTGTCCGCCGCGAAATGGAAGTAGGTGAAGACGAACTGTCCCTTCCGCATCATCGCCATCTCGTTGGGCTGCGGCTCCTTCACCTTCACCACCATGTTCGCTTCGCCCCAGACGCGCTCGGGCCCCGCGACGATCGCCGCCCCCGCGCGGCGGTAGTCGTCGTCCTCGTACCCCGAGCCGCGGCCCGCGCCGGATTGCACGAGCACGCCGTGCCCGTCGCGTCGCAAGAGTTCGACTCCCACGGGGCGCATGCCGACGCGGTACTCATCCGATTTCACTTCCGAGGGGATGCCGACGATCATGCGAGGGTCTCCAGAAGAGGGCGGGGCGGGGGAGTCTAAACACAATACGGTTCGGTCAGGCATCCGGACTGTTTCGATAGAGGGCTCGGGCGCGCCCCCCCGCGCTCGCCGACCAGAGCGAGCGGAGCGTCCCCATCAGATGCCGCCATGCGCCCGGCGTATCCAGATCGTTGAAGATCGCCGTCGCGATCACAAGCCACACCGCCCCGCCCGTCGGCACCCGACGGTCGCCGCAGCGACCCGACTCTGAGAGCCCGTGCGCTCTAGGACCGATCGTCCCGGCGCGCCGGGACTCCGGCGTGATGCTCCGGCCGAGCGCCCCGAGCACCGGACCTCCACACGCCGCGCCACCGAACGTTACATCCAAGGGCCGTCCATAGCCGATAGTCCTCATCTGAAAGGCCCCCTCCCTACGAGTGAAGGGCCAAACACATCCCAACACCCGCAAGGGAGAGGCCGTTTATCTTTGTGCGAGGTAAACCGTATTGTGCCTACTACAGACCGGCCCTTCGGGCTGAAGAACCGAGTAAGCGACGGCGGAACATGCTTGCCCTTTCACCCACTCACCCACTCACCCACTCACCCATTCACGAAGCACCACACCATGTCACTCATCGTCACCGGCACCATCGGGATCGACACCGTTCACACACCCACCGACAAGCGCGAGGGGGTGCTGGGCGGCTCCTGCACCTATTTCGCCGCGGCAGCGTCGTTCTTCACGCGGGTGAGGCTCGTCGCGGTGGTCGGCGATGATTTTCACGCGGACTATCAGGCGGTCTTCAAGAAGTTCCCGAACGTGGACGTGGACGGCTTGGAAATCCGCAAGGGGTCGAAGACCTTTCGCTGGGGCGGGAAGTACCTGGAGGACATGAACGAGCGCGAGACGCTCTTCACGGAACTAGGCGTGGTGGCGGAGAAGCCCCCTGCTTCACCGGCAAAGTACGCCGACTCGAAGTTTGTGTTTTTGGCGAACAGCCACCCGTCGGTGCAAATCGCGATGCTCGAATCGTTCCCGCAGCGAGTAATCGCGGTGGCGGACACGATGAACCTGTGGATCGACATCGCGCGGCCCGAACTGCTCGCGCTCCTGGCGAAAATCGACGGCCTCGTGCTGAACGATCAGGAATCGCGGATGCTGACGGGGAAGCGGAACCCGTTCACGGCGGGGAAGAAGATACTGGACCTTGGGCCGAGGTTCGTGGTGATCAAGAAGGGCGAGCACGGCTGCGTGCTCGTGCATCGAGACGGCGTGGCGGCGCTGCCGGCGTATCCGTGCGAAAACGTTGTGGACCCGACCGGGGCGGGCGATTCGTTCGCGGGGGGGATGATGGGCTACCTCGCTGCGGCACACTCGAAAGACCAGAACATCCGGATGCCCGCGATCCAGCAGGCCCTCGCCCACGGCACGATCATCGCATCGTTCGCCATCGAATCGTTCAGCCTCGATCGGCTGGCCCGGCTGACGAAGGAAGAGATGGCCAAGCGGTACACGGAGTTTCAGGCGGTGGTGCGGGTGTGATGGGGAGGCGAGTGGCGAGTGGGGAGTGGATCAAGCCGGAAGGCGGAAGGCGGAAGGCGGAAGGCGGAAGGCGGAAGGAGAGAGGTGTTCGCGCTGGTTCCTGCGCGTCGAGTGGATACGAACCAAACCCGACTGCCGAGGCAAAAATGTGTTCTTCGCGGTGGTTCCGGGCGGTTGCCGCTTCCGCGTTGGCGTAAAGCAAGGTAGACTGTGTTTGTTCGATGTTCGTTTCCCGCCCCGCCCCCCGGACAGGATTTCCCTGTTCCGTGAGAACGGGTCGGCGTGGGTTGACCGGAAGGAGGCTCGGCCATGCAGAGCAACCGGGTAATGGTGATCATCGCGGTGGTAGCCGGCGTGGTGGCGATGGCCGCGGCGTTCGGTTACTTGCGGACGGCGTCGGGTTCGCTGGCGAACGAGCCAGCGGAGGCGGCGATCGCAATCATCGTGGCGAAGACGGACCTCCCCGCGGATCACCTGATCGATCCGGGTGGGGACCTGGACGTGCAGCGCGTGCCGTCGAAGACGTTCGCGTTTTTAGCGCGTGCGGCGGTGAAGGGGGACGAGAAGGCGGCGCTGCGCGGGCGTCGGCTGAACACGCCGATCGCGGCGGGGTCGCCGATCATGTATTCGCACCTCGTCGGGGTGACGGACCTGGAGATCGTGGCCGGAAGCAGGGCCTTCACGATCGACATCGATCAGACGGGGGTCATCGGCGGGATTTTGGTCCCGGGCGATCGGGTGGACATCGTGGTGAGTTGGAAGTTGCCGGAGGCCAAGGGCTCATCGGGTGGCCCTTCGGGGCGTGAGCAGACGCTGAGCGAGGCGGTGGGCCAGGCGGTCGCGGGGGCGATCGAGACGCGCGACTGGGCGGCACGGGCGGCGCTGTCGAATGTCAAGGTGCTGGCGGTGGGCGATAAGTTGATCAGCAGCCGGGAGCAGTTCACCTTTGGGGACCCGAACGCGAAGTCGGCGCGGCGGACCACCGCGGGCACGATCACGCTCGAGGTGACGACGGAGGAGGCGCTCGAGTTGATCCGTTCGATGGGCGGCGGATCGAACAAGTTGTATGTGCTCCTGCGGGCGAAACAGGGCGGGGATCAGCCGGGCACCGGCGGGGGCGGATCGGTGCTGGAATAGCAGTTTTTTTTTCGAGATCGCAAGGGTTCGTGCCAAGGCCATGAGAGTTGTCGTTCAGGACACGTTGCGGAACGAGCAGTGGGTGGCCTACGAAGGGCTGGCCGGCTTTACCGTGGGCCGGGGCGAGGAGTGCGACATCAGCCTGAAGGCGTCGCGCTTTGTGTCGCGTGTTCATGTGCAGGTGGACCGCGGGGCGGGCGGCTGGGAGGTGGTGGTCGATCCGCGGGCGACGGACGTGCGCGTCGATGAGTCGATGCTCAAGCCGGGGGACAAGTCGAAACTGAAGTCCGTGAGCCAGATCCGGCTGGCGGAGTTCGTGCTGACGCTGTTCCAGGACGACGAGCCGGCGGCGGCCGGTCCCGCTCGGGCGGCCCAGGGCGACAACCTGAACGAGATCCAGCGCGAACTGCACTCCGCGGTGCTGAGAAGGCTGGAACTCCGCCGAGCGGGGGCGGCCGATGTGGAGGCGTCGCGCGAATCGCTGGAGCGGCTCAACACCATCATCGACGATCTCCTGCGGGTGGACTTCAAGGATCGGCTCTTCGGCTCCCCCGCGACGCGGCTGCGGCTGATGTCGATGGTCTACGAGGACCGGATCGTGGCGCTGCTCTCGCAGGACAAGAAGGCAGCGCTCGAGATCGCGCGGATCGAGACCCCCGGGTTGAATATCTCGTCCGAAGAGGCCGCGGACGAGTTCACGCGGCGGCTGGCCAAGCGCATGAAACTGGGTCTGAAGCCCGAGACGGCCCAGGCGGACGTCGAGACGATCAACACCCGCCTGCGCGACTTCCTGCCGGCGCTGATCGAGGAAACGCCGGAGAACGCGGCGTTTTATCTCATCGGCCGGCTCTTGAAGAAGAACATCTGCGACATGATCTTCGGGCTGGGGCCTTTGCAGGACCTGCTGGACACGCCCAGCATCAGCGAGATCATGATCGTCAGCCCCGACCTCGTGTACGTCGAGCGCGGCGGGAAGGTCATCAAGAGCAACCGCACCTTCCTGGGGGACGATGCGCTCGTGTCGGTGATCGAGCGCATCGTGGCCCCGCTTGGACGCCGGATTGATCGCTCTTCGCCTTTGGTGGATGCGCGGCTGAAGGACGGGTCGCGCGTGAACGCGGTGATCCCGCCGCTGGCGCTCAAGGGGCCTTGCCTGACGATCCGGCGGTTCTCGAAGCGTCGGCTGACGCACCACGACCTCATCAAGTTCGGCGCGGGAACCCCGGCGGCGTTCGCGCTGCTCGGGGCCTGCGTGCTGGGGTACAAGAACATGGTGGTGGCGGGCGGCACGGGTTCGGGCAAGACGACGATGCTCAACGTGCTGAGTTCATTCATCCCGGAGCGCGACCGGGTGGTGACGATCGAGGACGCGGCGGAACTCCAGTTGTCGCAGGAGCACGTCGTCAGCCTCGAGACTCGGCCGCCGAACGTCGAGGGCAAGGGCGAGTACTCGATCCGCGACCTGGTGAAGAACGCGCTGCGGATGCGCCCGGACCGGATCGTGGTGGGCGAGTGCCGCGGATCGGAGGCGTTCGACATGCTCCAGGCGATGAATACCGGGCACGCGGGCTCGATGACGACGCTGCACTCCAACAGCGCGGTGGACGCGATCGCGCGGATCGAGACGATGTGCCTCATGGCGATCGACATCCCGCTGACGGCGCTTCGGCGTCAGATCTCGCAGGCGGTGGACATCGTGGTGTATGTGGCGCGGCTGAAGTCCGGCGCGCGGAAGATCACGCAGATCGCCGAGGTTCTGGGGTTGCACCCCATCTCGGGCGAGGTCGAGGTGCGGGACGTGATGTCGCTGGTCGAGGGGCCGACCGGGCCGATCATCAAGCCCAGCGGGTACATGCCGACATTCCTGGGCGATCTGGTCGATCACGGCTTGCTGAACGTCGAAGAATGGTTCCAGGGGACCGAGATGGGGGCCGCATGATCGACACCGACCTTCCGATCCTGGTGGTCATCGCGTTGCTCTCGGGGATCGCGCTGGGAGCCTTGGTGTGGGGGTTCCACGGCGGGATCCTCGCTCACTTTGAGCGCGAGGTTCGTTGGCTGGAGCGGGCGGTGTGGAGATTTTCTCCCGAGCCGTTCGATGCAAGGCCCTGGGTCGCGGGTTTCTACGCCGGGGCGATCATCATCCCCATCGCGTGGGCGTATTTGTTCCCCTTTAAAATCATGGTGGTGCTGACCCCGCTGCTGCTGCTGGTGCTCCCGCGGATCATCATCGAGAAGAAGTGGGAAAAGCGCCGCAAGTTGATCGACCAGCAGTTGCCCGCGTGCGTGATCCAGATGGCGCAGAGCGTGGGGGCGGGGATGACGCTGGCGCAGGCGGTGGACCGTCTCGCCGAGCGGAGCGACGAGCCGATCCGCACCGAGTTCCGGGTGATGTCAAACTTCTGGAAGCACGGGGCGGACTTCACGCTGACGATCGACGAGGCGAAGCGCCGGCTGGCGCTGCCGAACTTCAACCTCTTTGCTTCGGCGCTGCTGGTGAACCTCAAGATGGGCGGGAACGTGGTCGAGACGCTCGAGCGGCTCGGGCATTCGATCTCGGGGATCGAGCGGATGAAGGAGGAGGTCTACGCGGCGACGAGCGAGGGCCGGACGAATCTGAAGGTCATCGGCGCGTGCCCCTTTGCGATGCTCGGGTTCACGGCGATCATGGATTTCAACGCGGTGGTGCTGTGCTTCACGAGGCCGATGGGCTGGGCGATGCTGGGGGTGGCGGCGGCGCTGATGGCGGCGGGGATGGGCTGGGCATGGAGGATCGTCAATGCCGACATTTGAGGCGATTCAAGGCAACCTGATCCTCCTGGTGACGACGATGCTCTCGCTGGGGTTGTTCGTGGGGGTGGGGCTGTACCTGCTCATGCGGATCGTTCCTCAGAGACTGAACCCCGGGGGGAGCGCGACGATCTCGGAGACGCAACGAAGGATGCGGCGGATTCGGAGCGCCAAGGCCTCGGGGCTGTTCGGGGTGGTGCTGCCGATGCTGCCTGCGATCGCCGACGTGACAAGGAAGTTGCCCGGCATCGACGCGATCCGTGCGGACCTGGCCAAGAACTACGCCCGCGCCGGCTGGCCCGGCGGGCTGACGGACGATGAGTTGGTGGCGCTGTCGCTTCTGGTCGGGGCCGTGCTGTGCGTCCCGGTCGGGGGCCTCTTTGCGTTGTACGATCCTTTCCTGGCGCCGCTGGGGATTGTCGGCGTACTCCTGGGGCCTGGGCTGGTCTCGGCCAAACTCCTGGGGCAAGGCAAGGTGCGCGACAACTCGATCATCCGGGTCATGCCCTTTGTGATGGACCTTCTGGTGCTGAGCCTTCGCTCCGGGGCGTCGCTGACGGTGGCGATGGGCATCGTGGCCAAGGACTACACGGGGCATCCCTTGGGCGAGGAGTTCGGGGCCACGCTGAAGGACATCGAGTTGGGGACGACGCTGAAGATCGCGTTCGAGAATCTGGCGCAGCGCGTCCCGAGCCGGGTGATCCGCACGTTCGTCGACGAGGTGATCCAATCGGAAGAACTGGGGCGTCCCATCGCGGGGACGCTCGAGCGTCTGTCGGACCGGGTCCGGGTGAACCGGGTTCAGGAAGCGACCAACGTGGCGGGCCAGGCGAAGGTGATGGTGCTGGTGCCGGGGCTTTTGGTGCTGTTCGCGAGCCTCATTGTTTTGTTCGCCCCCTGGGTCGTCAAGTTCCAGGAAGAGGGGTTGTCCCTGAGTACAACGCAGTAGGGTCCGCGCCCCCGGGGGGCGGATATGCGGAAAATGGCAAAGGGGAAAATGGCAAAGGGCAAAGGGAAAACTGATAAACTCGAAACTTGCAATGTGCCATTCCGCATTTGTCATTTTGCCATTTGCCATTTGCCATTTTCTCCGTGAGGATTCATGGGCTATTACCTGACGGTCATCATGGGCACGGACGAGGGTCGATCGCACACGATCGAGGGGGATCAGGCGGTGATCGGGCGGTCGCCCTCGGCCCAGTTTGTGCTGGGCGACGAGAGCGTCGGGTGGGAGCACGCGGTTGTGGCATTGACAGACGGGAAGTGGACGGTCAACAACCTCGCGGCGGCGGGGACGCGCGTCCGCGGCAAAAAAATCACGGCGCCGACGCGGCTGGCACCCCAGGACGAAGTCGAGTTGTCGCCGACGTGCCGGTTGCAGTTCGCGGAGGAACAAGACACCTCGGGCCGGCCGTCGGCGGGGGTGGTGATCGCCGTCGGGGCGCTGCTGCTGTTGCTGGTCGGGGTGGGCGCGGCGTACGCCGTGTACGCCTTCTCGTCCACCGTGAGCAGGCCGATCACGCCGATTCACTGGCGGAACGCCTCCATCCTGATCGACGGCCGCCTCGATGAGTGGTCGTCCAACGGCAAGATGCCACCGCGGGCGATCCTCCTCTTCCGCAACGCGTGGCGTCTGGAGCAGGTGACCGATTGGTCGGGGGCGGCGAGGAACTGGGAGGAGTTGAACTCCCTGATGCTGACGCAGCGTGAGCCGACGGTCACCGAGGATGATCTGACGATGTCCGAGAGCGCCTCCGCGACGCCGAAGGCGCTGAACATCCTGATGGAGTACGACAAGTCGGGGCACCCGAGAGACTTCGAGTGGGACAATGACAACTCATACGCCGACGCCCTTGTTTGGTTTGCACGGAAGCGTTCGGCGATCACCCGGCAACTGGCCTTGGAAGCCGATCCGAAGGGCAAGAAAAAGAAGGGATCGAAATGAAGCAGCGGCTTGGCAACTTCGACATCGTCGAGCAGATCGATCCGGGTGGATACACCATCGTGTACCGCGCCAAGGAGCAGATGGGCCACGGCGTGTCGCGCCCCGCCGCCGTGAAAATCCTCCAGGGCTGGAAGCACGACGATCCGGAGCAGATCGCCGCGCTCCGCCGCGAGGTCAGCGTGCTGGCCGACCTGAGTTCCTGCCCCAACATCGTCACGATCTACGGCTTCGACATCGACCCCGAGGTCGGCCCGTGGATCGCGATGGAACTCAGCGGCCGCAGCGCCAGGCACTCGATGCTCGAAGAGCCGCAGGATCCGGCGGTCGTGAGGCAGTTGCTGCGGGACATCCTCCGCGCCCTCACGGCCCTCCACGGCGCGAAGCCCCCGGTCCTGCACCGCGACCTGAAGCCCAACAACATCCTGAGCACGGACATCGGCACCTGGAAACTGGCCGACTTCGGCCTGGCCAAGCGCTCGGACACCGAGAGCACGCTGAACGTGCTGAGCGTGCAGTACGCCGCGCCCGAACTGCTCGATACGTCGCTGGGCAAGGAGGGGCCTTGGACGGACCTCTATTCGCTCGCGCTCGTGGCCTACGAGATGGCCGTCGGCCGAAAACTCTACAAGGCGCAGTTCCCGTCGGTCTACGACCCCTTCGCGGGGCCGGACGCGACCCGCGTGGACGAGCGCCCCAAGTGGATGTACTGGCACACCACGCCGCACCTCACGCTGAAGCCGCTCAGCGACGTGATCCCCGGCTTCCCGAAAGATATCTCGGACCTCGTGGCGGGGATGCTGGCGAAGCCCATCGCGGATCGGGTTCGGTCAGCGCACGACGCGCTCACCCGGCTGCGCGAGACAAACGATCAGCCGCTGACCAAGGCCGTCGCGCCGGGCGGCGGACGCGAGGACGTGAAAAGCCATCGCGGGAGCAACCTCGTCGGGATCGCGGTGGGTGTCTTGGCTGTCACCGCGGTGCTCATGCTCGGCGCGTGGGTTTACATGCAGATCGGCTCGCGCCCCGTTCTCACGCTCGCCGACAAGACGGGCCGCTTCAAGACCGAATCCGGAGTCGTTCAGGTGGCGGGGCGCATCCGCAACATGCCGAACCGCGCGGTGGCGGCGATCGTCACCTCCGACGGCACACGCATCAATGTGTCACCGTCGATGGACGGGAAGTTCACGACCGATGTCCGGCTCCTCAAACTGGGCGAGACCACCGCAAGGCTCCGCCTCACCGAGGGAACCACTCGGCTTCTCGAACAACCGATCACGCTCGAACGCGTCGCCCCCAAGTCCGTGCGCGTGGTGCTGACGACCAACCCGCCGACGCCCGAGGTCGAGGTGCAACTCGTGCAAGGGGGCGCCGACGCAAAGCCGGTGGTCATCCGGACGGATGAGAAGGGGATCGCCGAGGCGCCCGTGGCGTTCGGGAAGTTCGAGGTCCGGCTGAACCATCCGAGGTTTTCGTCGGCGTCGAGACTGTACGAGACGGGGCTGGATTCGCCCAAGGCGATCGCCGCCAACCTCCAGGCCCTCGGGGACACCGCGCTCGCCGAATCGCGACGGAACCTCCTGCTGGCCGCCGATCGGGCCGCCAGCGACGCCATCGGCGGGACCGGGACCGAATGGCTCCCGGTGATGGAAAAAATCCACCGCGATCTGTCGCTGCTCGAAGGCTCGGGCGACGACGCGGAAGCGCGCCGCCGCGTCTCGCTCGTGACCGAAATGATCGACGTCGCCAAGCGGGCCCAGGCCGGTGATGACCGCGCCAAATCCCGGTTGGAATCGCTCCGCTCCGAAGTGCAGGAGGCCGCACGCGGGGTGATGGCCGACCGGGGCAGCGAGCGGCGTCAGGCGCTCATGCGCGACGTGGAGGACGCGGTGGACCGGGCACTCAAGGGCGAGACCACGGCGGTCGATCGGATCGCGCAGATCCGGGGCGAGCTCGGCGAACTCGACGCGCAGGAAGGCGCGGGCGTGGGCGAAGCGGCGCAGCGTGCCCGGCTGCTGAACGAGATGCGCGACCTCGCGGGGCGGGCCTCGCGCGGCGAATCGATCGCCGGGGCGTTGCTCCGCGATTCGATGCGGCAGTTGCAGGCGATGCCGGTGCCGGTGCTCGCGGGCGGCGCGTCGAATCGCAGACGGGTGATGATGGAGGAACTCTCGGGGCTGGCCCGCAAGGCCGCGGGAGGCGAAACCCAGGCCGTCGACGGCATGCGCCGCGTGCGCGAGAACATCATCGAACTGGACAAGGGCGAGCGCGTGTCGGCCCCGCTCGCCTCGCGCCGCGCGCGATTGCTCGGCGACATCATCAACCTCGCCGACCGCGCCGCCAAGGGAGACGTGCAGTCCGCGATGCGGCTGCGCCAGGTCGAGCAGGAACTCCTGAACCTCGACGCCTCGGGGAGCGGAACATCGCTTGTCTCGCGCGATGAGGCCTCGCTCGACCGGCGGGCGGCCCTCGTCCGCGAACTCGCGGACGTGGCGCCCAGAGCGGATCGGGAACCGCGTGCGGCCGATCGCCTGCGGCAGATACGGACCGAGTTGCAGGCGATCGAGGTCGCGGAGAGTTCGTCACAGGGCGGCGGGGGCGCCGCCGGACAACGACGCATCGACCTCCTGACCGAACTCGCCGAGATCACCGAGATGGCCATCGGGGGCGAGGCCGGCGCGTTGCCCAGGCTCACGCTCATCCAGCGCGAACTGGCGATCCTCATCGCGATCGAGCAAGCCGTGGGAGACCCCGACAAGTTCACCGAGGCGGCCTCGGCGATGATGGGATCGGTCCCCAGCCTCGGCCTCATCGACCGCGGGACCCTCCTGCACCTGCCGGACGAGCAGTTCCTGTCATTTATCGAGGCGGTCGTGCCCCTGGGAGCCGTCGATGTCGAGATCGTCCCCAATCTGAGGCGTCTTCGCGTGCGCGGGGTCGTCCTCACGGAGAGCGAGATGAGCCTGCTCACCACCCGCCTGGAGCCCGCCGCACCCCGGCTGATGATGGAGGTGCGCGTGGACCCCTGGGTACTCAGCCGGCGGATGGCCGGAGAGTTCGAGAAGGCGGGGTTCACCTCCGTGCGCGTCCACCCCTACCTCAAGACCGGCGACGCGGCCCTCTTCGTGCAGTTCGAATCGGCGGGAGACGAATCGCGTGAGAAGGCCCGCGTGCTCGCAACGTCTTTCGTGATCGATCACAATCTGCTCGTGGTGCAGCCGATCGCCAAAGGGGTGCCGCCGCCGAAGAAGCCGGACGAGCCGAGAGCGGAACGGTAAGACGTGTCTCGCTTTGATCGTGGCACGCCCTTTCCAGGGCGTGGACACGGGCGGCGCGCACCCGCGTGATTTCTTCAGAGCCGGTTTCAGAACTCGGTGGCATGGGCGTCTCGAAGAGTCGCGGCGGAGACCCGCCCGTGGGTTTTCGGGCTCTGAAACCGGCTCTTATACGGATTCTATTTAGATACCGCGCGAAATCGCAGTTGATGCGAACGGCGACCGCCGCCCCCTCCGCCCTCGCTGACTCCCGCCACGGCGGGCAGGCTTGCACCTGTCGCCGCGGCGACCGGGGGAGGAGGCTCAGACATCGCGCAGGGACTGCTTGGATTCCGTGTAACTCTTCAGCCGTTTGCAACCCGAGGGTCGTGCTCTCTTGAAATGCCGTTCCCGGCGCGCCGGGATACAGCCCGGAGGGTCGCCTCGGCGCCTCG
>CAMTWL010000029.1:0-42982 GCA_947085435.1 uncultured Phycisphaerae bacterium
AGGTCGCGCCACGGCGCGCCGGTCGCGAGCACCCACATGATCCCGTTGAGCATGAGGCGCGGCTCACGCGCCGGCCGGCCGGTGCGGGCCTTCGAGCGCGCGAGATGCGATCGGACCAACGCCCACTGCTCGTCGGTGAGCTCATGCCGTTTCAGACGCGCCGGTTTCCGTGACGATTCCTTTGCCATCACCCACGGAAATCGGCCAGAAGCAGAGTTTTCAGACAGAACCTAGCCTCGGAGTGTTGGCCGATGTGCCGGGCAACCTATCGATAGCAGCCGCGGTGAATAGCTTTGGCTCAGCGGTCACTGGCATCAGCTACCTCGGGTTGTCGTTTACCTCCCCGCGCGGTTTCCGCTGGACAAGCACCGGTGGGATGGAAGACCTCGGGACTCTAGGAGGCTCGTACTCAGACGGGGTAGCGATCAGTTCGGACGGTTTGGTTGTCGTGGGCACCAGCACCCTGCCCGGCGATACCGCCAATCACGCGTACCGCTGGACCTCGGCGGCACTCATGCAAGACCTCGGCGACCTTGGTGGCGGCTACTCTTGGGCTGGCGGAGTCAGCGTTGACGGATCGGTCGTAACGGGCTGGAGCATTGAGGATTTTGAATTCGGAGGTGGCCGCCGTGCCTTCCGCTGGACGAGCGCGGGGGGTATGCAGAATCTCGGCACCCTCGGCGGTGAGTCGTCCGGGCAAGCGATCAGCGGCGATGGTTCCGTGATCGCTGGCTCCTTCTCTCTCCCGGAGGGAGGAGGCCGTGCATTCCGCTGGACAATCACCGGTGGCATGCAGAATCTTGGAGTTCTTGCTGGGTACAGCTCCGCGGAAGGCCTGGCGATCAGCGCCGACGGGTCTGCGGTTGTAGGCTATTGCAGGACCGCCGACGGCTCAATCGTTCGCGCCTTTCGCTGGACGCTTGCCGGAGGCATGCAAGATCTTGGAGGAACAGATTCGCGTGCGACGGCCGTCAGCTCCGATGGCTCGACCGTTGTGGGGACAGGTTCTTTTGCGAAAAATGGTGCGGGTGTTGTGTTTCTTTGGACGGCTGAACTCGGGATGATTGACCTCAGCGCCTACCTTCAGAGCGTCGGCGTAGATTTAACGGGCTGGGTACTCATATCCGCCACAGGGATCTCCATGGACGGTTCCGCTATTACTGGCACGGGGTACATCAGCAACGGTCAACCACGCGCCTGGATCGTCCGTGGCTTGAAGCCGCAACGCATCTACGTCCGCGCGAACGCAACCACGGGCAACAACAACGGCACCTCGTGGGCCGACGCCCTCCGAGGTGAGTCGGGGTTGCAGAACGCCCTTGCGGTTGCCGGCACGATCAGCGGCGGCATCGATATCTGGGTCGCCCAAGGCACCTATCACCCGGACGAGACCGCCACCGCGCCGATGGGCACCGGCGACCGCAACGCTTCCTTCCAACTCCTGAACGGCGTGGCGATCTACGGCGGGTTTGTGGGGAATGAGACGAGCCTGTCGCAAAGACAACTCTCGGAGGCAACTGAAACCATCCTCTCCGGTGATCTGGCGGGCGACGATAACGAAACCAGCAACTTGAACCGGGACGAAAACTCGCTCAACATTGTGAACGGCTCCAA
Source organism: uncultured Phycisphaerae bacterium (assembly GCA_947085435.1). Classification (GTDB taxonomy): domain Bacteria; phylum Planctomycetota; class Phycisphaerae; order Phycisphaerales; family UBA1924; genus JAEUIV01. The sequence continues at coordinate 1,615 of CAMTWL010000029.1, forward strand.
CACCGATGCCTCGGCGGTGCTCGACGGGTTCACGCTTCGCGCGGGGAACGCCTCGGGAACCGCGGGAACAGGTCAATCGCAAGGAGCGGCGCTTCGGATGGACCCCGGCTCGCCGACGATCCGAAACTGCACCTTCGAGCAGAACACAGCATTCGATGGGGGTGCGGTGTATTGCGAAGGAGCGCAATCAACACCCACGTTCACGAACTGCACATTCCTGCGAAACAAGGCGATCCGAGGCGAGGCCTATACCAGCGGCGGCGCCGTGGAGTCCTTCGGGGCGAGTCCGCTCTTTCGGACTTGCCGATTTGAGGAGAACGAGAGTAACTCTTATGGAGGGGCGATCTTTGGCCATGACGGCGGCGAGGTCGCGGTGATCAAATGCGAGTTTATCAGGAATCGGGCGTTGCCGCCGCAGGGAACCGGCGGAGCGCTTGCCTCGTTGGGTTCGACCTTTGTCGTCGTCAACTCCGCGTTCCTCGGGAATATGGCGCCCTCGGGCTTCGCATGCACCCTCTCAATCGGCTCGGATCTCGCAATGGTCAACTCGCTGGTTGTTGGGAATACCGGCAACACCCCGTTCTCGTTGGGAGCGATCTATGCCTACGAAGCGTCTACTTACCTTGCGAACTGCACCGTTGCCTACAACTCTTCCAGTCACCCCAATGGCTTTCCCGGGGGCTTGTATTCAGAGAACTCTTCGGCCCCGAGACACATGAGAATTGAAAACTGTTTGCTGTGGGGGAACGTAAACAGCGGCGTGGCGAGTCAGGATGCGCAGTTCAACTTCGAAGTGGGCACATACCCGAGTGAGATCAACTACAGCAGCGTGCAGAACTGGACCGGAGCCGGCGGCGCGACCGGGATCGGCAACAATGGGAGCGATCCTGAGTTCCTGAGGGTGCCGAGCCCCGGACCGAACGGGACGTGGGGCGACGCTGACGACAACTATGGCGACTTGCGTCCGCTTGCCAACAGCGCCATTGATTCCGCTGATTTTCAGTATGTGAACGCCGACACCTACGACATCGACGGCGACGGCAACGTCACCGAGCGAACCCCCCTCGACCTCGCCGGCAACCCGCGCTTCTTCGACATCACCAACGTCCCGAACACCGGCCCCGGCAACCCTCCGCACGTCGATCGCGGGGCGTACGAGAGGGTCCTCTGCGACGTTTGCCCCGGCGAGCGCCTCTGGATCGATCCTCTCGGCGGCGGTTTCGAGGATATCTTCAACTGGACCCTCGGCGTGCCGGGGATCGGCAAGCCGGCGGGGTTCAACCTGAACAACGCCCTGAACAAGGCCTACACCGTCGCGTTCGGCATGAACCACACGAACGCCGCGGCGGCGGTCCGCGCGGGCTATGTCACTTGGGATCTCAACCCTACGGGTCTCAGCCCCAAGACGTACACGCTGAATCTCCAGTTCAATCCTCCGCTGGCGCCGGGCAGCCCACAGCCGCCCGGCGGGCTTGTGGTCGGCGACACGGCCGCAACACCGGCCTCACTCTCCATCATCGGCGGCACGGTCAACGCCACCGGCGCGGTGATCGGGTTCGGCGCGGCCGCCGACGGAGGCATCGATGTCGGCGCGGGGTCGCTCCTTCGGTCCGGCCCGAACCTCATCGTCGGTTCGTTCGGCGACGCCAGCCTGCTCATCCACGACGGCGGAGTCGTCACCGCGACCACCGGCACGATCGGCCAGTTCCCAGGCTCGTCCGGCCTCGTCACGATCACCGGCGCTGGCTCGCGTCTCTCGTTCCTCGCCTCGTGCAACATCACTCGCGGCACGATCCACGTCGGTCCCGGCGGCACGCTCCGCACCGGGGCGCTCGGCGCGCTCATCCTGGAAGAAGGGAACATCACCGGCTCGGGCACCATCATCGGCTCCGTCATCAACATCGGCGACATCACACCCGGCGACCCCCCGGAAAATCCCGGCACACTCACCATCACGCGCGACTTCATCCAGTTCTCCGACGATCCCAAGTTCGGCAACGGCTCGGGCACGCTGATGATGGAGATCGCGGGCGAAGCAGTTGGGCAGCACGATCTGCTCGACGTACACGGCTCCGCCACCCTCGGCGGCGGGCTGATCGTTATGCGATCGCTCGGCTTCGGGGACCCGATCACGCAGCCGATCGAGGTGTTGAGCGCGGCGGGTGGAGTTTCGGGTTTCTTCGATGTCGCCTTCCTTCCCTCGGCCCGCACGCCGGTCGACGAGCGGCCCCGGTTCCTGCGCGCTCAAACTCAGCCCTCTTTGCGCGGAGCGCCGGCGATGAGCGAATCGGTGTTCCTCACCGCCGAAGTTCTCGCCGCGCTCATCCTGAATCAGCCCGGCAGCACGCAATCGCTCAGCGGCACTCCCGCCTCCGCTGTCGCCGGTGACTTCGATGGGATCAACGGCCCGGATGTCGCCGTCGTCATCCCGAATCAGGCGAATCCCACCGGCGCGAACGGCGACCTGGTGATCCTGCTGAACACGGGGCCGCCGCTCTTCGATTGGACCACGGTGCAGATGAACGGCGCGGTCGGCCGCAACCCCTCCGACATCGCGGCGGCGGAATTCGACGGCCAGCCGGGCCTCGACCTCGTCGTCTCCGAAGCGTCGGACAACACCGTGAGCGTGCTGCGGAATCTTGGCGGCGGCGGCGCGTTCCTGTCCCGGCAGACGTTCAACGTCGGCACAGAGCCGCGCGGCGTGGCGGCGGGCGATCTCGATTCCGACACCTTCGCCGATGTCGCCGTCGCCAATGCAACCAGCGGCACCATCAGCATCCTTAGAAACCAGCAATCAACCGGGGGGCCGGGCGGCACCTGGCTCGGCCTCGGCCAGTCGCTCGGCAATCAACGCATCGACATCAACGCCGACCCGTCGGTCGCCTCGCCGCGGCCGGTGGACGTGGCGCTGGTGCAACTTAATGCGGAAGTAGGTTTTGAAGTAGGTGCGGAAGTAGATTTGGAAGTCGTGTCCGTGAACGAAGGTTCGAGCAACGTAACGGTGGTGGCGAACGCCGCGAGCGCCGCGGCGATCGGGGGGTGGGCCGCGCGGTGGAACTTCCCGCCGATCCGGATCCCGACGCCGGACCCAAGCGACGATATCCAGCCGACGAATCCCGACGAGGACAAGTGGGAGGACATCGTGATCTCCAGCCGCTCGGCGGGCACCGTGGGCATCATCCTGAACGACCGCGCCGACCCGGGCGAGCCGATGGACCCGCCCGCGCTGATCAAGTTCCGCCCCGCCGTGGCGGTCCCGCTGCAGACCGGCGACACGAGCGACGCGGACCCGTCGTCGCTCGTCGCGGCCGACCTCGACAACGACGGCGACGACGACCTCGCGATCGCGGCGTTCAACGAGGCCGGCGTGCGCACCGTGATCGTGCTGCGCAACGACGCGCCGACCGACGGCACGGTGACGCTCTCGCGCGACGCGGACCTGGTCGCGGGCAACAACCCGCGCGTCGTGATCTCGGCCAACGTCGATTCCGACCCGGAGAACCGCGAGGACCTGATCGTGCTGAACGGTTCGACGGCGCTCGCGCGCGGCGCGAGCAACGCCGAGTCGCGCGTGCTGCTGAACACGCCGCCGCCCTGCGAGGGCGACGCCAACAATGATCGGGTGGTGAACTTCGCGGACATCACGAAGGTGCTCGAAAACTGGGGACTCACCGGCCCGCCCCGCGGCCCCGGCGACGCCGACGGCGACGGCGACGTCAACTTCACCGACATCACCGCGGCGCTCACGTCGTGGGGAGCGAACTGCATGTGAAGGCGGGTGGATCAATGCTCGCAACGATTGATCCTGGTGCAGCCGATGACGTACCCATGCGTCTTCGTGCTCAAAGCCTTGAACCGCGCTCGGAGGGGCGCGCCGATCGCCGCGCGGCGACCAACGAGAGCCGAGGCTCGAAGGGGGAAGCCTCCGTTCACCCCCGGCGATCAGGCCGCTTCGACGGGATGTACCCTGCTCCACTTCGATGACCAGGCCCGCGAACCGAACCATCAAGTACCGCTGGACCCTCCGCCTCGAATCATCACCGGAGGCGCTGTGGCCCCTTGTCGCCGACACCAACCGATTCAACCGCGAGACCGGTGTGCCGTCGCTCATGCCGCGGCTGTCATCGGACGACCGATCGCTTCGATCAGAGAGCCCGCTGTCGGCGATGCTCCGACTCCGCGTCCTCGGGCAGACGATCGAATGGCTCGAAGCACCCTTCGAGTGGATCGAACCTCGGCGATTTTCGATCGTCCGCCGGTACACCCGCGGCCCGATGCGGCGCATGGATGTGCGACTGACGCTCGAACCGCAGGGCGGCGGCACTCTCCTTACCTACGAAGTGGACGCCGCGCCGCGCAATGTTCTGGGCCGGCTCGCCATCCCGATCCAGATCGGCCTGATCTCACGCCGCGCGTTCCTGAAAGCGTTCCGCGCCTTCGACGCAGCGCGGCTCGCCGGCGCGCGGGAACAACCTACACCGACGAACGCGCAGCCTCTTGCCGCGGAATACAGGGGTCGGAGTCTCCCATCCGCCGCCAGGTTCCGCGACGCTCTCCTCGCACGCAACCAGCCGCGCGAACTCATCGACCAACTCCTCTTGCACATCGCTTCCGCCGACGATTTGTTGCTCGCGCGGCTCAAACCCTACGCGCTGGCGGAGCAGTGGGGGGCCGACCGCGCCGCCGTACTCACCCTCATGCTCCACGCCACTCGCGCCGGCCTGCTCGACCTCCGCTGGGACCTGCTCTGCCCGCTGTGCCGCGGAAGCAAGGCCGACGCATCAACTCTCAGCGAACTCCCGCCGGGAATCCACTGCGATGCGTGCCACATCGACATCACCGCGAACCTCGAACGCCTCGTCGAGCTCACCTTCCGCCCCAACCCGACCGTCCGCGCCGTCGAACCACGCGAGTATTGCATCGGCGGCCCGCGCGTCACGCCGCACATCGCCGTGCAGCAACTCCTCGCGCCGGACGAATCGCGCATCATCGACCTGACGCTCGCGCCGGGCCGCTACCGGCTCCGCTCCAAGACCGGCCTCGACCCGGAACCCGACCGCGCTTTCCAACTCTTACGGTCCACGGTGGGGCGGGCTTCCCATCTGGTGGGGCAGGCTTCTCGAAGAGTCGCCGCGGAGACCAGCCTGCCCGACTCCCGTCCGTACACGGAAACCAAATCGTTGCGGCTCTCTCCCGCCGATTTTTCTGATTCCGAACTCTCTGTTCCCTCCGAAGTGTCACTCACGATCACCAACACCCCCGATCGCACGCGCCTCTTCATGCTCGAACGTCTCGACTGGGCCGGCGACGCCGTCACCGCCGCCGAGGTCTTTGCGCTCCAGGCCTTCCGCGACCTCTTCTCCGCCGAAGCGCTCCGACCCGGCGAGCAGGTCTCGGTCGGCTCGATCACGCTCCTCTTCACCGATCTGAAAGATTCGACGCGGATGTACCGCGAGATCGGCGACGCCCCCGCCTTCGGCCGCGTCATGTCGCACTTCGACGTCTTGAAAGACGCCGTCGCCAATCATCGCGGCGCGATCGTCAAAACCATGGGCGACGCCATCATGGCCGTCTTCACCACACCATCCGACGCCGTCGCCGCGGCTCTCGCCATGCACGCCGATCTCCGCGGCGGCACGGCAACTTCCGCCACGCGATCATTCGCCCACGTCGATACCTCCACCCTCCGCCTCAAGGCCGCCGTCCACACCGGCCCCTGCATCGCCGTCACCCTCAACGACCGCCTCGACTACTTCGGCTCCACCGTCAACATCGCCGCCCGACTCGTCGGCCTCTCACGCGGCGGCGACATCGTCCTCTCGGATTCAGTCCGCGAGTCAGACGGCGTGAACGCACAACTGACGCCCGACTCCTTCACCATCGAGAGCATCGAAGAAACACTCAAAGGCTTCGACGATCAACGCTTCCTCGCCTGGCGCGTGCGGGTGTAGTCCACCACGGAAACGCGGAGAATGAAAGGCAAAGACAGTTGCCACAGATGTCCCAGATGGGCCCAGATAGGAGTCAATACAGATCGGCGCTCGTTCGTTGGTCCCCAGCCCTGGGTCTGTTCCTTGACTTGGCTTTTGTCTGGGCCAATCTGGGACATCTGTGGCAACTGCCTTTGTCTTTGCCGCACCGTGTCCTCCGTGCCCCGCCACGGAGCCACGGAGAATGAAAGGCAAAGATAGTTGCCACAGATGTCCCAGATGAACTCAGATAAGACTCAAGTCAAAGCGACGGCGCAACTCTGGGAAACACCAATCGGCATCGGTCCATCATGATTCGCATCTGGCCTCATCTGGCCTGATCTGGGCCCATCTGGGACATCTGTGGCAACTGCCTTATCCCCTCTCCGCTTCTCCGTGCCTCCGTGTCTCCGTGGTGAACTTCTTGAACGCTACAAATGCGGCGTATTCTCACGCGTGATCAGCGCCACGCCGTCCGGCAGGTGCCGCGCCACCTCCGCCACCACGTCGCCGGCCAAAGCGCGCGACACCGCGCCGCGCCGAGTTTTGCCGAGGATCAGCGTGTCGCAGCCGTAGGTCGTCGTGTAATCCAGAACTTCCTCGGCGATGTTCGGGCTGACCACATAGATCGGGATGCAAGGCACCCCCGCGTTCCGCGCCAGCACCACGGTGGTCCCGAGCGTTTCGAGCGCCGTTTCGTCGTCGGCGATGTTCGGCGAACTCCCGCTCGGATCGTCAACGATGCGGAGCGTGCGGACGTACATGGCAAAGAGCGTCGCCCGCCGTCGCCGCGCGTAGTCCACCGCGAACTCGCTGATGAACCGTCCGCGGGCCGCGAACATGACGCGCGGATTCGAGGCGTCGATCGCCAGCGGCTCGCGCGAGATCTCGGGCAGCCAGCCCTGCTCTGGCTCCAGCCTCGGGCCTGCCTTGGATTTCTGCCAACGGATCGCCCATCGAGAGACAAGCACCGCGCCGACCACCGACCCCGCGAAGAGCGTCGCGTGGGGCTTCGTCGTCAGGATCGTGAGTTCGATCGCCAGCATCACCAGCCCCACCAGCCACAGCCCCGCGCGCTCCCACCCCTTCAGCGCGATCGCACGGTTGTACGCGCACGAAAGCAGGCTGATCGTGATCGCGCCGCACACGCCGACCGCGTACAGATCGGCCAGCGCCGCCACGTCGCTCGTGATGAGCAGCACCCCCGCCGGTGCCGCGCACGCCACGACCAGCGAGAACCAGGGCACCCCCGAATAGTTCAGTTTCGCGGCGATCCGAGGCAGTTCGCCGTCGCGCCCCATCGCGTACTGCACCGCCGCCACCGCGCCGATCGCCGTGTTCGCCGCCGAGATCAGCAGCAGCCCGAAGATCACGCCCACGATCCCGGCGAAGACCCGGGCGGCCTGGTCGCCGAGCGTTGGCGCCATTGACTCGCGCGCCAGCACCTTCATCGCGGTGTCGCGGTACTCCTTGACATCATCGGGGATCGCCGCGCGCATCCCAGGCTGGCTCAGCGGCCCCGACGCCGGCGCGGAGTACGTCACATGGTCCGGCTGATGCACCGCCACCATCCGCGGGAGCCCCGAGAACGCCACCGCGAAGATCATGTTGAACACCACCACCTCGGCCAGCACGGGCCAGATGGTGCGCCGGGCCGTCCGCGCCACCGGCTCCTTCATCAGACCCGTGAGGTTGGCCACCGCCTCAACCCCAGACAGCGCGAGCACGATCCGCACGAACGAATCCCAACGAGTCCACGCGCCGCTCATCGAGGCGTGCCCGGTTGACATGCTCTCGATCCCCGCCGGGATGAATCTCAGGCTGAGCAGCGCGATGGCGATCGATGCGAACAGCGCCCCGATCGCAATCACCAGCGCCAGCCGCCCGGCGCTCCGCGCGCCGAACCAGTTCACCACGCCGACGAGCGCGATCGTGACCATCGCCGCCGCCACCGCCAGGTGATGCGGCACGCCGAAGTAGTGCATCCCTTCGAGCGCCGAGAGCGACGCCGTCACGATGTAGTTGCACAAGAGCAGCGTCGCCCCGATGACCGAGAGCAGCGGGCTGATCTGCCGCGCCGTGGTGTACACCCCGCCGCCGTCCGTGAAGTTGCGGCAGATGATCGAGTACGCCCACGCCACGGCGATCATCAGCACCGACATGATCGCCAGGTACATCGGGGTCGCGTGCGCGGTGTAGAAGAACGCCAGCCCCAGCACATACAGCCGGCTCGTCCCCCAATCGCCGAACAGCAGGGCCCCCGAGTGATACCACGCCAGGTTCCGAGGCCGCTTCGTTGAAGTAAGCACGTGTGGAAGCCCGGTCCTTGGCCGACGGGGAGCGGATCAACGAACACGGAGCGAGCGTCGGCTGCGGACCATTATCGCAGAACGCAAACCTCACGCGCTTCCACGCCGAAGGGTCTCCCAACCGGGCGCACTTGACAGGCGGGATGGGATTGGTAGCGATCAACGGGTCGGCGTGATTCGATTCGTGTGGCAAGCACCGCGCCCGAAGGCCCGGAGGGCCGTCAGGTAGTAGCCCAGGGTGTAGCGGCGTCTTCGCCGCGGAACCCTGGGCCAAGGTCCGCGCTCACACTCTTCTCTTTGCTCGAAACAGCCCCGGTAGGGGCGACAGGATCGCACGCCTACTCACCACGTCGATTGGCCTCGCGCTTCGGAAGGGTTATGCCGAACGACGCAATCGACTTTGGACAATGCCGACTCTCGCCAATCGTCCTTGCACGCTCACCGCACAAACCGCACCACCGGCAGCGTCGCCGTCGTGTGCAGCCCCGGCGCGGCCTGCAACAGGGAAGCAATCGTGTTCAGCGTGATCGCGCTTGTCGCCACGTCGCCTTGGACCGCGCCGGGGATCACCGATTCGATGTTGGGCTGCCCCTCGATGACCACGCGGTCGCGCGGCTGCTCCTGGCCGATCGCCGCCTGAAAATCCAGCGTGACGACCTCGTCCCCCGCCGCGTTCCATGCGTGCGCGGTCTGGTGTACGCCGCTGATCCCGCCAACGGGAATCTCTCCCAGCGAGCACGCGAGTTTCCGCGTCGCCCGCACCGGCTCGATCGTCTCGTTCCACTTCACGACTCCCATCGAAAGATATCGGTTGATGAAATGGATGCTTTCGCCGAGGCCAACGTGCCGCAGGATGCCTTGATCGACGCGCCGCGCGAACTCCGCGTCGTTCAGGGCCGCGCCGATCTTCTGCTGGAACGGGATGCGCCGCGTGGTCGCGTCCTGGTACCGCTCGACGCGCACGCGGCGAACGTCTCGGCAGACCGCCGTGAGCGCGACCGGCAACGTGTCCATCAGGAACCCGGGGTTGACTCCCGTGCCGACGCACCTCGCGCCGTTCGCCTTGCACAATGCTTCCAACTCATCCGCCGCCGCCTCGTGCCGAAGCCACGGATAGAGCAACTCCTCGCAGGTGCTGACCACGCTGACGCCGCGCGAGAGCAAGCCGCGCAGCGTCGGCATGCACTTCTGCAAATCGGAACTCGTCGCGAGCACGGCGCACGTCAACGACCTCGGATCGACCCGCGCGAACTCCTCCGCCAACGATTGCGCGATCCTCACATCGCTCGGCGAGTCCCCGCCGAGTACTTCGCCCAGCCGTCGCCCGACGAGCGACGGATCAACATCCACCACGCCCGCCACTCGGCCCAATCCTCGGCTCAAATAGTCGCCCACGATCATCCGCCCCAGCGGGCCAAGGCCGACAAAGAGCACATTCCAGTTTGGCATGCGCCGGATGCTAACGAGTCACGCGCACGCGCGGGGTGCCACCGCCAGCGGAGCAGCCTGCCCGCCGCGGCGGGAGTCTTCGAGCGCGGTCGGCGGTGGCGGAAGTGTTGACGCGACCGAACGCGCTCTCGCACGCGGACGCAACCGACCGACCGCCACGGCCGCCTGCGCTGGCCGTGGCACCCACGCCGCCCCTGGCTATTATCTGCGCATGAGCCTCACGAACCCGACATCGGTGCGCCCCGGCATCTCCGCGCAGCCCTCGCCGGCGGTTGACCCGCACGCCGTGACAATCTCCGGCATGGTGCTCGATCCGTCGTACACGCCGGACGCGCCGACCCGCTCGCTCAAACCCGGCAACCAACCGAAGGAAGTCCCCGACCCCGGCGTGTTCCCCTACACGCGAGGCCTCGTCCCGCAGGGGTACCGCACACGCCCTTGGACGATGCGGCAGTTCGCCGGCTTCGGTTCCGCCGACGATACGAACAATCGCTTCAAGTACCTGCTCGACCAGGCGAACTTCGGCAAGGCCGATCAAAAATCTAACACCGGCCTCAGCACCGCGTTCGACCTGCCGACGCTGATGGGGCGCGACTCGGACGATGCGCTCAGCGCGGGCGAGGTCGGCCGCTGCGGCGTCGCCGTCTGCACCATCGAGGACATGCACCGACTCTACGACGGTATCCCCGTGGGCAAAGTCACCGTCTCGCAGACGATCAACGGCCCGGCGTGCGTCATCTGGGCCATGTACCTCGCCCACGCACTCCAGCGCGGCATCGACTGGAAAGACATCGGCGGCACCCTCCAGAACGACATCCTCAAAGAGTTCCATTCGCAGAACGAGTTCATTTATCCGCCGGAAGCGTCGGTGAAACTCGTGGTGGACACGATCGAGTTTCAATCGAGGTTCCTGCCGAAGTGGAACAGCGTTTCCATTTCGGGCTATCACATCCGCGAAGCGGGCAGCACCGCCGTGCAGGAGCTCGCGTTCACGCTCCGCGACGGCATGGAGTACGTCGAGGCCTGCCTCGAGCGCGGCATGAACATCGACGACTTCGCACCGCGACTCTCCTTCTTCTTCAACTCGCACAACGAGTTCTTCGAGGAAATCTGCAAACTCCGCGCCGCCCGCCGCATCTGGGCCCGCGTGATGAGGGAACGCTACGGCGCCACGAACGAGCGCTCCTGGTACATGAAGACGCACGTCCAGACCGCCGGTTGTTCGCTGACCGAGCAGCAGCCTTTGAATAATGTCGTGCGTGTCGCGTACCAGGCGATGGCCGCGGTCCTCGGCGGGTGCCAATCGCTCCACACCGATTCGATGGACGAAACGCTGGGATTGCCGACGGAGCAGGCGGTCACCGTCGCCCTCCGCACGCAGCAAATACTCGCGCACGAAACAGGCGTCACCCGCGTGACTGATCCGCTCGGCGGCTCGTGGTTCATCGAGAACCTCACCGACCGCATGGAAGAAGGCGCGCTCGACCTCATCGCCGAGATCGATTCGATGGGAAGATACAACTCCACGCCGACGACGAGCGGAGCGAGTCGTCGCGCTGATGCGTATACGCCGCGCTCGACCTTCGGCCGCTCCGTCATCCAAGGCATCAACAAGGGCTACTTCCGCCGCGCCATCGCCGAGGCCTCCTACCGCTTCTCGGAAGAGATGGAAGCCGGCGACCGCATCATCGTCGGCGTGAACGAGTACGTTGACAAGGAAGAGAAGCGCCCCATCGAGATCCTCGAAATCTCGCACACGGTCGAGACGGATCAATGCTCGCGCCTCGCCGACTTCAAGAAACGCCGCGACCCCGCCAAAGTCAAACAAGCCCTCGACAACATCCGCGCCGTCTGCCAAGGTAAACCCGTTACCTACCTTCATTCTGAAATCTCAAATCTCGTCTCTCCCCCGAGTGCCCAGTGCCTAGTGCCGAGTGCCTTGCACCCAACCAACGTCATGCCCGCGCTCATCGACGCGAGCCTCGCCAACTGCACCCTCGGCGAGATGGTGCAGGCAATGGCCGACATCTACGGCCGCTACTCCGGCGGGCCCGAGTGGTAATCAACGGAGCCCGAAGCGCCAGCGAGGATTCTTTGCTACTTTGTTTTCTGAATCGGCGCTCGGTACTCCGGACGACCTCCGCTTGCGCGCTTGCCATTACCCACATCTATGGCCCCGCGCGCTCCGTCCTCGGCGAGAGGATCGTGACCGGCCCCGCCCTGACCGCCAGCGTGACCGATCTCGCCTTCCGCCCGTCGCGGCCGCGGAGGTCGAGCTCGTACCGACCCATCTCCGCCAGCCGGCGCACGATCGACGCGAGCGCCTCGACGGGTCCGGCATCCAGATCGGCGTCGTGCCCGACCGCCAGGATCGCGGCGCGCCAGCGCTCCGATTCCCTGGGCCGATCGCCCCGCGCGGCGCGGGTGCCACCACCGATCCCCCCGCGTTGGATCCCGGCACGTCGTTGCAGTGGATGCTACTCGTGGTTTTCGCGGCCCCTTGGACGGCCGCCACCGACTCGCCGCGGCGAGTCGGTGGCACGGGGCTCGAGGGAATCGGGGCCACCCGCCGTGGCACCCGAGAAGTCGGGGGGTCATCACTTAACTGTGCCACCCGCCGCCTTCAGTCCCGGAGGGACGCGGGTACATAGCCAAAGCCTGCCCGCCGCGGCGGGGGTGAAGCCCGCCTCGGGCGAAACCCGGGGATCATCACCCCTCAACAACCTTCTTTTCTTCCCACTCTCGGCGCGGGGCAAGCGTAATACGGAATCCAAGTAGTCCCCGCGCGGTGGTTGAGCCTCCTCCCCCGCTCCCAGCGGGGGAGGTGCGAGTTCACCCGCCGTGGCGGGAGTCTGCGAGGGCGGAGGGGGCGGGCGTGTGCCTTTCAGTCCCAAAGGGACGCAGGGACTTTGAGCCGGTTTCAGAACCCGGTGGCATGGGCGTCCCGCCCGTGGGTTTTCGGGTTCTGAAACCGGCTCTTAGCCCCGGGTGAAGCCCGCCTCGGGCGCAACCCGGGGATCATCACCCCTCCAACAACCTCTTTCTCATCTCGTTTTCTCCCCGGCGGCAAGCGTAACCCCCTGAGAGCCTGTGTGAGAAGCAACGATCTTCGCCGCGGGTACGAGCCCCGAACGAAGTGAGGGTTTTCCATCGGCGGAATCGCCTCTTCTCACACAGGCTCTGAAACAACACCCCCATACCCTCTTCCTCCCGGCTGCCGCGTGCTCCCGCCTCTTCACCCTCTGCACGATCGGAGGATCGGCAGACGGCGTAGCACGGCCAAGGTGAAGACACCTCGACGCGTGGCAGCCGGGAAGGCGGGGATCCGTCATTGCCTTGCTCTTCGGCCGTTTGCAAACCGAAGCCCATGCACTGTTGAACGGCCCTTGTCTTCAGCCTGAAAGGCTGGTAGTTCGTAGCCAGCCGGGGGTAAAGCGAGTCTTCGAGCGCCACCCCCGGAAGACGACCCCAAACGCCCTCTTCTGAACCCCGAAGGGGTGCCACACGATCGGAACAAACCACCACAGGACCGTTTGGAGAAGCGGTCTTTGCATTCCGCTGAAAAGTTACACCCCCGGAAACAACACTCCCATGCCCTCTTCCTCCCGGCTGCCGCGTGCTCCCACCTCTTCACCCCCCACAGGATTGGAGGATCAGTAGAGGGCGTAGCACGGCCGAGGCGAAGACACCTCGACGCGTGGCACCCGAGAAAAGTCAGGGGGTCCATCGCTTGACTGTGCCACCTGCCAGAACCGATCAAGTCCGTCGGAATTGCTGTCGTAGTACGCACGGCCGCCCGCAAATTACGGCATCTGAATCGTCGGTGGTATCCTGCCATGCCAAAACGGAGCTGACGCGGCATGTCAAATCGCCTTTTCCCATTGCAGGTTGATCCGCTTCCCAAAGGTCGGGCCGTTGAGGAGATCGAAGTAGACAAGCTGCTGCTCGATCCGCAGAACCCGCGTCTGGAACTGCCTGCCAATCCAACTCAGGATCGAGTTCTCTCACTGCTGTATCAAGAGCAGCGCCTTGAAGAACTGATGTCTTCTTTGCTCGCCAACGGCTATTTCTACGAGGAGCCCTTGGTCGCGATTCCCGCAGAGGGCAGGAAAGGATTCTTCACCGTAGTCGAAGGCAATCGAAGACTTGCAGCGCTCAAACTGCTCCTGGACGAGACACTCGCATCCAAGATCAAGGCACACTCGATTCCGGAAAGTTCATCCGCGCAACGCGAACGCCTGAAACGAGTTCCCGTCAAGGTTTACGAGAACCGCGGTCAGGTACTGCCCTACCTCGGCTTTCGGCACATCACCGGCGTGAAGGAGTGGGACGCCGCGTCGAAAGCCAGGTACGTCTATCAGCTCAAGGAGACTACACCGCATTCTTTGGACGAAATTGCGCAGATGATCGGTGATACCTACAACATGACCGAGAGGCTCTACCTTGGCTGGGCCTTGGTCAGACAGGCTGAGGAATCCCTTGGCATCGCGCAGAATGATTTCGTCAAGTTCCCATTCTCATACATGTACGACGCAGTCAGAATGCCCGAGGTCAAGGTTTTCCTTGGCTTGAAATCAGACGCGTTCGCGGTCCCGAAGTCGCACCATGGCGAACTGAAGGAACTTCTCGGATGGCTGTTCGGTTCAAAGTCACACCGAACCGATCCGCTCGTGGAGCGCAAGGATCAGCTGAAAATGCTCGCCGCCGTGGTTTCTGACAAGAAGGCCACGACAGCTATTCGATCTGGAGCCTCACTTGAAGAGGCGTTCCACGAGACCGTGGGCGAGGAGAACATGCTGATCGAATGCCTCACCAAAGCTAGCCGTGAACTTGATCGGTCAAAAGGGATTATTCACCGCCACAAGAAATCGACTGACGTGAAAGAGCTAGTGTCTAAGTGTCTTGAAACTGCTACACGCCTGGATCGGGAGATCAAGGCGTGATTCGATCCCCTTCGCCTTCCGATCAGCATGAACTCTGTGACTGGGCCGAACTATTGGCGGCAACGTCGGGACGCCGAGCAATCACACAGGGTGATTTAATAAAAGTTATCCAACCCGATGACTCTCAAGTAGATAATCCGGGCGCGGACGTCGATGAATCGTCAGAAGACGAGTTGATCGCTGACGACGCCCTGTCGCTGGCGCACAAAAGAGCCCGTGTTCTGGGTCAGGCGTATCCTTTCACGCTTCGAGGCAACGTGCTGCGTTTCAACCCTGAAAGAGCCGACTCCACCGGCAAATGCTACCTTTTCCACCTCTTGTTCGCCGCTGCATCACAAAGCCTGATAACTCCTACCGCAAGGCACCAGTTCGAGGTCGAATCGCAAAGTGCCTTGGTGGGCTTCTTTGGCGGTGAATCGTTCCACTTTGGATGGACAAAGCACAATGCAAATATCGGCAACATCCAGAAACGCGTGGAAGCCCTATGTTCTAAAACAACTCTCGGCTGGAAGGCTCGGCAACCCGTAAGTCTTTCGGCGCAGAAAAAAGACGTCGGCGTTGATCTCCTGATCTGGCGCCAACTTTCCGATCGACGAGCAAACACGCTCGTCCTCGTTGGACAGTGTGCCTCCGGGCACAACTGGCCCGGAAAGCTGTCCACCTCCGCAACACAATTGCTTGAGGATTGTCTCGCAGAAACGCGAGACGGTCCTTGGGTCAACTGTTTTTGCACGCCGTTTCACATTTCCGACAAGGTTTGGCGGGAGTCCGCAAGATCGCACAACGGCGTCATTTTCGATCGAATTAGGCTTGTCCTTGCAACCGGAGTATCAGATCGAAACAGACTTGGGGCACTAAGTCCCGGCAGTCGCTTGTGGCTATCGCAGACTTTGGCCAGCATTGAGTCGTCAATGCAGGTGGGACGAAAGGGCAAAAAGAGGCTTCGACACGCCAAGTCAAGGCGCTGAGGACATCGGCAGGCCGAGGCGGGTGGCAGGCTACCCAAGACCATCTCGGCTTCCACGCCCGAGCCGTCTTCACCTCGGCCGTGCGACTCCCTCTCCCAATCCTCCGGCCTTCGCCTTCCTCTCCCGCGCCTGCTTTGAGGCGTGGGAGAGGGCGGGCTCCTTCCGCTCCCTCTCCCACGTCTTCGTGGGAGTCCCGGCGCGCCGGGAGGGGTGAGGGCTCTGGATCTGCTCCTTCTACAATTCTCGCAGTTGTTCAGCGTCCCATCGCGGCGGTCATGCGCACAAGCGAGCACCAGAATTGTAGAAGTAGTAGAGGCAGAGCCCTCACCCCGGCGAAGCGCCGGACCTCTCCCGCTGCGACGCGGGAGAGGCAGGAGATTCCTTCGCTTGCGCGAAGGGCTCGTCTTGCGCGGCGCGTTCGTCTCACTTCCGCTTCTTGAACCGGCTCTTCGGGCTGGCCATCGCCGTGGACTTCTTCATCCCGAACCCCGGCATCGCGGGCATCCCCGCCATCTCGCCGCCGCCCGATTGCAGGTCGCGCATCGCGGACATGCGGCCTCGGATCCCCATCCCGCTCATCGACTTCATGAGTTTCGAGACGGTCTCGAAGCGCGTCACCATCTTGCTGACCTCTTCGATCTTCGTGCCCGAACCGCGCGCAACGCGCTTGCGCCGAGAGTGGTTGAAGAGCGACGGCTTCTCGCGCTCCTCTTTCGTCATCGAGTGGACCATTCCCTCGATGCGGTCCAGTTCCTTCTCGTCGATCGTTACGTCCTTGAGCATCGAGCCGACGCCCGGGAGCATGCCCAGGATCTGCTTCATCGGCCCCATCCGCCGCAGCGAACGCATCTGGTCAAGGAAGTCGTCAAACGTCAGTTGCCCCTTGGCCATCTTCTCGGCCATCTTGGCGGCGTCGGCCTCGGAAACCTCCTGCTGGGCCTTTTCCACGAGGGAAACCACGTCGCCCATGCCGAGGATGCGCCCCGCGATGCGCTCCGGGTGGAACTCTTCGAGCGCTTCGAGTTTCTCTCCCACGCCGATAAACAGAATCGGCGCGCCCGTCACGCGCCGCACCGTCAGCGCCGCGCCGCCGCGCGTGTCGGAGTCGAACTTGGTGAGGATCGCCCCGTCCACTTGCAATCGCTCGTGGAACGACTTCGCGGAGTTCACCGCGTCCTGCCCGGTCATCGCGTCGACAACGAGCAGGATCTGGTGGGGGGGTACCGCGCTCTTCACGCCGGCGAGTTCGCTCATTAACTCGTCATTAATATGCAGCCGACCGGCGGTGTCGAGGATCAGCGTGTCGACGCCGAGCGATTGCGCCTTCTTGTACGCGTTCTGGCACACCACGATCGCCGCGCCGATTGCTTTCCCGTACGCCGCGACCTTCTCAGGTTCAGAATAGAAATGCACCTGCGAACCGCCGGGCATTTCTTTTTCGACTTGCTCCGCGACGGTGCGCAACTGGTCGACGGCGGCCGGCCGCTGCAAGTCCGCCGCCGCGAGCATCACCGACCGCCCGCGCTTCTTCAGGTACGCCGCAAGTTTGCCGCACGTCGTCGTTTTCCCCGAACCCTGCAGGCCGCACATCATGATCACCGTCGGCCCCGGACTGACGCGCGGAATCCCCGGCGGCGCCGCGCTCTCGCCCCCGATCAGCCGCACGAGCGACTCGTGAACAATCCGCACCATCTGCTGGCCCGGCTCAACACTCTTCACAACCTCGCGCCCCAGCGCATCGCGCGTCACCTGTTCGCAGAAATCGTTGGCAACGGTGTAATGCACATCCGCCTCAAGCAGAGCGGCTCGCACATCGACCATCGCATCGCGGACGTTGCTCTCGGTGATCCGATCCTGCCCGGCAAATCGGCGGAAAGCGCTCTGGAATCCCTCGCTCAGTCGTTCAAACACGTTCGGCTCCAGAATCTGTTGCTGATCGGTGGTAATTGGCGAAAATCAGGCTGAAGTCTACGCGCGGTCCAAGGTCCGATAATGGGTCTTATGTAAAACTGGCCGTATGCTCGGTCAATCCGGCAGAATCCGTGCGGTGTTCGTTCGGTTCGTGTCGCGGGGCGCACGAGTGCGAACGCATCCATGCACGGTACCCGATTTTTTCACACGGATCGAGGCGGGCGAGACGCGCCGGCCGCGCCTTTCGCTAGCGAGCGCGTGCTCGATACCGAGAGCGATGCGCGTCGCGGAATCTCGGGGAAACTCGCGAAGTTTCGGAAACAGTCGGGTGCGTGTTTGACTGCGCGCCGTTGCGCGGGGATGATCCGGCTCGCCGGAGAGGTGGCCGAGCGGCTGAAGGCGAGCGTTTGCTAAACGCTTATACGGTCAAAAGCTGTATCGCGGGTTCGAATCCCGCCCTCTCCGCTTATGCGGGAGACTCCCAACGAGAGTCTCTCGCGATTTTGTCGTCGATCCGCGCCGTGCGACTCCGCGTGATCGTGTCGCCCGGATCGGGCCCTCGGGCCTTGCAGCAGGAGTTTGTGACGTGTGCGGCGATGCGGATCGCTTTGACGCCGTGACCCTGGCGGGCGTCACGCTGAGCGCGGGCCGACTTACTTGATGCCAAGTTGCTTCCTAACTTCATGCGCTTTCGGGTTCCCGGATGCTTCGAGCAGCGCCGCATATTCCTCCCCGACTCGGAACCAGTTGCTGTGACGGCGAAACCCCATTGTAAGGGCGGTACCCGGGGCTTTGATTTTCTTCCAAGCCTCCGCATACATCGGGATGACATTCGCGGAGCCCTTGTTTGCTTCAAGGAGCGCTCGGTTCGCCGACAACGCCGGCACGACCATGGGGCTGATGTTGGCGAAGGCGTCGATGACCTCTTGGTATGCGAGAAAGGCCTTCTCGGGGTCGTTCCGCGCTCTCCATTGATCCGCCTGCGCGAACCGCACCGAAGCCACCAGGTCGGGGCGCGACTTGAAGACCTCGGCGACGCGGCCCCACATGGCGTCTTGGGATTTCGGATCGTCGATGCTCGCGATCATGGGTTCGAGCATGAGCCAGGTGAAATCCGGGTACTTCTTTCCGCACAGGACTTCAAGTGCGTCGGCCCAATCGCGGCGGTCGTCCATGGTCAGTGTGTTCTTCGCGGCCATCTCGCGGACGATCCACCATGCTTCAAGGGTTGACGGGCTTTTCTGGACGGACTTACGGAGCAACGCCAGCGCGGACGCCGTGGTCGCAGGCCTTGCGTCGGCGTCATCGGGCAATCCGGATAGGAGGTCCACTCTCGGTGGATATGGGCGTCCTCCAACGCCAAGGGCGATCTCGCTCAACCGCTTACCGGCCGAGGCAAGAGCATGTGCCTCCTCTCGCTCGCGTGGCGTTTGCATGAATGAGTCGGCGATTACGTCCAGTTCGCCGTCGGACAGGTAGGCGCCCGTGACAGGAGATCGCACGCTGCCGCGCACCGTTTGATACGATTCGTAACGCCCGGTGTTGAAGTTCCAGCCCAGGTCGCCCTTCTTGCCCTTGAAGACCCCCGCCCAGGCGTGGCCAATGGTTTCGTCGCGGCCACCGACGATCGCGGCGGGGATTCCCAGTGCTTTCGCGACCTCCGTGGTGAAGTAGGCCTGGTCCACGCAGACACCCCCCCACTGCTTGATGTTCTGGAGGGTAAAGCCGTTGGTGGTGATCTTCTTTTTGGTACCGCTGATGACGTGCTCGTAGTCGTACCTAATATTTGAGTAAAGTTGCTCGACGTTACAGTTCTTTCCAAACTGCGTCCGTGCCCATTCGAGCTCGTCGATCGGCGCGGCGGCATCAACGACGAAGACGAGCAGGCTTGCGGGCACGTCTTTCAGCCCGAACGCGAGCGACTTCTCGTTCTTGACGAAGTATCTGAAGATATCCACGCCGTCGGCGGGCATCACCCAGTTTTCGTTCGCCGTACGCGGCATCGGGTTGTCGTGAACCACGCACACCGCGGCGGCACACTCCGCGTATTTCTCGATTGTTTTCTCGGCCTTCGGTCCGAGCGAGGACGCGAGGCGGTCGATCATCGCGTACACCTTGTCCGTGGTGTGGTCCTTGTTCTCGGCGATGGTAAGAAACGCAACGCGCGCCGCGAAGATCGGGCACTTGCGGAGGAGGGCCGCGAGGGCTGGCACCTTGTCCTTCGGTGCCTTTTCGAGTTGCGAAAGCAGACGATCACCGAGGGCGGCGGATCGAAACGCGGCGGCGTCGCGGTCGGGGTCGCCGTAAGCGACGACCCAGTCGAAGACTTCGGAGGCGTCGCTGCGGGCGTTTGCCAGATCGGCTTCGGGCGATTCGAGGGCGACGAGGATGGCGCCGACGCGCTCGGCGACGGGGGCGGCGAGCAAGGAGGCTGAAGTCGGAGATTTACGGGTGGGGGGCCTCTTGTCGCGCTGGGCGAGGGCAGTGGGCGTGAACCCGAGGACGGCCGCGAGGCAGATCGTGACGATGCGGTCCCATGTTCGTCGTTGCATTGCGGGCTCCTGATATTTGCAGAACATGTTATGTGCGAGGCCGGCGCGGGAGCATACGGCATTCTCTCGGCGTGAGGCGACGCTGGCAGGCTGGTCTCCGCGGCGACTCTTCGAGAAGCCGGCCCCACCGGCCGTCAACGCGGCACCACCGGATGCAGTTGGCGCGGCGTGGGCGTCGGTCCTACACTTTGGGCCGTGAACGCCACACCCGCCGAACCGCCCTCGCCGATCACGCTCCGCACCCTCCGCAAGATGGTGAAGGAGCGCAGGCCGTTCGCCTGTCTGACCTGCTACGACGCGACGACGGCGCGGTGGCTGCAGCGCGGCGGGGTGCATGTGTTGCTGGTCGGCGATACGGCGGCGGAGATGGTGCTGGGGCTTCCCAGCACGATCCACATGCCGCTCGACGTGCTGATCGCGCTGACGGCGGGGGTGAAGCGCGGCGCGCCGAACACGCTCGTGATGGCCGACATGCCGTTCATGTCGTACCAGGCGAGCATGGACGATGCGCTGCGGAACGCCGGGCGTTTCATGACCGAAGGGTTGGCGGACGTGGTGAAGATCGAGGCCGATGCGTCGTATGGGCCGCTGGTTGAGCGCATGGCCCGGGCGGGGGTGCCGATCTGCGGGCACGTCGGCTCGAAGCCGCAGCAGGCGGGTCTGACGGGCGGGTATTCGTCGGCCGGGAAGACTCCCAGCGAGGCTTCACGGATCATCGAGGACGCGGTGGCGCTGGAACGTGCGGGGGCGGTGATGCTGCTGGTCGAGGCGGTGCCGGAAACGGTGACGGCGCGCATCCTTGAGGAAACCAGCGTGCCTTTGATCGGTATCGGAGCGGGGCCGGCGTGCCACGGTCAGGTGCTGGTTCTACAGGACTTGTTAGGGATGACGGAACGGCCGCCGGTGTTTGCCGAACCACTCACCCAGATGGGCCAGCAGTTGCAGAGTGTCGCGGAGGAGTGGGTTCGGCGGGTGGCGGCACGAAATGTGTCCGGTCATCGGTTCGAGGTAAGAGTCGAAGGAACATCACCGGCCAAACGGCCGAGCATCCGCTAAGGAGTTCTCGATGAGGCGCTTTGTTTCTTTCGGCCCCGCGATGGTCGTGCTCATGACGGCCCTGCTTGTGCTGACCCTTGCTCCCGCTGCTCTCAAGCAGGTGCAGATGGCGGGGATCACGGCGTCGGTGCAACTCGCTCAGGCGAGGCTCGATCAGCAGGCCAACCTGCTTGAGCAACTCAACCAGGCGACGCGCGACGTCGCCGATGCGGTATTGCCGGGGCTTGTGCATATCCAGGTGCGGGCGCAGGCACCACAGGAAGAAGGCGGCGAGCAGCAGTTCGGCGGGGCGCGTGCGTCGGCGGCGGGGTGGTTCTACAACTCGGAAGGGTTCATTGTCACGAACGCGCACGTCGTGGCGGACGCCGAGACGATGCGTGTCGAAACCTATGACGGGCGCGTGCGCGAGGCGGAGGTGGTCGGGGCCGACCCGCGCACGGACATCGCGGTGATCCGCATCACGGGGATCAAGGATGGGCTTCCGCTTCGTCGGGCGACGGGCCAGCCGCTCTATGTGGGCGACCGGGTCTTCGCGTTCGGCTCGCCTTTCGGGATCAAGTTCTCGATGAGCCAGGGGATCGTGTCGGGCTTGGGGCGCAGCGAAGCGGCGAGCCTGGTGGGGATGCGATCGGGATACACGAACTTCATTCAGACGGACGCGGCGATGAACCCCGGGAACTCGGGCGGGCCGTTGGTTGACGTGCGCGGGCGCGTGATCGGCATGAGCACCGCGATCGCCAACAACGTGGAGTATTCGTTCAACGATCGCTCGCCGCAGGGGCAGAGCGCGGGGATCGGGTTTGCGATCCCGATCGAGACGATCGATTCAGTGGTGGCGCAGTTGATGGAGTCGAACGTGGTGATCCGCGGGCATCTGGGGATCGCGTTGCGGAACTATCCGCTGCCGATGGATGCGCAAGCCGACGGCTCGTACGAGGGCGTCGGGGCGATGGTGCGCGAGGTTCGCCCGAACGGGCCGGCGTCGAAGTCGGGTCTTGAAGCGGGCGACATCATCACGGAAGTTCTCGGCCAGCCTTGCCTGAATCAGGACGTGCTGCGTTCGATGGTCAGCATCCGCGGACCGGGCACGGTGGTGCCGCTGAAGGTCTGGCGCGGCGGCGAAGCGATCTCAATCAGCGCGAAGATCGGCTCCGCCTACTTCGGCACCAACGCCCAGGGTGAGGAAGACCTGATCTACGTCGAGGGCAGCGAGGGGATGACGATGGCGCAGGTGCGAGAGAAGATGAAGGGTCTGAGCGGGCCGAAACGGGTGGATTGAGCGTCGATGTCTCACGCGGAGGCGCGGAGAAGACAGGGGGGAAGGGGTTCAGGGTCTGGGGTTCAGGGTTCAGGGTTTAGGGTTTAGGGTCTTGCGCCTGATGCACTTTGCGTGTACCCGAAGTTCCTTTCGTTTCCATTGCCCTTGCCTTGAACCCAATTTTTTGCCTTTCTCCGTGCCTCCGTGCCTCCGTGGTGAATGTTTTTTTCTATTCTTCAACCGCGCTCATTTTCACGACGACCTTCGTCCCCATCGGCGGCACATGCGCTGCATCGGCGATCCACTCCGGCTCCTGCTCCTGCGAATCGGGGCTGAGGACGGTGGGCCAGGCGAGGACTTCGGTGCCGAAACTGGTGAGGCCGATGAGCGTGCCGCCCGCGTCGGCTTCGTAGATGTCGCGGCCGGCGCGTGATTTCATCACGGAGCCCGCGAAGACCCAGTTGCCGCCGGGCCAGGCGGCTCCGGTGGTGGCGTTCTTGACCCATTTGGACGGCGCGTCGGTGATGCGCTCGCCGGCGGCGTTGGTGTAGATCAGTTCGATCTTCACAGAGTCGCCTTCGGGGGCGATCGGGACCATCTTGGTCCCCTGCTGCTGCCAGGTCGCGGGCTTTCCTGGGGTCAGGCCGACGGCGAGGAGGGCGGCGTGGACGTGCGAGGGCTTGGCACCGGTGACGAGGACGACCTCGTGTTCTTTCGTGTCGGGGATGCAGACGAGTTGTTCGAGGTAGACGCGCGGGGCACGCGGATCGTCGAGACGGATGGGGACGGTGGCATCAAGTTCGACGGTGCGTGCGGCGGCATCGATGCGGATGTGTGCGAAGACGACGGGGGCGACGGCATCGTCCTGAGCAAAGACCATCGCGGCGACGAACAATGAGAAGACCATCCGCTGATGATACTCATACCCAGGCGCGCGTTCTTCTCGCAAAGAAGCCGAGTCTGAGCGAGTCTTCGAGCGAAGGCTCGGGTGGATGGACACCCAAACATCCGAGGCTTCGCGGACTCAGCCTCGGCGTCCAATCGGATCGCGAACTCAGTCCTTGCTCTTCGCGGCTGGCGCGGAGCCGGACTGCATTTGCTGCTCGTAGTGGTGCATGCCGCGGCGGCGGTCGCGGAGTCGGCGTGACTTGCCGCTGCGTTCGCGGAGGAAGTACAACTTGGAGCGGCGTGCATCGCCTCGGCGGACGACCTCGATCTTGGCGATTCGGGGCGAGTGCAGCGGGAAGACGCGCTCGACACCCTGATTGTCCACGATTTTGCGGACGGTGATCATGGTGTTGATGCCGCCGCCGTTGCGTGCGATGAGGACACCCTGGAACTGCTGGATGCGTTCCTTGTCGCCCTCGACGATGCGGGTGTGAACGGCGATGGTGTCGCCGATGGCCAGGTGGGGGAGGTCGCTCTTGAGTTGAGCCGACGAAACGCTTTCGAGGAGTCTTTGCTGGTCCATTTGTTGGCTTCCGGTTCCCGGTAAGAGGGGGCGGAGAGTATAGCAGCGTTGCCTTCGACCCGCAAGGTGTTGCACGGGAGTTGTTTGGGGCGTCGATGAGCGGTCGCGTTGCCCTGGAAGGCCCGGGGTTGGCTTCGCTTACACCCAATGCCTTGCGGGATTCTTATTCGGCGAAGGGGTTGACGATCTCGAGCCCCGCAACCGGGGCACCCGGAACATCTTCGGAATACAAGCGGGTGATGCCTGCTTCAAGGCAAGCGCCGAACAGCATTGCATCCCAGAAGGAAGTCTGGGACTTCACATGAAGCGTTCGAGCGTGGCCGAACGCCGAGGCCGTCGGGAGGACCAAGGGGAACACGGTTCGAATCTCGTCGAGCCGATCCCAAATCACGTCTGCTTCGGTTCCGGTAGCGATCATCTTCCGAGAGGCGGCGACAAACTCGTTCGCGACTTGCCAGAGCAAGACGCCGTCTCCGAGACTCGCGAGGAGCGCGCGGGCGCGATCTCTTTTCGCGGGCGACGACTCGTCGTATGCATAGACGAGTACGTTTGTGTCAACCGCGTTCATGCAACTGATCCCGCGAAGGCATGGTGCCGTTCGAGCGAAGCCGCATCCTCTGGAAACCTTCGATCATCCGCGACCTTGCTTCGGGTGTCGATGCGCCGTTGCGTTCGATCGACTCGATGGTCAGCCGGACTCGCTCCTGCTCTCGGAGCGGGAGCGCCTGGAGCGGCCTCAAAACGCCGTTGGTAAAGATGGCATCCGTCACGGTGTTCATTGGAGTTCTCGTACCGGGAGTGTAGGGCAACGTCAAACAACGCGGCGGAATGGCCTCGCCATTTATTTGGTGAGTCCGGAGCCTTGTTATCCGATCATTGAAGCAGGTCCGGCCGGCGTTCGGCGGTTCTTGCGAGCATTTGTTCGAGCCGCCATTGGGCGACCTTGCCGTGGTCGCCGCTGACGAGGATTTCGGGGACTTCGAGGCCTTCCCAGACCCTGGGGCGGGTGTAATGGGGGCAGTCGAGGAGGGGTTTTTTGAGCGGGCCGCGCGGGGCGAAGGAGTCTTCGGAGGCGGAGTCTTCGTGGCCGAGTGCGCCGGGGATGAGGCGTGCAACGGCGTCCACGAGGAGCATGATTGGGATCTCGCCGCCGGAGAGGATGTAGTCGCCGACGCTGATTTCGCGCGGGGCGAGCCGGGTGATGGCGCGCTCGTCGATTCCTTCGTAGTGGCCGGCGATCATCAGGAGTCGGGGCAGCACGGCGAACTCTTCGACGAGGCGTTGGGTGAGCGGCTCGCCTTGTGGCGTGAGAAGGATTCTGGTTGCGGGGCGGGGGTCTTGGGCTTCGACGGCGGCGACGCAATCCCACAGCGGCTGGCACATCATGACCATGCCCGGGCCGCCGCCGAAGGGTCGGTCGTCGGCCTTGCTGTGCTTGTTGTCCGCGAAGTCGCGGATGTTGGTGGTACACCACTCGATCAATCCGGCGGAACGTGCGCGGCCGGTGATGCTGGAAGACAGAACAGGCTCGAAGACCTCGGGAAAAAGAGAAAGGATGTCGATGCGCATCGGCATGGGTGGCATGGCCTTTCTAGGCCATGTCCGCGGGGATCACGGTCGCCGCAGCGACCGTGCCACGATCAGCCTTCCTTCTTTTCGACCTTCTTCACGGCGGGGGCGGCGGCCTTGGCTTTTTCGAGCATCTGCAACTTGCGCTTGACGCGGGAGGCGCGGACGGCCTTCCACTTGTCGGCGTCGATGAGGCCTCGCTTGGCGAGGATGTCGTTCATCGTGTCGCTGGGCTGGGCACCGACGCTGAGCCAGTACTTGACGCGCTCGTCGTTGAGTTTGATCTGCTTGGTCGGATCGGTGGCTCTGGGGTCGAACCAGCCGAGTTGCTCGACGACGCTGCCGTCGCGCGGCGAGCGCTGGTCCACCGCATTGATGCGGAAGAAGGGACGGTGCGTGCGGCCCATGCGGTTCATTCTGATCCGAAGCATTCGATACTTGCTCCAACGCCTCGGGTGAGGCCGGGGGACTTGCGGGACTGGGGGCGAACGGGAACCGAGCAGTATAGGCAAAGGCGAAAAAACCGCAAGGGGGCGGCGGCGGGCTCGCGCGGCACGAACAAGTGCGGAGGTTTGTGTTTCCTGCTTGCACACAAGAATGTGGATTCCAGGGCCGGAATGGCACACGAAAAAATTTATCGAAAAAGATGAATTTTGACTTGCCCCCGCGCCCCCCCCCCGTGGTAGCGTTGAACTCGATTCGACTTCAAGGAGTTCCCATGAGCAAGTCGTACCGTCGTCTCGTGAGTGCCGCGGTCGTGTTTGGCGTTCTGTCGATCCTCCCGACGGGCGGGGCGTGTGTCGCGTACCCCGGGAATCCCATGGACCCCATTACTCCGCCGGGGGGATGGTTCAACATTTGTTCCAGGAGCATCAAGGTGGACGGAGTCTGGTACACCTTGTATGGAGAGTGCCTTTGGTTTATGAGCTGCGAGCTGACCTACAACTCCCAAACCAATACCTTCGCACTCATTTGCGCGTGAACGGATTGGATGATCGGCACTCGCCGACCGATCAGACAGGGCGGTGCATCAACATGCGAAGCGGTCATCTCAAGCCTCTCGGACGCACGGCGCTCGTGTGCGTTCTGATCGCGGGAGCGGCAGCCGCGTGGTATGGGTTGTCGCGCCGGTCCACTGAGCCCGGGCTCCGACGCGGCCAGTCGCTGATGTTGCCCGATCCGGAACTCGCCAAGAAGGCGGCCGAAGCGGTGTGCGTTGACGTTGACACCGAGGAAGCGGCGAGCGCCGCTGGCGAGCAGTTCGCCGGCGGAGTGCGGAAAGCGCTTGAAGCACTGCCGCCGTCGGATCGCCTGGAATCGGCGCGCGCGGAAGCGTTCGCCCGATTGGCCGAAGAGCGTTTCGCAATGTTCCTCCGGCCCGACTACGCCAGGTATTGCGCCCAGTTCAAGAGGCTCGCGTCGGCGAGTCCGCTGGGTCCGCGCTCGCCGGCACCCCCGATCACGGCCCAGCAGTTTGGTAACTGTGCGGCGCGGTTCAAGGGGGCGCGTGTCGCTCCTGGAGATGTCGAAATCATCGTGCGTTACCTCCGGGGGGCATCGCGCGGAGTATTCCGTCGCGGACTGACGAATATGGCCACGGATGAGGAAGGTTGGTATTCAGATGCGGGCGCCATGCCGTTGAAACCGTCTCTCGGAGCGGATGTGTACGAAGCGAGGTTCCCCGTGGAGTTCGCCGACTCGCTCACCGGCATCATGCGCCGCGGCTTTGTCGGGTTCGCGCTGGTCTGGCTTCCCGCCGAAGGACGCTGGCTCCCCTGGCAGTCGGTGCTGTCGGACCCGACCCCGACCGCGAGCGTAACATTCGCACCTTGCCTGTAGGGAGTGCAAGGCCATCGATGCACCGACGAAACCGCCAATCAACGGCCTTTACGCTGATCGAACTCCTCGTCTCGATGGGGGTTATTGCGGTGCTGATCGGCATCACGCTCCCGACGCTGCTGCACGCTCGCAGACAGGGCGACCTGGTCGTTGTCCTGTCGAACCTCCGAGACATTGGCCAGACGACCGAACTCTATCTTCAGCGCTCGGACGGCGTCTATCCCTACCACGGCCCGGATTCGTGGGTGCCGTTTGAGGTCACGACGGACTCGGAAGGGAACCCGGTCGGGCTCGCCACCCCGGGCGATGTCTGGTCGCTCAGGTACATGTGGTTCACCAAGATGCGCCCGGTTGCCCCCTGGATTGAGTACCACGCGGTGTGGCAGGGCCCCTCGAGCGATCGGGACGCAACGACATTCGGCGTGACATAACACTATTCGTGTTCCTTCTTCGCTCGGCCCGAGGTGTGGATCGATGGTCCCCCAATCTCGGCGGAGCAGGGGATCTCCCCGGTGCGAAGCGGCGAGATCAGTCATCCTGCGCTCAAGGTGATGTTCTACGACTCGAAGAGGCCGTATTTGTACGGGGAGGAAACGCCGGACGACAAGCGGGGCGTGTTGATGGCCGATGGTTCCGCATCGCTCCGACTTGATTCAGAGGCCAAGCCGCCGCGGCAGAACCGGATCGACGGCCGGCCTGCGAGGGCCTACCTGGATACGCCCCTTGGAGTTCGGGGGCGCGATTTCTGAGAGCCCGTGTGATACGGATCACACTTGATTTCCGGGCGCGACCATCCGCCACTTCGCCCAGGGCGGCTCAGTGGCGGCTCAGTGGCGGCTTCTGGAACGCCAGGTTTTCATATGTGATCCGTATCAGTTGTTCGTTGCCTGCTCCAACTCCTTGATTGGTCCGGAATACCCCTTCGCCCCCGGCAGGATCGAAGTCACGGCGATGAACCCTGTTCTCGCCGCCGTGCGGCCCACGTCAAATACAAACCCGCCCCCTTGGATGAGCAGCACGATCAGCACGATCATGCCGATGGCCGCGACGTTGTCCCGCTCGATCAACCGGCGGTACGACGGCAGGATGCCCGCGAGGATGCGCGAGCCGTCCAGCGGCGGCACGGGGATCAGATTGAAGAGCGCGAGCGAGATATTCAGGAACGCGCCCGCGATGAAGAAGACCATGAAGTTCCGCCACAGCGGGTTCTCAATACCCTGGAAATAGCCGCACCAGATCGAGCCGAGGATGATCGCGACGGCCGCGAGCGCCAGGTTCATCGCGGGCCCGGCCAGCGAGACGAGCGCGTCGCCGTACCGTCCGCGGAAGCGAGACGGGTTCACCGGCATGGCCCCCCAGCAGATGCCGACGACCGCGAACATGAGCAGGCTCCATCCTCCCATGTGGACGAGCGGGTTCCACGTCATGTGGCCCGTCGCGCGCGGGGTGTCGTCGCCTTGCCACATCGCGGCCCAGCCGTGGGCCAGTTCGTGCAGCACGGTCGAGCCGACGACCCAGACGATCCACGAGACCAGCAACGCCGGGTCGTCGCGGAGGAGGTTGGCGATCCACCAGTCCATGGTTCGGCTCCTTTCTTAGCAGACCAGACGGGATGGTACATGGTTTGTTCGGGTTCGAGGCCGGACAATCTCAGAATTCTCTCCCCGGCGCGTGATTGATTTGGATGTGCGTCGCTTTGTTCCTTGAGAGGGACGAGGATGGCAAGGTGCCGCCGTCTTTCGAGTTGAGAATTGGGAGGAGACACGCATGAATCGTTCATTCCGTTTCGGGTTCGGCTTGGCATTGGCCGCCGGGACGACATTTTCCGCGAGCGCGGTGGTAAACACCGTGCCGCGGGCGCTGAACGGGCTTGTCGCGGCTGACACGCTCGTCAACGGCAACTTCCAGGTCGGCCTGCGAGGCGCGGCGGTCGGCAACCCGATCGACGTGACGAAGCAGGCATGGATCGGGATCCTCGAGGTGGACTCCGACGATCGCCGAACGACCACCAGCGGCGTCTCGACCAACGGCTTTGACAACACCCACCCGGCGCTCGCCGGCACCTTCGACATCATCGGCTCGATCAACGACGCGGTCGGCGACAACGCCGTCGCGGCCAACGGCGGGAGCCATGCGACCGGCGTCGCGGGGATCATCCTCAGCCGTGACGGAACGAACACGGGGATGGCCACGCGTGCCCGCGGCGTGATGGGGCTCTCGGATGACGTCGGCCGCCTTTTCTACGCGGTGCCGCGCACGAAGTTGGTCCCCGATCCGGCGATCCCGGCCGACTGGTCGCAGATGCAGGCGAGCCTGAACTACCTGAACACCTTCCCCAGCGACGTGATCAACGCGAGCATCCAGTACAACAACATCCCGACGGGGGCGGCGACGACGCGCGCGGTCGTGCAGGCGGACCTCAACGGGGCCGGTTTCCCCAGCAGGATGTTCGACAAACTGTCCTTTGTGTCCGACCGCACGTTCGTCGTCGCGGCGGGGAACAGCGGCGGGCTGCCCTCCCTCGCGGCCGACATCTACAACGGCATCGTCGTGGGCGCGCTGGTTCAGGTTCCGGGCGGCGGCGGCATCGCGGACCTCGCGGTGGCGAACTACAGCGGCCGCGGGGCGCTCGCCAACGGGCGCAACGGCGTGATGATCGTCGCCGGGGGATCGCAAGTCACCAGCACCGCGTGGAATCACGCGGGGGCGAACCCGGACTTCATCAACATCGGCAACGGCACGTCCTTCGCGGCACCGCTCGTCTCCGGCGCGGCCGGCATCCTGTGGTCCGCGGGCAAGCAGGCGATCGGCGCGGGGGCGCGGACCGATCACAACGACCCCTTTGTGAACAATCACCGCGTTCTCAAGGCGGTGCTGCTCAACTCCGCGCGGAAGATCAGCGTCGCCGTCCAAGGGGGAGGCGCCGCGGTGCCGTGGAGCCCCGGGCTGGTCGACGCCGGAGATGACAAGCGTTGGCTCCGACCCTTGAACTACGACGTCGGCGCGGGCGAACTGGACACCAAGGCCGCGTGGAAACAGTACCGCGAAGCCAACGTACCGAACCCCAACGGCGAGATGACACGCCACTTCTGGGACAACGACACCAACATCACGTCAAACGTCTCTTCAATCAGTTACCAATCGAACCTGTTCGGAAACTTCATCGTGCCCGCTGCTGAATGGATCACGTCGATGACCGCAACCCTGGTCTGGGACCGCCAGGTCACAAACGCGACGCTGGCGGCGCCGGGCCTCTCCGACCTCGACCTCCGGTTCCAGTACACGACCGACAACGGGCTGTCCTGGCTCAATATCCTCTCCTCCGTCAGCACCGCCGACAGCGCCGAGCACATCTTCAAGACGGGGCTTGCCAGTTTCGGCGCCAACACGATCTACCGCCTGAACGTCGAGGTGTTCGGCCTGGCGGCGGGGATCGTCAGCGAGCCGTTCGCGCTCGCGGTCCGGTACAACACGATCCCGACGCCCGGTGCGCTGGCGCTGGCGTTTGCCGGCGTGTTCGCGGCCGGTCGGCGGCGGCGGTGATTCGGTTGATGGCATACCATCCAATGGCCTCCCTTCTCGCGAAGGGAGGCCCTTTTTTCACTCCGGACAAGCGGTGGGTATGCTTCGCGCGTGGCCCGCGTCGCGTACACGGTGATCGCCCAGTTTTTTGACGAGCCGACGCGCGACAAATACATCGCGTGGCTGAGGGGCGGGCACGTCGATCAGGTGATGCAAGGGGGCGCGGAATCGGCGACGATCGTGGTGCTGGATCGGGCTGTGACGGACGGCCCGATCGCCGTCGAGGTCCGCTACATTTTTTCGACGCGCGATGAACTCGCGCGGTATCTCCGAGACTTCGCCCCGGCGCTGCGTGCGGACGGGCTGGCGAGGTTCCCATCGGAGCGGGGCGTGACGTTCGGGCGGACCGTGGGCGAGATTGTTGACCGTGCCCTCAGGGGCCGGTGCTGTTGAACATCGACAGCAATGCCGAGAGATCGGCGAAGTCAACCGCGCCGTCGAGGTCCACATCGCCCGCGAGAGCCACGATCAGCGAGCGCATCGTCTCGACGCTTGTCGAGGACGTGCTGACGCGGAGCCGGAGGGTGTAGGCGCAGGGCCGGAAGCCTGCGGTGTTCCATTGGGCCAGGACGCTGTTGACGACGCCGGTCGGGGACGACGCGATGGTGGTCCAGGTACTCGAGTCGCCGCCGGTGAACTCCAGCACCCATCCGGTGAGGCCGGGGCCGTTCGCGGTGCCGATGATCGGGACAACTCCTGTTCGGAAGACGCAGGAGTCAGGGGCGGTGATGACCGCGACGGGCGCGAGGTTGGGGACGATCTGGAAGCCGTTGATCGCGCCGTTGATGCTCGCCTTGTCGGCGGCGATGACGAGCGAACCGCCGGGGTGAAAGAACGCATGGCGTGCGTGGGAGCGCCCCTCCTCGAAGGTGTTGTTTGACGGTGCGTCGGCGACGACCTGCTGCACGCCGTTGATCGTGATGCGCGTGGCGATGGTGCTGAAGTTCGGTGCGGCGGCGTAGGTGTAGACGGTGTAGTTGCCGGCGGGGAGTCCGGTGATGGTGTAGTTGATCGGGCCGTCGATGCGGTCGGCGTCGTAGACGAGTCTGGGGTAGTTGCCGGTGAAGCCGAAGTCGAAGGTGAGTCCGGGCGGGCCGCCGCTGCGCGAGAGTTGCGCGCCCGAAGCGAGGCCGTTCAGACCGACGAGAGGGATCGGCCCCGCGCCGAAGCCAACCGAGGCCCATGTGCCCGTCTGCCCTCCCGCCGCGGCGAACGCGGAAGCGGGGACGCCCGAGTGAGGCTGGCCGAGGTTGATGAAGTCGATGTCGATATTCAAGCCGAAGGGTGCCGGCGGGGGCGGGGGCGGAGTGACGGCGGTGGTAAAGGCGGCCGGGTTGGGCGTTGCGGTCGTGGAGCCGACGGTGTTGGTCGCGACCACTCTCCAGAAATACTGAACACCCTCCGTGAGCAGGCCGCTTGAGACCGGCACGGAGGTTGACGCCGTGCTCGTCTGAAAGATCGCGGGCGGAGTGAAGGCCGAGTCGGTGTCCACCGTCACGGTGTACGAGGCGGCGTTGACCGAGGTGTTCCACGCGAGTGTCGGCGTGAGGCCGTGGCCCGTGGACCCGTTGCCGGGGGAGATGAGCGTGAACGCCGAGGGCGGCGGCGGGAGGATCGGCACGAACTGAAACCCGTTGACGACGCCGTTGATGCTGGCCTTCGCGGCGAGGATGGTGAGCGGGCCGCCGGCGTGGGCGATCGCGTGCCGCGCGTGCGTGAATCCCTCCGCGAACGTGCCGTCGCTCGCCGCGCCCGCGATGAGTTGCGCCACGCCCCCGATCGTGATCCGAGTCGCAACCGTACCGAAGGACGGCGCGGCGGCATATGTGTAGATGACGTACTGCCCGGCGGGCAGGCCGGTGAAGGTGTAGGTGAGCGTCGAATCGATGCGGTCGGAGTCGTACACGAGACGCGCGTAGTCGCCCGTGGCACCGAGGTCGATCGTCCATCCGGGAGAAATAAGGCTGCGGGTGAAGGACACACCACTGGAGGCACCATTCAGACCGACCACCGCGAACGGTCCGAGCCCGAAGGAAACGGTGTTCCAAATCCCGGCTTGTCCCGCGGCGGCACCGAAGGTGCTCGAGGGCGGGCCGCTGCCCGGGTCATCCGGGAAGTTGAAGTCGATGTCGATGTTGAGGCCGATGGGAATATCAGCAAGCGCCGGCGCGGCGGTGAGTGACAAGAAGGCGGAAGTCACGGCGGCGAGACCATCCCGCCAAGTCAGTTTCTTCATGATCCATGCTCTCCCACGTCGCGACGGTTTTGGCGGCATCCTGGCCGACAGCCCCCCGTCTCGACCTCTCCGAGTCCTAACTCTACGATGCAACCGGCCAAGTGCAATCGACCGAACCGATGAAGTTGCTGAAAAGGTTCAGATTTTCTGACGCTGTGAGGCCGAGCCGCGCTGACCGGGGTCAGCCGCGTGCGAGGGACGGCGGTTTGCGGCCGCTTTATCCAAGTTTCCTATTTTTTCAAAGAGCCTCTGCGGATCGGCCCGTTAGCAGGCACTCCCCCAGTTGGCGAGGACAGCCGTAATATCACCGAAATCGACGACGCCGCTGCCGTCCGCATCGCCCGTGTTGAACGGCGGGCCGGCGGAGCCATAGTTTGCCAGGATCGCCGTGATGTCGGCGAAATCGACGGTGCCGCTGCCGTTGGCGTCGCCGATGCAGGGTGGCGGGGGCGCGTTGATGAAGAGATCGGCTCCGCTGGCGTTGCTGCCGGTGTTGCCGGTGTTGCCGAGGGCATCGCGCGCGACGACGCGGACCCGGCCTTGCGTCGTGTAGGTGCTCGGGATGTTCCAGGTGAAGAGACCGTCGTCCGCGGTCGCGGCGGCGATCACCGTCGGCCAGGTCGCGCCGCCGTCGAGCGAGAGTTCGATGTCCACGTTGCTGACGCCGACATCGTCGTCGGTGCTCCAGCGGATGTCGGCGTTCGCGCCCGGAGTGAGCGTTTCCGGGCCGCGGAGCGTGCGGAGGTAGGCGGTGGGGTTCGCGCCGCCGAGGTGGGCGGGGACGTGCATGACGATGCAGTGCATGACGCCCGCCGAGCCGACGATCGCTTGGCAGGGAACCTGCACGATCGTCTTGCCGGGCATGGCGGCCTGCCACGTCGCGAGCGCGGTTGCGTTGGATGGCGCGACCGTCACGTTGGTGTACGAGGGGAGCAGGACGAGGTTGTTGCACATGACGACGTTGGTGTAGGTGTAA
Source organism: uncultured Phycisphaerae bacterium (assembly GCA_947085435.1). Lineage (GTDB taxonomy): Bacteria > Planctomycetota > Phycisphaerae > Phycisphaerales > UBA1924 > JAEUIV01. The sequence continues at coordinate 35,703 of CAMTWL010000029.1, forward strand.
TGGACGCCGCTGACGCCGAACGCGGGCAGCCGCGTGACCGTCCAGCCCGCGCCGGCCATCGCCGCCGCCGTCGAGTCGCAGATGACGTCCTGCGTCGAGCCGGGGTTGCTGGGCCAATCCGAGATCATCACCTTGTTGTCGCCGATGATCTGCATCCACATGTCGATGTGCTGCGTCGAATCGACGGCGGTCGGGAAGGGGGTGGTCATCGTCGTGTTGACGTTTTCATAGTTGTGCCAGTGGGCGACGATCTGGGCTTCGGTGAGTGTTGGGTTTTCGTTGACGGTCAGGCGCGTGGCCCACGAAGGGCCGACGCCGCTGAGGTGGTAGTTGCCCCCGCCGTGGATCAGCGGGATCTCGTACAGCGACTGGCGCTTCTGATTCGCCCAGAACACAGGCTGCGCGTCGTCCATCGGGCGCGGGCGGTTGTAGGTGTGGTCGACGATCGAGCGCACGTTGCCCTCGTAGATGTAGCGCGGGCCGTAGTCGCGGATCCAGATGGTGTCGGTCGTGACCACGAAAAACTTCACGCGGGTCATGTTCGCGCCGGCGCTCGTCAGCGTCGTCGTGACGCTCGTCTGCTCGCTCGCGGTATCGACCATGATGTACGCCTCGGCGTTGCCGGTGGTGGTGACTTCCCTCACCATCGCGCTCAGGATCGGCGTCACACTCCCGAACGGCTCCCACGCGAAGATGATCCCCTGCATCGGCTCGTACTCGCCGGGGCAGCGCACGTCGGACAGGAACGCAGGAGGAGGCGTCGTGCCGCGAGAGACGCTCAGCGGGTGCTCGTTGATCCACTGTTGCTCGGAGCGGGTGAGCGAGCGCGGGATCGCGGCCCCCTCGGGGAAGACAAGGCCTTCCTCGGTGCGGACCGGCTCGGTGACGGTCTGGGCCGAGGCGGAGGCGGCGATGAGGAGGACGAACAAGGTGCGTTGAATGGTTGGGAGCATTGGACGAGTCTCTCTCTTTCGTCAGAATCGGGCGGCTTCGTCAGGCCCACTCGCACGGCCGCAATGGTAGGCTCCACCACGCCCACATGGGAGTGGTTGGAATCAGCGGTAGTGTCTCAGTTTGAATGTGGCACGCCCTTTCCAGGGCGTGAGGCGGGCCGACACGGGCTGGAAAGCCCGTGCCACTTCAATCTGAGACACCACCATCAGCACGGTATTCCAAAGAACGTCAGCACCGAGGTGATATCCGCGAAGTTCACGATCCCGTCGTGGGTGGCGTCGCCCAGGCCGTCGAGCGCGGGAGCGTAGTTGACGTTGAAGTAGGTCAGCACCTCGGTGATGTCGGCGAAATCGCGGTCGCCGTCGCCGTCGGCGTCGCCGTCGCACAGCGCGGGGGCCACGGTCGTGAACGACGCGGCGCCGGGCGTCCCGGTGGTCGAGCCGCTCGTGTTCGTCGCGACCACGCGCCAGAAATAGGTCGTGCCCTCGGCCAATCGTTTGCTGGGCACGACGTATGAGGTAAACCCTGTTCCAACCTGGAACGTGACGGGAAGCGCGAACGAAGCTTCGGTGTCAATGGTCACCGTGTACGACTGGGCTCGCTCGGCGGCGCTCCACATCAGGACCGGGCTGAGGGGAGTGTTCGCGGCCCCGTCGGCGGGGGCCATCAGGTTGAACGGCCCCGGGCTCGGGGGCGGCGCGAGGGTGAAGTTCGAGTCCGAGATATCAAAGAAGATATTCCCGACGCCCATGACGCGGAGGCGCGCGGTCGAACTGCCGAACCCCGGGATGGTGACCGACTGGCTGCCGTCGTTCGGCGTTGACGCGAGCAGAGTGGTGGGCCAGGTGTTCCCGCCGTCGAGCGAGAGTTCGATCTTCACGTTGGCGCACGAGACGGGGGCAAGGTTGGTGCTGGCGACGTTCCACGTCACGGTGACGGTGCCCTGGTGGGTGCCGCCGCCGTTGGGGAAGGTGACGCGGAACGGCCCGGCGGCGGTGGTGCAGGTGACGGTCATGTCGTCGGTGTTGACGCCGCCGCCGCCGGCGCGGTTGTCGCGGGCGGTCAGGCGGAAGTTCAGAGTGCGGTTCGTATTCGGGAGCGCCTCGCCGATGACAAAGGTGTTGTTGAGCAGGTTGGAGAGTCGCGGGATGATGCGCGCGGGGCTGAGGACGGGGCTGAACGAACGGATGATCGGCCCGGAGCCGAGGTCGGCGATCACGCCGCCGACGGCCCCCTGCTGCGGGCCGAGGTCGCGTTGCTCCCAGCAGTAGGAGACGAGGTCGCCGTTGATGTCCGAGCCGGAGCCGGTGAGGATGAAGGGCGTCTGGCGCGGGATGGTGAAATCACCGCCCGCGTTGACGGTGGGGACGGTGTTGCCGTTGGTGACGTTGGTGGGGCAGCCGCCGGCGCCCGTCGAGTAGGCGAGCATGTCATTGAACGATTCGTGGTTGTAGTAGCCGTCCCAGGCTGACTGGAGATTATCGATGCCGCAGATACCGGCGTAGGACATGATGGTGTTGCCGCTGCCTGGTTCGTAGGCGTCCGCAGGTGTGTGGTTCGGACCGCACCCGCCGTTGAGCCCGTTAAAGGCATGCAGCGTCCCGAACTGGTGCCCGAGTTCATGGCAGATCAGATAGGTATGAAAGTCGCTGCCCGATGGGGAGGACACCGAGGTTGCGCCGCGTGCTTTGAACGACGCGTCGCAGGCTCCAAAGAATGCGTATCCCCCGCCGTTGAGCCCCCCGAAGACGTGGCCGACGTCGTAGTTTGCCGTGCCGATCAGGGTGGTGAGATTCGCCTGGTTCTGCCCGGTCATGTCGAACGGGACGCCGTCGCTGTAGGGGTCCGTCGCGGCGTTGATGTAGACCACGCTCGTGTTGTTCGCAATGAGCGTGAAGCGGACGGCCACCTCGCGCTCGAAGACGCCGGTGACGCGGTTGACGACGGTGACGATGGCGGCCTGCGCCAAGGCCACGGTCCCACCGTGGAACGCCGTGTATTCGCCGGTGGCGGCCACGCACAAACGATAGTTCTGAAGAAACGTGCCGCTCCGGTTCAGGTCGGCGGGGCGAGCGCGCCCGATCGCCGCGGGTACGCCGTCGGTCAGACATCTCCAATCGGCGCGGCCGACGGGAACGTGATCCCGCGAGTCGTAGACCGCCAGGTAGGTGGTGTCGCCCCGGGTGAATGGATCGATGTAGAACGATCCCTCGACCGAGAGCACCTGCGAATGGAACCCCTGCGGCGTCAGGTCCATGCGCACCGTCGCCGTGGGATCATCGACCCCCTGCCCGGCCCAGGTCTTCACTCCCGGCAACTGGGCCGCCAACCCCGGCTCCATCACGGGGGACTCCCAGACGTCGAACTCCTGGAACGTGCCGTCGGGCATCGGCAGGTCGATGCGAACCGGACGTTCGCGCGCTTCGATGGTGAACTCCATCGGCGCGGCGGCCATCAGGTCGGCGAAGGCTTGCGCGTCGAAAGTTACGCCTCGATAAAAATCAGGCCGAACCCAAGGCTCGCCGCGCAGGACCGCCTCGGCGGGCGCGTCGGCCCACTGCCACACACCATCGGGGCTGCGGTCGGCGGCTTCGGCGCGGGCCGTAAAGATGACGCCCGCAAGAACTACGCAGAATGCAATAGTGGTGTTCATGGCACCGTCCATTCTATCAGCGCGTTGCTCGGTGGATTATGGAGGGCGCCGCCGACAGTCGCCGCGGCGACCCCTCGGCCCACGACTATCCCTTGCTAACAAGGCACGCCGAAGTTGGCCAGCACCGAGGTGATATCCGAGAAGTCGACGATTCCGTCGTGGTTGGCGTCGCCCGCGCCGATGAGCGAGGGCAGGTAGTTGGTCCCGAAGTTCGCCAGCGCTGCGGTGATGTCGGCGAAGTCCCGATCTCCGTCACCGTCGGCGTCACCGACGCAAGGCGGCGGCGCGGTCGTGAACATCGAGGGGTCGGGCGAGCCGGTGGTCATACCGCCCGGGTTGCTCGCCACGACTCGCCAGAAGTAGACCGTTCCCTGTGCCAGGGTCGCGCCGGGAACGACGACGGAGGTGAAGCCCGTGTTCGTCTGATAGGTGTTCGGGAGCACGAAGCCGGCATCGGTGTCAACGGTGACCTGGTACGAGGTGGCACCCAATGAAGCTCCCCACATGAGCGTCGGCGTGACGGATTGATTGATCGCGCCGTTGGCGGGCGAGGTCAGGCTGAACGCGCCGGGCGGCGCGGGCACGGTCGTGAACGAGGATGGATTGGGCGTGCCGCTGGTCATGTTGACGCCGTCGCTGGCGACGACGCGCCAGAAGTAGACGGTGTTGTTGGCGAGTGTCGCGCCCGGAACCATGTCCGAAGTCGAAGCGGTGGTGTTCTGATAGGTGTTGGGGAGCACGAAACCGGCGTCGGTGTCAACCGTGACGGTGTACGAGGTCGCGCCCGCCGAGACGTTCCACGTCAGCGTGGGGGTCAGCGAGACGCCGGTCGCGCCGTTCGCGGGGGCGGTCAAGGTGAACGCGCCGGGGCCTGCCGGGGGCGTGATCGTGAAGTTCGCGTTCGAGATGTCGAAGAAGATGTTTCCCACGGCCCGGACGCGGATGCGAGCGGTGGTGGAGTTGATCGCGGGGAGGGCGACGGCCTCGGAGCCGTCGTTCGGGGTGATGGCGAGGAGGAGGGTGGGCCAGGTGTTGCCGCCGTCGGTCGAGAGCTCGATCATGACGTTGGCGCAGTTGACGGGCGCAAGGTTGGTGCTGGTGACGTTCCAGGTGACGCTGACGCTCCCCGAGAAAGTGCCGCCGCCGTTGGGTGCGGTGAGCGCGAAGGGTCCGGCCGAGGTGGTGCTGACGACGAGCATGTCGTCGGTGTTGAGCCCGCCGCCGCCGGCGCGGTTGTCGCGGACGGTGAGGCGGAAGTTGATGTTGCGGTTGGTGACGGGGAGGCGCTCGCCCTTCACAAAGGTATTGGCAAGGAGGTTGGAAACGCGAGGGATGATGCGAGTCGGGCTGGTGTTCGGGACGAAGGATCGGATGAAGGGGCTGGTGCCGTTGTCGACGAAGATGCCGCCGACCGCGCCCTGAGCGGCGCCGAGGTCGCGCTCTTCCCAGCAGTAGGTAATGGCGTCGCCGTCGGTGTCGCCGCCGGTGCCGATGAGCATGAAGGGCGTGTTCGCGGGGATGGTGAAGTCCGCGCCCGCGCTCACCGTCGGGACGGTGTTCCCGTTGGCCACGTTGGCCGGGCAGCCGCCGGTGGCGTTGGAAAAAGCGATGATCTCATCCAGCGAACGCCAGACGAAGTAGTCGTTGGAGTTCGTCTGCAGGTCGTCCACGCCGCAGATGCCGGCGTAGGACATGATGGTGGACCCGCTGCCGACCTCGTAGGCGTTGGCGGCGGAGCGATTGCCTCCGACGCAGGAGCCGTTGAGCCCGTTGAACGAGTGGTTCGAGCCGAACTGGTGGCCCATCTCGTGTGCGACGTAGTCGATCCAGAAGGCGTCGCCGTTGGGCGAGGGGAGCCCGGTCACGCCCCGCGACTTGCTGCCCGCCACGCACACGACGCTGAGCGACGCGACGCCGCCGCCGCCCGTGGAGAAGACGTGCCCGATGTCGTAGTTGGCGGAGCCGATGACGGCGGTGATGTTGTTCTGGTTCTCCGTCAGCATCGTCACGCCGTTGTTGTTCGTGTAGGGGTCGGTCGCGGGGTTCGTGTAGACGATGTTGATGTTGTTGGCGACCAGCGTCATCCGGATCGCCAGTTCGCGCTCGTAGACGCCGCTGACGCGATTCATCGCGGTCACGATCGCGGCCTGGCCCGCGGCCTGCGTCCCACCAAAGAACGCGGTGTATTCGCCCGTCGCGGCGACGGCAGTGCGATAGGTCTGAAGGAATGTGCCGTTGATCGTGCGGTCAACGCCCGTGGCGCTCCGCAGTTGCAGCATGGGCAGCCCCGCGGGGCGCTCGGCCCCGAGGCACGACCAGCCGTCGAGCGCGCGGTCGCGCAGATCGTTCCGCTCGTACACCGCGTAGAACGTCGTGTCGCCCTTCGTGAAGGGATCGATGTAGAACGAACCCCCCGCCGACAGAACCTGCGAATGGAACCCCATCGGCGTGATGTCCATGCGGAGCGTCGCGGTCGGATCGTCGATGCCCTGGCCGGCCCAGGTCTTCACTCCCGGCAGTTGCGCGGCAAGGTCGGGATGCATGATGGGAGACTCCCAGACCTCGAAGGACTGGAAGGTGCCGTCGGGCATCGGCAGTTCCATGACCACCGGCCCTTCCCACGCCTGCTCGGTGAACTCCATCGGCGCATCCGCGAGAACCTGCGCGAAAACCTCGGAGTCAAAGATCACACCCTGAAAGAAGTTCGGCCGAACCCAGGGGTCAGCGCGGAGCTGCGCCTCGGGAACTTCGTCCGCCATCTCCCACATGCCGTCGAGGCTTCGCGGCCCGGCGGACGCCGCCACGGCGAATGCTGAGAGTGTCAAGGCTCCGATCCCCAAGCCGATAATTCCGCGCACGCGACTCATGTGATGAATCTCCACGATGGGTTTGCCGCCGCGCCGAACCGCAAGCGGAACCGTCCCTTTCGCTCCCTCGGCTGGGGCGTTCCGATAGCCACAGCCCGCCTTCTCGGCGATGATGCGTACAACATACCCCGAAACTGCGGAAAGGCGAATGAAATTTGAAAAGATGCTCTTTGGCAGGTAGCCCAAAATGAATCAGGACCGATTGGCGGCTGCAGGACGCCGAATCTATCGGCGGATCAGTAGTGTCTCAGTTTGAAGTGGCACGGGCTTTCCAGCCCGTGTCTTCCTGCCTCACGCCCTGGAAAGGGCGTGCCACATTCAAACTGAGACACTTCCGGCGGATCAGGCGTAGCCCCGGGCCAAAGGAACCTCTTCGGACCCGCTTGCGGACGGAATCGCCCCGGCCGGTCGGAAGGGCAAGGTCAGGGCCTTGGTATTAAAAGCCCGCAACGCGGGCGTTGGTCCCGGCGCGCCGGGATTGCCCCGGGCGCAGCCCTCACCTTATACACATCTACGAAATGCCACGAAACCAGCCCGATGGGCGTCGAAACTTCCGGCAAGCGGGCCGCGGGATCGACGCGTACCTCGGCCGCTCATCCCAAGTTCGTCGCAACGCCGAGAGACGCAAAAGGGCGATGACGCCTCAGCCCCGGTGCGCGGCGCACCGACCAATATTCCGCGACCCCATCGGGGTCGTCTGTAGTAGCCGGGGGTGCCTCACCCCCGGTGCGCGGCGCGCCTATCCATCTTCGCGACCCCGGAGGGGTCGGCCAACGCTACGCGGTCGGCATGGCCTCGGCGGAGAA
>CAMTWL010000030.1:0-32747 GCA_947085435.1 uncultured Phycisphaerae bacterium
CAACCCGGCCGACCTTCGCCCCGCTGGGGCTCGAAGAGAGTGAGGAAGACGATGCTGTCCCCGGGCTGCGCCCGGGGCAAGGAACCTGCGCCCGCGTTGCGGGCTTCACGACGGGGAACCGCACGATCAGTTTTGCGCGGACGCAATCCCTGTTCGTGCTCCGCCAACGAGGTTGATTTCAGTGTGTTTGGTAGGCGGTAGCCGAGAATGCGATTGCCCTGCAGAGAACACGGGCTGGAAAGCCCGTGCCACTGGGGCGTGCTATCCTCTTCCCCCTTCCGTTTACAGGAGGTCTCATGGTGGCGGTCGAGCAACGCATCGATCCGGGGTTGGTCCGACTGCTCGACGAGGTCGCTCGGCTGGCGGGCGATTCACGCGCGTTCGCCTCGGCGGAGCGGCGGGGAGGCGTCGTCCATTGCGTCGCGGCGACGACTCCCGATGCGGCGTACGAAGTTGTTTGCGAGAACGGGATCGTGTTTGTTTCGTGGGTGTCGGCGGACCGATATCTGAGTCAGTCGATCGAGGCCGACCTGATGTGGACGGGCGACGATCTGAAGGAGTTGATCGAGGAGGAACTGTCGGACGTGGGGTGTGCGGCTCAGCCCTTCGGGCGCGTCGAACACTTCCGGGATGCGCAGAAGCGTTTCACGTTCCGGTCGGCGATCGCGGCCCCCGGTGGGGCGGATGCGGCGCTGATCGTGAAGTGTCTGGTGGCGTATGCGAAGGCGTTCGCGGAACTCGGGGATATGAAGGAGTAGGCACTAGGGACTGGGCACTAGGCACTAGTTAAGAATAAGAGGCGGGAGGCATTGGCACGGATGACACAGATGGGCGCAGATGCGAAGCGGATTCCTGACTATTGCCAAGTGCCCAGTGCCTATTGCCTGCTTCGGGAGGTTGCAGCGTGCGGATTCTGATGCTTGGATGGGAGTTCCCTCCCTTTATCAGCGGCGGCCTCGGCACGGCGTGCCACGGGTTGACGTGCGCGCTCAATCGGCTGGGGCACGAGGTCACGTTCGTGCTGCCCAAGGCGGTGGACCGCTCGCAGGCCTCGCACATCGACCTCATCAGCCCCGATCCGGAGATGGAAGCGCGGCTGATCGCGGACCAGAAGGCGCGGGCCGGCAACGGGCACATGGCGACGAAGTTCAGGCTCGAAGGCTTCGGGCACACCCAGTTCTTCGGCTTGCCCGCGGTGCGCGTCAGCCCCTACGGCGGGGGCGGGCCGGTCGGCGCGGCCGGTGAAAAAGTGCTGGTTTCGGAGATCGAAAAGGCGGCGCTCCGCGCGGCGGGCGTCTGGGTGGACGACGACGGGGGGGTGGACATCAACATCGTCCGCGAACTCCGCAACCGTTCCGATTATCACGGCGATGTTCTGGGCGACAGCCAGCGGTACGCGCGCATGGTCGTGCAACTGTGCCGGCCGCTGAAGTTCGACGTGATCCACGCCCACGACTGGATGACCTATCCCGCGGCGATGGCGCTGGCGCAGGTGACGGGCAAGCCGATGGTGGCGCATATTCATTCGACGGAGTTCGATCGTTCGGGCGAGCATGTGCATCAGCGCGTCTACGACATCGAGCGTCGCGGGATGCACGCCGCGATCAAGGTCATCGCGGTGAGCAACTACACCAAGACACTCTGCACGGCGCGGTACGCGCTCGACCCCGACAAGATCGAGGTGGTCTACAACGGCGTGGATTCCGGGCCGCAGCCGGCGGAGGACGACCAGATCGAGAGCAAGGACCGGATCGTGCTGTTCCTGGGGCGGATCACGATGCAGAAGGGGCCGGAGTATTTCATCGCGGCGGCGAAGCGCGTGCTGGAAAAGGTCGAAAACGTGAAGTTCGTCGTCGCGGGGGCGGGGGACATGGCGTGGCGGATGATCGAACTCGCGGCGGAGATGGGGATCGGGCACAAGGTGCTCTTCGCGGGCTTCCTGCGCGGGAAGGACGTGGCCCGCGTGTTCCGCATGGCGGATTGCTATGTGATGCCCAGCGTGAGCGAGCCCTTCGGCATCGCGCCGCTGGAGGCGATGAGCCACGACGTTCCCGTCATTATTTCCAAACAATCCGGCGTGTCGGAGGTCTTGACGCACGCGCTGAAGGTTGATTTCTGGGACGTGGACGAGATGGCGAACAAGATCATCGCGGTGCTGAGGCATCCGCCCTTGGCAAACACCCTCCGCGAGCACGGCCGGTTCGAGTTACGCCGCCTGACCTGGGACGGCGCGGCGGCGAAGTGCGTCGGGGTGTACGAGTCCGCGGCGCGGGCGATGGAGGAGCGGTTTGTGCCGGTGGGGGTGTGACGGAGTCCTGAGTCCTGAGTCCTGGGTGCTGAGCTCTGTGTTTGTGGTGCATGATCTCAATCAGATGACGTATGCGGCGGCGTTCGTGGCCCAGCGCGATCATCACGCCGCCGTTCTCGCATCCCGCGACGCGGGAACGCCCGAGGTCGGTCGGCTGCTTCTCGTCGAGCATGTTCCGCCCGTCATCACGGTCTCTCGCCGCCCCGATGCACGCAAGCACCTGAACGCGACCGCCGAGATGCTCGCCGCCGCCGGGGTCGAGGTCTGCGAGACCGATCGCGGCGGCGACATCACCTACCACGGGCCGGGCCAACTCGTCGCCTACCCGATCTTTGATCTGAATACGCTGGGGCTGAATCTGCACGGGTACATGCGGATGCTCGAAGAGGTCGTCATCGCCACGCTCGCGCAGTTCGGAGTTGAGGGGCGGCGCGAGCAGGGAGCAACCGGGGTATGGGTACCCAACGAGCCCCGAGCGCAAGCGACGGGTTCTTCGTCCGCGAAAATCTGCGCCATGGGCGTCCGCATCAGGCGTTGGGTGACGATGCATGGACTCGCGCTGAACGTGACGACGGATCTCGGACACTTTGACCTGATCGTGCCGTGCGGGCTTGCGGGGCGCGGGGTGACGAGTCTGCAGAAGGAGTTGGGGCCGCAGTGCCCGTCGATGGATGAGGTAAAGCAGGTAGTGGTGGGGGAGTTCCAGAGCGCGGTGGCGGACCGAGTGCGCCGCTGATTCGTCGCGGCGAAACAACGCTTGGTGCCCGGCTGGAGCGGGCCCATTGCAACAAAGAAAAAGGCCCGGCGAACCTCGCCGGGCCTTGGGATTCTGATTGGCTTTCGCTTCAGTTCAGCGATGCCTGCGCGGTCAGGGGGTCGGTTTGGACAACCGTTTCGCCTTCGGCCGCTTCGGCCTCCGGCTTGGGCTTGCCCATGAACTGGTGCTCCAGTTCCGTGCGGATCTTCTCGAGGGCCTTGTTCTGGATCTGACGGACGCGCTCCTTGGTGACGCCGATGATCTGGCCGACCTGTTCGAGGGTCATCGGCTTCTCATCGGGGTCGGGAGATTCGAGGCGGAAGCGGTGCTCGATGACCGTCCGCTCGATGTCCGTCAGTTCGCAGCGGTTCTCGACGACGAGGCGCTTAACCTCGGCCGCGGCGTCGCTCTTGAACTCCGTCCGCTTCGTTTCCAGGTGGTTCGACTTCTCGAGTTTGGGGTCGAAGTCCGTCGGGAAGCGCTGCCGGTACTTGCTCAGCTTCATGCCCTGGCGGCTGAAGGCCTTGAGGATCGCCCGGCAGGCATACGTCGAGAACTTGAACCCGCGCTCGCAGTCGAACTTGTCCACCGCGCGGAGCAACGCCATGTTGCCCTCGCTGACGAGGTCGGCGAAATCCACCTCGCTCATCCGCGTGCGCTTGGCCATCGCCAAAACCAGCGCGAGGTTGGTCTCCGCGATCTGCTCGCGGAGTTCGTCGGACTTCTTGTACCAGCGGAGGAGCGCCTCGCACTGCTCGTGCGCGGGCTTGCCGGTCTCGGAGCCGCGAACCTCGTCCTGGATCAGGCTCATGCGGTAGCGCGCGTAGTTGAACTGAAGAAAGAGGATCTTCTCTTCGGCGCCGGTAAGAATGACCTGCTCCGAGGGCTTGGGCATGCGCCCCTTGCCCACATTGAGATCATCCATCACGGGGTGATACCACGAGGCATCAGGCTTGCGCACGGGCGCCGCATTCTCAAAGAGGGCTCGCTCGGGATCCTTGGTGTAGAACGACGGGCTGTCGATGAAGTCCTGCTCGCCCTTGACGAGAACCTTCAAGAGCCGCTCCTCGTCTTCGGTAAAGGATCGCCGAAGGCCGCGACGGGCAGGGCCGGCCGTTCCGCCCCCCGGCTCGATCCCGAGCGCAACGCCACGTCGCCGGCGGAGCCGGTCGAGCGGAGAGTTGGCCTGGAAGCGGGAGGGGGTCATGTCTGGGTACTCACTCAAGTTCGAATCGGTCATCCTTGACTGTGCTGCCAATTTCTTTCGTCTGCAACTCGATTTCAGATTCCATTTGTTTCTGAAAACGTGCTCTGAAGCCATGCTGATGCGGTTCTATGGGGTCCGGAACTCGAAAAACCGTCCGCTAAGGTTCTGAGATCGAGGTGCGGGCTACCCGGAAGATCGGCGTGCGGCGGCACCGGGCTGAACTGCCGCACGCTATTTGTACGGGAACTATCGGCAACGGTTCTACTCTTCTGGAAGGATTCTAAATCAAATTCAACCTGTTGACAAGTGGATTAGCCTAAGAGGATGAGGCATTTTTGGGTTTCTGTCCTTTGTGAACGCCTGAATGAGGCTGATTGTTCCTGATTTCGACGGATTTTTGGTGATTGATCGGTATTTGGAGCGGTGCATGTGAAAAATATCGGATTTTGAGCGACGGGACTTCGGTAGAATAACGGGGTCCGAATAAACGTGGCACGCCCTTTCCAGGGCGTGTTCCCGTGGCACGCCCTTTCCAGGGCGTGACCCAACTTAGCGCGGCTACCACCGCTACCGTGGACCGATCTGACGCGGGCTGGAAAGCCCGTGCCACCTTGAACCTGGAGACCGCCATGCCTTTCACGCTGCCGAACCTGCCCTACGCCGAGAACGCTCTGGAGCCTCATGTTGATGCCAGGACGATGGAGATTCATCGCGGGAAGCATCACAACGCGTATGTGACGAACGCGAACAACGCGCTGGCCGGGACTCCGATGGCGGAGTGGACGGTGGAGCAGGTGTGTCGGCGGCTGAAGGAAGTTCCGACGGACAAGATGGGGCCGGTGCGGAACAACGCGGGGGGGCACTGGAACCACTCGCTGTTCTGGGAGGTGATGGCGCCGGCGGGGAAAGGTGGAGGCGGCGAGCCGGGCGGGGAACTGGCGGCGGCGATCAACGCGGCGTTCGGCGGGTTCGCCGGCTTCAAGGAAAAGTTCGCGGCGGCGGCGACCGGCCGATTTGGATCGGGCTGGGCGTGGCTGTGTGTGCAGAAGGGCGGGAAGGTTGAGATTTGTTCAACGGCGAATCAGGACAACCCGCTGATGAAAGATTCCATCGGCGACGCGGCGGGCTGCGGCGGCACGCCGATCCTCGGTCTGGATGTGTGGGAGCACGCGTACTACCTGAACTACCAGAACCGACGGCCGGATTATGTCGCGGCGTGGTGGAACGTGGTGAACTGGGGGAAGGTCGGGGAGGGGTTTGCGAAGGGGAAGTGATACGCGAGGCCGTGCCTCCATTCCAGAGCATCCGCGTCACCTCGAACGCCCGTGGAACGGGCGCACGCTCCCGGCGCGCCGGGAGCGACGAAGCCGCCGGACGAGAACGATGTGAAACATCTTCGCCCATTTCGAGCCTGTGAAATAATCTCGAACACCTTGGAACTTGTTCCGCCGTGGCGCGCATGGGGGAGTCATGGATGCTTCGCCTCGTTTGCAGGTTCCGGATCGTGACCAGATCGTGTTCGAGGATTGCTGCCAGAACGTGCGGCTGCCCGTCGAGTCCCGGCGCGCCGGGATCACGCGTCTGCCGCGGCGGACGTTCGGGCTTGGCTCCACCATTTCTAGAAAAAACTTGCGCAAAACTCGTTCATCTGGTCAATAACCCGATGGAAATCCCCCCGAGTGTCTGGCCTTCGCTCAACTGCTCGAGTCGGTTTACCGCATCCAGATGGCTTGTTGCTTCATCCTGCGTCGGAACCGCGCTGAGCCTCGCAACGGGCCGACCGTCATGCGCAAGCAAAACCTCTTCCCCCGATGCGGCCCGGCGTACGAGGTCCGCCAGCATCCCGGCGGGGTCACTGATCTTCACCACGGTCATCGCAAGTCTCCATTGGCGAGTCGCATAATGATAGGCCCCCTCACGCCTCCACCAAAACCTTGATTGCCTCCCCACGCCCCGCCGTGCGAAGCCCCTCCACACCATCCTCCAGCCGCACGCGCTTCGAGATCAGGCTCACCACGTCCACCTCGCCGCGCTTCAAGACCTCCAGCGCTTCGCCCATCGGCCCGCATCGGCTGCCGATCACCTCGATCTCTTTTGTTGCAATCGGCGACACATCCAACGTCCATGCCGACGCGAGCGCGGGGTGAATCACTCCCTTCACCAATATCTTTCCCCGAGGCCGCGCCAACCTCATCGCGAGGTCAAACCCCTCCGCGGTTCCCGTGCAATCGACTACGACATCCTGGTCCGCCCGCCGGCCCACGTCGCGCTCCAGCCGATGCTTCACCCCCCATTTCGCGCCGAGTTCCAGCCGGGATTCAATCGAACCGACGATCCGCACCGCGGCATTCAAGCGGTTCATCAACTGCCCGCACAAGAGCGCCACTTCCCCGTCCCCCAGCACCGTGATGTAAGGCTTCCCTTCGATCCGCAACTGCTGCATCGCGTGAACCGCCGACGACAACGCCTCCGCGAACACCGCGCGGTCATCGTCCACCTCGCTCGGCACAACATGCAGGTTCCTCAGCGGCAACGCCACGCGATCCGCGAAGCACCCATCGCGCCCGAACACCCCCGCCACCATCCGATTCCGGCAATGCGCCGCCAGGCCGCGCTGGCACAGATCGCACTCGCCGCACGAAACGCTCGGCGACGCCACCACTCGCTTCCCAACCAGCGTCGGCCCCTTCTCGCGCACCCCCTTCGCCCCGCCCACCTTCTCAACAATGCCCACGAACTCCCGCCCCATCGTCACCGCCGGCACATCGGGCTTGCGAGACGCCAGCAGCACGTCCGCCGCCCCGATCCCCATCCGCAACGGGCGCACGAGCGCCTCCCCTTCGCGCACCTCCGGCTCGGGTGTGCTTTTTGAGAACACAACGCCCGTCGCCGGGCCTTCGTAGCGGAGCGCTCGCATCGCGTCAGTTATTTCGGGTATCGCCGCCATGACCCTGCGACAATTCTGTTCAATCGGGGCAGCGTTGAGAACTCAAAACCTCTCGAATCGTTCCAATGCGGTGGAATCGCCCTGCATTTCGCCGCAACGCGGCGCGTGCGTGTTGCCAGACCCCGCCGTCCTCGGCGCGGGTCTGGATTGGCCTGAACTTTCCTGACTCTTGTGCCCTGAAGGGGCACGCGGGCCGCACGAAAACAAATCCCTCAGTTCACCGCGTTTGGTTCCGTGGCATCGTCGGGTTCCACGGGCACAGCCCCCGTCCCCACGCTCGGAGCATCCATCCCCGCCGGCGACGCCGCGATCTCGTTGGGCGGCACCCACAGCGGCACGAACGTCTCCAGCCACGTCTTCTCCCGCTGGAACACCGGATAGATGTACGTCCGCCGCGCCGCGAACAGGTCCACCGTCCGCTTCTTCCACGCCACCCACTCGCGCAGGTTGTCGCCGAAGTCCTGCCCGGTCAACGTCCGCAGCGACCGCAACGCCGCATCGTTCACCGACAGGTCGCGGTCGCCCAGCGCCGCCGTCAGCCCGTCGATCACCCGCGGCTCGGCGTACTGCCCCAGCCCGTCCGCGCACGCCGACCGCACCAGCGATTCATCCTCCGACTTCTCAACCATGTGCTTCAGCATCGCGGGGATCGCTGCGGGATCGTGCAGCCGCTGCAACGCCCGCGCGCACTCCCACCGCAGCATCCGATCCGGATCGTCAAACTGTTTCAAGATCAGCGGCACATGCTCGGGCGACCCATGCAACGCCAGCCCACGGATCGCCGCCGCCCGCACCACCGGGTCCTCGTCCGCCGAAGCGTGCGTGTACATCTCGACATACACGCGCTCGCCGCCGAAGGGAGCGTTCGCCAGCAGAAGCGTCCCGCGGTACCGCTTGTCCGCGTCGTACTCATCCGCCGCCCACGCCGCCGCCATCGCGGGGGTCGTCGGCGTGAACACCTCAAAGATCGACGTCGGCTGATTCGTTCCCTCGTGCGCGATGCCCTTGCACGAGCCAAGCCCCGTTGCACACGCAGCAATCATCACCGTGCCGATCCGGCCCAAGTACTCCATGTCGCGGATGATACCGAAGAGAGCCGCCCGCGCGCCTTCGCGGTTGAAATGCCTGGTGCCTCCGCCGGGGGCCTCACGAAGACACCGCTCCGGCCTGAGGCTGGAAACGGCGGACCATCCCGATGCCGCCCTCCGCCCCATTCGCGGGGACGGGTCCGGGGAAGGCCGGTCACGACCCGGATCGCCCATGAAGATCGCGCGGATCGGCTCAACGTGCTCGACGCGGGCGCGATGCTCTCGGACTCCAAGGCAACCAATCAACGCCCCAAAGCCGTGACGGCAAGCAAGCCTACCGCGGCGCCGCCGCTTGCTTGTACTTCTCGAGCGACTCGGCGAAACCCTTCTTCATTTCCTCATCTTCCGTGACGGCGGCGAGCGCCTTCTCCTGCACCTCGACCGCCGACGTGAACTCTTTGCGCGCGAAGTGGACCCGCGCCAGCGTGTCCAGCACCTCGGCGCGCTTGCCCTCTTCGAGCGTGTTGGCCTTCGTCACCGCTTCGAGAGCGAGGTCGTAGTCGCGGTCCTCGTCCTTGATCTCCTTGTGATCGACGATCAGGAACCCAAGGCCGTTCAATAGCGGCGCGTTGTCGGCGAGCGCGCCCGTGAGGAGTTCGCGCCCGATCGACGCCGCCTTCGCCTTGTCGCCGACCTTGGTGAGCACGAGGACGTACTTGTACAGCCCCGCCTGCGCGAACTGCGTCGGATCGAGCGCCGTCAGTTTGTCGGTGGCCTCGATCACTTTCTGCCAGTCCCCGGCCATCTGCGCCGTCTGGAACTCGGCCATCAGCGCCTGCGCCTTGATCTCGTTCTCTTCGACGCCCTTCGCCTCGGCGGCCTTCTTCTCGAGGTCGTACGAGCCGTTGACGATCTCTTCGAGCGCGCCGTCCATGCCTTCCGACGGGTGCCCGACCCACGCGAGCCGACCCTTCTGGTCGATGATCATCACCGTCGGGATGCCGCTGCGGTTCATCGCCTTCATGAAAGCGTCGGCGACCTTGCCGTCGATGTCGTCGGCGATCGCGTAGTTCAGGTTGTCGTTCTGGGGAATCTTGTCCGTGGCCCGGCCGTCGACCCACTCCTTGGTGGGCTTCGACGATTCATTCGGCCACACCGCGAGCCCGACGACCACCACGTTCTTGTCCTTGAACTTGTTGTTCAGTTCCACCATGTGAGGCATCGACACGATGCAAGGCTTGCACCACGTCGCCCAGAAGTCGAGCACATACACCGTGCCAGCCTTCCATTCCTTCACGGGTTCGCCCAGATGCCAGGCGACGGGCGGGAGCGCGGGAGCCTGACCCCCCAGCGAAAGCGCGGCGGCGTCGGCCGAGGCAACAAAGGCGAGGATCGGAGCGGCGAGAGCGAGAATGCGCATGGTCTGAAATCCTTGGTGGAAGAACGGGGAACATCGAGGCCGGACGCCGATCGCTTTCCGACGGGGCCGGCCGACCTGCCCGTTCGGTGAATTCTCAGAAGATTCTACCGGTAGAACCATCGGAGGCTTCCGCCTGTTCCCTTACCCCCAAAACCCGGCGTTTGAAGTGGCACGGGCTTTCTCGGAGAGTCGCCGCGGAGACCAGCCCGTGTCGGCCCGGCCCACGGTCGCCGCGGCGACCGTGCCACATTCAAACCGAGACACCACCCGATTTCGACCCCGATCGGGTACCTTTCCGCCAATCCGGGACAGTCTCGACGACTCTCACATCAAGGACACAATCCATGACGCAAAGATCCACGACCGCCTCACGCCGCACCTTCCTCGCCGCGCTTCTCGCCCTCGGCACCTCGCTCCTCTCCACCGCCGCCGCCGGCGCCGAGGACGCCCCCATCCTCGTCGGCCACTACGCCTCGATGACCGGCAAGGAAGCAACCTTCGGCCAATCCACCGACCGCGGCATCCGCCTCGCCATCAAAGAGATCAACGCCGCCGGCGGCCTCAACGGCCGAAAACTCGAACTCAAAACCTACGACACCAAGGGCGAGTCGCAGGAAGCGGGCAAAGCCGTCACGCGCCTCATCACCGACGACAAAGTGGTCGCGGTGCTGGGCGAGGTCGCGTCGAGCCTCTCGCTCGCCGGCGGCGCGGTGTGCCAGCAGTTCGGCATCCCCATGATTTCCCCCAGCAGCACCAATCCGCGCGTCACCATCGGCCGCGACATGGTCTCGCGCGTCTGCTTCACCGACGACCAGCAGGCCGCGGCCCTCGCCCTCTTCACCAAGGACAACCTCAAGAAGACCCGCGTCGCGATCCTCTTCGACCAGACGCAGGCCTACTCGAAGGGACTCAAGGACGACTTCGTCAAGTCCTTCAAGAAACTCGGCGGCGAGATCGTTAGCGAGCAGGCCTACTCCGGCGGCGACCAGGATTTCTCGGCGCAACTGTCGAACATCAAGGCCGCCAAGCCCGAGGTGCTCCTCATCCCCGGCTACTACACCGACGGCGGGAACATCGCCATCCAGGCACGCAAACTCGGCATCGGCCACGATATCCCGCTCCTCGGCGGCGACGGCTGGGACTCCGAGCAACTCGGCAAGATCGGCGGCAAGGACATCGAGGGCGCCTACTACTCCAACCACTCCGCCCCCGACCAGCCGGGCGGCAACGTCTCGTCCTTCATCGAAAAGTTCAAGAGCGAGTACGGCGGCCAGACCCCCGACGCCCTCACCGGCCTGGGCTACGACGCCGCCATGGTCCTCTTCGACGCCATGAAACGCTGCCACGCCGCGACCGGCGGCCTCAAAGGCAAGGACCTCGCCAAGTGCATCGCCGAGACCAAGGGCTACCCCGGAGTCACCGGCACCATCACCATCGACAAAAACCGCAACGCCCAGAAGCCGATCATCATGGTCCGGTTGAAGAAGGGCGTGCCGAGTTGGGTCGCGAACGTTGAAGCAAAGATGGAGTGAGACCGACGGTTAGAACCGTGCCGCTGACCTGTCTTCAGGTCAGTGCGGACCATCGGAAACCGGCGCCGACGCCCAACGTTCATTGTCGATGAGCCGAACGCCTCCGATCCGCGCCGCGACCAGCGATCGCGCGGGCTCCCCGGCTCGCACCGGCCCCAGCGTCACCGCGTCGCGGACGACGAAATACTCAGGCACGATCCGGTTCGCCAGCAGGACACGCCGACCCGCGCCCTCCGCTTCACCGGGGTCTCCTTGGAGCGATGCCTCAACCAGCGCGCGGTGCAGCGCCGCCGCCTGCCGCCGATGGTTCGGCGGCAGCAGCGCGTTCCGCGAACTCATCGCCATCCCATCCGCCTCGCGCACCGTCGGATGACCCGCGATCTCCAGCGAAAGCCCGAGCCCCCGAACCATGGCCCGCACCACCGCGAGTTGCTGCCAGTCCTTCTCGCCGAACACCGCCTGCGCCGGCCGAACGAGGTCGAAGAGTCTTTGGCACACCCGGCACACCCCCGCGAAGTGCCCGGGCCGATGCGCATCCTCCAGCCCGGGCCTCGTCGCCACTTCCGGCAGCGGCGGCGATGTCACTCCCACACCCGGCGGATACATCACCTCAACGGCCGGCGCGAACACCACGTCGGCCCCCGTTCGCTCGCACGCCGCGAGGTCGGATTCGAGAGCGCGCGGGTAGCGCTCAAAGTCACTCGCTTCGTCGAACTGGGTGGGATTGATGAAGATGCTGACGACGACGGGCCGCGTGCCCGCCATGCCGCGCGCCCGCTCGATCAACGCCGCATGCCCCGCGTGCAACGCCCCCATGGTGGGCACGAACACGCCGCCATGAAACGGCACAAGCCCGGCGGCGTCAGCGACGGTTTTCATGCGGCCAGTGTAAGGCTCGGCGCTGTGCCACCGACTCGCCGCGGCGAATGCCATTCAGTTTGCGTGATTCGGTCGGTTGGCGTGCTCCTTGATGAGTTCTCTGCGTGGCTTGGGCATGACCCTGAAGCTGCTCTGGCCGCCGTGTTTGAGGAGTCTCGGGTGGTTTCGCGGCGGGCGGATGGGCCAGAGTTTGAGGTCGGGCGGTTGCCGCAGCGTGACGGGGACTCCGTCGGTGTCGATCAGCATCCAGCGCAGCGCGTCGATGAAGCGGACCCGTCCGAGCGCGACGCCCTGCGCCGCCGCGGCCTTCATGCGGACGGCGCACACCGCGTTGTACACCGGCGCGTACATCAGCATCTCGCGCCGCATCCCGTCGAGGCTCCGGCACTTGAGGCGGTTCATGCCCAGCGTCCGCTTGAGGTGCCTGAGGTTCACCTCGATGCGCCTGACCAGGAGCGGCTCCTGCCTGCGGTGCCGGTTGTAGCCGCGCCGCTCACGCTCGCCTTCCCGAGCCGGGAAGGGCATCGTGCGCGAGCCGCTCATGCGAAAAACGCCGTGAATCCCTGCATCTTTCAGCAGCGCCAGGTCGCCGCGGCGACTGCGCCGCGTCGTTGGCTTGATTCCGCGGCTTGCATCCTCGCGGTCGCGGTCGCGGGTGTGGGTGGGGCGTCGGTTCATAAGCCGACGCGCGGGGCGCGCCGGAATGGGCGTGCGGGGCGCTGTCCTTTGTAGAGCCGGTGAAACGTTTACCGGCGACGAATGGACAACGAATCAAGAAGGAGTTTGTCATGTGCCCACTGAGCAAACGAGTTCTCCTGGCGGTCATGGTTTTCCAAGCGGCGCTTGTCGGCGTCGGGTATGCGGGGCCGGACGCTTCCGTCACGATCGACCTCGAACCGCCGGACGCGGTGACGCCGCCCGTGCTGGCGGGGGATTACAACAACAACTGCCGGGTCGAGTTCGGCGACATCAGCGTGGTGTTGACCGGGTTTATCCCGAATGGCAACTACTGCATGGACGATCTGGCGATTGTTTTAGAGAACTTCGGCCGCGAGTGCGAGGGTGTGAATCCGGGCGGCGACAAGGCCGAAGCGGGCGCGGACGATGATTCGGCGGGCGTGGCGGGCGAATAATCGCGCCGACGGCTCTTTTTTCACGACCCAGGTCGGTTTTCTGATGTATTCTCTCTTCTGCGATCGGGGGCCATTGTGTCGGCCCCCGATCGCGCGGAGGAGAGTCCCATGAATCGTGCGTGCTTTTTGTTTGTGGCGGCGATGATGCTCCCGGCGGCGGCGCGGGGCGAGACGTTCACGGTGCCGATCAACCCGGCGCAATCGTCGCTGACGGCGACGCTGACGTTGCAGGGGCGGTCGGATGCGGACACCTCTCCGGTGACGGGGACGCTTCGGCTGAATCTTGCGACGGTGAACTCGCCGACGCAGGTGACGGGGCTCGATTTTGATATCCAGGTGGTCGAGCCGCTGGATTTCTTTATTAACTATGGGTTCGGGAGCACGTTCACGAGCACGGTGACGGGGCTGCGGATTTTGTACGCGACGCCGGGGACGCCGATCGGGCCGGTGCCGGTGGTGATGGGGGCGTTCTCGTTGATCGGCGCTCCGGCGAACCGGCAGGGGATGCTGACGTACACGGGGACGGGGCTGGTGTGCCTGGCGCTGACGAACGCGGGGCTGCCTTGCACGGGCGCGGAGGATCTTTCGACCCAGCCGGCGCAGCCGATTGATTTCATCGGCACGGTGTCGGTGGGGGCTGGTCGGCTGGTGACGGTCGTATCGGTGTTTGACCGCACGACGCCTCTCGATCCCGCGAATCCGTCGCTCGGGACGCTGCGCGTGCAGGGGACGATCCGCGGGAGCGTGGTGGTGCCGGTGATCGCGGGCGATGCGAACGGCGATTGCGTGGTTGACTTCGCGGACATCACGTCGGTGCTCTCGAACTACGGCGGCGCGGGGCCGAGCGGCGACGCGAACAGCAGCGGGGCGGTGGACTTCGCGGATATCACGTCGGTGCTGTCGAACTGGGGAGCGACGTGCGGGTGAGCAAACGAGCCCTTCGCGCAAGCGAAGGAAACCCAGCGAACCACGCGCGCGGGACGACCACGGGATTCGGCGGCCTCATCCCGAGCGTGCGCACGCGCCCAAGTGTTGTTTGTGGTCGCACTCCTCTTGGCGCTAAGAGTGCCATCCCGGCGCGCCGGGATGGCACTCTTGGAACGTAGCACGATGGGGCGTGCCACCGGCTATTTTGCGCCCCAAAAATGGCCGAGGGTGACAGAGTTCGGCTTTGTGGGCGGAATTCGGGGATTCGACTTGCTGTTCCGTGGTTTGGGGCTAACTTTCTCTTGTGGCCCCGCCCTGCGGTGGTGGCTCCCTGGAGGTTCATCATGCTGCATCGTGCTTTGATCTTGTCGGTGGCGGTTCTGGTGATGGCGGGTGGCGCGGCGGGTGAGCCGGCGGAGGGGATCGTTCGGGTGTTTGACGAGGCCGCGCCTGGGGTGCGGGAGGATTCGTTTTGCAATCCTTCGGGCAAGCGGACGCGGTACCTGACGATGGATGTGGGGGCGCTCTTCGGTGAGGCGGCGCGGCGCGGCGGGCCGGCGGAGGATCGGGTGGTGCTCAACCTGTTCGGCGATCGTCAGATCGAAGTGGCGCGGGAGTCGAAGGACCTGGGGCTGGGGCGGGTGCCGATGTGGTTCGGGCGATTGACGAACGATCCGGATGGGTACGCGCTCTTTGTGAAACATGATGAGGCGGTGGTCGGCAAGGTTCACTCGACGGTGTTCGGCGTGTACGAGATCATTCTGCCTGGGGCGGGTTTCGCGGAGATCAGCGAGATGGACCCGGCGCGGGAGAGGCCTTGCGCGGTGGACCATCGGCACGAGGATCGGAACATCCCCGGGCATGTGATGCCGGAGGGCGAGGCCGCGGTGCAGGATGAGCGCGGGGCGGAGGCGGGCACGTTCGATTTCGCGGACGTGCTGACGGCGTACACGGCGATCGCAAGGCAGCAGATCGGCGGGACGGCGGCGATGCTGGCGTGGATCGACGCGGAGATCGCGGAGACCAACCTGGTGTTCGAGAACAGCGCGATGACGCTCCGCATCCGGAACGCGGGGACGGTGGAGGAGAGTTACACGCAGGATGCGGACATGGGGGTGGACCTGGGGCGGCTTCGGAGCGTGGACGGGATCATGGACGGCGTTCATACGCTGCGGAACACGGTGGGGGCGGACCTTGTTCATCTGATCGTGCCGGCGTCGTCGAACGCCTGCGGGATCGCGTACCTGATGACGAGCGTCGGGCCGGGGTTCCAGAGTCTGGCGTTCGGCGTGACGGCGCGCGGCTGCGGCGGATTTGTCTTCGCGCACGAACTGGGGCACAACATGGGGTGCGCCCACGACCGCGACAACGCGGGGGCGGCGTCGCACCCGTTCGCGTACGGCTACCGCACGACGGGGAACTCGTTCCGCACGGTGATGGCGTACTCGCCCGGCATCTGGAGCCCCTATTTCTCGAATCCGAATGTGACGTACCAGGGGAACGCGATGGGGGTGCCGATCAATCAGCCCAATCCATGCTTCAACGCGCTGGCGCTCAACCTGAACGGGCCGACGATCGCGGCGTGGCGGACGCTGTACACGCAGGTTCCCGGCACGTTCGCGCTCTCGGTGCCCGCGGACGGCGCGATGACTTCCGATCGGACCCCAGATTTTTCGTGGGCCGAGGCGACGCAGACGGACTATTACAAACTCGAAGTGGACAACAGCGCCGGGTTCGGCTCGCCCGAGATGACGATCGAGCCTTTGACGATGGAGTCGTTCTCGCCCTCGGCCTCGCCGCCTTTGGCGCTGCAGCCGAATACGACGTACTTCTGGCGCGTGACGGCGATTAATCCGCTGGGCAATCGGGTGTCGAGCCCGGTGTCGCGGTCGTTCACGACGCCCGCCAACGCGCCGGCGGCGTTCGCTCTCTCCTCGCCGACGGCGGGGGCGACGGCGGTCTCGCGGAACCCCTCGTTCTTCTGGAGCGCGTCGAACGATTCCGATGGGTACGCGCTGACGGTTGATGACGATGCGGGGTTCGGAAGCCCGGCGATCAATCAGAGCGGGGTCTTTGGCACGTTCTACGCATGGTTCGGATCGCCGCTGCTCCCCAACACGACATACCATTGGAAGGTGACTTCCACCAACGCGATCGGGGCGACGGCGTCGTCGCCCGCGACGCAGAGTTTCGTGACGGCGGGGGCGTTCCCCGGCTCGTTCGCGCTCTCATCGCCGGCGGACGGCGTCAACGTGACAACGCTCACGCCCACGCTGGTGTGGGGTTCGGCGCAGTTCGCGGATTCGTACCGGGTGATCGTGGACGATCAACTGGGGCTGACCACGCCCGAGATTGACCAGCCGGGGGTGCTCGGCACGTCGTTCCCGATTCCGGCCGACGCGCTGACAAACGGCATCCGCTATTACTGGCAGATCAAGGCGGAGAACGCGGCGGGATCGACGAACTCATCGCCCGCGGTCGCGTCGTTCGGCGTGATCGTTCCGAACTGTCAGGGCGACGCGAACGGCGACTCGTCGGTCAGCTTCGTGGACATCACGTCGGTGCTGTCGAACTGGGGAACGAACGGGCCTCAGGGCGATGCGAACCACGACAACGCGGTGAACTTCGTGGACATCTCGACGGTGCTGGCGAACTGGGGGAGCGGGTGCTGAAGTCGAGACCACGACGACTCCCCCCGCGGCGACGGTGATTCGCCCTCCTGATTGGTTGCCGCAGGCTTCCGTGCCGAGAGCGATATGCTTGTGCCATGCGCTCGTGCCTCTGGCGGGCGCGCCCGAAGAAAGGTGGCACACATGGGCATCTGGGATCGTCTCAAATCCGAACTGATCGACATCGTCGAGTGGCTGGACCAGACGAGCAACACGATGGTGCATCGCTTCGATCAGCGGCCGAGCAACGAGATCAAGTGGGGGGCGCAGTTGATCGTCCGCGAGGGGCAGGCGGCGGTGCTGATCGATCAGGGGAAGATGGCGGACGTCTTCAAGCCCGGGATGTACACGCTTGATACAAAGAACGTGCCGATCCTGGCGACGCTGAAGGGGTGGAAGTACGGGTTCGAGAGTCCGTTCAAGTGCGAGGTGTATTTCGTCAGCATGCGGCAGTTCACCGACCTGAAGTGGGGGACGATGAACCCCATCATGCTCCGCGACGCGGAGTTCGGGCCGCTGCGCCTGCGGGCGTTCGGGACGTATGTGACGAAGGTGAAAGACCCCGCGGCGTTCATCCGCGAGATCGTCGGCACCGACGGCAACTTCACCTCGGAAGAGATCACCAATCAACTGAGGAACGTGATCGTCGCGCGTTTCGCGGACATTCTGGCGGAGTCGAAGATCCCGGCGCTGGACCTGGCGGCGAACTACGACGAACTGGGCAAGTTTCTGACGACGCGGATCGGCCCGGAGTTCGAGGCGAAGGGCCTCGAACTGGCGAAGTTGCTGGTTGAGAATATCTCGCTGCCTCCCGAGGTGGAGGCGGCGCTGGACAAGCGTTCGAGCATGGGGGTGATCGGGAACCTGAACGCGTACACGCAGTTCCAGGCGGCGGAGGCGATGACCAAGGCGGCGGAGAATCCGGGCGGCGCGGCGTCGATGGGGATGGGGTTCGTCGTCGCGCAGCAAATCGGTCAGGCGATGCAGGGTGCGGGGCAATCCGGGGGGCCGCCGGCGGTGCCCACTTCGGCGCAGGTGATTCGGTTCTACGTCGTGCAGAACGGCGAGAAGTCCGGGCCGTTCGAGACGGATGGGCTGAAACGGTTGGCGGAGTCGGGGGCGCTGACGCGCGAGACGCTGGTGTGGCGCGCGGGGCTTTCGGATTGGGCGAAGGCGGGTGAGGTGGGGGAGTTGGCGTCGATGTTTGGGAGTGTGCCGCCGCCGTTGCCTTGATGGCTGTGGTGAACGCGATCCGCCACTTCGCTCGCAGACTCGCTCAGTGGCGGCTTCTTGAACGCCCGATTTTCGTTTGGGATCCGTATTGTCAAACCGCCACTTAAGGCGTTTTCCGCCTCTCGGAGTTCACGGCGTTGGGTGCCGCCCGCCGGGTGGAGAATCGAAAAATAATCCCAGAGATTCCTTGCAACCGCCCGATCTTGTGTTATGTTTATGTCTATACAGCCTCGGTGTGTTGTCCCGAGCAAAGGGAGGCGGCCCATGAGTTTTGACAGGCTCGGCTCGGATGGCTTGCGCTCGCGATGGCTTTCGCGGTTGCGACTGATGCTCCGGGGCAGGCGACCATCGACATGAACGGAGACGGCGTCGGCGACACGATCCGCCGCGAGGTGAGGCTGCACCGGATTGATCCGGTGATCAGCCGGATCGTGATGGTGTCCGGCACCGACGGGGTGCCGATTCTCTCTGTCGCGTCCAAGACGCCGAACGACCTGTTCGGGTGGTATGTCTCATCGGTCGGCGACTTCGACGGCGACGGGTTCGAGGATCTCGCCGTCACCGCCCCCGCGAGCCTGATCGCCGACGGCCTTGGGCCGAACGAGCCCGGCGGACCCATCCCGCCGTGGCGCGGGCGAGTGGTGATCATCTCCGGCGCGACCGGCGGCGAACTGATGACCATCTTCAACCCGGAAGCCACGGCCGACTCAATCTTCGGCTTCGGCGCGGCCCCGATTTCAGATCAGGACAACGACGGGATGCCCGACGTCTTCGTCGCCGGCGTCCGCATCGTCCCCGCGCCGACAAAAGAAAACCCCAACGGCACAACCTCCGAGTGGATGTGGTGGGTCATGTCCACAGTCACCGGCGAACCGATCCGCATGGGCACCGGCCTTGTCGGCTCCGTCGGCTGCGAGTTCCTGCTGCCCGGAGAAACGCCGCGCCAGTTCTGGACGACCAACGAAGCGGCGGGCGCGCTGGAAATCCTCCCGGGAATCGCGGGCGACCTCGACGGCGACGGTGATGTTGACGCGGGCGACGCCGCTGCCCTCATGGGCGAGTGGTCCACCGGCTCGCCGGGCACCGCCCGCATCAGTGATCTCAACGGCGACAGCGTGGTCAACGTGGCTGATCTCTCGATCCTGCTTTCGCAGATCGGGTTCTCGCCGGCTTCCCATCTGCCGAGTGATGCGTCGGAAATGGTAAATGCTCTTCCACTCGTCCCCATCGCTGTGCTCGCGTGCGCAGGAAAGACTGTCGCGTGCATAGGGGACGTAAACGAACAGGGAGAATATTGTATCGAGAGGTGCATTAGGGGTTCGGCCGACAACACTCTTCCGACTAATCTCACTGAATGTGTTGACTGCTGTACTGACACAGCTGAAAACGACCTTGTGAACTGCAGCATCACTTGCGGCTTCAACACCCAGGATAATGACTACAATCGGTGCTACAGCAACCCACCGTAAGCGAAAGAAAAATACGCATGTTGTCGAATCACGAAAGGAACTCACCGAAGGTTCTCATCCGGCTCGGGACGCGGATTTGTCTCCGGCTGGGGATGTCCGTCTCGGATCCGGAGGCACCGATGCGCCTTTCCGGGGTCGCGTGTGCTGTCCCCGTTTTGATTATAGGGTTGACTTGGTATGTTTGCGACGCCGCTGGCCTTTCGCGCGTGGAGCCTCTTCCCTCATGGGCGCTCCGGGCTGGGATTTGGGCGACTGTTTCCATGTCTCTTGTCTTTTCCCTGACAGTGCACGCATTGACGAAGAGGCTGCTCGTACACCGAGGCATCAAGCCGAAGCGGCAGCCCATTCTCGCTTGGTCATTGTCATTGGTTGGCTTCGGCTTGCCTATCACCGCGATGTATGTCGTGACTCGTTGGCTTGAGTTGAGCAATGTGTCAATCGCGCAACTTCTTCCAATGTCGGCGCTTCCCGTATTGGTGGTGCTTGTCTACGGGTGTGCCGCGATCTTGGGGCTCGTCGGCTACAGACTGGGTGAGCGGTACGCCGTGTGACCCGGGTGGTCTCGGGTCCGGCGAGCAAGACCTAAGCCGAATAGATTGGCGTGATGATCGCTGGCCGATATGTGTCGTGCCAAGAGTGTTTGGACGAGATCCGTTGTTGGGAAGTTCCGGGCGAACGTGTCGATCAGGACCGATGTATAGTCGAGTGTTCATCATCCTTGTCGCAGTCGCAATCTATGCGTCGGGGTTGCTGTGGCTATATCGGCTTCGACGCGCATGTCGGTTGTGGGAGCCTGCTTCATCGGCGAATGTCGGCTCGTCAGGATTGCCAAATCGTCTGAGATGTCTGTTCGTTCGTAGCGTGTTCCCCAACTTCATGCAAGGGGCGCTCTGCATAGTGACCATGTCCTGTATTGCCGGAAGCGCCATCGCGATCGCCATGGTTGACGGTGGTGCCATCGCCATTGTCACGGCGGCGTTGCTGCTTGTACCCGTTGTGGTGCAGGCCGATGCCTTGGGGAGATCGCCACACCGCTTCTTTCAGAGGCAATGGTACTTTTGGTGCGGGTCTAAGCAGATTTGCCCACGATGCTATCACCCACTAGTGCTGCAATCGGGGCTATGCCCAGAGTGCGGATTCGTAGTGATGAGGACTTGAGGGAGACATGGTAGTAGGGGGCGGCGGGTGGCCTCTCGATTCCCAACTCCCGTGGCGTGTGGCCTGCTTGCTCCCCATTTGGGTGGCATTCTTGCCGCTCTGAGCAAGAATGTGCTTCTCGCGCCCGCGAGGAGCGCGCCTACTATTGCCAGCCCCCGGACTGGAGAGGCGACGTGGTCTCGATCCTCAACCACATCAGCAGCACCAACTGCCAGATCTTCGAGTACATCGAGGTGTTCTACAACCGACAGAGGATCCACGGCAGCATCGGCTATCTCAGCCCCGAACAGTTCGAGGCGGGCCGACGCTGATTTATTCACCGTGTCCACCGGGGATGGGCAGGTTCAGAGTGCCGCCGGCGTTGCCTTGATGGGTTGGGGAGTGTGGTTGGCGTATCCGCCACCCGCCGCGGCGGGCGGCTCAGTGGCGGCTTCTCCCTGATGTCCTGTGCTACAATGCTCGTCCCGGCGTTGTTCGGGGTCTGAAAGGTTTACTTGATGCTGATGCTCGCGGAAGTTCCTATTTTTGTTGTTGGGCTGCTGGTGGCGTTGTTCGTCATTGTCAGCGTGATGATGATGCTGATCGTGCTGATCCAAAGGCCGCAGGGCGGCGGGCTGACCGAAGCGTTCGGCTCGGCGTCCGGCTCGGGGCACACGGCGTTCGGGGCGAAGACGGGCGATGCGCTGACCTATGCGACGATCACGATCTTTGTGGTCTTCATCGGGATGGCGGTGGGGTTGAACTACATCGTGAAGCCGCCGATGGCGGTGGACGCGGCAGCGGTTGTCGAGGCGCCGGTGGTGCCGATTCCCACCGATGGTTCGGCGCCGCTCACGACGATTCCGCCGGCCGAGGGTGCGGCGCCGACGACCATCGAACCGGCGAAGGCCGAGCCCGCGCCCGTTCAACCGGCGGAGACTCCGGCGGAAGCGCCCGAGCCGAGCGAAGAAGCACCGGCTGCTACGCCGAAGGATTGATACCAAGCACGTTTGATTTTCGCGCGTCCGATCCGAGCCCCGCCGCGGCGGGACTCCCTCAGACTCGGCTTCTCAAACAACCGGAGGCATCGCGTGATCCGAAGCATGACCGGTTATGGCGAGTCGTCGGCGCACGAGGGGGGCGTTCACTATTTTCTCGAGGTCCGCAGTCTTAACGGCAAATACTTCAAGGCGACGATCCGGATGCCCGAGGACCTGCAGGGGCTCGAGCCGGAGATCGAATCGGAACTTCGGCGTCGGCTGACGCGGGGGTCGATCACGGTGATCGGGAAGTCGAGCGATGCGTCGGCGTCGGCGGCGTACCAGATCAACCACGGGGCGCTGGAGAACTACATCACGCAGTTGCACAAGACCAAGCAGGTGGCCGATGGTTCGTGCTCGGTCGAGATGGGGGCGCTGCTGGGATTGCCGGGGGTGTTGCAGCCGCCGTCGGATGAGGAGGAGAAGTTCGGCCGGGCGCACACGGTTTTTCTGCGGATGCTCGGCAAGGCGTGCGGCGATCTGATCCAGATGCGCGAGCGCGAGGGCAAACTCCTCGTCGCGGACCTCTTGCTGCACCACGAGTTGATCGGAAAAAATCTGGCGGTCGTGGCGGAGCGGGCGCCGAGCGTGGTCGATGAGTATCAAAAACGTCTGCTGGCGCGGATCGAGACGCTGTTGCAGGATGCTCGGGTGAAGGTCGAGCCGGAGACGCTGATCCGCGAGGTCGCGGTGTACGCGGAGAAGAGCGACATCTCCGAGGAGGTTGCCCGGCTGACGGGGCACCTGGACCAGTTCAAGTCGTTGCTCGCGGACTCGGATGGTCGGCCGATCGGCCGCACGCTGGACTTCCTCACGCAGGAGATGCTCCGCGAGGCGAACACGATGGCCAGCAAGTCGGGCGACGCGATCATCTCGCGGAACATCGTGGAGATCAAAGGGGCGATCGACCGGATCAAGGAACAGGTCCAGAACGTCGAGTGAGCCCTCGAATCGAAGGCATTCACCACGGAGGCACGGAGACACGGAGAAGAAAGAATCTGTGTGTGGCGTGCGGTGTGTGGTGACGAATCCGTTGTTCCGAGGCGATTGGGATGCTTCGTGCATCCCGCCCCTTTCCCACCTCCGTGTCTCCGTGCCTCCGTGGTGAATGATCCCGGCTAGGATTCAACGCGATGACCCTTCCGGTGCCGAATGATCCATTGCTCGATTCGTCCGCCGGGTCGTTTGCCTCGGGCGCGCCGATCGAGTTGGATTCGTCCGCGGGGCATGACCGGTTTGATCTTGCGGAGGCGGTGACGGTCCTCTCGAACTACGACCTGGGCGTGGTGGCGGCGGTGCGGGAGTTTCGGCGCGGGTCGCGTCGGTCGCCGAAACTGCTTGTGAAATGCGATCATGGGCTGTTGATTCTGAAGCGCATCGCGCCGGGGCGCGACGATGCTCCCCGCGTTGCTTTCGCGCACGAGGTGCAGCGGGTGCTGATCGGCGCGGGGTTCCCGCTGCCCCGGCTTGCTTCGACGCGCGCGGGCCGGACGTTGCTCGCGCTGGGCGGGCGCTCGTATGAACTCTTCGAGTGCGTTGTCGGGCAGGCGTATGACTCGTCGCCGGAAGCGACGCTGGACGCGGGGGCGACGCTGGCGCGGTTTCATTCGATCCTCGCGGCGAGGCCCCCCGCCGGGCAGCCGCCGACAGGTTCGTACCACCGGCTGCCAGCGGTGCTGGCGAATCTGGCGTTCATTCCGCATCGGCTGGGGGACGAATCGCTCGTGGCGGTGGCGCGGGGGCTAGCCGAGGCCTACAGCCGGGCGGCAGATCGGGCGGACGCCGCCGGGCTTCCCGGGTGGCCCATGCAGATCATCCACGGCGACTGGCACCCCGGGAACCTCCTCTTTAAGGGGCAGAAGGTTGCGTCGGTAATTGACTACGACACGGCCCGCTTGCAGCCGAGGATTGTGGATATTGCGAACGGTGCGCTCCAGTTC
This sequence comes from uncultured Phycisphaerae bacterium, assembly GCA_947085435.1. Classification (GTDB taxonomy): domain Bacteria; phylum Planctomycetota; class Phycisphaerae; order Phycisphaerales; family UBA1924; genus JAEUIV01. The sequence continues at coordinate 23,627 of CAMTWL010000030.1, forward strand.
AGCCTGACCCGAACAGCGGACGACCCTGAGGGCTGGCCCGACGGCCCGGATGAACCTCGGCTGAAGCGGTTTGTACAAGGCTACGATTCGTCCGCCCTGTCGATGATCAGCAAGGGTGAACTTTCGGCGTTGCCTTGGCTGATGATCGAGGCGATCATCGCGGAGTCGGCGACGCCGATCGCGGTCACGGGTCGGTTCGGGCGGATGGAGCCCGGGTCGTTCCTGCGGATGGTTGAACGGAAGGTGCGGTGGCTTCAGAATGGGAGCGAGCGGATCACGCGGCTTCTCTCCTGAATCCACCCGATGCAAGAGGACACCATGCTCACGCCACTCCCTCGAATGTTCGGCCGACTCGGGTTGCTCCTGGTTCTCTCGGCGGTCGCCGCACCGGCGTTGGCGGTCACGCTGGACGATCTGCTCGGTCAACTCGACTCGGACGACCTCATCACGCGCGACACCGCGACCGACGAACTCCGCAAGAGGCTCTCGGACACCACCGACGCGCAGACCGTTGAAGCGGCCCGCGCGCTGGAGATGGAGGCGGCGGGGGCACTGCGGACGCACGAACTCTCGCTCGAGCAGCGGGTCCGTTTGTTCGCCGCGTTGCAAGACCGGTTCTTCGGCACTCCCCGCGGCGCGATGGGGGTGCAGTTCGCCCAGCCGCCGCGCATGGCTTTGGGGGTCGAACTCGGCCAGGTCTTTCCGGGATTCCCCGCGGTGGATCAGGGATTGCTCAAAGCGGGCGATGTGGTCACGTCCGCGGGCGGTGTCCCTCTCACCGGGCCGGAACTGGTCCTGATGGGCGCGACCGGGATGACCCGCGCTTCGGAGCGGCTCCGGCACATTGTTATCTCGCACGACCCGGGCGAGACGATCGACATGACGCTCGTCCGCCCGATCGGCGCGAAGGCGGGCGCACCGGCCGTACTTCCGAACATCGCGGCGATCCCGGGCGGGGGTGAACTCATCACGGAAGGCCCCGGCAAGAACGCGGAGGTCATCACGGTCGCCGTGCCGCTGGGCGCGTTCGATCAACTTCGGCAAGGCAGATTCCTCGACCAGCCGACGCTTGAAGGGGCTTGGAAACAGCGCGGCGAGCGCCTCGGGATCCCCCAGACCACGGCGCGCACGCTGGGGACGCCCCTGACTCTCCGCGAGTGGGGGGCGCATCGGCGGGTGGCGAAGCAGGGGGCGCCCGCGCTCCTGGTGGGCGCGGAGCAGCCGGGCGCCGACGAGTCGGTGAACACGGCGCTCGCGGGCGGCGCGTTCCCGGTGAAAGAGATCGATATGCGGCAGGTGCCGGCGCCGATCGAGGCGCGGCTTCGGGCTGCGCAGCTGAGTCGAGCGCGGGGGAATGAAGTGGAGTTGCGGAAAGGGGCCGGGCGAGCCGCCGAGGGGCAAGGGGTGATCGTACGGGGAGGGGAGAACGGGCGGGTCGAAGAGATCACGTCGCTTTTGCAGACGGTCGCGGGGCTGGAACGGCAGCGGAAGACGCTGCTCGCGCGGGCGTCGGACGCGACGGTGGATGCAAAGCAGCAGCGTGCCGCGGCTGCGGAAGCCTCGGCCCTTCAGGGTGTGATCGAGAACGTGACCCTCGTACTCAGGCAGCGCTTGATCGACAACGCGAAGACGGAGCCGAAGAAGTAGCGATGCATGGTGGGGCAGGTTTCCAGCGCTGCTGTAAATACCGTCACTCTTCAGCGGGCTGCATAGGCCGTTCATACGAGCGAGGAGCCTAGCCCGCGACGATGTTGACCATCCGACCCGGGACCACGATCACTTTCTGAACCGTTTTGCCTTCGAGGAAGGCTCTCACTTTTTCGTCGCCCAGGGCGGCGGCGCGGATGGTGGCCTCGTCGGCCTCCGCCGCGACGACGATCCTTGAGCGCACCTTCCCCTGAACCTGCACCGGCAGTTCGATGCTCGATTCAACAAGGGCCGATGCGTCGGCCTCGGGGAACGGCTGGCGGATGATGCTCGCGGCGTTCCCCGCGTGGAGCCTCGACCACAGTTCCTCCGCGAAGTGCGGCGCGATCGGCGCCAGCATCAGCGCGATCGCGGTGGCGAGCGGCCGCGGCGTCGGCCTCTCGCCGTAGGACTTGGAGATGTGGTTGTTCAGTTCGATCAGTTTGGCGATGGCGGTGTTGAAGGAGAGTCTCTCGAAGTCGCTGCGGACGCTCTCGATCGTTTTGCTCAGCAAACGGAGTGTTTCCGCGTCCGGTGCCTCTTCGCTGACGCGGAGCGCGCCCGTGTCCTCATCGATCACCGTCCGCCACACGCGCTGCAAGAAGCGATGAACCCCCACGATGTCGCGCGGGTTCCAGGGCTTCGACTGCTCCAGCGGCCCCATGTACATCTCGTAGAGGCGCATCGTGTCCGCGCCGTACTCGTCGCACACGTCGTCGGGGGTGGTCACGTTCTTCAGGCTCTTGCCCATCTTGCCGAACTCGCGACGGACGGGCTTGCCCTCGAATGAAAACCTGCCGGGCGATTCTTCGACGACGGCGGTGGCTTCGACGTACACGCCGCGATCGTCGGAATACGCGGGCGCCTGGATGTAGCCCTGATTAAAGAGTCGGCCGAAGGGCTCGGGGGTGCTGACGTGCCCGAGGTCGAAGAGAACTTTGTGCCAGAAGCGCGCGTAGAGCAGGTGCAGCACGGCGTGCTCGGCGCCGCCGACGTAGAGATCGACGCCGCCGGAGTGGAAGGTGGGCTTGGGGGCTTGGGGGCCTGAGGGCTTGTCAATCTCGGAGACGCTCGAGCCTGATGCCTTGTCAGGCCCGCAAGCCCCCAGGTCCGCAGGCCCTTTTTCAGACAGCATCCAGTATTGCTCGACCTTCGGCGCGACGAAACTCTCGGCGTTCCGCGGGTCGAGGTAGCGGAGGTAGTACCAGCACGAGCCGGCCCACTGAGGCATCGTGTTCAACTCGCGCCGGTAACGCTTCGCGCCGTCGCCCAGGTCGAGTTCGACGGTTATCCACTCTTTCGCGCGGCCCAGCGGCGGCTGGGGCGGCGCATTCGGATCGTCGCTTGCCACCGGCTTGTACTCATCAATCTCCGGCAGCGTGACCGGGAGCAACCGCTCCGGCAGCGCGATCGGCCGCTCGTGCTTCGCGTCGCCCTCTTCGTACACGATCGGGAAGGGCTCGCCCCAGTAGCGCTGCCGCGAGAAGAGCCAATCGCGGAGTTTGTATTGGACGGCCCGCTTGCCAAGGCCCTTGTGTTCGAGGTGCTCGCTGATGCGTTGCTTGGCGTCGTGCGTGTGCAGGTTGTCGAGGAGCCCCGAGTTCACCGCGACGCCTTCGCCGGTGAAGGCCTCGCCCGAGTGGGCGTGGAAAGCCTTGCTCTCGAACCATTCGCACAGTTCGCCGAAGGAATCAAAGCCCATCCCTTCGAGGGTTTCCTGCCAGGAGACGCGGATGGTGCCGCGTCGCTGGCCGAGCGCGCCGGGGACGTCCTCGTGCGCGTGGCGTTTCTCGGCGCGCTTGGCTTTCATATCGTCCTCGGGGTTTCGAGGCTTGGCGCGGATGCCGGACAGCGCCCCCTCGAACTCGTTCGGCTTGAGATCGCCCGAGGTGACGACGCCCAGGAAGTCGGCGAGGGTCGGGAACCACGCCTCGCCGCGGCGCTCGCCCTCGGTGGCGCTCGCGCAGAAGAAACGCATAGCGAGGACCGCATTGGGGTAGTAGACATCGCGGATCGGCAGGCCGAACTGCTTGGCGAAGTCGAAGTCGCGCTTGTCGTGCGCCGGCACGGCCATGATCGCCCCCGTCCCGTAGCCCGTCAGCACATAGTCCGCGATGAAGATCGGGATCCGCTCGTCGTTCACCGGGTTGACGGCGTAGGCGCCGATGAACACGCCCGTCTTGTCCTTGGCGTCGGCCTGGCGCTCCTGATCGGTCTTCGATGACGCGAACGCGCGGTACGCGGCGATCATCTCTTTCGGAGAGACCTCTTTGGCGATGAGCGCCTCCGCGCCGGGGAATCGGCCCTTCCATGCCTCGGGCGCGGTCGGTCCCCATTTGTCCGCCGCGAGCGCATCGACCAGCGCGTGCTCTGGGGAGAGCACCATGTACGTCGCGCCAAAGAGCGTGTCGGGACGCGTCGTGAACACGCGCACCTTCCGCGTCCCCGAAGCGAAATCGACGAACGCACCCTCGCTCCGCCCGATCCAGTTCCGCTGCATCATCTTGATCGGCTCGGGCCAGTCGAGGCCTTCGAGGTCGCTGAGTAGGCGCTCGTTGTATGAGGTGATGCGCATCATCCACTGGCGCAGCGGGCGTTTGAGGACGGGGTGGTTCCCGCGCTCCGATCGGCCGTCGGTGGTGACTTCCTCGTTCGCAAGCACCGTGCCGAGCGCGGGGCACCAGTTCACGTCCACGTCGGCGAGGTAGGCGAGGCGGTGCGAATCGATGTGCGATGCGCGCTCGTTGGCGTCCATCTTGGGCCAGGGCTTCGTCTGTGGCCCCGTGGGGCGCGTGCCGCTGTCGAGGTCAGCGATGAGGCCCTCGATGGGGCGGGCTTTGTTCAGGGCCGCGTCGTACCACGAGTTGTAAATCTGGAGAAAGATCCACTGCGTCCACTTGTAGAAGGCGACATCGGTGGTGGCGACGCCGCGGCGCTCTTCGTGCCCGAGTCCCAGACGGCGGAGTTGCTTCTTGAAGATCCCGATGTTCTTTTCGGTGGTGGCGCGGGGGTGGGTGCCGGTGTCGATGGCGTACTGCTCGGCGGGCAGGCCGAAGGCGTCGAACCCCATCGCGTGCAGCACGTTTTTGCCGCACATGCGGTGGTAACGAGCGTAGATGTCGGTCGCGATGTAACCAAGCGGATGCCCGACGTGCAGCCCGGCCCCGGATGGATACGGAAACATGTCGAGGACAAACAGTTTGGGCTGCGCGGGGTCGAAGCCGTGTTCGCCGGGATTCGGCGCGCGGTACGCATCGTCGCGCTGCCAGCGCTCCTGCCAGCGCGATTCAATCTCGCTCGCCAGCGCGGCGGTGTAGCGGTGAAGAGGGATGTCGCGGGCGGGTTCCGGGGGCGGGGGGGGCATGGGGGGCAGTGTAGGTTTAGGTGGAGCAGGCATCCTGCCTGCTCGGTTTCATTCCCGGTGGAGCAGGCATCCTGCCTGCTCACGGCCGGAACTCGGGCAGGCTGGAAGCCTGCCCCACCAACAGACGCCCGGCTTCGGCGCAGTCGGAACTCCTTGCACACAGAATCCCGGTGACGCGGACTGCAACGGCGTGGTGAACTTCGGCGACATGACATCGGTGCTGGCGAACTTTAATGCGGCGTGTCCGTAAGAGGCGTTGGGTTTGAAGCGCGCGGGTTGAAGGCCCCGGCGGGGCCAGGGGTTGTAGCCACGGGTGGAGCGCGAGCGGAACCCGTGGACAGGTCGAGTTGCTTTTTCTCTATCTCGCTCCGCAAGGAGCGAAGGGAGCGACCCTTTCGAGGGCGCATCAATCGAACACATAGCGCTCGTCGAACTCGACCTCGTGCGCCCGCAGCAGCCGGAGCAGTTCGGACTTGAAGTCCTCCTTCTTGTGATGCTCCGCTTGCCCCGCGATGTAACGTCTGACCGCCTCCTCCTGCGACCGGCTCACCGTGAACAGGCTGTACCCCTCCTGCCACGCGAACGCCGAGAGGTTGGCGAAGTTCTGATGAACCCAGAGCGACGAGCGGGCCTTGACGGTGCGCATCAGGTCGGACACCGCACCGTCCGGTCGCCAGCGGAGGTAGAGGTGGACGTGGTCCTCGACGCCGCCGACGGCGAGCAGCACGCCATTTTCCGCGCGGACGATCCCTCCCATGTAGGGATAGAGCCGCTCCGCGAGCGCCGGTGAGATCCACGTTTCGCGGCGCTTCGTCGAGAAAACGATGTGCAGAAGGAACTGCGAGTAAGTACCCGGCACGATGCGCCTCCCTTCGCCCGCCGCGGCGGGCGAGACAGAGGATAAAGAGTGAGCCCTTCCACGGGTTCCGCTCGAAGACTCGCTTCACCCGTGGCTACAGCCCTTGGCCCCTTCGGGGCCGCAAGCCCATCACCCCATCATCCGCTCAATCGCCCCCCGTCCCATTCTGCGGCAGGTCCTTGTCGTCCACGCGCTCGATGTCCGCGCCGACCGCTTTCAGGCGTTCTTCCATGCGTTCGTAGCCGCGGTCGAGGTGGTAGACGCGGAGGACGGTGGTGCGGCCCTTGGCCGCGAGGCCCGCGAGGATGAGGGACGCCGAGGCGCGGAGATCGCTGGCCATGACGGGCGCGCCGATCAGTTCCTTCACGCCGGTGACGACGGCGGTGCCGGACTGGTGGTGGATCTGGGCGCCCATGCGCGTCAACTCCGCGGCGTGCAAAAACCTTTGCGGATAGATGCGCTCGGTGATGATGCTGTTCCCGTCGGCCAGCGTCAGCAGGGCCATGAACTGCGCCTGAAGATCGGTCGGGAAGCCGGGGTGCGGCTGGGTCGTGATCTGGGTCGATCGGAGGCGGCTGTCGGACGAGACTTCGACGGTGGCGCGCGTTCGGCGGTTCAGGCCGGTCTCGCGGCAGCGGATGTGGACGCCCGCCGACTCTAGCCGTTCGCACGCGGCGAGCAGGTCGTCGATGGGGCAGTTCTCGATGGTGACGTGGCCGTTGGTCGCGGCGGCGGCCATGATGTAGGTGCCGGCTTCGATGCGGTCGGGGATGACGGCGTGGGTCGTGCCGTGGAGTTCTTTCACTCCTTCGATGATGATGCGGGGGGTGCCCGCGCCGGTGATGTGCGCGCCCATCGAGTTGAGCATCACGGCGACGTCTTCGACTTCCGGTTCGCACGCGGCGGACTCGATGACCGTGACGCCCTCGGCGAGTGCGGCGGCGGACATGACGTTGGCGGTGCCGAGGACGGTGGGGCCGAACGCGCCGCCGAGGAAGATGCGGGCGCCCTTGAGCCGTCCGCCGCGCGGCACCTTGGCGACGATGTCGCCCGATTCAAGTGATATTTCCGCGCCGAGCGCGCCGAGGCCCTTGAGGTGAAGGTCAACGGGTCGGTCGCCGATCGAGCAGCCGCCGGGCATGGAGACGCGGGCCATCCCGCGCCGGGCGAGCAGCGGGCCGAGGACGCAGATACTGGCGCGCATGGTGCGGACAATGTCGTAGCGTGCGGCGTGAGCGGATTCGTCCTTGGAGTGAAGCGTGAGTCGTCTCGGCGCGCCACCACCGGCCGAGGATCCCGGCGCGCCGGGAGTGGTGGCACCCTCGGAGGATTCGCAGCCCAGTTCGGTGAGCAGGCGCTTCATGTTGTTGATATCCGCGAGGGCGGGGACGCCTTCGAGGATGACGGGCTGGTTGGTGAGGAGCGCCGCCGCCATGAGCGGCAGCGAGGCGTTCTTGGACCCGTTGACGCGGATCGTGCCGTTGAGTTGCTTTCCGCCGTGGATGACGAATGCGTCCAAGAACTCATCCTCCTGCCGGGCCTCGGTCGGCGGCGGCGTTCAATGTTCCGATGGTACGCCCGAGAATCGCGGGCTGAGGTTGCCTCATCGGCCCAGCCGGGCATCGGAGGGGAGATTTCAGGGTCGGTTGCTGGCATGTCCCCTTTGCGAACTTCATTCTCGGTGCGGTCGAACGTCCGACCCGGGAGCCCGTTGAAGGATGGGAGCCGCCCGGATGACGAGGGAGTGTCTGGATGAAGGGTCGAACTCTGATTGCGAACGGAAGTCTGGCGGCGATGCTCACGATCGCGGCCGGGGTGTTGATGACGCTCGGGACCAATCCACAGGAAGCGAGCGCCCGGCCGGACGCAGACCCATTCGCCCACCTGCCCGCGACGATCACTTTGACCGGCGTGGTCCGGGACTTCAGGGAGCGGAGCGTTACGGGCGGACACACCGACTTTGAGAAACGGCCCGCGGGAGGCTTCGGCCACTACATGGGCAACATCTCCTCGTCGCTCGACTCGGACAAGAAGCCGGTCTTCGGCGGCGGCGGGAAGAAGGTCTCGACGCAGTGGCGCACGTCCGCCGGCGTCAACATCCATCCTGCAAGGTACAGCGCCGCGCTGGGCGATTCGGTCGGCTCTTACACGGGCGGCGCGGACTCCGGCGGCATCGCCTCTGCTTCGTCGTTCGCGCAGTGGTACCGGGACGTGCCGGGGATGAACATGTCGAAGGATCTGCCGATCAACCTGGTGCGGCAGCCCAACACGAAGTTGTATGTGTTCAACGACCGCACCGATCCGCTCTACTCGACCCGGGCCGGGTTCTTCCCGATCAACAACGATCTTTTCGGCAACTCCGCACGCGAGACCAAGAACTTCCACTTCACCTACGAACTGGCGACGGAGTTCGTGTACGAGCCGGGCGCGAACCAGTCGTTCACGTTCATCGGCGACGACGATGTCTGGGTGTTCGTCAACGATCAACTGGTGATCGACCTCGGCGGCGTCCACGGCGCGACGACGCAGGCGGTCTATCTCGACCGCCTGTCGGGGCTTGTGGCCAACGGCAAGAACTCGCTCAGGGTGTTCCAGGCGGAGCGTCACCGGACGCAGTCGAACTTCCGCATCGAGACGACGATCACGCTGCGCTCGGCCGAGTTGCCCAACACGTCGAACCTGTTTGATTGAAAGGCTCCTCGCCGCCTTTGTGCTGACCGAACATCCACCCACTCCTTCCACGCGACGCCGCCTCTTTTCCGACCCCGGGGGAGAGGCGGTGGTCTTTTTGCGGGGCGGTTGGAAGGGATGCATGGGCACCCGGCCTCGCTGCGGCGAGATAGGAGTCCCTCCTGTCACGGACACTGGCGTGGAGTACCCCTTCGGGGTTCGGAAGAGGTATGTTGGGCTTGCTCTCCGGGGGTTAGCAGCCCGTTGAAAAACTCTTCCCCCCCGCGCAACCCCGAGACGGCTCGTCTGTAGAACTCTCCGCGGCGTGTACGGACCAAGTCACGGAGGACGACCATGGCGATGGGGCGAGGCGGGGGCGAGGCGGGGGCGAGCGGCAGGACTCGATCTGGATCACGACCGACTCGATCGCGCGGGGGCCCGGCCACCCGTTCTATTCGGCGCTGAACAGGCTGTTGGCCGGCGCGGGCTTCGACCGGCATGTCGAGGGGTTGCGCGCGCGGTTCTACGCGGCGGACAACGGG
>CAMTWL010000031.1:0-140277 GCA_947085435.1 uncultured Phycisphaerae bacterium
CGGATCCCAGATGAAACTCGGGCGTTCGAGAAGCCGCCACTGAGCCGCCCGCCGCGGCGGGTGGCGGATGGTCACGCCCGGAAATCAAGTGTGATCCGTATGACTTCGTGCCACCGGATTCCCTTCAGGAATCGGTGGCGGAGGTCCAAGGGGCCTTGAACAGGGCAATCGCATTATTCTGCAAAAACGGCGTTCGGTTGGGGCAGGATTTGCGGCAGTGGGCGGATGGCCACCACGCTCGCGGCCGTGCGCCACGCGATGCGCTCGCCCATGAGCGACCACGCGCTGAAGTCCCGGCTGCGCCGCTGCCTCATCGACAAACGTCGAAGAAAATCGGCATCCAAGAAGGCCCGCAACTGGCCGCACAAGAAGACCCAGAGGCCGCCGGGCGAACCGAGAATCACCATCGCCACCCGCGCCCAAGTCGAGGCCGCCAAAGAACTTCGATCACGAAAACTCGCCGCGTAGTTCACGGCGTTGGGTGCCACCCGGCGTGCGGCGTGTAGTTGAGTGTAGCTAAGGAATGGAGTTGGGGCCATGAAAATGGGCGAAAATGAGAGGCGCGTGGCTCCGAAAACCGTGAGTCCGTGCGTGCGATGACAACTTGGGCAATCGGCGGTGGGTAACTGTTCAGCGGAACGCAAAGACCGTTCATACGAGCCCCGAACAAAGGGAGGGGCGGGCCGGCGCCGTTCCGCTCACTTCGTTCGGGGCTCGTATGAACTGGCCCGGTGCGCCGGAAGACCCGAAGAATCGTGCGACACTCAGAGGCCTCGTGGTGTTCCGGCGCGGGGCGTTGCAACGGAGAATGAACTTCGGTTTGCGAACGGCTGAAGAGTTACGGTCAAAGTGTAGGCCGCTATGACCTACCCCTCCCCCCTCTCCTCCACCACATTCTTCCGCGTCGTAGGCCGTCGAGTGACTCATGGGCGCCGACGGGCCGGTCGTAGCACGGAGCGTTCAAGATGGATCAGTCCTGGCTACCGCTCCGGGAGGCGCGACGGCGAGCGTCAGGTCGCCGCGGCGACCGGGCATCCGGCGCAGGCGCGATGCGAAATGGCGAAGGAGAGCCACGCGATCCATCTGCCACCCCTTTGCTGGAGCACTCGGAGCGCTGTTTGAGGATACATCGTGGCGGGCGCGTGGGGTGTCCCTCCCCCCCCGGCTTGGGCCGGACCCCCTCCCAGGGGGAGGGGGAGTCAAGGCGAAGACACGGGCGGGATGCCCGTGCCACTCAAAAACCCGTGCCAATTCAATCACAATCACGCCGGACTCGGCACCATCCCCGGCCCCATCTCTTCGTCCGGCTTCCCCGTTGGCGCGGGGGGCGTCGGCGGGCGCATCTTCGCCGATTCCGCCGCGAGAAGGTCGCTCACGCTCGGCTTGCTGAGCGCTTCGCCGCGCATCAATCGCTCGACTTCCAAAACCGAGAGCGTCTCGTGTTTCAGCAGCGCGAGCGCCACCGCTTCGACCTTCTCCCAGTTCTCAACAATGATCCGCTCGGCGTCCGCGAACGCCTCGGCGGCCATGCGCCGGATTTCCTCGTCCACGATCCGCGCCGTTTCCTCGGAGTATTCGCGTTCCGGGAGGTACATCTCGCGGGTGTCCGCCCCGGAATAGCGCACGAAGCCCAGTTTGTCCGACATGCCCCAGTCCAGCACCATGTGCCGGGCGAGTTGCGTCAGCATCGTGATGTCCATCGCGGCACCGGAGGAAATATCCCCGGTCTTGCGCTCTTCGGCGATGCGTCCGGCACAGACGACGCGCATTGTCGCCTTGAGCCACTTCAGCCCGTAGCCGTAGCGGTCCTTTTCGGGGAGGCTGAACGTCGCTCCCAGCGACTGCCCGCGCGGGATGATCGTCACCTTGTGCAGCGGGTCCGCGTCCGGCAGCAACTTCTGCAACACCGCGTGCCCCGCCTCGTGGAACGCCGTGGCGACGCGTTCCTTCTCTTCGATCACCCGGCTCTTGCGTGACCTGCCGTAGCGGATCTTGTCGCGGGCTTCTTCCAGGTCTTCCTGTTCGACGAAATCTTTATCGACGAGCGTCGCCGCGATGGCGGCCTCGTTGATGATCGCGGCCAGTTCCGCGCCGCTGAACATCGGGGTCGCCCGCGCGATCCGCTCCATGTCCACGTCGGGGCTCATCTTCACCTTCTTCGCGTGGACATTCAGGATTTCAAAGCGACCCTTGACATCCGGCAGCGGCACCATCACCTGCCGATCAAACCTCCCCGGCCGCGTGAGCGCGGGGTCCAGCACGTCGGCCCGGTTCGTCGCCGCGATGACGATGATCTGGTCCGATGAGTCAAAGCCGTCCATCTCGACGAGGATGGCGTTCAGGGTCTGCTCGCGTTCGTCGTGCCCGCCGGTGGTGAAGCCGCCGCCGCGCCGGCGACCGACCGCGTCGATCTCATCCAGGAAGATGATGCACGGGGCGGATTCCTTCGCCTGCTTGAAGAGGTCTCGCACGCGGCTCGCGCCGACGCCCACGAACATCTCCACAAAGTCCGAACCCGAGATCGTGAAGAAGGGGACGTCCGCCTCGCCCGCGATTGCTTTTGCCAGCAATGTTTTGCCGCAGCCGGGGTCGCCGACCAGGAGCACGCCGCGCGGGATGCGCCCGCCGAGGCGCATGAATTTTTTCGGGTTCTTCAGGAACTGGACGATCTCCTGGAGTTCGTCCTTCGCTTCTTCGACGCCCGCGACATCGTGGAACGTCACGCCGGTGGACTGCTTGGCGAAGACGCGGTGCCGCGACTTCCCGAAGTTGCCGAGGACGCCCCCCGCGCCGCCCGCGCCGCGCAGGCCGCGTGAGATGATCATCCACATGACGAGAAAGAACACGAGGGTGAGCACGAACGGATTGAAGAGCAACTGGAGCCACAGCGCCGGGCCGTTGCTGGTGGTGAACTCGCCGCCGCCGGTGAGTTCCTTGAGGTCTCGATAGACCTGCTCCTTGGCTCCGGTGGGGATCGGGAACTGGACGACCTGCTCCGGCCCGTCCGGCCCGGCCTTCTTCTTGGCGAGGACGGCCGTCTCCTCCATCCGGATTTCGCTGAGGCTGTTCTCGCGGTAGAACGACTCGAACTCGCGCCACGAGACGCGCTTGGTGCTGATGTCCACGTTGCGGAAGATCAGGATGAGCATCAAGACCAGGCCGATGAGCGCGAGCCAGCCGAAGGGGTTGCGGTTGAACCGCCCCGTCGTCGCCGCTGCCGGGCCGTTCGGCCCCGCCGGCCCACCGCCCGCGCCGGGCGGAACGCCGTCGCCGTCCGGCCGCTGACCCTTGCCCGATTTCTTTCGATTTTCGCTCGCCATGTAGGTGTCCTGATGCCCCGCCCGACTCCATTCGATCGGCATTGCCGATGGGTTTCCGATGTCCTTTTACGATAGGCGACGCAAGTGGCACGGGCTTTCCAGCCCGTGTGGGTCCACGGTCGCCGCGGCGACCGTGCCACGCGCTACCACGACGAGCGCAGTTCCGCCACGATGTCGCGTGCCAACTGGTCTACCGCCGCCCGCTCGCCCAGGTTCAGCCGCTCTTGCGCCCCCCGCGCCGGCACGAACGGGTCCGCCGAGCGGAAGTTTCTTCGTGCGATCATCACCTCGCCATTGCGGCTCTTTTTCCACTCGAACGAGACCGAGATCTCAAACGCGAGTTCCTGCACCATCCCCGTCTCGCTCCCCCGGCTCAGGCGACGCAGTTCCGCCGAGTCGATCGCCCCGCTCAGCACCGACTCGGCTGAATCCGCCGAGGCCACGCGCCAGGGAGTCGTGCGATGAATCTCCTTCACGAGAGCGTCGGTCAGCGTCACCTCAAGCCCGTGCGAAAAAGTCGAGTTCGCAAACACCGGGACCGCGACGGTGTGGATATCGGTGCGGTACGCATCCTGGAACGCATACCCGCCGCCGCAGCCGGGGAGATTCACGACGGAGATCACGGTGAGCACGGAGAAAAAAAGCAGAGAACAACCTCTGCGACAAGAATCCAAGACAGTCGTTCCACCCGCACCACCCATGCTCAGAATGCCAACTGCTCTTGCCTTCGGCCCATGAAGAGCCTGTGAATGAATCGCTGACACGAGCGGTCTCCAGCCTGAAAGGCTGGTCGTTCGTAGCCGGGGGTAAAGCGGTCGCCGCGGCGACCGAGCGCCGCCCCCGGTCAACGACACCAATAAATCTTCTTCACCCCGGCGGCGTGGTCGTTGCTCGCCGTCCGTTCCCACGACCACCCCTGCGGGGTGAAGAGCTTCTTTCAACACGGCTCTCCGGGGGTGTCGCGGACTCCACCCCCGGCTACGAACGACCACCCCTGCGGGGTGCAGACGGTGCTGTTCAGCGATTCGTTCACAGGCTCGAAATGGGCCGCGATCCCGGCGCGCCGGGAGATGCGCCAGCATCTGGAAAAGAACCAAAAAAACTCTCTTCAAGCCTATGAAATGGGCGACCGAACCGCGCATCGCGAGGCTGATCCACATCATCACGGCTTCCCCCCTTCCGCCGTCTTCGCATTCGGATCAACGTCCCCGTGCGCCCCCTCTTCATTTCCGCTTTCCGCTTTCCGCTTTTCGCTTTCCTCCCACCCCTTCTCCCGCATCAACTCCCCGCCGCGCTCCGCCGACAGGGTCATCGGGTGATCCCGCTGCAATCGCCTCAGCACCAGCCTCGCCGACGGCTCATCACCAACCTTCAGATACCACTTCGCCGTATCCAGCAACTGCGCCCCCATCGACTCATCCAGCCGCGACGCCAGCGCCGCGTTCAGACCCGTCGCCTCCGCCTCGGCCGGGTACCGCCGCTCGAACTGCTCGATCTGCACCTTCGCATCGATCAGCGCCGCCGCGTTGTACCTTGGCCCCTTGAACCGCCCCACGTCGCAGTTGATCCGCCGCTCCCGCGCCCTCAGCGCGTTCGGCCCGTTCGGGAACGACTCCAGGTACGCGATGTACACATCCTTCGCCTGCGACAACTCACGCTGGCGGTAGTAATAGTCCGCGAGTTCGATCATGGCCCGCTCCGCCGCCTGGCTCCGCGGCAGCCGTTCGCTGACGCGCAGGAACAACTCGACCAGCACGTCCTCCGGGTCGCCCCATCGCACGCCGAAGACCCTCATCCGAAGTCCGTTCGCGTACCGCACGGCGATATCCAGTTCACGCCCGACCGCCAGCGCAAACGAATCGGACTCGCGATGGTTTTTGCAGATTTCTTCGTAGTCGTAGAGCGCGGTGAACTCGCGGTCCTGCGCCAGGTGCGCATCGCCCCGGACCAGGAGCGCATCCGCCATGTAAGGACTCCCCGGCCGACGGTTCGCTTCGATCCACGGGTCCAGCAGCGCCTGCGCCGCCGCGGGGTTGTCCTCCGCGAGGTGCCGCCTCGCGTCGGCGATCAGTGCGGCATCGCTCCCCGGCTCGGGCGCCTTCACGCTCGCCCATTCGCGCGACTCGTCGAGTTTGAACTCGCTCGACTGCCCCGACGCCGCGCCGGCGATCGCACAAACGAGCATCGCCGTTGCGCGAATCAGCTGTCCGCCTAGGTTCGCCTTCATGCCCGGTAGGATACAGGTGGGGCAGGCTTCCAGCCTGCCTTGTCTTTTTGAGCGCCGCTCAGAGACCTCCGAAATGAATCTGCTGCTCTACTTCAACCCGCGCTCCGGCTCCGGGGCCGCCGAACGCGAGGCCGAAGCGATGGGCCGCGCCCTCCGCGACCAAGGCCACAACCCAACGCTCCTCCCCGCCAACACCGAGCCACCCGATTTCCGGGACGCCGACGCCCTCATCGTCCTCGGCGGCGACGGCACGATTCATTCGATCCTCGACGCCGCCGCCGCCTCGAACACACCCATCTACCACTTCCCCACCGGCACCGAAAACCTCTTCGCCCGCGAGTTCGGCATGAGCCGAAACCCGGCGACCCTCCTCGCCGCCCTCGCGCGCAACCGAATCACCGAGGTCGATCTTGCCCGCTGCAACGGCCGCGCCTTCGCCGTCATGTGCGGCGTCGGCCCCGACGCCTCCGTCATCCATCGCATGGCCCGCACACGCCAGGGCCGCATCACGCACTTGTCCTACGGCACCCCGATCCTCGCCGAACTCCGCGACCCCGCCCTCGCGCCGATCCACGTCTGGATCGACGGCCGCGAAGTGGTGGGGGGGCAACCCGGCTGGCTCGTCGTCGCCAACAGCCGCCAGTACGCCCTCCGCATCGACCCCGCGCCTCACGCAAACATGACCGACGGACTGCTTGACGTGTCATTCTTCCCGGCACGATCCATCTGGACAGTATTGGGTTGGACGATGATCGCGCGAATGCGACTCCAACGAAGTTTCCGTTCCTTCGTACACGCCCAAGGCCGCGAGGTCCGCATCGAAAGCCCCGAGCGCCCCCTCCCGATGCAACTCGACGGCGAGGCGGGGAACTTCGATGTTGGCGAAGGCGATAACGCGGCGATCATCACCGTCGAGCCAAATCGCCTCCGCGTACTCGATCCAGGAACCAAGGCATTCACCACAGAGGCGCAGAGACACAGAGGAAGAAAAGCAGAGGGGAGTAGGGAATAGGGAGTAGGGAGTAGGGAGTGGAAAGACCCAAGACCCAAGACCCAAGACCCAAGACCCAAGACCCAAGACCCAAGACCCCGAACCCCGAACCCCACTCACAACAACGCCACCGGGTCCACATCCACCGCCGTCTTCGCGTCGCTCTTTACGAGCCCCTGCGTGCGGAGCGACGCGAGCGCCTCCTGGATCGGCCCCGCCGACGCCGCGAGAATTTCCACCGAGAACCGGTAGAACCCGCCGATCCGAGAGATCGGGCACGCCATCGGCCCCTTGATTCGCAGCGTCCGGCCGAACCCGCGCAGCGCGTCCGCGATCCCCGCCGCGCGGCCGTCCGCCTTCCCCGCGTCCTCATCCCGGCACACGATCCGCGCCATCCTCCCCACGGGAGGCAGCACCGCCTCGCGCCGGAACCCCAGTTCTCGCTCCGCGAAGCCCCTGAAATCATGGCGCGAGGCGAACCGGATCGACGCCGCCCCGGGGCTGAACGATTGCACGATCACCCGCGACTTCAACTTGCTCTCCGCGCTCCGCCCCGCGCGACCGGCGACCTGCGCGATCAACTGGAACGTCCGCTCCTCCGCGCGGAAGTCCGGCATGTTCAGCCCGGTGTCCGCGTTGATGACGCCGATCAGTTCCACGTTCGGGAAATCAAGCCCCTTCGCGATCATCTGCGTGCCCACCAGCGCCCGCACCTCGCCGCGCCGGAAGCGGTCGAGCGCGCCGAAGTAGTCCGACGCCCGCTTCATCGTGTCGCCGTCGAGCCGGAGCATCGTGGTGCCCAACTTCAGGGCCGAGAACTTCCGTTCGATCTCGTCTTCCAATCGCTGCGTGCCGAATCCAAACGTGATGACCTTCTTCGAGCACGCGGGGCACGCCGTCGGCATCCGCGTCTCGGCCAGGCAGTGGTGACACTTCACCAGTCCTCGGCCTTCGGTCGCCGCGCTCCCCTTGTGATACACCGCCGTCACATCGCAGTGCTCGCACGTCAGGTACCACCCGCACGCCGGATCGCCGCAGCAGATGTACGACGCATACCCGCGCCGATTCAGCAGCAGGATGATCTGCCCCGTCCCCTTCAGTGTCTCCTTGATTTCCGCCTCAAGCGTCGGCCCCACGCTGTGCTGGTGCCGCCGATCCGCCGCCGTGCGATTCCGGCTCTCGTCCACCATGTCCACCACCCGCACCGGGGGCAGCGCCCCACCCCCCACCCTCTCCGGCAGTTCGAGCAATCCATACCGCCCGCTCGCCGCGTTGTGCCACGATTCCAGCGAAGGCGTCGCGCTCCCCAGCAACACCGAACACCCCTCCATCTGCGCCCGGCGGATCGCCACGTCCCGCCCGTGATACCTCGGCAGTTGATCCTGCTTGTACGACCCGTCGTGTTCTTCGTCCACGATGACCAGCCCAAGCGAACCCGCCGCGACCGGCGCGAACACCGCCGACCGCGCGCCGACCACCACCCGCGCCTGCCCGTGGAGCACGCGCATCCACTCCAGGTGCCTCTGCGATTCGCTCAGCCCCGAATGCAGGACCGCGACGCCGACCTCGCGGAACCGGGCCATGAACCTCCCGGCCGTCTGCGGTGTCAAACTAATCTCCGGCACCAACACGATCGCGCTCTTCCCCCGCGCCAACACTTCGGCGAGCGCGTGCAGGTACACCTCGGTCTTCCCCGATCCCGTCACGCCGAACAACACGTTCGCATGAAACGAGCCAAGCCCCGCCACGATCGAATCGAGCGCCTTTTTTTGCCCCACAGTCAACCGCTTCGTCTCCGCATCGCCCGCCGCCTTCTCCCACTCCGGCCCGGCCCCCGCGCGCACCTCCGCCTTCACCACCTCGCGCAAAATCCCCGCGCGGATCAGCCGATTCACATGGCTCAGCGTCTTGTGTCCCAGCCGATCCGCCAGACTCCGCGCCTCAACCGGGAAAGACTCCGCCGCCATCGCGCGCACCAGCCCAAGCGCTTCCACCGACGACGGCGGCAGGTTCAAAGGCTCCGCCCCCTCCACCCGCTCCAGCGACCGCCGGAACACAACACCCGTCTGCCGTTTCACCGCCGTTGGCACCATCGCCGCCAGCACCATCCCGATGGGGCAGCAGTAGTACTGGCTGATCCAAAGCCCCAGGCGAACGAGATTCGGCGGGAACCGCGCAAACTCTGCCGCCGCCACCCGCGACGCCCCCCCGATCAACGGCTTCACCCGCGCCGGATCAAGCCCCCCCAGGGCCTCCGCGGCCCGTTCCGGGCCAAAGACCTCGATCACAATCCCCTCAACCCGCCGATCGCCCCGCCCCAGCGGTGCCTGCACGCGGTCGCCCACTTCGACCGTTTTCATCGACTCCGGCACCGAATACGTCAGCCCCTCCGGCTGGTCGATCCCCGCTTCGAGTACCACTCGGGCAAGAATGCCGGAAATCTCCACAGGCCTGCTGAAAAGCCCATCCACCATGGCGGGCAATGTACAAATCCAGTGGCACGGGCTTTCCAGCCCGTGATCCGACACGGTCGCCGCGGCGACCGTGCCACGAGTGGCACCGGCATCCCGCCCGCGTCTTCTCAACACCGAGCAACGCCGCCCCGACCAAAATCAATCCATCAACAAATCCGACCCGGAACCTCTTCCCGGTTGCGGCGTCTCAACGCGTTCGGGTATGTTCCGGCTCCGTTTGGGCGGGTGATCTCCCCGGCCACCGACGGCTTGCTCGTACTTTCCCCTCTCGATCGGAGGATCATGGTGATGCGTCGTCAGGGAACTCGGTCGGCCCGGTGCGTCCGGGCAATCATGCTTGCACTCCTCGCGGGTGCCGCCGCGCCGCGAGTCCTCGCGGGTGAATCCGAAACCACAATCGAATCAGCCGGTTCGCTCCTCGAACAAGGGCGCGTGGTCGAAGCGAAGTCGATCCTTCTCTCCCTACGGAAGTCGGGCGGGAGCGCGAAGGAGCAGCCGCGCGTGATCGAGATGCTGGCCGCCGCGGATCGAAGGATCCGATTCCTGGGCGAGGTCGAACTGAGCATCCAGAAGGCCGAACTCGCGCTGAAGCAGGGCGAACTCCGGGTAGCGGAAACCCACGCCGCTGCCGCGAAGCGTTCCGACAAGGCGACGGCCGAGCAGCGGATGCGTGCGGAGACGGTCGCGAAGCAGGCGGTCGAACTCCGCGACCAGTTGAAGCCGATGGTGGCGCCGACGCTCGCGCAGGCGGTGAGCGATTTCACGAACGCGAAGTACGCCGAGGCCAAGGCCGGCTTCGCCAGCATCCTCCGCACCGGCGCCGTCCTCTCGCAGGATCAGACCTCGGAGGTTAACCGCTACCAGGACCGCATCTACGAACTCGAGCGCAAGCAAGGCCGCTCGTTCGAGGTGGACTACATCCCGCTCTCGGTCATGCAGAGCGCGGGCAAGGCGGTGACGGTGATCGCCTCGGCCGCGCCCGCGTCCGTCTCGAACGAGAGCGACCAGTCCGAGGCGGGCGGCACGCCCAACGAAGAACCCCAGCCCGGCGACGAACTCCTGAGCGAGTCCACCAAGATCGACGCCCAGGCGATCCTCGTCGAGGCCGAGGCCGCCTTTCAGGCGGGCCGATACAACGAAGCCATCGACAAGTACACCCGCGCCGTCTCCGTCTTCGGCCAGAACCTCAGCGCCGACCAGACCACGACGGCGAATGACCGCGTCGCCGAGGCCCGCGCCCTCATCGGTGCGGCGGGCCAGGACACCCTCGGCACCGTGCTTGAGCAAAAGCGGATCGCGCGAGAAGAGGCCGAGGCCGTCTTCAACAACCTTGTGGCGCAATCCAACGCCGCCCTCGCGCGCGGCGACACGCAGTCCGCGCGCAATCTTGCCGCGCAGGCGCGGCTGACCTGGAACAACGCGCAGGCCAACGGCCTGTTCTCCGAGGATCAGTACCGCCAAGGCCTGGGTCAGGCCGAGGCTCTTTTGAAGCACATCGACTCCGCCGCCGAGGCCATCACCGTCTCAGAAATCGAGAAGCGTCAGGGCGATCTCAAGACCGAAGAAGCGAAGACCCGCGCCCAGCAGGAAACCGAGCGCCGCCAGCGGATCAACGAGAATCTCGACCGCATCCGGGCCTTGCAATCCGAACAGAAGTACGACGAAGCGATCCAGGTCATCGACCAGGTGCTCTTTCTCGACCCGACGAATCCCGCGGCGATGCTCCTCAAGGATGTGCTGCGCGACGTGAAGCTGTACAAAGAGTACGAAGAAAACCGCCGCACGCGTGCCCTCTCGTA
Source organism: uncultured Phycisphaerae bacterium (assembly GCA_947085435.1). GTDB lineage: Bacteria > Planctomycetota > Phycisphaerae > Phycisphaerales > UBA1924 > JAEUIV01. The sequence continues at coordinate 10,812 of CAMTWL010000031.1, forward strand.
TTCGCAAGAGTTCAGCGAAATCGACAAGACGCTCATCGTTCCTCAGAATCTGATGTCCTACCCCGCCGACTGGCCGGAGATTTCGTTCCGCCGCGGCGATCTGCAGTCTTTCGTCGAATCCGAGCCGGATCGGAAGGTGCTCGCGACGCTCGAGACGCGTCGCATCCCCGCGTCGTTCCGCGACAACTCGCTCGAAGACGTTCTCGCGTTCGTCGGCACCGTCACCAACCTCAACGTCGACGTCGACTGGGACTCGCTGGCGCAGATCGGCATCGAGCGCGACAAGGAGATCACCCTCGAACTCCGCGAAGTCCCGGCCCGCGTGGTCCTCGAACGGATCCTCGAAAAAGCACAGCCCGACGCCTTCGCCCGCGCCGGATGGGCCGTCAACGACGGCGTTCTCGTCGTGGCCGCCGATGAGGCCCTTCGCAAGAACACCTTCGTGGTCATCTACGACATCCGCGACCTGCTCTTCCAGATCCCCGATTTCCCCGATGCTCCCAGGCTCGACCTCGACCAGGTTCTTAACCAGGGCGGGCAGGGCGGCGGCGGCGGCGGGTCCGTCTTCGGCGGCGATGCCGGCGATGCCGATCCCGTCGGCCCCACCGAGCAGGAACTCATGGATCGCATCCTCGAGATCCTCCAGACCAACGTGGACTTCGAGGGTTGGCGAGACAACGGCGGCGAGACCGGTGTGATCCAGGAACTCAACGGCAACCTCATCATCACCAACACCGCGAGAAACCACCGCGACATTCAGGGACTCCTGAATCAACTCCGCGAGATCCGCTCCGTTCAGATCAACGTCGAATCGCGGTTCCTCACCGTCTCCGCCAACTTCTTCGAGCGGATCGCCTTCGACCTCGACGTTTACTTCAACGCCGACAACAACCAGACCCGCGCCGTCCAGCGACAACTCGACGCCTTTGGCATCGGCTCGCTCGCCGATGAGGGCAACTCGTTCCGGCCCGCCGATCTTGCGGGCAGCCCCCGGAACGGGAACGTCGTCGGCTACGACTTCGACGGGCTCGACGGCAACGGTGACCCGCAGTACGCCTTCCGCGCTCGGCCCTACTCCGTTCCCACCCCATCGTCGCTCAGCGTGGTCCCGGTCCAGCAGGGCAGCAACATCCTGACCGACGACCTCACGCTCGCTTCGGGCAACGCGCTCGCGACGGCCGCCATCGCCGGCAACCCCGCTCTCGGCGTGGCCGCGACGTACTTTATGGACGACATCCAGGTTGACCTGCTCCTCGAAGCGACCCAGGCCGACCAGCGCAACGTCACCCTCACCGCTCCGCGACTCACGTTCGCCAACGGCCGGGCCGCCAACATCGCGGTCGTCAACCAGGTCGGTTTCATCTCCGCCCTTCAGGTCGTCGCGGGCACCGGCTCGGTCGGTTTCAACCCGACGGTCGGCCGGCTGAACTCGGGAGTCTCGCTCGCGCTCCGAGGCGTCGCATCCGCGGATCGCCGTTACGTTACGCTGACGATCCAGACCTCGGTCTCTTCCAACCCGCGCTTCCGCTCTCAGCCCATCACCGCCGTCGCGGGCGGTGCCGGCGGGGGTGGCGGGGCTGCCGGCATCCCTCCCGCGGTCGCCGTCGGCCAGATCGATATCCCGACCATCGACGTCACCTCGATCAACACGGGAGTCACCATCCCCGACAAGGGAACCGTCCTTCTGGGTGGTCAGCGCGTCTCGTCCGAACTCGAAATCGAGACCGGGGTCCCCGTCCTCTCCAAACTCCCGATCATCAACCGCTTCTTCACCAATCGCTCGGAGATCAAGGAGGAACGCACCTTGCTCATCCTCGTCAAGCCCACGATCATCATCCAGAACGAGGAAGAAGAGAATGCCTACCCAGGTCTCCTCGACCGCCTCCACGATCCCTTCCGCTGAGCGTGCCCGGAGGTATTTCCTGACTTTGACACCCGGGCCCGCCGCGGCGGGTCCGGGTTGTTTTTGAAATCACCCCCCGCCCGACCGTCACCGCTATACTCTCCGAAAGAACCAGCCTAGGAGTCACCGGATGCCACAAGCCGACGCACGATTGCGGGTCAGGAAGGAAAAGGGCGCGATCTTCGTCGAGTTCGTCGATCGCAACATCCTCGACGAAGCGAACATCCAGCAGATCGGCGAGGAGATCGCCTCGCTCATCGACGCCGAGACCGCGCCCCGGCTCGTCATCTCGTTCGCCAACGTCGATCACCTGTCGAGCGCCGCGCTCGGCACCCTCATCACCATCCACAACCGCATGAAGACCAAAGCGGGCCAGTTGCGCCTCTGCAACATCGACCCCCAGATCTACGAGGTCTTCGTCATCACCAAACTCAACAAACTCTTCGAGATCCACGACGACACGGACCGCGCCGCCGCGAGTTTCCGCTGAAGTAAGAGAGTCGGCACGGGGACGCCCACGGGAGAGGGCGTTCGACTGGGAGACGCATGAGCGAAGGCCGAAAGCACCTAGGCGGTGAGGCGGAGGTCTGGCTGGCCCACGACCAGGAGGAAATCCGCCGCGCCGAGCTCGCCCTCCTCAACGACGTCTCCAACGCGAACTACACCGAGGCCTCCTCCTTCGCCATCCGACTCGCCTTCGAAGAGGCCGTCTACAACGCCTTCCGTCACGGCCATCAACAACTCGATAAAGCCGAGAAAGTCCTGCTCGCCTGGCGCGTCACGGCCGAAGAAGTGCTCATCACCGTCGAGGACAAAGGCCCAGGCTTCAAGCCCGGTGCGGTCCCAGACCCCACCACCAGCGAACGCCTCGAACTCCCCCACGGCCGGGGCGTCATGCTCATGAAGGCCTACATGACAGTGGTCCAATACAACGAAAAAGGCAACCGAGTCACGATGATCTACAAGAAGCCGTCGTGATGGGGAACAAGGCGACGAGCGTGCTCGCGCGCCGTCGGCCGGGACCCGCGCGTCTGGGAGCGTCGATTCCGGCGGCCGGATCGTGCGCTCTTTGGGGGGGTTGAACACGCGGGGCTGCTGCCAATGCGTCGGAGAACCAATCAGCACCCGACGTTTCTGAGGTCCAACCCCGTGACGCCGATCCGGCTCCGCATGTTGCATGGAGTTGAGGCTACTCTGCCGCCGTTCCGGAAGCGTTCGGGTGCTTTCGGCGGCGTGCGAGCGTGGAAGAGAGTGAAGAAGCGAAGCGCACCCCTCGAATCGGCGGGTTGATCGGCTGTATCTCTTCAGCTATTTGCAAACCGAGTCCGAACTCCCTCGAAGTACCATTGTTTTCAGCCTGAAAGGTCGCCTCGGCGACCGAGCGACATCCCCGGAAAAGAGCGCCACACACCCCTCTTCCCGAACCCTGAAATGGTGCAAGACGGGCGAAACCAATCAACAAAATCCCGACTGGGAAAGAGTCTGAAATCTTTGCATTCCGCCGTAAAATTACGATCGACCTTGCTTGCTTGCTTGCTTGCGGGGGGGGACCATTCAAGGTATCATAAGGAATCCATGTACTTTCTGCGCGAAGTTGCAGTTGAAGTGTGCCGTGGCCGTCGCCCCCTCCGCTGGGAGCGGGGGAGGAGGCTCAGACATCGCGCAGGGACTACTTGGATTCCGTATCACTTGATGTGGGCGGAGGGGCGGCGGCGCGAGCGAGGAAGCCGTCTTTGCGTCGCGGTATTCCGCGGAGCGTCTTTCCGTCCGAAGGGGTCTTCCCGCAACAGCCTCATTTCATGAAGCACGAATAGCCTCGAATCGGCCTTGATATCCCTGCCCCGATACGCCCTGATGGCCAATCGCCCCGCGACCCCCGAATGAACGGGGGAACCCGCGGGCAGGAGGTCACCATGGGCAAACGACATCGAGAGGAGGCCGGGCGAACCAACCGCGTGGCCGTGGGGTACCTGCGCCGGTCCACCGACCGCCAGGAGCAATCGATCCCCGATCAACGGAAGGCGGTGGAGCGCTACGCGACGGAGCAGGGTCTCACCGTCGAGCGCTGGTACACCGACGACGCCATCAGCGGCACCAGCGTCGCGGGTCGCAAGGCCTTCCAGGAACTGATCGCTGACGCGCAGAAACCCGGCTGCCCCTTCAGGTTCGTGGTCGTCTACGACGTGAAGCGCTTCGGGCGCGGTGACAACGACGAGGCGGGGTACCACCGCCAGTGCTCAAGACTCACGGCGTCGAAGTCATGGATGCGACCGACGGTGAACGGGCCGAGCCGCCGATTTCATCTGTATCCGGCGTATCCATAAAGCGCGGTCAACGCCGGAATCGCACCCGTGCGGATGAAATTGGCAACGCCCACAAGTCTTGAAACGACAAAGGCCCGCGGCGATTTGCCGCGGGCCTTTCGTAAAAAAATCGAATAGCGGGGGTAGGATTTGAACCTACGACCTTCGGGTTATGAGCCCGACGAGCTACCGGGCTGCTCCACCCCGCAGTTGAAGGGAAGGATGCTAGCGTTCGTTCGCATGTTGTCAAGTTTATTCGTAAACGGGGCACGGTCGAGGGTTCCGATGTCAAAGGAGGTCTGGCGTGCGATATCATCGGTTTGGCGGACGAATGGGTTCGCGTTCCGGCGTGTGTACACGGTCGCCCGGCCCTCGGGAATCGGCCCCGAACTTTCCCCAAAGGCTCGCGTCTGATATTCTTTCAGTTATTGGCCGGTCGGCCGCATCCGAACGGTTGGGATCGGCGTAGAGAAGTCTCGTACTGTCAAGGAGTTAGGTGAACTTCGACCCGCGACACGGAAGGAAGAGAGCCATAGAGCGGAAACGGGCGGCGAAGTCGGCGGATGTATGGTGCGGTTTCGTTGGTGCGGTATCGGACTGGGTTCCGGGCCGCGCCAGGGTGAGCGGATAAACTTTGAGTCTCGATCGGCGGTGACAGTCTTTGGGTTCCGCTCGTTTGATCGGGCGGCGAGATTGAGAGGAAACGACATGCAGAGCAGGAAGCCTTTCGGTCGGATGTCCACCATGCTCCCCTTCGCCCTCGTGGCCGCTGCGGGCGCGACCTCGGCCTACGCGACGACGTTCGCGCCGGGCACGTCGCGCGAGTACATCCGCCGTGTGGCCGACACGCTGAGGCAGCAACAGGAGGCGCATCCCAACGCCGCGCTGCTCCAAGCCGATCGGTTCACCCCGGTGCCGGGGCGTGGGATCGTAACTTTTATCGACGCCCGCGAAGGAATTGATGGGATCCCGTCCGATCGCGCGTTCCAGGTGTGGTGGAGTTACGCCGCACCGGGCATGGCGATGGAGCCTTCCAACGGGACTCTGAATAATGGGTTCCTCCCTGGGAACGGGCAGACGGTTGACATCCTCGACGCCAACGACCCCAGCTTCGATAACTTTCAGAATGTTCTGTTCGCGCGGCTGAGCGGGCTGCCGCGCCCCTTCGGATGGCAGCTTGACGGCGGGCAGCGCACCTGGCAGACGATCATCAAGGACGCGATCAATCGCTGGGATCAGGTCTGCGCCGTCGACTTTGTTTTCATCCCCGGGGACCGGTCGTTCAACTCGGATGATGTCAATATCGACGACGATCTTGCGATCGCGGACCAGCCGAACGGCGACGGCGGCGGCGATTGGGATGTCAACGCCTTCGGCAATCCGGAGCTCACCAACCGCGGCGAGGGAGACATCCGCATCGCGATGTGCGAACTGGACGGTCCGACGCAGCCGGACGGGAGCGCCGGCGGGATTCTGGCATGGACCTACGACTCGGTTTCGCCGCCGATCGCCGATCTGGTCGACGACAACGACACGCCGATGGACCCGCTCGACGACGAGGTCAACCTCGGCTATTGCGGGAACATCATCCTCGACAAGGAAGAACGGTGGAACGATCCGGCGACGCCCAACCTGCTCGCGACGGTGATCACGCGTGAGATCGGATTCGCGCTGGGCATGGTCCCCGCGTGCCCGTCGAACCCGGAGATCCCGATCGCCCTGATGCAGATTCAGGATTATACCTCGCTGCCGGGCGCCGGCTCGCAGGACCCCCTTCCGCAACTTTTCTTCCAAGACCTGCAGGAAGACGACATCCGATCGGCTCACTCGGTCTTCGGCGACAGCCTCGACACATGGGGCGACGGGGGGAATACCACCACCTACACCGACGCGAAGGACATCTTTTTCTTCCCCCCGCCCGGGACCAGCACCTTTTCGTACATCCCGCACCTGGGCATCCCCGAGGTGAACTCAATAGGGCAGGCCGAGTTCCCGGGCGGCCCGGTGGACCTGAGCATCCACAACACCGGCGACATCGACCGCTGGCGGCTGAGCATCCCCCCGTCGGTGGTCTCCGGCACGCTCAACGTGCTCGTCGTGCCTCGCGGCATGGCGTACATCAACGACTTCTTTGACTTCGCCGGTGCTTCGGGCGACAGCGTGATCTACGGCGAATGCGCGGGCACCCCGTTCGAGGTCGACGCATCGATGGTGCGCAATCTCCGCATCCGCGTCGAGGCGTACGACCCCTTTACGAACGTTCTCCAGTTGATCGACGAGGTCAACGCGACGGCGGCGGGCGGTTCGGAGCAACTCGAGATCCCCGTGACGGCGGGCGTTTTTTACATCAGCATTCTGGGCGACGTGGTGGACGACGTTCAACTCTACGATCTCTCGATCGTGGTGGATACGCCGCTGCTTGAGGCGGGGCTTGAGGCCGACGATTATCTGCAGGCGATCGACGTGCTGGCCTTCCGCGAGGAGGGGTTTTTCGGCGCGAACGCGACGATCGGGGTTGTTGACGGGGAACACCTGTCGGGCCAGCACGATGTGTTCGCGGGCCGCACGGTTCCGCGGGTGAACTGGCCGGGGGTCGAGCCTGCGGCGACGTCGGCCGGATCGCACGCGACCATCGTCGCCGGCGTCGCGGCGGGTGCGGCGATCGGCGGCTTTGAAGGCCTCGCGCCCGAAGCGTCGGTCGCCTCGGCGACCGTCGCGTCGCAGGTCTTCGGAGACGGCTCGTTCTCGATCGGCAAGTCCGCCCTTTATTTCGCGCTCATGGGCGTGGCCGATCCCACGACGGCGAGCACGCTCGGGCTGCCCAACGCGGCGTCGGTCGTGGTGGCGGCATTCGGGGCGGGAGGCCGAACCCTGAACGGCGAGGACACGATCTCTCAAGCGTTCGACATCGTCGCCTCGCATACGCGGGCGACCTTCGTTGTCGCCGCGGGCAACAGCGGTCAGACCGAAGGGCGATCGTTCGGCAACTGCGTCATCCAAGCGCCCGATCCGAACGGTCCAGGCTCGGAGTACCTCGGGTACCGGACGATTGTTCCCCCGGGGACGGCGTTCAACTGCATCGTGGTCGGCGGGTTCGGATTCGTCGATCCCGTGGTTTCGCCGCCGGATTTTCAGGATCAGTCGTTCATCGTGGCGGGTTTGTCGTCGCGCGGGCCGATCGATTCCTCCCCGAACATCAACGGTCAAGCGGATTTCCCCGACCGTCGGCCGGGTCTGGACGTCATCGCGCCAAGTACGGGGATCGTGGTGATCCCACCGGACTTCGCCATGACCGGCGGCGTCCCGCGCGATCCATGCGAGTACAACGGCCCCCAACCCACGTCCCTGTTGCTCCTCCCCTCGATCGATCCCGGTGATGATCCCGACGCTCCCGCGAACCCCGGCTCGTTCCAACTTGTCCAGGGCACGAGCGTGGCCGCCGCGATCGTCGGCGGGGCCGTCGCGCTGCTCCAGGATGTCGCGCTGGAGCAGAGCCCGCCCCTCAGCATCCATCCATCGGTGATGAAGGCGATCATCCTGAACGGCGCGGAGAAGCTCGAAGGGTGGACGAATCGTCCGCTCGGCCCCGGCGTGCCCCAGGATCAGCGCGACGGGTTCCCTCGCAATATGCTCTTGACTGATGCTGACGGAACGAACGATGATGACCCGAGACTGCTGGTCTACAACCTCGTTCCCAACACCACCAATCCGCTCGATCGGGCGCAGGGGGCCGGGGTGATCAACCTTCGGCGGAGCCTGGAGAACTATTTCACGGGGTACGCGCCCGTCGCGCCCCCTCAGACCAACTTCGACGGGCCGACGATCAATCCACCCGAGACCGACCCCGCGGTGCCTTCGATCCGTATCCCGGACGAGCCCGCCGGACCCGGCGGCGGGCCGCCGCAGCCCAGGCCGTTGCCCGAATCTCCCGATCTTGATCAAGAGGGAGACGGGGCCGGCGATGCGGTTCCCCCGATGGATGCGGAAGTTGAAGCGATGCGAGCCGCGCAGCGTGCGGACGAGCCAGCCGTGATCATCGGGCGCCCGATGCAGGCGGGCGGTGGTCGCGGGCCCGACCTCAAAAACTTCACGGGCATTCGCGGTGGGCTGGTTACGACCGGGCCTCAGACTCCGTTCCAGATTCCCAGCCTCGGCGACGACGATCCCGGCACCGGCCCCCCCGGCGGCACGCCCGGTGCGATCGAACCCGGCCTTCGCCCGAGAGAGATCCCGCCCATCTTCGTGGACCCGATCGGCTGGGATCTCGGCAATCTCGATCAACGCGGCATCCGCCAACCCGGAGGCGGGACACTTCGAGACGGTTTCCTTGACTATGTAATCGACGTGCCCCTGCTCGCCGAGCGTCCCGACCCCACGAACCCGGGAGGATCGGTGCTGCCTCCGGATCAACTGACGATCACCCTGTGCTGGCAGAGAACCTTCCAGCTGACCGAACTCAACTTTTCCAACCCCAGCGCTCCCAGGATCGGTGCCGTCCGAACGCTTGAACTCGAGAACCTCGATCTCGAACTCTTCCCCTGCGACTCACTCGGGAATGTCCCGCCGCTGTCCGTGCCGGTTCGCTCGTCGATCTCGACGTTCAACACGACGGAGCACATCTTCACCGGCATCCCCCTGAGCAGTCTCTACCTCATCCGCGTCCGCTGGCTGCGCACCGAATACGACGTGAAACTGAACCAGCCGGGGGCGGAGCAGCAGTTCGGCGTCGCGTGGCGCGTCGATTTCTCGCCGCGCGCACAGGCATTGCGGCCCACCAACGCGACGGACCTCGTCAACGTGCTCAACGGGTTCGGCGGGCAGGTCGGGAACGAACGCTACACCATCCCCGCGGACATCGACTTCAACGGCCGGATCGACTGGAAGGACATCATGGCGGTGCTGCTCAACTGGGCCTATTCAGACTGAGGATCAACCCCGAAAGGAGGCACCATGCTCACTCGGTCGATCGCTCTTGCGGTCGTGTGCGTGTTTCTGATTGGAGCATCCCGCGCTCACGCCGTTTCCTGTGGCACGACACCGCTGGACAGCCGGTTCGACGCGGTGTGCGGGCTCGCGCCGCGCGCGTGGGCTCCGGATTCGACGTGGCTGCCGGAAGGCTCTGGGACGTATGTGCAGTGGACCGACCCGTAGAATATCCAGAGGGTTGGAATCATCACCGTGCAGCACTTCCTCGACGGCAACCCCAACCCGACGGGCGCTTGCACATCGCAAGTGGATCAGTGGTACGCCTACTTCCGCGGCTGCCCGGAAGTCTGCAGCAACTGCCCGTGCGCTCCCTTGTGCGTAGGAGAAAACGAGGACATGATTCGGGTGCGCATCGCGTGCTTCCGATTAGCCACGGCGCCGTTCCGCGAGGGCACTGACGGCGTGGCGATCGGCGAGATCGAGCCCGCCGACGTGTGCTTCCTGTCGCACATCACACCGATCCAAATCGACTCGCCGTACAACCTGGAACTTTGCACCGGGCAGTTGGTGTATCTCGCGGGGTGGGGAAGAACCCAAAGAACCAATGTCCCCTGCGACCAGCGGATCGAACCGGAGAACGAGGCGAAAGAGCCTCCATGTGGGCATCTCCGGCATAACGAACATCACATGCGTGAGCGACGGGAGGAAGGGCGAGTTACACTTTGCCGCAGGTGACTGGACCCCGCAGTCGGGTTGCGGCGTGTATGCCTCGGTCGAATGCCACGATTCCGGCGGCGGGCTGTTCGTGGAAGGGCCAGGCGGTTCGCTCAGGCTGATCGGAGTGATCTTCACGTCCGGAGCTGTGTTCCTGGCGGCAAGACACCAGGAGGTCTCCGCGCCCAATGGCACAACGTTTTTCTGCCATCCATGCAGAGGGCGGGCGTGCGGAGATATTAATGGGGATTCAATGCAACGTGTGGACTGCGCCGATCAGTGCTGCCTGGCGGCGCTGGGGAAATGGCCCGTGATCCCGTGGTGCCTGGGCGACATGGACGGCGACGGTTGGGCCGGAACCGATATGGACGTCATGATGATCCAGTGCCCCTCGCCGGCCCCGCCGTTCGGCGCGCGGCGGTGCGATCGGAATCAATGGTGCTACGGCGATGCCAACCTCGACGGCTCTGTGAACAGCGTCGATCTTCAACTCATCCGTGATGTCCGGGCCGGCGGCGCGTCGCCTGATTTCGCTGTTTCGTGCCGCATGTGCGGCGCGTGCCCGCCGCCCTACGAATGGTGCCGGGGCGACGTGAACTTCGATGGATTCATCGACGCCGGGGATGAGGACATCGTCGACGGGCTTGATGGAATCATGAACGGCGCGATGAGCGCGCCCTATCAGTGCTACCAGGGTGCGCCAGGCTGCGAGCCGCCGGGGCCGTGCCCAACGCCGTGCCCACCACCTTGAGTTGTCGCGGCGTGCATTGCTACGCTCTCCGCGTCCGCCTCAGCGCCGCGACGCCCGCCAGGGCAAAGAGGCTCGCGGGTCCGGGCGACACCGGGTTTGGAATGGCAAACACGGTCTGGAACGAGACAGCACCACTCACCCACAGGGCATCAGCCGCACCCGGAGCATCTTCAAAACCCTCCGCAAATTCCAGACGAATCAGCCCGTCCGCCAAGGCCCGCACGTTGGGGATGTTGTAGTTCGCCAGTTTGAGAATACCGTCGCTGCTGTACGCGGTCGGGCCACCTGGTGCGGGATCAGCCGCCCCGGGTATAAACAAGAGTCCGGAGAACTCATCGTTGTTCGTGTCACGAATCGTCATGGCAATATCGTCGCGGCGCGAACCCGGGACCAGCGTCTGCAACACCACGTCCCACCCGAGCCCGTTCACATAGTTGAACGGGCCGATCCACAGGAATATCACCACGTTGTTCGGCGAGCCCGGCCCATCCATGCTCGGGATGCCCGTCACATCCAGCACGGCAAGCCCCGCGCCGACCCGCTCGCCGCCGGAGGCAATGCCCCCAACCGAATCGGTCAGCACCTGCGGCGAGAGGACCGACTCCCGCGCCGCCCACGCCGTGACGGGCATTCCCGCCGCCGCAAGGCACGCCGCACCGTTCCACAGGCCATGTCGCATGATCGGACCCTCCTGATGACGCTCGATCATCAGTCTACCTCGCAATGGCACATCGGGCAAGGAAAACTAGTCCGAAGAAACGGCCGTTCACGGCAATCGCATGATCCGATTCCGTGGAACCGGGTCCATCCGACCGACGCGCGGGTGGCATCACGATCGAGAGCAATCTTCTCGCGCGGGGGCGCGGTGATCGTCTTGAGGATAGGAATCTGTTCGGGGGTCATGCGCCCGTGCCAGAAATGCCCTCCTGATGCGTCTTTGTTTTGGGACCAGGGCTTCGGCGTCCGAAATACTCGTTCTCGCAACCCTCGCGGGCGGGGGGCGTACACTCTTTATCTTGTTTCTCCCTTTGGGGAACCCATGAACCGGCTTGAAGAACAGCGTGTGATCGAGTTGGCCGCTCAGGGCGACCGCGCCTCGGCCGATTGTCTGATCCGGACCCACCAGGCTTCGCTCTATTCGTACATGGTTCGTCTTTCAGGTCGCCCCGACCTGGCCGAGGACATCGTCCAGGACGCCTTCGTCCGTGTGCTGATGAACCTCAACAGGTTCGACCCGCGGTTCCGGTTCTCGACGTGGCTCTTCACCATCGCCAAGCGTCTCTATGTCAACGCGATGCAGAAGCACAAGCCGCTGTACGACAGCGACGTGGTCGGCGCCGCCGCAGGCGCGGGTCGGAGCGATCCCAGCGCCCCGAGCATGGCGCTCGAAGAGCGGACGCACGCCCGTGAATGTCTCGACGCCGCGCTCTCGGGACTCAACGAGGAGCAGAGGCAGATCATGCTCCTCTTCCACCAGCAGGAGTGGCCCATCGCCCAGATCGCGGCGTACATGTCCATGCCCGAAGGCACGATCAAGAGCCACCTCCACCGCGGCCGCAAAAAGATGCGCCGCCTGTACGAAGAGGTCGAACAAGGGCTCGAAGCCGAGGTTGAAGCGAGACTGTGATGCCGTTCTCTTTTCGTGATCATCTCGATGCGTTGAATCACGGCTCGCCGGCCGGGAAGCCTCCGCTCCCGCCGGAAGTCCAGGCCGACGGCGCGATCCCCGACGACCTGGTCGATCACATGCTCGACGGCGAGGTCGATCCGCAAAGGGCCCGCGAGTTGTTCGGGTTGATCCGCCGCGACCGCGAGGCCTCGAAGCGGTTCGACGCCACGCAGGGCATCCTCCGCACGCTGAGGGCGAGCGACAACGAGACCGAATGCCCCGACTTCTCGGCTCGGGTGTTGGCGAGGGTCGCCTCGCGGAGTGGGCTCTTTTCCGCGAGCGGTTTCAGGGCGATGCTCGCCTATCGCTACGCCGCCGCGGCCGCCGTCCTGCTGGCGATCGGTGGCGTATTTGTTGCGCAGCGTCTGGCTCCGGAAGCGGTGCGGCTGACTCCGCAACAGACTCCCGTGTCACGCCTGGTGCAATCGGTGCCGACCGAGACCGCCGGCATGTTCAGCGGCGTTCGTTCTGTCCTCACCTCGCTCGTCGGCACGGTGCCCTCGCCCGCGCCGTCGCCGCTCGCGGTGCGTCGCCTGTGCGAGATGAGCGACGATCATTCAGGCTCGATCTGCTCGCGGATGAACCCGCCCCTCTCGGCGATCCTGTGGACCGATGATTCGCCGAGCCAGCCCCGCGCCGTGTGCAAGGGCCGCCGCTGCGCCGAACCGAACACACGCGACGCCTGGGTCACCGCCGGGAACACCTACAACGGCATCCTTCTGGAAGATTCGGACCTTTCCAGCCGAGATTCCGGTGTTGTCTTCGTGTCCTTCGGCCGGTAAACCACTCACATGCAATCGCACCTGTTACGTCTGCTTCTGACGGCGACGTGCTGTTTCGTCTTTGCGACGGCACGGTCGCGCGCCGGCGACGCGGCTTCCGGCGCCGCGATGGTGCCCGCCGAGGTTGAACTGCTGATCGTCGTGGACGACGCCGCCGCATGGCGCACCGGGCCGGGCGGACCCTTGCTCATCCAACTCAGCCGCGGCGCCACCGCCGACAGCGACCTCGTGAAAGCCTGGCGGGGCCTCGCGGGCGTTCTCCAGATCGACGGCGATCGCGCCTTTGATGATCTGCTGGGGCGTCGGGTGATCTTCGCACAGCGCGACGCCAAGGAACCGGGCGGGCGGCCGCCGTGGGTGGTGGTCAGCGTTGTGTCGCACGAAACGGAAGCGCTACTCAGAAAAAAACTGAACCCCGCGCCGCGCCGCGTGAAGGGAGGCCTGTCCGTTCTCGCGCTCGAAGACGGCCGATTCTGGCTCGCCTCCGTGTCCGGCAAGTCGCACGCCGTCGTGATGCTCGGACCCGCCGCCGAATCGGCGCTCTTTGACCAGATGCTCCCGACGCTCGGCCGCAACGCGAGCCCAAGCCTCCTCGGCTCCAAAATGGGTGAGGACATCCGGAGCATCCATCCGGGCGCGGGCGCGATCATGTTCTCAAGGCGCCGCGACGACCAGGGCCGGCTCATCCTCGTCGGTGTCGCCGCCAAGCGCGGCCCCGACGGCGTCCTCCTCGGCCTGATCGCCCGGTCGCAGGCGATCGCCGAATGCGTGCGGGATGTTCGACCCACCTCGCGAGCAATCTTCGATTCGATCGCGCCGGGCGCGTACTTCGCCGCAATGGAATGGGACGTGCCCGGCCTGCTCGGCGCGATGGGCCTCGAACTCCCGGACTTCGCCCTGCCGCACTCCCTCCTCAACTTCGACGGCGGCGAATGGCTCGGACCACGCCGCGCCTACAGGATCGGCAAACGCGAGGAAGGCGGCATCGAAGCCGCCGCCGCCCTGCAATCGACCGACCTCACGCGGCTCGCGCCCTCGGGCGATCGCGCGATGGCTTCCATCCTAGAGTCGCTCTGGGGACCGGACAACGAAGCGGAACTCGACGCCGAAACCATCGACTTCGGCGGCAAGTACCCGAGCGCCCTGCGTGAAGTGGATATCGCTCAGTCTCAAGCCGCCCGAATGGCCCGTGCATGGCTCAAAGACCCGCGCGCCGCATGGACCTACATCGAAGACGCGGCCGCAGCCGAAGAACACAAGAACGGTTGGTGGGTCGTCGGACTCGGAGCGCCGGCCGTCAACCAGATGACCACCGCCCTCGCAACACGAGACGCCGCGCCAGACGAAGAAGAATCACCCTGGATCAGCATGGGCATCGTGAGACCCGCCGCCCTGACGGCCGCGATCCGCGAAGCGGGCATGGTGATCCCGGCGGGGATCGCACCGGCGTTCGACGCGGCCGATTCGATCGAATCGTTGGAATGGTCCCTCCGCCGCGCCGACGGCGGGTCGATCCGAGGCGAAGCGACCGTCCGTTTCACCCCGAAAGCGGGAGCACCCTGACCTCGCTATCATGGTGCCCTGCGCGGCGGGCCGTTCGGCCACCGGCGGGCGCGTTTTCGACGCATCCAGGACCACTCCATGAACACGCAACTGCGAAACGTGGCGATCATCGCGCACGTTGACCACGGCAAAACAACCCTCGTCGACCAACTCCTCAAGCAGTCGGGCATGTTCCGCGCCGGCGAACTCGACAAACTCGCCGGGGGGCAGCACGGCCTCATCATGGACTCGAACCCCATCGAGCGCGAACGCGGCATCACCATCCTCTCTAAAAACTGCGCCGTCACCTACCACCGCACCTCCGGCGAAGAGGTCCGCATCAACATCGTCGATACCCCAGGCCACGCCGACTTCGGCGGCGAGGTCGAACGCGTCCTCCGCATGGCGGACGGCTGCCTGCTCCTCGTCGATTCCGCCGAGGGTCCGATGCCCCAGACGCGCTTCGTGCTCTCCAAGGCCCTCGAAGTCGGCCTGAAGCCGCTCGTCGTGATCAACAAGTGCGACCGCGCGGACGCCCGCCCCGACGAGGTCATCAGCGAAGTCTTCGACCTGCTCGTCGAACTCGGCGCGGAAGAGGAAGCGCTCGACTTCAAGGTCATCTACGCCGCCGGCCGCGACGGGTGGGCCTCGAACGATCTCGCGGTCAAGAAGGCCGACTTGCGCGACCTCTTCGAGGCGATCATCGAGCGCGTCCCCCCCGCCAAAGGGGACGCGAACGCACCGCTCCAGATGCTCGTCACCACCATCGACTACAGCGAATACGTCGGCCGCATCGGCATCGGCCGAGTCTTCAACGGCGTCATCAAACGCGGCACCCAGGTCGCCCTCCTCGACCGCCACGGCGAACGACGCAACGTCAAAATCGCGAAACTCATGGCCTTCTCCGGCCTCTCACGCATCGAAGTCGAAGAGGTCCAGGCCGGCGACATCTGCGCCGTCATCGGAATCGAAAAAATCGATATCGGCGACACCCTCGCCGACCTCGTCGATCCGAAGCCGCTCCCCCCCGTCAAGGTGGACGAGCCGACGCTCACCATGATCTTCCGCGTGAACGATTCACCCTTCGCCGGCCAGGAAGGCCAGTACGTCACCAGCCGACAGATCCGCGACCGACTCATGAAAGAGTGCGAGCACAACGTCGCCCTCCGCGTCGAGTTCGGCATGGGCGACGAGTTCCAGGTCTCGGGCCGAGGCCTGCTGCACCTGGGCATCCTCATCGAGAACATGCGCCGCGAAGGCTTCGAGCTCGCCGTCGGCAAGCCCCGCGTCATCACGCGCGAGGTCCACGGCGCGCTCCACGAGCCCATCGAAATCCTCGTCGTCGAGGCCCCCAACGCCCACGTCGGCGCGGTCATGGAACTCGTCGGCCAGCGCGGCGGCATCCTCGAAACCATGGAGCCACGCGGCGAAGCCGGGAACTACCTCGAGTTCGAGATCCCCTCGCGCGGCCTCATCGGCCTCCGCAGCCGACTCCTCACCAACACCCAGGGCGAAGCCATCATGCACCACGCCTTCGAGCGCTACGCACCCGTCACGGGCGAACTCCCGGGCCGCGGCCAGGGCGTGCTGATCTCGCTCGAAACCGCCACCGTCACCGCCTTCTCGCTCGAAGCCCTCACCGAGCGCGGCGTCATGTTCGTCCTCCCCCAGGAAAAGGTCTACAGCGGCCAGATCGTCGGCGAGCACAACCGCGAGAACGACCTCACCATCAACATCACCCGCCCCAAGCACCTCACCAACTTCCGTGAAGCGACGAAGGAAGCGTTCGTCAGGTTGAAGGCCGCCCGCCGCATGAGCCTCGAACAATGCCTCGAATACATCGAGGAGGACGAACTCGTCGAAGTTACGCCGACCAGCGTCCGCGTCCGCAAACGCATCCTGAACGAGAGCGAGCGAAAGCGGGCCGACCGCCAGAGCAAGGACCGGGACAAGGTGGCGGCGGGGGCGTGATACGAACTCAGGATGATGCCGGACTGCGCGGTGGGGCAGGCTTCCAGCCTGCCCGGCTTTGTGCGCCCCCCGGCAGGCAGAATGCCTGTGCCAACTGAACTGATACGAATCCCAGTCGTTCCGCGCAGTGTTTGAGCCTCCTCCCCCGGCAGCCGCGGCGACAGGTGCAAGCCTGCCCGCCGTGGCGGGAGTCCCGGCGCGCCGGGATCCGCAGCAGCGGGGCGGAGGGGGCGGCTCCCGCCACGCACCAATCACCGTCTCGCGCATGATTCAAACCGAAACCGGCTGCATCCTCCTTCGCGTGCGCGAAGGGCTCGTCGCGCTATCATCAGCCGATGCACTCGGCCCTCCGCCCCTTCCAGGTCATCAGCCCCTTCCAGCCCACCGGCGACCAGCCGCACGCCATCGAAGCGCTCACCGAACGCCTGCGTCGCGGCGAGCGCGCCGCCTGCCTCCTCGGCGCAACGGGCACCGGCAAAACCTTCACCATGGCCCACGTCATCGAGCGCATGCAGCGCCCCACGCTCATCCTCTCGCACAACAAAACCCTCGCCGCCCAGTTGTACGAGGAGATGAAAGAACTCTTCCCGAACAACGCCGTCGCCTACTTTGTCTCGTACTACGATTACTACCAGCCCGAGGCCTACCTCCCCGCGCGCGACATCTACATCGAAAAGGACGCCTCGCGCAACGACGACCTCGACCGACTCCGCCTCCTCGCCACCAGCAGCCTCCTCAGCCGACCCGACACCATCGTCGTCTCCAGCGTCTCCTGCATCTTCGGCCTCGGCTCCCCCGACGCCTACCAGGACCGCGTCTTCCCGCTCCACAAAGGGGATCGGTTGAATCGCCGCGAGTTCCTCCTCGCCCTCAACGGCATGCAGTACCAACGCGCCGAGATCGACTTCAAGCGCGGCACCTACCGCGTCCGCGGCGATGTCATCGAGTTGTACCCCGCCTACGAGCAGCACGCCGTCCGCATCGAGATGTTCGGCGACGAGATTGAGAGCCTCGCCCTCGTCAACCCCCTCACCGGCGAGATCCTCGCGGAAGAAACAGCCTTTTTCATCTTCCCGGCCAAGCACTACGTCCCCCCCGACGACCAGTTGAAGGAAATCATCGCCAACATCCGCGCCGAACTCGACGAGCGAGTCCTGAAACTCCGCTCCGAAGGCAAACTTCTCGAAGCCCAGCGCCTCCTCGCACGAACCAGGTACGACCTCGAGATGATCGAAGAGGTCGGCTACTGCAACGGCATCGAGAACTACTCCCGCCACTTCGACGGCCGAAAGCCCGGCGAGCGGCCGTTCACGCTGCTCGACTACTTCACCCGAGGCCCCGCGATGGACGGCGAGAACCACGCGGGCGGCGGCATCGTGCATGCAGGGCCCGGCGGCCGCGACTGGCTCATGTTCATCGACGAGAGCCACGTCACCGTCCCGCAGATCCGCGCCATGTACAACGGCGACCAGCAACGCAAGGGCGTCCTCGTCGAGCACGGCTTCCGCCTCCCATGCGCCCTCGACAACCGCCCCCTGAAGTTCGAGGAGTTCGAGTCGATCGCGCAACAACTCGTCTTCGTCAGCGCCACGCCCGCGCCCTACGAACTGGACCGCGTCAAGGGCGAAGTCGCGGAACAAGTCATCCGGCCGACAGGACTCATCGACCCCGTCCTGCACGTCCGCCCCGCCAGCGGCCAGATCCCCGACCTCCTCGAAGAGTGCCGCGTCCGCGCCGCGCGCCACGAACGCGTCCTCATCACCGCGCTGACGAAGCGCCTTTGCGAAGAACTCACGAACTATCTCGACAAGCAGGGGCTGAAAGTCCGCTACCTGCACAGCGAGATCGAAACCCTCGAACGCCTCGAGATCCTCCGCGATCTGCGCGAGGGGGCGTTCGACGTGCTCGTGGGCGTCAACCTGCTGCGCGAAGGGCTGGATTTGCCGGAGGTTTCGCTCGTCTGCATCCTCGACGCCGACAAAACCGGCTTCCTCCGCAGCCAGACCAGCCTGATCCAGACCATCGGCCGCGCCGCGCGCAACGCCGGCGGCGTCGTCATCCTCTACGCCGACGAGATGACCCACGCGATGAGGACCGCGATCGACGAGACGGATCGGCGCCGCGCCAAACAGGTTGCCTACAACCAAGAACACGGCATCACCCCCGAGACCATCGTCAAAGCCATCCGCCGCGGCATGGAGCAGGAACTCTCCGCCCGCCGACTCGCACGCGAAGCAGCGAAGTCCGCCGAGCCGCAACTCGCCGCGAACGACCTCCTCGACATGCTCAACGACGAGATGCTCGAAGCCGCGCAGTCGCTCGAGTTCGAGAAAGCCGGCGCGCTCCGCGACCAGATCAAAAAACTAAAAGAAAACCCCGCGATGCTCCGCGAAGGCGCGAAAGTGCGCCGCACCGACCTCGAGCCCGAACGTCCTGGCGCGAACAAGCCAAAGCCCGGGATGCCGGGGACCAAAGTGAAGAAGCGGAAGAAGAAGATGAGTGGGTGAAGGGGAGACTGGGTGTGGGATGATAGGCGATTTGTGTTGAGTTGAATCGCGTTTGATTTCAGCCTGAAAGGCTGGTCGTTCGTAGCCGGGGGTCTAGCGAGTCTTCGAGCGTAACCCCCGGTACGCGCAACATCAATCCCTCTTCCTTGCACCCTGAAAGGGTGCGACTACGGGCACGGCGTGCCCCACGACGCCAGCACCTGCGAGATATCCACGAAGTTGATTACGCCGTCGTGCGTCGCGTCTCCGGGGCCGGTGCCGCCGGGGTAGGTGGCGCCCCAGTTTGCGAGTACGGAAGTGATATCGGCGAAGTCCACCACGCCGTCATTGTTGGCGTCGCCGGGGCAGGGAACAGGCGCGTATTCCCAAGTGTCGCTGCGAAGGGCACCGTCGTAGCCTCCAAAGAGGATGACGCGGCTGCGGGCCGAGTCGTAGGCGATGGCGTGGTGAACGCGCGGCGATGGCCCGCTCACTGGCCGCTCTGTCCACGAGGTGCCGTCCCATTCCCAAGTGTCTCCGAGTTGGGAGCCATTGTCGCCGCCGAATAGGATCACTCGCGCACGGGAGGAGTCATAGGCCATGGCGTGCCCGAAACGCGCCGATGGCCCGGTTGCTGTCGCCGGGGTCCAAGTGCTGCCGTCCCACTCCCATGTGTCGCCGCGAAGTGCGCCGTCGTAGCCTCCGAAGAGGACAACCCGCTCACGGTTCGAGTCATAGGCCATGACATGGTTGTAGCGCGGCGAAGAACCTGTTGTCGCTCGCTGCGTCCACGAGTTCCCATCCCACTCCAGTGTGTCGCCGAGCCGATCGTCACCCGAGGAGCCGGCCGAAGAGGACCACGCGCTCGCGGGCCGCGTCGTAGGCAATGGCGTGGCTGGCGCGCGGCCCTATCCCGGTCGTCGACCGCAGTTCCCATGTGTTCCCGTCCCACTCATAGGTCTCATTCAAGACGGCGCTGCTGTGCTGGCCGCCGACAAGCACTGTGCGCTGCCGCGCAGAATCATACGCCATCGCGTGGTATTTGCGCCCCCCTACTACACTGGGTACAAAACGCTGTATCCACGAACTACCGTCCCACTCCCAAGTATCGCCGAGGAGGTCAATATTTTCGCCGCCGAAGAGGACGACTCGATCGCGACCCGCGTCATAAACCATTTCGTGGTAGAGGCGCGCCGATGGCCCGGTCGCAACTAGCTGCATCCAAGGCGGCGTACCACCCGACACCGGACAGGGGATCAGCATCATCACGGCTGCGGCGAGAATCGATGCAAGAAGCGATCGAGTCATTCGACACCTCCTCGTGACAGGAGTTCAAGCCTAATCGGGAGCGCGAGAGAGGGCAAATTCGTTGTTGAACATGGACGGGGGTGGCACCCCGTTCGGGGTTCGGAAGAGGGTTTGGGGGGTTACCTACCGGGGGTTACGCTCGCGGACTCGCTAGACCCCCGGCTACGAACGATCAGCCTTTCAGGCTGCAAACAAGGCGATTCCATCGAGAACCGAGGGGCGCGCGGACGTGTCTATGATGCCCGCCCGTTTCAGGAGAGGGAGACCCCGCACCGTGCCCAGCGCCACCGCATTGCCCAAACCCAAGAAGACCAAATCGAAATCCGCCGCGCGTCCCGAGCCGGTGCTCGTCGAAACAATGCGCATCGAGCCGCGCCGCGCCGCCCTTCCCGAAGCGCTGCGGATGATCCGCGTCCGCGGCGCACGCGAGCACAACCTCAAAGGCATCGACGTCGACATCCCGCGCGATTGCCTCGTCGTCATCACCGGCCTCTCCGGCTCCGGCAAGTCCTCGCTCGCTTTCGACACCATCTTCGCCGAGGGCCAGCGCAAGTACATGGAGTCCCTCTCCGCGTACGCGCGCCAGTTCCTCGACCAACTCAAAAAACCAGACGTCGAGCACATCGAGGGCCTCCCGCCCACCATCGCCATCGAGCAGCGCTCCAGCGGCAGCAACCCCCGCTCCACCGTCGCCACCAGCACCGAAATCTACGACTACCTCCGCCTCCTCTTCGCCCGCGTCGGCCGACCCACCTGCTGGGCGCCGACGAAAGAAAAAAAAGACGGCACCATCCTCGAACGCTGCGGCAAGACCATCTCCGCCAGCAACCCGAGCCAGATCACCGACGCCGTCAGCAAAATGCCCGAGGGCACGCGACTCATGGTCCTCGCCCCCGTCGTCCGCGAGAAAAAAGGCTTCCACAAGGAAGTTCTCGAAGCCTTCGTGAAGCAAGGCTTCATCCGCGCCCGCGTCAACGGCAAGGTCATCGACCTCCGCGAAGCCCTCAAAGGCCAGGCAACGAATGACAACCCGCTGAACCTCGGCCGCTACGAAAAACACACCGTCGAAGCGTTGGTGGACCGCATCGCGCTCAATCCGGAATCGCGACAGCGCCTCGCCGAGAGCGTCGAGACCGCGCTCCGCATCGCCGACGGCGCCGTCGTCATCAGCGTCGAATCCGGCGAAGGCTCAACCGCGGCCGGGGGGTGGACTGACGCCGTTTACAGCGAGAAATACGCCTGCGCAATCCACCCCGAGTGCGCCCTCAGCGAACTCGAGCCGCGCATCTTCTCCTTCAACTCCCCCTTCGGCGCCTGCCCCGGCTGCGACGGCCTCGGCAACCTCATGGAGTTCGACGAAGCCCTCGTCCTCCCCAACGACACCCTCAGCCTCCAGGGCGGCGCCGTCGCCGCGTGGAACAAAAACGGCCCCGTCCGCGCCTGGTTCAACCGCAAACTCAAACGATTCTGCAAAGACTTCGCCGTCTCCTTCGACATGCCCCTGAACCGCTTCACCCCAGAGCAGCGCCGCACGCTCCTCCACGGCGACGAGGCCGCGAAAGCAGCAACCGGGGGGGGCAAAAAACCGAAGTTCGAGGGGGTCATCCCCAACATCACCGAATGGTGGGGCAGCACCGAAAACGATTCCGTCAAAGAATGGCTCAGCGGCTTTATGAGCCAGACGCCGTGCCACAAGTGCTCCGGCGACCGCCTGAAAATCGAATCGCTCAGCGTCACGATCCCCTCGCGCGAGGCGCTCCCCGACGGAGTCGTCGAACTCCGCCGTCGCCACGGCCTCACCGGCGATCCCACACTCGTCAACATCGCCGACTTCTCCCGCCTCAACATCGCCGAAGCGATCCGCATCAGCGACGCGCTTGTCCTCTCGAAAGAACAGCGGCACATCGCCGAGCCGATCTTGAAGGAAGTCCGGTCCCGCCTCGGCTTCCTCGCCTCCGTCGGCCTCGAATACCTCTCACTCGACCGCAAAACCGCAACCCTCTCGGGCGGAGAAGCCCAACGCATCCGCCTCGCCACCCAGGTCGGCTCGGGACTCGTCGGCGCGTGCTACGTCCTCGACGAACCCACCATCGGCCTGCACCAGCGCGATAACGACCGACTCATCCGCACACTCCGCCACCTCACCGACATCGGCAACAGCGTCCTCGTCGTCGAGCACGACGAGGACATGATCCGCGCCTCCGACCACCTCCTCGACATCGGCCCCGGCCCGGGAGTCCACGGCGGAGAAGTCGTCGCCCAGGGCACCGTTGCGGAAGTGTGCGCGAATCAAAAATCGCTCACCGGCGACTACCTCTCGGGCCGCAAACGCATCGAAGTTCCCGCGAAACGCCGCACGCTCAGCGAAAAGAAGGCCGTCACCATCAAGGGCGCGCGCCAGAACAACCTGAAGTCCATCGACGCCACCATCCCCCTCGGCGGCATCGTCTGCATCACCGGCGTCTCCGGCTCCGGCAAGTCAACCCTCGTCAACGACATCCTCTTGCAAGCCGCGCGCAAGCACCTCCTCGGCTCGCGCGTCAAGCCCGGCGACCACGACAAGATCACCGGCCTCCAGAACATCGACCGAATCATCGAGGTCGATCAATCCCCCATCGGCCGAACCCCGCGCAGCAACCCCGCCACCTACACCGGCTTCTTCGACGATGTACGCCGAGTCTTCGCCCAAACAAAAGAAGCGAAAATCCGCGGCTACGAACCCGGCCGCTTCTCCTTCAACGTCAAAGGCGGCCGCTGCGAACCCTGCCAGGGTCAGGGCGTCAAAAAAATCGAGATGCACTTCCTCCCCGATGTCTTCGTCGAGTGCGAGGTCTGCAACGGCAGGCGCTTCAGCAAGGAAACACTCGAAGTCCACTACCGCGGCAAGAGCGTTTCCGACGTGCTGAGCCTCACCGTCGAGGAGGCCGTCGCCTTCTTCGAGAACCACCCAAAGATACTGCGGTTCGTGAAGTGTCTGCACGACGTCGGCCTCGACTACATCCGCCTCGGCCAGCCCAGCACCCAACTCTCAGGAGGCGAAGCCCAACGCGTGAAACTCGCCACCGAACTCGGCCAGACGGCGCAGGGCCACACGCTGTACATCCTCGACGAGCCGACCACCGGCCTCCACTTCGAGGACATCCGCAAACTCATGCTCGTCCTCCACCGCCTCGCCGACGCGGGCCACACCCTCGTCGTCATCGAGCACAACCTCGACGTCATCAAGCAAGCCGACTGGATCATCGACCTCGGCCCCGAAGGCGGCCACGGCGGCGGCCAGATCGTCGCTTCCGGCACACCGGAACAGGTCGCGAGGAGCGAGCGCTCGTACACGGCGCGGTATCTGAGAACCATGCTCCACTGACCGCCGCTACGAGCGGAAAACGTAAAGCGTAGAGCGTAGAGCGTAGAGCGTAGAGCGAAAATCGCGGAGTATTTCTGCTTTACGCTCTACGCTTTACGCTCTTCGCTTTTGCATTTCCACTGTCCACTTTCCACTGTGTATCCTCCCCCTATGCCGCTCAAGCGCACCTTCTCCGACCTCATCTCCGACTCCCGCCGACGCAACGACGAACTCGACGCCGACGAACTCGCCCAGCGCCTCGACAACGAGGAGCCCGGCCTGATCGTCATCGACGTCCGCGAAGACTCCGAACTCGCCGGCGGATTCATCCTCGGCTCCATCCACATCGGCCGAGGCATCCTCGAACGCGACATCGAACGCCGAGTCTTCAACGGCCTCGCACGCGACTCGGACCTCGCCCGTCCCATCGTCCTCTACTGCGCCGGAGGCAACCGCTCCCTCCTCGCCGCCGACGCGCTCAAACAAATGGGCTTCACCAACGTCCTCTCCCTCATCGGCGGCTTCCGCGCCTGGGCCTCCGCCAGCAGACCCATCGACTTCCCCACGCGCGTGATCTGATCGCTCCCTCTCCCACGTCTTCGTGGGAGAGGGCCGGGGTGAGGGCTCTGTCTTCTACTTCTTCTACAACTCTCGTGAGTGCATGGGCGCGAAATCGCCTTCGCGGGTGGTCGAGCGAGTACGAGAATTGTAGATGGAGTAGAGACAGAGCCCTCACCCCGGCGAAGCGCCGGACCTCTCCCGTGCAGAGCCACGGGAGAGGAAGGCGGAATTTAGATCAACCACCTCTTCCAAAACCCCACCTGCACGTCCTTCGCCTCGCTCGCCACGCGCCCGAACCCCGCGTGCTCATTCGGGGCCCCCGTCCGCTCCCACGTCTTCAACTCAACAATCGACGGCTCAACACCGAGCGCCACATACCGCGCGCGCAGCGCCTCGACAAACGAACGAACCGCCCCCACCGGCACCCACGCATCCGCCTCCGAGTGTAGCGCCAGCAGCGGGATCGGCCGCCACTCTTCAAGGTGCCCCGCCGGATTCAACCGCCGCGCCATCTCCCCATCCGCGTCGCGCCCGCCGCGCGAGTAAAACTCAACAAACCGCGACATCATCGAAAAATCCCCCGCCGTGCTCTCCACGCACGCGCATCGAAATGAATGCGCCCGGCACAACCGGATCAACGTCGCCATCCCGCCCGCCGACATCCCCCCGATCGCCACCCGCGACACATCAAACGCCCCGCGCCACCGCGCCTCCCCCAACGCCGCGACCACGCCGTCAATCTCCCCGGCCATCTGCTCCACGATCTCCAGCGTTGCATCAGACCCCTGCCGCCCCTCGACAAACCGCTCACCATGATCCGGCAGATCCAGCGCACACGCCGCCAGCCCCGCACGAATCCACCGCAGATACCGCCCCGGATCAAGTTCCTTGTTCACGGTGCGCCCATGCATCCAGATCACAACCGGCCGTGGTGCTGGTGCTCGTGCCACCGATCCCGGCGCGCCGGGATCGGTGGCACCAGTCCCCTCACTCCAACCAACATCCGGATGCGCCAACAGCGCCGGCACACCCGCCAGCCGCGTCGTGATCGACAGCGCCCGCAGCGCGACGGGAAGTTGAGCGAAGCGTTCGTTCAAAGATGCCAACCTCCAAGGATGCCACGGCCAGCGCAGTCGGCCGTGGCGTCCTCGCGGTTGTCACCGCTCTCCACGGCCGACTCCGCTCGAAGACTCGCTACGCTGGCCGTGGCACCCGTGCCTGTTCCGTTCATTTCCCCCTCACAAACGGATTCCCCATCTTCTCATGCCCCACCGTCGTCTCCTCCCCATGCCCCGGCAGCACCCGCGTCTCCTCCGGCAGCGCATACAAAACCTCCCGAATCGACCTCTTCAAATCCCCCTCATCCGAAGTCGGAAAATCAAACCTCCCCACCGACTCGTGAAACAGCGTGTCCCCAACCAACGCGATCCCCGCCTCAGCGCAATACAACGTAATCCCCCCCGGCGAATGCCCCGGCGTGTGCAGCACCTTCCACGAACTCCCGCCGAGCATGAGCACCTCCCCGCCGCGCACCGTCCGCTCCGCCGCACGCACGCTCACCGGGAACCCATACCCCGCGCTCAGGTTCAGCGCCGCATCCTCCAAAAATAACTTCTCCGCTTCGTGAATCACCGCCGGCACACCCGGGAACTCCTCACGCAACTCATCCAGCCCCGCGATGTGATCCAGGTGCGCGTGCGTCAGCACGATCAACTCCGGCCGCAACCCCGCCCCGCGCACATAATCAACCAACGCCCCAGGTGAGAACGACGCATCAACGATCCAGCACCCCGCCGCACCATCCTCGCTCACGACGTAGCAGTTCGTCGCAAACGGCCCCAGCGGAAAACATTCGACGCGCACACCCATTCAACCCCACTATAGCCCGCCCACCCCCGCCGCCCGCACCTTTCGAGCGCGTGCTAAAGTTGTTCGCCAATCTGCTCCAAGCTGGGGCCCTTTACCCTGAACCCCGAACCCCGAACCCTAAACCCCACCCCCATGCTCATCCGAAACATCCACGACACCCCACGCAAGCCCGTCCAGATGGAAGGCGTCAAGGGCATCACCATGGCCCTCATGGTCGGCCGCGACGACGGCGCGCCCAACTTCGCCCTCCGCTCCTTCAACGTCGAGCCCGGCGGCCACTCGCCGCGACATCAGCACGACTACGAGCACGAGGTCTTCGTCGTCGAAGGCGCCGGCGAAGTTCTCCTCGAAGGCGCCTTCCACCCGATCAAAAAAGGCGACGTCATCTACGTCCCAGCAAACCACGAGCACAACTTCCGCGCCGGAAACTCCGGAATGCAGTTCCTCTGCCTCGTCCCCGTCACACGCAACTGCGGAGACCCGACCCCAGGTTCCTGATACTCCAAGCCACGCTCGGGATGAGTCCCGGCGCGCCGGGAAGCGAATCCCGTGGTAGATGCCCAAGGACTCTCCAATAATGCCCGCCCCTTCAAACGCCCGCCCCAACCTCCTCTTCTACGGCGTCACCCTCTGGTTCCTCGCCCTCATCATCGTCGCGCTCCTCGTCGCATCGCGACAGACCGTCTCTCCGCTCTGGGCCATGTCCGCCGTCGGACTCATCGCCCTCTTTACCCCCATCTCGATGATGATCGCCTGGCGCGTCGGCGAAACCTCCGACGGCTCAACCCAGGCGTACGCGATGCGCGAACTCATCGCCGCCGTGAAACGCCAGACCGAAGAGGGAGGCCTCTCCGAAGCCGCCAAGAGCGTCATCCACCGCAAGCACGAGCGTGAACTCCTCCGCAAGGCCATCGAACAGGACATCTTCGACGAGGACTGGGACGCCGCCATGGTCCTCGTCAAGGAACTCGCCGAACGCTTCGGCTACCGCGCCGACGCCGAGGAGTTCCGAGCACGCATCGAACGCGCCCGCGCCCAAACCCTCGACCGCCGAGTCGTCGAGGCCCTCGCCGACCTCGAAGAGATCATCCGCGCCCACCAATGGACCGAGGCCTACGCCGAAGCCGCACGCATCCAGCGACTCTTCCCCGATTCGCACCGATCCGAAGGACTCCGCGAACGCGTCGACCGCGAACGCGCGAACCATCGACGCGACCTCGAACGCCGCTTCCTCATCACCGCCGACTCCGGCCGCGTCGATGAAGCCATGGAACTCCTGAAGGAACTCGACACCTACCTCTCGCCGGGCGAAGCCGCCCCCTTCCAGGAAGTCGCCCGGGGCGTCATCGGCAAACTCCGCGAAAACCTGGGAGTCCGATTCAAACTCGCCGTCCAGGACCACCACTGGGAGGACGGCATCGTCGTCGGCGACCAGATCGTCACCCAGTTCCCCAACACCCGCATGGCCCAGGAAGTCCGCGAACTCATGCCCATGCTCCGCGACCGCGCCAACCGAGGCGTCCGCGCAGGGTGAAAAACCCGCAGGGGTGCCACGGCCCGCCGCGGCGGGCCGTGGCACCCATTTTCATACCTGAAACTCCCTTCTCTACAATCCCCACCCCACCATCCAGGAGCCTCCCGTTGCCACCCCTCGAAGACACCGCCGCGCTGGCCAAGTTTCACTGGACCCCGCAGCCCAAGGCCCACTCGCTTGTGAACGCGATGGTCGCGGAGTTCCTCTCGCGCCTCCCCGCCGCCGACGAGTTCGCCGACCGCCTCAAGCACGAAGCCGGCGTGCGCTTCATCGATGTCGTTGATTTCATCGCCGTCCCGCGCTCGCCGCAACAGATCGAGCGCATCCAGAGTGTCGGCTTCACCCACGATCCAGTTCCAGGCGCCCCCGACTGCTACACCCACAAAGGCGGCATCTTCCCGCAACTCCTCCTCATCGACGGCCCCGCCATGAAGATCGGCATCAAAGTCGAGTCCGTCGCCGATTTCGCCGCCACGCACTCTCTTCCGCCATCGCACGCAATCGAGGGCGATCCCTTCAGCCGATTCCGCCGTGTGCTCTTCGCCGCGGGCAAGGGAGCCGAACTCTTCGCCGTCGAGCGCCACGGCTCTCGCGCTCACGAACCCGAACCCTCCGACCCAGCGCGTTCGCTCGCCGCGATGCGACATTCCGAGACCTTCCGCCGCCGGCCGCGCGACTTTGACAACGAATCCGAGGCCTTTGCGAGCCTCATGCCGCTCGCCGACGCCGCCGTGAAAGACCTCGGCCCCGACTTCGCGTGCGACCTCTTCTTCGCGGCAGAGCGCGAGTTCTGGCAGCGCCGAAACCGCGCCGCGCAGTTCCAAAAATCCCGCCAGGACCGCCTCGGCATCGGCTGGGCCAACCACGACCACCACACCTACCGCTCCAGCCGCCACTGCTTCATGCAGATGATCTCGGTCCTCGAAAAACTCGGGTTTCACTGCCGCGAACGCTTCTACGCCGGCATCGAAGCCGGCTGGGGTGCGCAAGTACTCGAACAGAGCATCGCTGGATACACCGTCTTCGCCGATGTTGACCTCTCCGCCAACGAGATCATCGGCGACTTCGCCCACGACGACGTGCTTGCCCCGCGCACCAACCTCGGGACCATCGGCCTCTGGTGCGCCCTGCACGGCGAAGCCATGTTCCAGGCCGGCATGCACCACCTCGAGTGCGTCTTCGATTGGTACTCCGTCCGCGACCAGATGTCCGCCGGCGGAATCAAAACCATGAGCCCCTTCACCACCTTCCCGTACTTGCGCCAGGCCTTCACCGAAGGCGAACGCTGGCCCGTTGACTCGGCACGAATCGAACGCCTCGTGTCGCAAAAACTCATCTCGCACGAAATGGCCGGCATCTTCCGCCAGGACGGAGCCATCGGCTCGCACCTCGAAAATCTCGAACGCAACGACGGCTTCAAGGGCTTCAACCAGCAAGGCGTCTCCGAGATCATCTCCAAAACCGACCCACGCAAAGCCAACGCCATGGGCGCTTGAAGAAAAGGCATTCACCGCGGAGGAAGACGGGGAAAAGGCACTAGGCACTGGGCAATAGGCAATAGGGGAAACCAAGACCCAAGACCCAAGACCCAAGACCCAAGACCCCAGACCCCAGACCCCAGACCCCAGACCCCGAACCCCGAACCCCATGCACCTCTACCTCATCCGCCACGGCAAAGCAGAACGCGACTCGCCCACCGGCCGCGACGAGGATCGACCCCTCAACGAGCGCGGCGTGCGCCAGGCACAATGGCTTGGCGAAACGATCTCCCGCCTCCCCAAGAACGATCACCCCGCGATCATCCTCTCCAGCCACGCCGTCCGCGCACGCGAGACCGCGAAGATCCTGCAAGCCTGCCTCGAAGTTGAACTTCGATTCGAGGACGCGCTCCGACTCGGCGCGCCGCTCGACGCGACCATCGACTTCGTCCGCGCCGTTGCCGCGAGTACCGAGCCGGCGATGCTCATCGGCCACAACCCCACGCTCGAAGCCCTCGTCGAGCTTCTCACCGGCGAGAGCGATTGCGAGATGCGAACAGGCGAGGCCATCGTGCTCCAAACCCCCGATGCCGGCTCCGTCGATGGGCGATGCCCGCTGATCCGCCGGATGCGAATGCCGGGATAGGTTCTTCCTCGCCCGTTCGAGCGGTTTCGCGTCAGATGCCGCGGCTCACGGTGGGGCAGGCTTCCAGCCTGCCTGGTTCTTCGCCCGCGAGCAGGCAGGATGCCTGCTCCACCTGAGGATGCCTGCTCCACCTGACTTGAAACCGCTCTACTCCCCACCCACCCGCGCCCCCAGCGCCAGCGCCCGCGTCCGCTGATCGTCGTAGTGCGCCAACTGCATCGCGATGATCTCGGCCGTCTCCGCGTCGGAATCCTCCGTCAACCGCTCGACCTCGGCCCGCACGAACGGGTCCTCGATCGACTTCGACACGATCAGCGCCATCGCGGCGTTGCAACGCCGCTCCGCGAACTCCGCCGACAACTCCTCGGCAAACGAATGCACAATCATCCGCCTCGCCTCATCGGTCATCGGCCCACCAACCTCCAGCCGCGCCAGCAGCGCGACCGACGCCGCGCTGTGGACCATCGCCGCCCCCATTTCCTCGCGCGAGAGCGATCGCCTTTCAGAGAGCGCCTTCGGATACCCCCTGCGCAGGATCGCGCACAACTCAGCCGCCTCCGCCTCGCCCCAGTTCGGCCGCCGAAGAACGTCGTTGAAGATCCGCGTCTGCGCCGTGATCGACCCCTCGCTCACCGCAGCCGACTTGGAAATGGAGAACAGCGGGACATCCTGGTCCAGCCGTTGCCTCCATTCATTTCTTGAATCAAAGGTTCCGTTGATCCACAGCGCCGCGGCGAAGACCGCCGTGCCCGCCGCGAGACCCGAGAGAACCATCGGCCACCGTCCTTGGCGGCTGAGTGTGCGCATCACGCCTCCGGATCAGGAACTCATCCAGATCTTCCAGGGAACGCGCTTGCAGAAGTGTCCGCACCCGCCCGACTCGTCCGCGGGGTACGCTTCTTCCTGCGCCCCGCGCATGCAGCACGAGACGCACGACGAGTAGGTCCGACGCCCCCCGGTCGCCGGGCCGCAGTTGCCGCGGCCCCACTGGTATCCAGGAGAATCGTTCCAGGAGTTGGCAAACGCGGCGGCCCCGCCCATCGAGAGCACGAATCCGAGAGCGAAGGCGCCGACACGACCGATCGGACGATGCGTCATGGATGACGCTCCTTTCCTCTCTTGTCCTCGGACGGGACATCGGCACGCGAATCGGCCCCGCTTTAGGAGAACACCTAAACCATTTTTCAGCCGTGTCTCATCGCGGTTTGCAGGATGTTCGTATGAATTTCCTGTCCCAGCGCACGACCCTTGCTCTCCGGGAGAACCCGCTGACCCAATCGGAGCATCAAGCCCCCCCAGTTGGGCCATGAACATGAACAACCACAAACCGCAACAAAACCGCGACAAAGTTACCAGTCTTGGGCCATAACGTACTCCCAGCGAGCATCGACACGCGTCTTGAGAAGCCGCCACTGAGCCGCCACTGAGCCGCCCCGGGCGAAGCGGCGGTCAGGCGTGGAGCGCCACGCGCACTCTCGACAACCCGTTAGACTCCCTCTTCACCAATCTCACGCGCGCCGTCCCCACCCATCGGGTTCGGCGCCAACTCGCGGAGGCCTCTCATGCAACCCGGCGCACCCATCACCCACGGCAGCAGAATGGACCATTTTTACGCCGTGGATGCCTCCAACGGCTTCACCTACGTCGGCCACTGCGAGCAGACCGCGCAGACCGTCGGCCTCCTCAACCTCATCCACTACGGCGTGTTCCACACCTCCGAAATCCTCGGCAAGCAGCACATCGAGGGAAAAGAGTACGGCGTCATCGCCACGGAGATGTACCTCGCCGCACACTCCAAAGCATCGAACGTCTCCCTCTCCGGCGAGTGCCGCGTTGCGATCCACATCCTCGACGGGATTCTGCGGCAGATCGAAAAGCAGAACTCAGGAACCGCCTAGCGCGCCTGCCAAGGAGTCGTCACGGCATCGGAGTGAGCGAAATCAGAGCCGCACCCACTGATACGGATTCCATTTAGATTCCGCGCGAAGGTGCGATTGCAGCGTATGGCGGCCGACGCCCCCTCCGCCCTCGCCCCCGGAATGACTCCCGCCACGGCGGGCAAGCTCGCACCTGTCGCCGCGGCGACCGGGGGAGGTGGCTCAGGCACCGCGCGGGGACGGCTTGGACTCCGTATGACTTGAAGTGGAGCCGGCGTGCGGCCTGCTCAAACGCGGATAGCCGGGCAGGCTGGTCGCCCGCCCCACCGCCAAAGTTACCCCATCGCCTCTTCGAGCGCTTCGGCGGAGGCGTCGAGGTTGGAGTAGACCTTCTGCACGTCTTCGTTGTCCTCGAGGGCTTCGATCATTTTGATGCATTTGGTGAGGCTGTCGCCCGCGAGTTCGGTGAAGTTGCCCGGGATCATGGCGAGTTCGGCGGAGTCGATCTTGAGTCTGGCTTTGTCGATCGCTTCCTTCACCGCGATGTAGTCGGCGGGCGAAGTGAGGACAGTCCAGACGCCGTCTTCGAGGGAGACATCTTCGGCGCCGGCGTCGGCGGCGACGGCCATGAGTTGATCTTCGGTGGCGGCGTCGGCGTCGAGGGTGATGCGTCCTTTTTGCTCGAACATGTAGGCGACGGCGCCGGTGGCGGCGAGGTTGCCGCCGTATTTGGTGAGGAACATTCGGACCTCGCCCACGGTGCGCGTGCGGTTGTTGGTGAGTGCGTCGATGATGAGGGCGACGCCTCCGGGGCCGAAGGCTTCGTAGCGGATGTCCTGCCAGTCCTCGCCGCCGGTTTCGCCCGAGCCTTTTTTGATGGCTCGTTCGATGGTGTCGCGCGGCATGTTTGCGGCTTTGGCTTCTTCGACGGCGTAGCGGAGGGAGAGGTTCGTGGCGGGGTCGGGCAGGCCGTGGCGTGCGGCGACCATGATGGCCTTTGCGCACTTGCCCCAGACCTTTCCTCGGCGGGAATCGGTCTTGGCCTTTTTGTGCCTGATGTTGGACCAGTGGCTGTGGCCGGCCATGCGGGGGCGTCTCCGAGTTCGGGGCGGGGCTGGGTTACTGGATCATACCGCCCGTTGCGGCGGGTTCTTTGGGCGCTTGCGGGTTCGCGGCGGGGTGGATGCGTGCGACCTTTGGCTCGATGTCCGCCTTGGCGGCGTTGACCTTTGATTGGGCGCGTACACCGGAGGCTTCGATTTCCGCGAGGACGCTTGCCGAGACCTCGCCGCGTCGATCGCCGAGTCTGGACACGACTTCGGCGGCGCGTTTGGCGGCATCGCTCCAGAGTTCGATGGCTTTTTCTCGTTGCCCCGAGACCCAGAGCGCGTCGGCGTAGTGGTCGATGATGACGGGCATCGCCTCGGTGTATCGCGGCTGCTTGGCGGCTTGTTCGTGCGAGCGTTTGAGCAGAGAGACAGCCCCTTCGCGGATGAGGGTGCCGTCGGGGGCGATCTCGTCGTTCAGGATGCCCTGCTTGTAGCGTGCCCAGCCCATCGAATCGGTGATGGGCGCTCTCTCTTCGTTGTTCGGGTCGGCGAGCATCGCGTTGTAGGCGGTCTCGACGTGGCGGACGGCTTCTTCGATGTCGCGGTCCTCTTCGAGGAGGCTGTACCCCAGGTTGTTGTTGGCCCAGAGGTGTTTCGGCGAGTGACGGATGGCGGTGCGGTACAGCCATTCGACCAGCGCCTTGCGGTCGTCCAGCGTGTTGATGCGGAGGGCGATCTCGTAGACGGCGTCGCCCGGGTCCGGGGTTTCGCCGGCGCGGTTCTTAAGCCCTTTCACGATCTCGTCGAGGAGCGGGTCGATGGTGTCGGTGTCGCGTGCGATCTCGATGGCGCGGGCGAGCGAGGAGAAATCCTGGGTCTGAGCGTTGAGCCAGACCATGTAGACCCAGGCGGCGTGGAGCAAGACCGGCGGCGGGCGGATGGTCTCGCAGGCGCGTTGGGCCAACTTGAGGGCGTCCGCGGGGCGTTGCTCTCCTGGGAAGTCCGCGGCGCCGGGGCGGATGAGGGCGTCGTAGCCGACGGAGAAGAACTCGACGCGGCGGGAAGGATGTTCTTTGGATGCGGCGTCGATCGCCGAGTAGATGTCTTCGAGGGGAGCGACGTTGCGGGCGAGGAGTTGCAAGGCCATGAGGTAGACGCCGGGCGGGGTGTTCGGGGTGGTCTCGATGAGCGCGCGTTGGAGGGCGAGCACGCCTTCGATCTTTGCCTTGCCCTTGAGGGCCTCGGCCGATTGCTCGACGACCAATCTGGCGAGCCGGGCGGCGAGGTCGGCGCGGAGCGGCCGGCCCGATGCGGCGGCGCGGCGGACGGCGTCGGCGGCTTCGTCGAACTGGCCGGAGGAAGCGGAGACTTCCGCGAGTTCGACGAGCGCGTCCATCGTCTTTGGAGCGCGTGCGATGCGAGCGAGGGCGAGGGACTGGGCACGATCGCGTTGCGATGGGTCGTCGCGGAGCCAGGATTCAAGGACGCGCGACGCGTCGTCGTCGCCGGGCATCCGCAAGAGCCTGGATTCGAGGATCGAGAGCGCTTCGGGTCGGCGGGCTCCGAGGTCGAGGAGCAGCGCGAGTCGAACGGGGAAGATGGACTCTTCGCTTCGGCGCTCGCAGCGCTCGCGGAGCCAGTCTTCGGCGTGCTTGTGACGGCCGAGATTGGTCCAGAGGCGGACGAGGCCCTCGACGACACCCGCGCGGACGGGGGATTCCTCCGCGAGGTCGAGCAGGTCGCGTTCGGCGATGTCGAGTTGGCCTCGTTGGAGGGCTTCCTGAGCGCGGAGGAGTCGGAGGGTGGGGCTGGAGGGGCTGTTCTCGCGGAGCAGGCGGATGATCGAGACGGCCTTGGGTTCGCTGGCAAGCGGGCCGGCGCGGGAGTAGAGATTGAGGAGTGCGGCATAGGCCTCGTCGCGCGTGGGGTCGAGAAGGTTGACGGTCTGGAGGAGCCGTTCGGCGTCCGGGAACTCGCCGGTGAGCATTCGGAGGCGAGAGGCGAGCAGGAGTCGATCGACATCGGATGCGGTGGCGTGCTCCAGCGCGGGGAGCATGGGGGTGAGGAGAGCCGAGGCGGACTCGAAGTCGCCGATCTCGGTGAGCGCGAGGACTTTGGCTTCGCGGACGGCGGGTTCGGCGGAGTCGCTGATGGTGGCGATGAGGGCCTGGGCCTCGTCGCTCTTGCCGAGGCGCCAGAGGAGCGAGGTGCGGGCGATGATGGCGGGAGGGTAGTTGTTGTTCGATTCGAGGAGCGCGGCGAGTTCGCTGTCGGCGGCGGCGTGGTCGCCCGCGGCTTCGAGGAGTCGGGCGCGGAGGAGACGGGCTTCGGGCTGCGATGCGCGATCGGGCTTGAGCGCGGCGAGGGCGGCGGCGAGGCGCGCGGGGTTGGTCTCGCCCACGAGGATTGCTCTTGCGTAGCGTGCTTCGTGCAACGGAGAGGCGGCGATGAGCGTGAGCGCTTCGTTGACCAGCGCTGCGGCGTCGGTGCGGTCGAGGCGGGCGATCAGGTCGCGCAAGATCGCATCGTCGGCCGGGGTGGATCGGAGTTGTTGCGCGAGCAGGCGGACGGCGTCGTCGTTGTCGAGACAGGCGGCCTTGGCGCGGGCGAGCGATCCGGTGGCGATGGCTCGGTCTGACGCGGTGAGTTCGAGTTGGAGAGTGTCGATGGAGGAAGCCGCCGCGGTGCCGACGGATGAGTTGGCGGTGACGTGGCGCAGGAGGTCAAGGAGGCGGTCGTCGGCGCGGCCTTTCTGCTTGTGGATGAGGCCAACGAGGATCGCGGCGGCGTCGGCGGGTCGGCCTTGGCGCATCTGGGCGAGGACGCGGCGCGGGGTGAGGGCGGAGGGATTCAGGACGGGGAAGCCCGCAGCGCGCTCGTAGCACTCAGAGGCTTTGGCGGGGTCGTTGAGTCGGAGCGCGCCGTCGCCGGCGTCGCGCCAGAGGTCGCCGCGCTGGCGGTAGAGGAGGCCGAGTTCGGATTGGAACTGGGTGGTCTCGCCGAAGGAATCAGGGAGGTTGAGAGCGATCAACATGGCCTCAAACGAAGCGGAGATTCGCCCCAATCCCGCGAGCGCACGGCCGAGGCGGGCGCTGACGAGGAAGGGCATCGCCGGGTCGTGTTGTTCGAGTGGCAGCGCGCGGAGACGGTCGAGGAGCCGTGCGGCGTCGGCCCATTCGCCTCGTTCGAGGGCGGCGCGGCTGAGGGCGTCGAGGGCAGGGATGTCGTTCGGGGCGAGCGCGAGCGTTTGCTTGAAGGCGCTCATCGATGCGGAGCGGTTGCCGAGGGCGGCCTGGGTTTGAGCGAGTTCGCGCCAGATCTCCGCGGCGGTCGGGTCGATCTTGGCGGCCTGTTTGAGGCTCGCTTCGGCCTGGGCGTTTTCGCCCGCGAGGTGCTGGGCTCGGCCGACGACGTAGGCGCGGGCGGCTTCGAGGCGGTCGGCTTCGGAGAGGGCGCGTGGGGCGGCGCCGGGGGCTGCCTCGGCGGGGGCCGTCGCGCGGAGGGCGCCCAACGCGCTTTCGAGGTTTCGGCGCGCCATTTCGAGCTCATCCCCTTCGAGCGGCTTGCCGAGTTCGGTCGGCAGCCCGACTGGAAGGGGAGCGTTGATCGCCCGTTGGTCGGGGGAGCGATGGTTTCTGGCGGAGGCCTTGGCGAGCGCGTCGGCGGGGCCCGGAGTGATTGATGTTTTTTGTGGAGATTCGTTGTGAGACGGCTGTGGGTTTGCGCAGCCCGCGGCGAGGAGGAGCGTGAGCGGGAGCCAGACTCTCAACGGTCTGACAACCGATCGCCCGTGAAACGGGCGCGCGAGCGGGAGTATTCGCAGGATTTGTCCGCCCAACTCATGGGCGGCGAAGAAAAGGCCAAAGAAAAACCGAACCAGATGCCGGCGCATCTCCCGGCGCGCCGGGATCGCGGCCCATTTCATGGGCCGAAGCAGCCACGAAGCGCATCCGTTGTTGCTACCGAGATGGTTCGAGAGGCTCATGCGAGTTCCGTTTAGATTCCGCGCGAAGTGGCGGCCGAAGCGTGCGGCGGCCGACGCCCCCTCCGCCCTCGAAGACTCGGGCACCTCCCCCGCTGGGAGCGGGGGAGGAGGCTCAGGCAACGCGCGAGGAACAGTTGGGATTCGTCTCATGCGGTTTCAAGGAAGGTGTCGTGCGGGCGCTGAACCGTCGCTTCGCTCAGAGCCGCTCAGTGACGGCTTCTCTGTTGAACCGTCGGGTGTCGATCGCCGTTGCTGCGGAACCTCGAAAGCCTCACGCCTTGGCTTTGACGCGCTTTGGGGCCGAAGACTTGATCGTAGGCTTGGCGGGCGGCGGCTCCGGGGCATCGTCCGCTTTGCGCGAGGGCTTCGGGGGCTTGGCTTGTTTCGGCTCGGTGGCGGGGTCGTCGGCCCAGTTCAGGAGGGTGAGGTGGACCTGGATGCCGTCGTCGGCCTTGACGTGGCGTTCGAGGACTCCCTCGGCGCGGGCGCAGTCGTAATCCGGCTCGACGACACCCTTCGAGACGAGCCGGCAGAGGAGGTTGTCGTCGACGGGGATGGCGTGGCCGCCCAGGCGGAGCAGCACGACGCGGGCGGAGACGAAGGGGGGCATGCCTTCGAGGGTGTCGAGGTAGCGTCGCGCGTCGCGTTTGCTGAGGGCCGCGCACTTGTCGAGCGAGACGGCGAACTCGCGGAGGTAGACCTCGTGAAGCGACGCCTTCAGACGCATCGCGCGCTCCTCGGCCAGCGGGTAGGTCTTGCCGATGCTGGCGATGATCTCCGGCGGGCGGCAGACGCGCAGTTCGTTCACGTCGATGACGTGGTTCATCAGGCGGCGGTAGGCGGCGTCGGCCTTGGCGATCGGCGCTTCCCAGAGGAGGAACGAATAGATCATCTCCTCCAGCGGCGTGCGCGTGGAGAGTTCGCCCTCGGGGGCGTACTTGGACTTGAGCGAGCGGAGCAGCGCGTTGAGCGCTCGGGCATGGTCGATCGAGGCGGTCGTCACGGCGTCGGTTCCTCCGGTGGTGAATCGGTGATGGTGGGGGGGAACGAACCGGGAGCGGCGAGCGGGGGCTCCTGCGCGATCTCGTGCAGCGCGGTGAGGAGGGCGGCCTGTCGCTTCGTGCTCCGGTCAAGTTTGAAGATGAGTCGGGGCGGGCGGTGCATCGACATGCGTTCGGAGGCCTCGCGGCGGATGTAGTTCGAGGCGTCCTCCAGCGCGTGCATGTAGAGTTTTTCGTTCTTCTCGGGGAGGATCGAGACGCTCAGGATCGCGTCCGAAAGATCGTCGGTGACTTTGACGCTGGTGATCGTGACCATGCCGACGGCGCGGGGGTCGGAGAGGCCGTCCTGGAGGACGCTCTGGACCGCCTGGTGCAGGATCGACGCGAGTTGCTCGGTTCGGCGGCTCATTTTTCGACCTCTCGGAGCGTGCGTTCGGCGTCCTCCGCCATCTTGAGGTCCTCCGCGGCCCAGAGGGCCGCGGCTTTCGGGTCTTCGCCCTCGCGCCAGTCGAGTTCGCTCTCGTGGATCATCTCGCGGGCGATGTTGCCGAGACGTGCATCCGGGATCGACTTGAGTTTTTCGACCACGCGGTCGATGACCTCGGAGGCGTGCGGAGCGGAGTTGGAGACGAGTGTAAGGGCCATGATCGCGGTCTGGTGCTCGTCGAGGGCGGAGATTTCGGCGACGGCGACCATGTGCTCGCGGTGGAGACGGTCCTTGAGTGACTTCACCACACGCCGCTTGTCCTTGAGGGACTGGCTGTGGGGGATGGTGAGTTGGAACTGGAGCACGGCGATGACCATGGGGAAAAGCGGGGAAAAAAGACCCAAGGCAGAAGACATTCACCACAGAGACGCAGAGAGCACAGAGAAAGACATCTGATTGGGTTCAAGGCAAGCAACTGTGAAACCCGAACCCTAGACCCTAGACCCTAGACCCTAGACTCCTCCTACAGCGTCCTCCGGACCTCCGTCTTTTTGTAGCACTCGAGGACGTCGCCTTCTTTGATGTCGTCGTAGCCGACGATTTTCATGCCGCACTCCATGTTGGCCTTGACTTCCTTGGCGTCGTCCTTGAAGCGTTTGAGTTGTTCGAGGACTCGGTCGTTCTCGACGACGATGCCGTCGCGGGTGACGCGGATGA
This sequence comes from uncultured Phycisphaerae bacterium, assembly GCA_947085435.1. Taxonomy (GTDB): domain Bacteria; phylum Planctomycetota; class Phycisphaerae; order Phycisphaerales; family UBA1924; genus JAEUIV01. The sequence continues at coordinate 49,654 of CAMTWL010000031.1, forward strand.
GGGCGTTGCGTTCGATGACGCCGTCGGTGACGTAGCAGCCGGCGATGGTGCCGACCTTGGAGACCTTGAAGACCTGTCGGACGTCGGCGTGGCCGATGACTTCGAGTTTGATCTCGGGTTCGAGCATTCCCTCGGCGGCCTTCTTGACCTCGTCGATGATGTCGTAGATGACCTGGTAGGAGCGGATCTCGACGCGCTTGGCCTCGGCGGTCTGGCGGGCCTTCGCATTGGCGATGACGTTGAAGCCCATGATGACCGCGCCCGAGGCGGCGGCGAGGTTGACATCACTCTCGGTGATGCCGCCCGCCGCGGCGTAGAGCACGCGGACCTTGACCTCGGCGGTCGAGACCTTCTCGACCGCGTTCTTGATGACATCGACCGAACCCTGCACGTCGGCCTTGATGACCAGCAGGAGTTCGGAGATCTCCTTTTCCTTCATCGCGGCGAACATGGTGTCGAGCGTGAGTTTCGGGGTCGCAAGTTCGCGCATGCGATCTTCCATCTGGCGCTGCTCGGCGGCTTCCTGGGCTTTGCGGAGGCTGTCCACGACGAAGAAGCGGTCGCCGGCGTCGGGGAGCACGTCGAGGCCGCTGATGAGGACCGGCGTGGATGGGCCGGCCCTCTGGATGCGCTTGCCTTTGTCGTCGGTGATATCGCGGATTCGGCCGTGGGCTCGGCCCGCGACGATGATCGCGCCGACTTCGAGCTCGCCGTTCTGGACCAGGAGTTGCGCGGTGGCGCCGCGGCCCTCTTCCATTTTGGCTTCGATGACGGTGCCTCGCGCGGCGCCCTTGTAATCGGCTTTGAGTTCGAGCAACTGCGCCTGGAGATCGAGCGTGGTGAGCAGGGTGTCGATCCCCAGCCCCGTGATGGCGCTGGTGCGGACGACTTCGGTGGTGCCTCCCCATTCGACGGGGGAGAGGTTCTGCTCGGCGAGTTTGCCGAAGATCTGCTGGATCTGCGAGTCGGTGATGCCCGGGACGTCGATCTTGTTGAGGGCGACGACGACGGGGACTTTGGCGGCCTGGGCGTGCTTGATGGATTCGATGGTCTGGGGCATGACGCCGTCCACGGCGGAGACGACGAGGACGACGATGTCGGTCATGTTCGCGCCGCGGGCGCGCATCTCGGAGAAGGCCTCGTGGCCCGGGGTATCGAGGAAGGTGAGGGTCTTCTCTTCGCCCTCGACGATGACCCCGGCGCGGAAGGCGCGGGTGGACTGGGTGATGCCCCCGGCCTCGCCCGCGGCGATCTTGGTGTTGCGGACCTTGTCGAGGAGGCTTGTTTTGCCGTGGTCGACGTGGCCCAGGATCGTGACGACGGGGGGGCGCGGGCGGAGGTCGATCGCCTCGCGCGAGGCGAACTGCTCGATGACGGCGTCCTGGGCGGACTGGGCTTCGACGACCTCGAGTTCGATGTCGTAGGCGATCATGATCACCTGCGCCTGCTCGATGTCGATGCCCGAGTTCGGCGTGGCGATGATGCCCTCCAGGAAGAGTTTCTTGACGATTTCGGCGGACTTGACGCCCGTCGCGGAAGAGAGGTCCTTGATGGTGAAGGGGGCGCTGATGGCGACCTTGCCGCCGACCTGGGCGAGCGAGGCGGCGTGGCCCTTGTGGGTCTGGTCCTTCATCTTCTGGTCGCGGCGGCGCTGACGCAGGAAGCCTTCGGAACGATTGAGGCGAGCCTCGCGCTCGGCGAGGTCTTGCGCGCTCCAGTCGGTGGTGCCGACGTCCGCTTTGGCGGAACGGCGCGGGGCGGTGCGTGCGGTGGCGGGTTCGGGGCCGCCGCGGCGCTTGTTGCGTCCCTTGTTTTTATCAGCCTCGGCGGCGGTGCCCGTACCGGTGGTCGGTGGGCCGACGCCGGTGCCGCCGCGCTGGCCTCGGCTCATCGGCATCGGTGAATCGCCGGTCTGTCGGCGGGGCCTGGGGGCTTCGATGACTTCGGCGGCTTCGATGCGAACGACCTTTGGGCCGGAGAGTTTGGCGGGGGTCAGCACCCCCACTTTTTGGCCGACGGGGGTGACGGTCTTGGGTCGATCCGGGACGTTCATCCGCGGGGCAAAGCCAGTGGATGGGCGGGGCCCGTGACTGTGACCGTGACCGTGTGCTGGCGCGGTCGGGCCAGCGGGGGGCGCGGGGGGAGTCGGCGGCTCGACGGGCGGGCGGACGTGATGCTTGGCTTGTCTTGCGTGCGCGGGAACGGTTGATGCCTCGTCCTCACCCGAGGTCGAAGCGGGCTTCGCGGGCGAGGTTGGAGTTGAAGGGGCGACGACAACAGGGGAAACGGGCGGGGCGCTCGGCGCGACGGGAGCGTGAGGCACGGCATGCTTCGGGGGCGCGTGCTGCTCCACGGGTTCTTCGACAACCGTTGGCTGGGCGGCGGGCGGCGGTTCGAGGACGCTCACCCCGGTGTTCGACCCCTGAGAAGTGGTGTCGTGGTCCGAGCCACCCTTGTTTTGCTTGGCGCGGGCGCGAGGCGATGAACGGGCACCCGCGAGATCGACCTTGCTCGCGGTTTCGACCGCGTTGTGCGGCGCATCGACCGCCGCCGTGAACCACTCGCGGATCGTCGCTTCGAGCCCGACCGACACCGGCGAGAGGTGGTCCTTGATGCCGGGGATTCCCTCCGCCTGGCACTTGACCACGATGACCTTGGATTCGACCCCAAGTTCCTTCGCCAGCATGTGGACTCGTTTCTGCTTCGTCGTTGTCGCCAAGGGTTGCTCCGTCGGGGCGTATTCGTTCGATCGGTCGATTCAACTGCGTGGGCTTCACACGGGGATCAGGCAACGGTTCGGGTCAAGTGGTGGGCTGAGACTCCGCTGGGGTTTCGGGTACCGGGGAGAAACCGCCAAGAATGTCGGCGGCCCGCGCATCGTCGTCGGCGGTGACTTCCACCGACCCGGGCTCGCTCGGAGGCAACGCCTCTCCGCTGAGAAGTCGGCGGCCGGCCTCCGATTCCTCCGCGCGACGCTTCTCGGATTCGATCTTGTCCTTGGCCTGCTGCTCGGCGACTTCCTTGGCACGCACCGAGGCCTTTGCGACCATCTCCGCCGCGATCTCGGGGGTGAGTTCCAGTTCCTGCTGGAGCACTTCGGCACCCACCTCTTCGATGTCGAAGACGCTGATCATGCCGAGCGCCGCGAGACGGTCCAGTTTTTCTTCCGTGACGCCTTCGATCGTCTTCAGCGTCTCGGCCATGGTTTCGAGGCCTTTGTTGAACTCTTCCGGCGTAAGAATGTCCACGTCCCACCCGGTGAGGCGGGCGGCGAGGCGGACGTTCTGCCCGCGCTTGCCGATCGCGAGGGAGAGTTGATCGTCGTTGACGACGACCGTGCCGCGGCCGAGTTCAAAGCAAAGCGAAATCTCGACCACCTCGGCGGGTTTGAGGGCGTTCTGGATGAGAATCTGACTGGACTCGTTCCAGCGGACGATGTCGATCTTCTCGCCGTTGAGCTCATCGACGATGTTTTTGATGCGGCTGCCGCGGACGCCGACGCAGGCGCCGACCGCGTCCACCTTGGAATCGACGGACGAGACGGCGAGTTTGGTGCGGTAGCCGGCTTCGCGGGCCATCGCCTTGATCTCGATCACGCGCTCCGCCACTTCGGGCACCTCGACCTCGAAGAGGCGCTTGATGAAGTCGGGGTGGGCGCGGCTGAGGACGATCTTGATCTGACTGCCGACGTCGCGGACATCGAGGATGAGGCAGCGGATGCGGTCTCCGGCGTGGAACTGCTCGCCCGGGATCTGCTCGGAGCGGGGCATGAACGCCTCGGCGCGCTCGACGGTGCAGACGAGCGAGCCGCCCTCGTATCGTTGGGCGACGGCGGCGACGATCTCGCCGACCCGGCCGCTGAAGGTCTCGTAGAGGCTGGCGCGCTCGTCCTCGCGGAACTTCTGGATCATGACCTGTTTGCAGGTCTGGGCGGCGATGCGGCCGAACTGCGCGGGGGGGATTTCAAGGGGCTCGCCGTGGCGGTACATCTGCATGACGCCGGTGGCGCGTTCGATCTTGCAGGTGAACTCTTCGGCGTCGAGAGAGTTGTAAAACTTGCGTGCGGCGGAGACCATGGCGAGTTCGAGGTCGGTGAAGAGTTGCTCGCGGTCGATGTTGCGTTCGCGTGCGATGCTGTCGACGATGCGGATCATTTCAGGGCCGTTCATGTTTGTCTCCGTGATGTCTGGATGTCTGGATGTTCGAGGGTTCGGGGTTCAGGGTCTGGGGTCTTGAGGTCTTGGGGTCTTGGGGTTGGCTTTTTTCCACTCCCTATTCCCCACTCCCTATTCCCATTTTTTGTCTTCCTCTGCGTCCTCTGCGCCTCCGCGGTGAATGCCTTTCGTCTTTCCAAAAAGCCAAACGGACCACCCGATGATCCGGGGTGGTCCGTCCGATGAATGACGGCCTCGCTGTGCGCGGGGGTCAGGCCATCCGGTCCCTTCCTGCGTTCAGGGTCGGGGAGCCGGAGAACCGGCGAGCAGGGTTCCAAGCGGGAATGACCGCTTCGGAGCCTTTCGTCCGGGTTGGGCACGCCTTACCGCGCATGTTGAATAACCGTACGCATCGGATCAGACCTTCCAAAACTGCCCCCAAGGGGCGACAACTTCCGAACAAGAGTCTAGTGGGCTGGGGTTCCGCGTCAACTGCCCCGGCTCCAAACCACGAAAAAGGCCGTTCCCGCGTTGACGACGGGGCGTCCCCGGACGATCCTGAGGCCCCTTGTTCGAGATTTCACACAAACTGGCGGGTGCGGACGAGGCGATCCTCGTCGTGGCTGTGCCGCGCGAACTGAACCACGAGTCGGCGGAGCCGTTGCGCGCCGCGGTCATGCGGTCGCTGCCGAACCGCGACAACGCCGGTGTGATCCTCGACATGACCGAGGTGGGTTTGGTGTCCTCGATCGGGATCGCGGCGTTGCTGCAGGTTCAGGAGTTCTGCCGGGATCGCGGGGCGGGGCTGGTGCTGGCGTCGCTGCCTCAGCGGCAGTTGGCGTTTCTCAAGATGCTCAAACTCGACCGGAAGTTTGCCTGCGAAGCGACGGTCGATGGTGCGATCGCGCGGCTCGGCGGCGGGGCGGGCTGACGGGCAACGAGATGGTTTCATGTGCCACCGACTCGCCGCGGCGAGTCCGTGCGGGAGTTCGACACCGTTGACCACCGCGGCACTGACCCGCGGACGGTTCGGTGGCACGAGAGCATTTCACGATCCGCATCACCCCCGCGCCTCTTCCTGATTTCCACTTCTCGCTTTCTTCACGCGACCCCGCTCCCTTGCGGTCGGGGTTCCAGATCAAGTTCGGATTCCGGAGCAGCCTGCAACTCCACCGCCTTCTTCCCGCGCCGCATGTTCGCCAGCCGCTCGCGCGTCAGCGTGCTCTTCTTCACCGCGTCGATCGGGGCGACGCCGTTGACCGGCTCGGGCGTGCGTTCGCCCTCGCGCGCGTCGATCTCGATCTTGCCGCCCTCGCCGATGTGCTCGAAGCGGACCTGGACGCGGCGCGAGACGCCGCGCTCCTGCATGGTCACGCCGTACATCTGGTCGGCGACTTGCATGGTCTTCTTGTTGTGGGTGATGACGATGAAGTGGCACCGATCGAGGAACTGCCGGAGGATCCCCGCGAAGCGCTCGACGTTTGAGTCGTCGAGGGCCGCGTCCACCTCGTCCAGCACGCAGAAGGGGCTGGGCTTGGACTGGAAGATCGACATGAGCAGCGCGACGGCGGTCATCGTCTTCTCGCCTCCCGACAACTGGCTGATCGACCTCGGCTCCTTTCCCGGCGGCTTGGCCATCACCTCGATCCCCGACTCCAGCCAATCGATCTGCCCCGTCTCGGGCATCGGCATCAGGCGCAACTCGGCCTTGCCGCCGCCGAAGAGCCGGCGGAACATGCCGTTCTGACCCGAGAAGAACTCGCGGATGGTCTCGAAGGACTGCTTGAAGCGTTCGAGGCTGACGGCGCTCAGCCGGTCGATGAGTTCCTTGAGCAGCGTGACCGCGCGGTCGATGTCCGCGACCTGCCTGATGAGTTCCTCGTTGCGGCCTTCGAGCGAGAGTTCCTCTTCGATCGCGTCGAGGTTGACGTTGCCGAGTTTTCGGATCGTCTCCTTCAGTTCGTCGATCTCGGGCTGCGTTTTCTCGATGTCGATCCGTCGCACGTCCCCCTCGGCCATCATCCGCTGATACTCCGGGTACTCCCACGGCAGGTCGAGCGTCAGGTCTTCCTGGGCCCGCTGTTCGAGGGTCTCGCGGCGGACTTCGAGTTCGCGCTTGGTGAGTTCGAGGCTGTTCCAATCGCGGTCGATGATCGAGGCTTGCTGCCGTGCGCCGAGGACGCGCTCACCCAAAGAAACCGCGCGCGCCGCCGCGTCCTTCACTTCGTCGGTCAGCGTGGCGAGGCGCGTGGCCCACTCCGAGGCCTGAAGTTCCGCCTCGGCGATCTCGCTGGCGCACTCCGCGATCACGCGATCATGCTCGGCGATCGCGGCTTCACGGTGCTCGACGGATTGGGAGAGCCGCAGCCGTTGCTGGGTTGCGTCTTCCTTCGCGAGTTCCAGACGGCGCAGTTCGCGGCGGGCCGACGCGAGTTTCTCCGCCACCTGACCCGCTTCGACCTTCGCCGCCGTCAGTCGTTCCGCCGCGGTATCGGCCGCGTGCTGCGATGATTCGATCTCCCGCTCGATCTGCTGCGCGAGCGAGGTCTGCTCGTCGAGCAGCCTCCGCAGACTCCCGGCCCGCTCCTCGATCGCGCGATGCTCCGCGCGGATCGCCTCGGCTCGCTCGGTCGTCTGGGCCAGGTCTTCCGTGACCGCCGGCCGCTCGCGGTGGATGCGTTCGAGGTCCGACTGGTGCCGCTGCCGGCGCGATTCGTCCGCGACCAGTTGCCGCTGCTCCGCCGCCATCGTCACGCGGCGTGAGGCCGTCTCGCGGTTCAGGTCGGAGGCTCGCGCATCGATCGCCGCCAGCCCCGCGCGGTCGCGCGCGAGTATGACATCGAGTTCGTCCAGTTTCGATTCGAGGATCACCATCTCGCTGCGGCGCTGGAGCAGGCCTTCGCCCTGCTCGACGCCCCGCATCGGCCCCGCCGTCACTCGCCCGTCGGCCTCGAGCACCACGCCGTCGCGGGTGACGAACCTCGCGTTGAGTCCCGCGGCGGGCCCGCTCGACAGCATCACGGCCGCGTCGAGATCGCGCACGAGGTACGTCCGCCCGAGCAGACGCCGCACCACGGGCGTGATGCGCTCGTCCGCATGGATCAGGTCCGCGACGAGGGGAGCCGGAACCTCCGTCGGTTGCTTCTGGTCAGCCCACCCCGCGCCATCAGCCGTATCAAGCGCCAGGAACGTCACTCGCCCCGTCAGGGATCCGAGTTGCTCCGCCGACAGCAGCGCCGTCACCGACGACACGACGACCGCCTGCAGCGCGCTGCCGAGCGCCGCCTCGACCGCCGGCGCATCGTCCGCCTCGACCTCGATCAACTCCGCGAGCGGCGCGAGCACCTTCGCGTACATCGAACCCGCCTGCGACTCATCCAACTTCGCCGCTGCGGCCCGGTCGAGCACCGCTTTCACCGCCTCGCCCAGCCCGACACGCGACTCGATCATCTCATCGAGCGTCGCGCGGCGGCTGTCGAGGCGCGCCCCTTGCTGCTCCTCTTCGCTCAAGCGACCCGCGAGTGTGCGCTGATCGCCGGAGAGAGACTCGGCCTCTTGTATGAGATTTGAGATTTCAGATTCGAGATTTGAGATTCGCCCCCGCCGCTCCGCGACGGCGCTGTCCGCGATCGCGAGCGCCCCGGTTGCCTCGTGCTCTTCTCGCTCGACGCCCGCCAGTCTGGTTTCGAGTTTCTGTTGCTGCTCCGCGAGGCCGTGGAGGCGGCGCTGATCCGCTTCGAGCCGCGCCGAGAGCCCCGTAAGTTCGCGGTCGATGTTCAGCCCCGCGGCGCGTCGTTCGGCAAGCCGGAAGCGCATGTCCGCCAGCCCGCTCTGCGCGGTTTCTCGCGCCGCGGCGTACACGCGGAGCGCTTCCTCGGCTTTTTCGACCATCCCCGCCAGGTCATCGACCGCCGCCGCGTGCTGCGCGCTCTCGGTGTCCAGCGTGCCGATCTGCGATTCGACCGTTTCGAGCCGCCGCGTCTCTTCCGCGAGGTGCGAGCGTGATTCGGCGGCGTTGCGTTCGGTCATGCCTCTTCGCTGCTGGGCCGAGTGCAGGCGATGCTCCGCCGCCGATTTCTCGCGCTCCGCGGCGCGGTGCGCTTCGGTCGTCTCGTGACGCTGGAGTTCCGCTTCCTGCTTCGCGTCCTCGATCGCCGTGAGTTCCGCGATCGCCTCGTTGCGCTTGCCTTCCAGGTCCAGCAAGCGTGACGTCAACCCCGCAAGCCGCTGCTGTAAATCGTCGTACTGCTCGAACGCGACCGCCATGCGGAGCGCCTTGAACTCGCCGTCCAACTGCCGCCACTTCCGCGCCTTCGCCGCCTGCCCCTTCACGAGGCGCAGCCGACGCTCCGTCGAATCGAGTTGCTCGCGCACGCGGACCAGGTTGACCTCGGTGCGCTCCAGTTTCCGCTGCGCCTCGACGCGCCGCACCTTGAACCGCGCGACCCCCGCCGCTTCCTCGAAAAAGGTGCGGCGCTCGTAGGGGCTTGCGAGGAGGAGCGCGTCGACTTTTCCCTGCTCGATGATCGAGTAGGCGTCCGCGCCGACTCCGGTATCGAGAAAGAGATCGCGGATATCGCGCAGGCGTGCCTTTTTGCCGTTGATCAAATAATGGGAGGTGCCGTCGCGGTAGAGACGCCGCTCGACATCGACGCGCTCGGTATCAATCGGCAGCGCCCGACGGCGATCCGCGGACCGATCGAACAGCAGCGCCGCTTCCGCGACTTCTTCTTCCCCGTCTACTCCTTCCACACCTTCTTGTGGCACGGGTTTGTAGCCCGTGTTTCCTCCTCTCAGCGCCTCCATCACCGCCAACTCATCCGCCGTCAGTTCCGGGTTGTCGAAACTCAGCACGACGCTCGCCGCGCCCATCGGCTGACGCCCCGCGCTGCCGGAGAAGATCACATCGATCATCTCCTTCCCGCGCAGGCTCTTGGCGGAGCGCTCGCCCAGCACCCACTTGATGGCGTCGACGACGTTCGACTTGCCGCAACCGTTGGGGCCGACGATGCCGGTGATGGGCGCGTCGAAGGTGAACTCCGTCTTGTCGGCGAACGACTTGAATCCGGAGAGGGTGAGCTTTGCGAGCCGCATCATGAACGCCGACCTCCTTGCCAACTCCCGCCGCGGCGGGCGACCGTCCCTGGTCTTATTTGTCCCGCGCTCGCGCGATCGCGCAACGCGGCTGCTGATGCATCGGTCATACAGGTCTCACCGGTCACACAAGCGGACCACGCGGAATAGTATGACAACCCTCGGAAATCAAGGCAAATCAGGTGCGGCAGGCATCTCGAAGAGTCGCCGTGGAGACCTGCCTGCTCAGGAGCCAGGAGCCGGGCAGGCTGGTCTCCGCGGCGACTCTTCGAGAAGCCTGCCCCACCCTGAAATGCGGTCACGGTCTCACGGATTTTTTTCCGACCCCTTCGACTTCGGCACCGAAGGCGGCAACGGCACCACATAGGTCTTCTTGACTTTCGCCGGCGGCGGACCGGGAACCACCTGTGCGTCGTCAACCACCGGCTCGGCTGTCGCCTCGGGCCGATCGCCCCCGACGATCGCCGTCGGCCCGCCTTCCGCTGCCTCAGCCTGAGCGACCTCCTCGCTGACCTCCGGCCGTTCCGACCCGCTCTCGGTCTGCCGCGCCCGGATCAGTTCCAACTCCAGCTTGTCGGTCTCAGGAACAAACGGGGCGGCGGCGATCCCTTTGCCAAGCATTGTCGCCAGTGCTCCCACCACTTCGGAGTACGACAGGTTCAGCCCGGGTGCCGGTTCTTCGGGGGTTGTTTGGTGGGCCAAATATTCGACGAGGTCGGTCATGAAGGCCGGGGTTTCGACCTGCGAGTTCTTCCCCGTCCGGAAGTCTTTATAGAACACTTTGAGAGGCTCGGACTCGGATTGTGCGGAGATCATCAGCCGGTCGTCCCACACACTCACAAACACCGGACGCCGCACCTTCATTTCCTCGCCGAAGACCACGATGCGCGGCTCCTTCTGAAGTGTGGCATAGACCATCGGCTCCGCTGAGGGGACCACGTCGATCGAGAACTTCTGATCGACGCGGGTCCTCTCGATCCAAGGGTCTCCGCGCTTGGCGAGGGCTTCGTAGGCCGCGATCCGCAGGTCGAGTTCGCGCGAGTTCAACTGGTCGCGGAGGAACTCGTTGACCTTCGGGTCGGCGGGCAGGACGCCGAGCAGGCCGATCGCCCCCGGCCGCAACCCCGGCGGACCGTGAACCGCGATCTCTTCCAGATGCCTCCGCGTGGTCACGTCGCCCAACTTGGCCCCTGCGGTGATCGACGCCATCCGAGGCCGAATCTCAGGGAACTCGTACATCGTCCGAACCTGGGGCAGCGCCACCGGCCCCAGCGCCTGGAGCGCCCACGAAAGGCTCTCCGCGATCTCCGGCTGGTCCTTCAGCGCTTTGACGTACTGGATCGCCGCCTCTTCCGGGAATGTCCGGTCCACGCGCAGGTATTGGAGCAGGTTGAAAAACTCCCCGGAATCACTCCGGTACCCCCTCGGCACGCTGATCTCGATCGTCTCTTCATTCACGCCGCGCGCCACCCCCGCCTCCCCGGTCGCTCGCGGGAACCGACTGTTGATCGACTCCATGATCGCCCGCGCCCGCGCGTGCGACGGCGTGTCGAGCGTCAGCGTCACCGGCAGGGCTTTGCTCACCAGCCCGCCGTTCATGATCCGCCCGACGGTGCGGTACACGGAGTCTTTGCCCGCGTTGGCGGGGTCGGCGAAGGGGTTGATGAACATGTCGCCCCTCGCCTGCGCGAGCGGCTCGGTCGCGGGCATCGCGGGGCGGACCAGCCCCCGAAAAAGCCGCGTCGTGTAGAGCCGGCCACCCTCAAGACTCGTCGTCGCCGTCCCCGGCAGCGCTTCCACACGCACATCAAACCTGGTCCCCGCCGGCGCTCCGGGAGGAATGGCGGCGGACACCACCACCACCGCCGTCCGCTTGTCGTTCAGGATGTCGTTGGGCGACATGTTCTTGAACGGGCCGACCTCCTTGCCGACGCCCATGACGAGCATCTCGCGCTCCATCACCGCGCGGATCGCACCGGGCGCATCCCCCCCTCCCGTGCCGTTCAGATTCACCACCAGCCCGTATCCGGAAACAAGCACCGGCTCGATCCCGCGAAGCGTCGCCTGGGCCAGAAGACAGTCGCGGAGCGACGCCGGCGTGTCCTTAATGATGACCCTGTTCGGCTCGCGCGGCTTCTTCTTCGGCCCGGAGCCACAGCCCGCGGGCATCATCACCGCGCACGCCAGGCACACCGCACCGATCAGAATTCCCAATCCATGTCTCACGCGGCCGGCCCCTATTCCCCCGACCCCCCGGTCGAACCCGAAAGCCTACCGCATTTCGACGCGGAACTGAAAGAGATGTTCCGGGGGGCGCAACTTCCGACACCCGCCGCGACGGGCGGCTCAGTGTCGGCTTCTCGAATGCATGGCGTTTTGGTGGGATCCGGATCCTGCCTTCAAACCGAACCCAATCCCTTTTCTTCCTCCGCGTCCTCCGCGTCTCCGCGGTGAATGAATCCGGATCGCCGCCGGACCAGCCCCAGCACACTCTTCAATCTCGCTATCGCTCCCCAGCCGGCGCGAAGATCCGCCCGAGTTTCAGCGCGTACCGCCCGGTCTCGTACTCGCCCGGGACCGCCTCGATGTACCCGACGTGCCCGTCCATGAACGCGGCGCTCGACCTCGACAACTCCCCGTGATCCCCCTTCACCTTGAGCGCCGCGATCGCCGCGACGTCCATCGTCTGGTCGTGCAGCCAGATAAACCTCGCGGGCGCCGTCATCGAAGCGCTCTTGAACTGGAACCTTGCGGCCAGCCAGATCGCCTGCTTCGAGCGACCGCCGGGGGCGGGGTATCGAGCGCTCTCCTGAATCGCCGCGCGGAACCACTTGGTGTTCATGTGGTAACTGGTCCCGACATCGTCGTAGCACGAGATGCGAGGGTCCTTCCCGAAGCCGGGGCGTGTCGGGAACCAGGCCTGCCGCTGATAGGTGCCGTTGTCGGAGGGGCAGGCAAAGATCGGGAGTTCCGTTCGTTGATTCGGGGCGTTGTCGCGGAGCGAAGCGTCCGGCTCAACGTACGAGTTGACCTTCCGTGTTTCGATGGGGTGCCGCAGCCTGCCGCTGTACGCGTTGATCCAGAAGTTGTCCGCGGTCTTGCCGCCGTACTTCCACGAATCAAACTCGGTGTCGCCGTCCGGGAACTCCCACGTCGGGATCACCGGCCACATCCCGTCACGCTGATCCTCGGCGTACAGCATCGCGCCCACCGTGATCTGGCGCACGTTGTTCATGCACTGCGCAAGCCGCGACGCCTCCCGCGCCCCGCGCAGCGCCGGCAGCAATATCCCCAGCAGCACCGCGATGACCGCGACCGCCACCAGCATCTCGATCAACGTGAACCCCGGAGCCGCGCCCGTCAGGAAGCGGGTCAAGCCCCCCGGCCGCTCGCTCGCCCTATCCATGCTCATCGGCATCGCGCTCACCGATTCACCTCCGACCTTCAGCCTTCGGCACAAAGTCTATCCCCATTCCCTCAGCCTCCAAACCCCCCGGCCCGCCACTTTTCGGGGGACACCCGCCGACGTGCCCGATGCCAAGTCCCATCGCCGAAGGCCCGTGCGTGGGGACGAAGGCCGACGCCACCTTGGCCATCGGCAACTTTTCGCCATAATGCGTGATATCCATGAAGTTCCGACGCCCCGTCCGGCGGCTCGCTTCGTTGGTGGTATAATTCGGGCGATTTCCTTGCCGATGCGTCTTCGCCTCGTTCGAGCATCGTGGCATGTATCAAGGAGAGAATCCCATGCGGCTCTTTCTCATCGTTTGCTCCTTGGCCGTCCTGATGCTGCTCGCGACCGCCGACGCCCTCGCCGTCGATTGCGGCGGGGTGCCGACCGACGCCCGCTTCCACGCCGTGTGCGGGTTGCAGAGGCGGGACATCGAGGTCGATGAGAACTGGGCCGTGGAAGCATCGGGAGTCTTTGTTCGCTGGACCGACGCCGCCAACGCGGTTCGGCACGGCATCGTCACCGCGCGCCACTTCCTGGATCAAAGCACCGAACAGCATGGTGTGCCGATCCAGTTTGATTCGTGGTACGCCTACTTCTACCTGCCCGGCTGCGCGTCGTGGCCGCAGGACGAGAACTGCCTGCCGTTGTGCATGGGGGCGAACGAGAACATGATCCGCGTGCGGGTCAAGTCGTTCATGCTCCCGGTGGAGGAGTTCTATCAACCCATAGGTGGGGGCAACTTCGGAGGTCCGCCCGGCCCGGTGATCAAAGACGGCGTGGTGGTCGGCGAGATCGAGCCGGCGGACCTTGCGATCCTGCTGCAGTGCTTCATCGCGCCGGTGGAGATTGTCGCGTCGCCGTTCGATCTGGGCGTGTGCCGCGAGCAGAGCATTTACGTCGCGGGGTGGGGGAACAACTGCGGCGCCCCCGCGCGGAACCTCCACATCGCGGCGAGTACGCTCACGCTTGTCACCTGCGGGTTGGACGGGCGCAATGGCGGCATCTTGTTCCCTGGCCCGATGTGCGGCGAGACCACCTGCGTGCCCGGGATCGCCAACCATGATTCCGGCGGAGGAATCCTTGTCGAAACTCAGGGTGGCTCACTGGCCCTCATCGGGACGTTTTATCGCCCCACAACGGCGTTCATGTCGATGGGCCACCAGTACTTCTCCGATCCCGAATCGAGCGAATACCTGTGCGCGCCCTGCAAACCTCGCGGGTGCGTGGATATCACAAGCGTCCGAAATCCCGGTGTACCGGATGGGAATGAAGACGAAGCGGACCGCGACGCGCTGGCAGCGCTGGGCGCTTTCGCCGTGAACTGCCGCTGCATGGGAGACCTGAACGGCAACGGCTGCGCGGGCGATGCTGATGACCTGGCGATGATGGCTGCGATGAAGTTTGATTTTTCATGCGCATCGAACAGAGGCTGCTACGGCGACGGGCAGGTGGATCAGGCCGACCTCGACCTCATCGGCGCGATCCTGGCTGGCAACAACAACCAGCCCGCCGATTGCCCGACCTGCTCGGCGTGCCCGCTCCCCGGTGAGTGGTGCCAAGGCGACATCAACTGCGATGGATCGGTCAGCGCCGCCGACTTCGGCGCTCTGTCCAATCTTTTGAGCGCGCATGGACCATTCACATGCCTGTGGAATGCCCCCGGCTGCACCTCGACAGGAGCCTGTCCGTGAGTTTGGAGAGGAGTCGCTCCGCTACGACGATCGCCGCCGCCGAAGCGCGGCACCGACCGACAGCCCGAACAGCATCGCGCTGACGGGAGCGGGAATCGCGAACCGAGTTTGGAGAAGAACCTCGCCGCTCACCCAGAGACCGTCGATTTCGCCGGGGGCATCCTCGTAGTTCTCCGCGAACTCCAGGCGGATCAGTCCGTCGAAGCGTGCCCTGACGATCGGGAACGAGGACGGGACACTCCGGATGCCCCCGCTCGAATAACTTGTCGGCCCGCCGGGACCGTCACCGCTTCCGGGCCTAAAGCCGAATCCCGTTGAAGGATCGTTGGCCGAGTTGGTCACGCTAATCCTCATATCGTCCCGCCAAGAATCTGGCGCGACCGTTTGCAGGACGACATCCCACCCCACCCCGGTGATTTCGTTGCCGGCCCCGATCCACACAAACAGCACGGCGTTGAGCGGCGAGCCGATGCGATCGATGCTCGGGATGCCGGTGACATCCACCGTCGCTATGTTCGTAACCCGCTCGCCTCCGACGGGTTCCGTGATGACCTGCGTCGAAAGCACCGAGTCCACCGCCGCCGCGTTCGCGGCGCAGCACATCCCGACCGCCGCAAGCATCGACCATCCCAGCCCGCACACGTTTGTCATGGCGACCTCCATCCACCGGGCGCTCCCGGCACCCCTAGTATACCCCGATTCCGGGCCGGGGCAAGAAAACCGCCTCCGCACCACTCTGCTCCCTTCCGCCCTTCTTCCCCTACCATCACCCCGTGTTCATCGACAGCGCCACCATCCAGGTCAAGGCCGGCGACGGCGGGGACGGCCGAGTCTCCTTCCGTCGCCTCAAGTACGAGCCCAAGGGCGGCCCCGACGGCGGCGAGGGGGGCGACGGCGGCTCGATCATCGCCGTCGCCGATCCGAACAAAAACACCCTCCTCGATTTCCGCCACAAGCGACTTTGGAAGGCCCAATCCGGCGAGCACGGCCGGGGCAAGCAGCAATACGGCGCGTCGCAGTTCGATATGGATATCCACCTGCCCCCCGGCACACTGATCTATGAGACCGGGCCGGAGGGTGAGGGACTCCTCGCCGACCTGAAAGAGGGCGACCGCGTCGTCGTTGCAAAGGGGGGCAAGGGAGGCCGGGGCAACGAGGCTTTCAAGTCACCCACTCATCAAGCGCCGCGCGAGTCCGAGCCGGGCATACCGGGCGAAGAGAAGACGCTCCGACTCGAACTCAAACTCATCGCGGACGTGGGGCTGGTCGGGCTGCCCAATGCCGGCAAGTCCACGCTGCTCGCGGCGACGACGCGGGCGACGCCGAAGATCGCCGATTACCCGTTCACGACTCTCGCGCCGCAACTGGGCATCGCGGAACTCGATGGGGAGCGTCGGCTTATCCTCGCCGACCTTCCCGGTCTGATCGAGGGCGCCGCGGAGGGCGCGGGGCTGGGGCACGACTTCCTGAAGCACATCGAGCGGACGCGCGTCATTATTCATGTGCTCGAGTCCAAGCCGATCGACGGCTCCGACCCCGTCGAAAACTACAGAAAAATCCGCAAGGAACTCGAGGAATACAGCGTGCTCCTCGCGGAGAAGCCGGAGATCATCGCGTTCAGCAAGACGGACCTGCTCGACTCGGAGGCGGAGGTGAAGAAGGCGGCGAAATCGCTGCGTGCGGCTCTCAAACTCGGCCCGCGCGACGAACTCTTCCCCATCTCGTCCGCAAGCCACGCGGGTCTGAGCGAACTCCTCGGGGCCGCGTGGCGTATGCTGCGCGTCCCGGCGAACGCCTGAAGCGAGCCATCCATGCCCAACGCACGGTCCAATCCCGGCAAGCCCAAGAAGAAGCGAGGCAAGATTCTGGACGCCCTCTGGGGACCGCTTGGGTTGCTTCTCATCTTCGTCGTCATGGCGGTCTGCGCCGCCGCCATCACGTTGATGTTCGACTCGGTCGCTGAGATTTAGCAACATCACCAGGAATCGCGTGCCCACTCCGCTCGCAAATAAACCGATCGTCATCACGGGTGCCAGCAGCGGCATCGGCCTTTCCACGGCGTTCGCGTGCGCTCGGGCCGGGATGCCGGTGCTTCTCGCGGCCCGGCGCGAGGATCGTCTGAAGGACGCCGCGCGGCGGATCATCTCGGACGGAGGCCGAGCGATCTCGATCGTGTGCGACGTTGCCGACGCGGAGGCCTCTCGCAAGATGATCGAAGCCTGCCTCAACTCCTTCGGCTCGGTGTATTCCGTTTTCGCCAACGCGGGCTACGGCGTCGAAAAACCGGTCCACGAGATGACCGACTCCGAAATCCGCGCCATGTTCGAGGTCAACTTCTTCGGCACGCTCAACACCATCCGCCCGGCCCTCCCTCACATGATCGCGGCGAAATCCGGGCACGTCCTGATCTGCTCCTCGTGCCTCGCCAAGTTTGCATTGCCGTTTTTCAGCGTCTACAGCGCGACCAAGGCGGCGCAGAACCACATCAGCCGCGCGATGAACCTGGAACTGAAGACCAAGGGCATCCATGTGTCAAGCGTTCACCCCATCGGCACGAATACCGAGTTCTTCCACACGGCGCAGCACCTGAGCGGCGACCAACAGATGCTGGAGCACTCGCCGGGTTGGTTCATGCAATCGCCCGACACGGTCGCACACGCGGTGGTGCGGTGCTTGCGCCGACCGCGACCGGAAGTGTGGACGAGCACGCTTGTGCGAGTGGGGATGGCGGTCTCCACGTTTGTGCCGCGGCTCGCCGACATGGCGGTGCGGGGGATGGTCCGCGATTATGAGCGTCGTGCATCCGCCGTGTCTTCAGCCGCGGAGCGGCGGCAGCCAGTAGACCCGGGCGTAAGCCCGGGTACAAATCCACCGCGTGCTTCCTGAGCCGCGTAGCGGCGGCAGACACCGTGAACCATGCATCCTCGTCGGCGACCGAAAGGTTCGGACACGGGCGGTATCATGTTACGCGCCGGGCCGAACTGCTGGATCGTCTCGAGATCGTTGCACTCAATCAGCGTACTCAAGGAGGTGGTGTGGGCTTGCATTCGTTCAACTACGAGAGCCGGAACCCGTACGACCAGCAACGCATCCACGCCGCCGCGATCTACTGCTCCGACGGCCGGATCGGGGAGCACTTCGACGACTTTCTCACCAACGGCCTCTCGCTCCCGCGCTACGACCGCGTCGCTCTCCCCGGCGGCCCCGCCTGCATCGCGGGGCACCCCCAAGCGCACCTGGAAGAAAAGGGAATCATGGACGAACTCAACTTCCTCGTCGAGGTCCACAAACTCAAGCGCGTCATCCTGATCGCTCATCAGGGCTGCGCGTTCTACGGCACGCGGCTGGAACTGAAGGAGCCGCGCCTCGAACTCGTCCAACGAGCCGACCTTGTCCGTGCCGCGGCGTTTGTGCAGCGCGTCACCGGGCTGGATGCGATCGAAGCGTACTTCGCAAGGCTCGGAGATGGGCGCATCCGGTTTGAGGCGGTCGAGGTGTGAGCGGTACCGGGGTTGCACGGACGCCGAGGCTGAGTCCGCGAAGCCTCGGGTCGGAACGTCGCAAGTGACCCGAGCCCAAGGGGGCGATCGAAACAAAGAGTCACTTCATCAACGCCAGACGCCGCTTCACCACTTCCTCCGCACCGCCCGCGACCACCAACTCTTGCGCAACCGGGCTGAGCGCGGCGAACGTAAACGTCTTTCCAGCGATGGAAACGCCCGATCGTGTGTAGTCGATCTCGATCTCGCCGACGAGGCGGGATTTGTCCCTTGCTGGCGCGGCGGGCTCCGATGAGCGAAGAAATGTCACCAGTTCGGGGCACTCGAAGCAGACAAACCCGTTGTTGAACGCGTTCCGTTTGTACGTCTCGCTGAACGACGCGGCGATCACACAGGGAATCCCGAAGTATTTGAGCGCCGTGGCGGCCTGTTCGCGGCTGGAGCCGGTGCCGAAGTTGAGGCCGCCGACAATCACATCGCCCGTCAAGGCCCGCGCCCGGAAGTCCGGGTCGTAGTTCTCAAAGATGACCGCCGCCATCTCCGTCGGGGTCAGGTTGTCGTTGTAAGTGTGCTTCCCGGCGAAGATGCCGTCGGTGTTCAGGTTGTCGCGATCCAGGAACCACGCACGCCCCCGCACCGACTTCGGGAACCCGGCAATCACCTCCACCGCCTTTGCCGAATGTCCGCTGTCCGCTTTCCACTGTCCGCTTTTCTTGATTTCGTACCGCGCCTTCGACGCCGCGAACTTTGTCGGCGAGCAGATGTACCCCGCCACCGCGCTGGCCGCGACCACCGCCGGAGAACCCAAATACACTTCGCCCTTGCGGTCGCCCATGCGTCCCTCGAAGTTCCGATTCGTGGCGCTGATGCCGACCTCGCCCGCCTTGATCGTGCCGCGGCCGAGGCCGATGCATGTGCCGCAACCGGGGGGCAACTCGATCGCGCCGGCCTCCAGCAGCGCGGACCAGTCGCCGCGCTCCATCGCGGTCTTCTGCACATCCGCCGACGCCGCCGCGAGGTAGAACTCCACCCCCGCGGCCACCTTCTTCCCCCGCACCACCTCCGCCGCGACCGCGATGTCTTCCAGCCGCGCGTTCACGCACGACATCAGCCACGCCTTGTTGATCGCCACCCGCCGCGACTCGATCTCCGGAAGCGCGTGCATCGTCTTCACATCGTTCGGCCCCGACACGTACGGCACGATCGACGACAAATCCAGTTCCAGTTGCACGGCATACTCGGCGTCGGCATCCGCCGCCCACTCGTGACGCGACGACCACCAACGATCCACTTCCGCCCGCGTGTAGACGCCCAGCGAACCGTCGCGCCGCACCCCCGGACGCCGCCCCTTCTCGAAATAGTCCGCGCGCCCGTGCAAATAATCCCGGCACACCTCGTCAAACGGAAACACCCCCGCCAGCGCCCCCCACTCCGTCGTCATGTTCGAGATCGACATCCGCTGGTCCATCGAGAGCGACGCGACCCCATCACCTGCAAACTCCACGGCGTGATTCAGCACCTCATCGTGGTTGAACAGCCCGCAGAGCGCAACGATCACGTCCTTCCCGACCACCCCCGGCTGCAATCGCCCCGTCAGCACCACCCGCGCCACCGAAGGCACCTGCCACCACGTCACACCCGTGGCCCAGATGCTCGCCGCGTCCGTCCGCACCACCGGCGTGCCCAGGCACGCGAGCGCGCCGTAGAGGTTCGAGTGCGAATCGCTGCCGACCACCATCGCTCCCGGAATGACGTATCCCTGTTCGACCATGACCTGATGCGAGATGCCGGTGCCCGCGGGGTAGAAGTCCACCCCTTGCTCGCGCGCGAACTGCTCGATCTTGGCGTACTTGCCGAGGTTTTCGGGGGTGACGTTCTGGATGTCGTGGTCGATTGCGAAGACGGGCTGGCGCGGGTCGAAGACACGGGGAGTGGGGAGTAGGGAGTGGGGAGTGGAAGAACCAGAGCCCTCCTTTTCCTTCGACTCGCCTGCGAACAGCGACTTGAACTTCGGCATCACGGCGCCGGTGTTGTCGTGCGTCATCACATGCTTCGGGCAAATGGTGAGGAAATCTCCCTGTCGCGCCGGCGTGTTCGGCGGCAGGCTGCCGGGAGCGGCGAATCGTGTGGCGATTTTTTCGATGAGAGTGAGGTGCATGGTGCCGCGTCCGACGCCCGATGACTCAAGATAGAATGCGACCGCGCGAATGAGCGGCGGAAGATCCTCGCCGATCGTGTTCCAGAGTACGTCGAAGTCGACATCGTCGTACCCGTGAATCAATCGGTTGCGCATCCCTTTGGCACGTCGCCATTCGATCTCCGGAATACGCGCCCGCAGATCGGCGGGAACTCGGGAGGCTGCCTCCCCGATGACTTCCACAAGGCGAGTGAGGCCGAGGTTGAGCAGTCGATCGCGGTCAAGGTCGCCGCGAGTTCTTCCTCGGACGAGTTCGACCGCCTCCATGGCATAGTCGAGCATATGACGGAGCCGAGCCGTGGCATCATGCTGCGACATACAGGTTCCTCGACTGTGCGATCACGCGATCCCGGAAGTACTTGCTGAGCGACCCCGGGGTATTCAGGTCGGCTCTTCGGCCTAGAAGATCGGAGAGTTCGTCCTCCACCTCTTGAAGTCCCATGAAGCCGATCCGTTTGTCCGGCTCAAACTCCACCAGCACGTCCACGTCGCTCTCCGGCGTGAAATCGTCGCGCAGGACGGAGCCGAAGAGCGCCAGACGCCGGATGCCGTGCCGCTGGCAGAACTCGGCCAGCTCGCGCTGGGGGATGTGTACCGGGAGGTCCATGCCTGATTGTAGTCGGCGTGCGTCGGGACGGTCTTCCCGGAGCCCGAACTCCGCGTGTTCCCTTCGACCCGTCGCCTCGGCCGTCACGTTGTTCGCGGGCATCGTGAAGTGTCGGCGAGCCTCGGCGTTCGCTCCACGCCGCACGATGAGGGTCACAAAGAGGGTTGCCGCAGGTACGAGCCCGCAGGTACGAGCCCCGAACGAAGTGAGGGTTTTCCATCGGCGGAAGCGGCTCTTCTCACACAGGCTCTTAGACTGGTGGGGAGACGACGAGCGAAGAGGATCAAGTTGGAATCATCCCGCCCGAGAGCCGACGTGCAGTTCGCGTCCGATTTCGCCGAGGCGGCCGGAGTACTCGGCCACTTCGGCCAGCCGTTTGGCCAAGGTCTTGAGTTCGATTGCAATCGCGGGCAATCGCTGTCGCAGTTCCTCCGATACGCCGTCGATCGACGCGCCACCCGCGCCCGGAGCGGCGATGTTCGCGGAGCCCGCGTACCCGCTCGCACCGGCGAGCGCCGGATCCACCGCTCCGCCATAGCCTCCGGACGACGCCGATGCCACGCCCGCATCCCCGGCGTCGGAGCGGACCTTTGGAGCGGCCTCCGGCTTGAGCAGGTCCATATCGAGGTGCTTGCCGAACGCGACTTTCACCTCGTGAACGCGGCCTTGGAGGTGGACGCACGCCGCCGCCTCGCCGGATACAAGGATCGTCTCGCCGTCGGGGAGACGAAGGATAAGATTGCACTCGGTTCCCTGGTGCAGAAATCGGCCGATGAGAAAACTCATCCCCGAGGTTGAGATATCAACCGGGTAAACCTTGAGTTTGTGCGAGGTTCCGCTGGGCTCGCGGATCTCGGTGGGGATCCACAGCGTGCCATGGATCCGGATCCGGCGATAATCCTGCGAATCTCCGGCCCCGCCGATTGAATCGCGCGCGGACTGACGCCGAAGGGACAACAGTTCAATGAGTTCGCCGTCGCTCAGTTTCAGAGCATCGAAGTAATCATTCCAACGATCGTCTGACTTGGCCATCCAGCGTTCTCCTCATCGCGCGAACCTGAGAACATTCCGCCGGCACGCATGGTTTCAACGCGGTTCCACCCGATATCAAACATCCTCCGTTGCTCCATCGCCAGGTCGGTTCAAGTTTCGATGTAAAAGGAACATGAATGGAGCATCGGCTTGGCCGTCTCTCACTCTGTATACAACCCGTGTTCGCGGGTCTAAATCCCCAATCTTGTGTGCCGGTGCATCACAATCCCATAAAAGTAGAGCAAACTGATCGGATCGCCCATTGCAATACGCGGGCGGATCGCATGGGTTCCCAGGCCCTGCGCGAGCCGACGCCGCCAACTGATGGAATGTCGCGGGCGAGCCTGCAACCCCCGAGTCACCGGCGCGCGGGGATTCCGTCAGCAGGCTCGTTGCGCACACACGGCCTCGCGGCGCGCCCCGACTACCGTTTCCTCAAGACCGCGGAATGAAACGGCCGACCCTCGCGCGCATACTTCCGCTCGAAGTTGGTCCCCACGACCTCCCCCGCCGACGCCGACATCGGTTTCTCGAAAGGCAAGCGCTCGAACTTTCCCGTCCCGTCCGACGGTGCCCAGCGCGCGAAGTGCTCCTCCATCCAAGACCAGTAGCCGTCGTGGTCCGTCACGATACGCAACTCCCCGCGGTCCACGAGCACACGGTGCGCATCCTCCAGGAACCGATCCCGCACCACGCGCCGCTTGTGGTGGCGCGTCTTGGGCCAGGGATCGCTGAAATACAAATGAATCACCCGCGCGATCCCGCTCGGCGTGCGCCAGTGCAGAAACTCCGTCGCGTCGCCGTGGACCAACTTCACGGTCTTCACGCCGCGCCGCCGCAAACGATCGGCGGCGTAGGCCCAGAACTCCTTGGCCCACTCGAACCCAAGAAAGTTCGTCCCCGGCTCGATCTCCGATTGCTGCACGAGGAATGTTCCCTTGCCGGAACCAACCTCGATCTCGAACGGCCGAGTCGGATCTTCAAACCACCCGCGCGGATCGAGCCACCCCGACGAAGGGTTCGCCGAAACATCATCCGGCAGCGCGGGCAGCCCCGCCGCCTCGATCCCCACGGCGGTGACATCAAACTCTCGCCCTCGGCTCAGCCCAAACGACATCGCGCTCCAATCCGCCCTGGTGGGCGTACAAACCATCCAGACCCATGTTTGTCCTTCCTAACCCTACCGTCGCGCCCCGCGAACGCCCCGAACCCATCTATACCAAGGCGAAACCCGACCGATAGAGATGAGTTGAGGATCGCGCCAACGTCCGCACCCTTTATCGCTTTGCTGCGTATCACATTGGGAGGCCGACAGGGAGGCCTCACGCCAGGGCCGCACACCGGGGTCGCCGCGGGGCGACCGTCGGCCTTCATGTCAGTCGGTACGTTCAGGAGGATTCCATGACCGACCTTGATCGCTCGGGTTCACGTTCGGGCTCGAACTCCGACAGCCGCGCCTCGGCCAGTGTCACCGCGGCCGATCTCGCGTCGATCATCGCGGGGGCGGTGGACCGCAAGCGCTTCCACGATCAGAACTGGGAAGGCTCGTTCGAGGATTACCTGGGCGTGGTCGCGCGCAACCCGCACGCCATCCGCAACGCCTTCCAGCGACTCTACGACATGGTCCTCTCGTTCGGCTTCGAGCGCTACCGGCTCTTTAGGAAAGACCTCGTCCGCTACCACTTCTTCTCCGACCCGATCAACCACGGCCTTGACGGCATCTTCGGCCTCGACGAGCAACTCATGTCGCTCGTCGATGTCTTCCGCTCCGCCGCCGAGGGCTACGGCACCGATCGCCGCATCCTCCTCCTCCACGGACCGGTCGGATCGTCCAAGTCCACCATTGTTCGCCTGCTGAAGAAGGGGCTGGAGCATTACTCAAAGACCGAGGCCGGGGCGCTCTATTCGTATTGTTGGCTGCTCGATGAGCACGCCGGCCCGACCGGCCGCACGCACGAGTTCCCGTGCCCGATGCACGAAGACCCGCTGCTCCTGATCCCGGGCGATGCACGCCCGGCGCTGCTCGACAAGTTGAGCGCGGCCTTCTCCGCTGCCGGCGGGCGAGGCAAACTCCGACTCTACGGCGAGGTCAACCCCTTCTGCCGCAAGGTCTTCGGCGACCTCATGCGTCACTACGACGGCGACTGGGCGCAGGTCATGGCCCACGTCCGCGTCCGCCGCATCGCCCTTTCCGAAAAAGACCGCGTCGGCATCGGCACCTTCCAGCCCAAGGACGAAAAAAACCAGGATTCCACCGAACTCACCGGCGATATCAACTACCGCAAAATCGCAACCTACGGCTCGGACTCCGACCCCCGCGCCTTCAACTTCGACGGCGAACTGTGCATCGCCAACCGAGGCATCTGCGAGTTCATCGAAGTCTTGAAGTTGGACGTCGCGTTCCTCTACGACCTCCTCGGCGCCTCGCAGGAGCGCGTCATCAAACCCAAGAAGTTCGCGCAGACGTACATCGACGAGGTGATCCTGGGGCACACCAACGAGCCGGAATACAAAAAACTCCAATCGAACGAGTTGATGGAAGCCTTCCGCGACCGCACGATCAAGATCGACGTGCCGTACAACATCCGCCTCGATGACGAGATCAAGATTTATCAGAAGGATTTCGGCAAGGATCGGGTGAAGGGGATCCACGTCGCGCCGCACACGCTGGAAGTCGCGGCGATGTGGGCCGTGCTGTCGCGCCTGCAGGAGCCGAAGAAGGCGGGCATCACCCTCCTTCAGAAACTGAAACTCTACAACGGCAAAAGCATCCCGGGCTTCACCGAGGACTCGATCAAGGAACTGAAGGAAGAGGCCGCCCGCGAGGGGATGAGCGGGATCAGCCCGAGGTACATCCAGGACAAGATCTCCAACTGCCTCGTCTCCTCCCAGGCGATGGAGGAGAAGCAGATCAACCCGTTCATGCTGATGAACGAGTTGGAAAACGGCCTCGTGCACCATTCGCTGATCAACGACCCCGAGACGCGGAAGCGGTACCGCGAACTGCTTTCGGTCGTGCTGAGCGAGTACGAGGACATCATCAAAGCCGAGGTGCAGCGGGCAATCTCCGCCGACGAGGACGCGATCCGTCGGCTGTGCTCGAACTACATCGACAACGTCCGCGCCTGCACGCAGAAGGAACGCGTCAAGAACCGCTACACGGGCAAGGACGAGGAGCCGGACGAACGCCTGATGCGGAGCATCGAGGAAAAGATCGACATCCCCGACAGCCGCAAGAACGATTTCCGGCAGGAGATCATGAACTACATCGGCGCCCTCTCCCTCGACGGCAAAAAGTTCGAGTACAACACCAACGCGCGGCTGTACCGCGCGCTGGAGTTGAAACTCTTCGAGGACCAGCGCGACACCATCAAGTTGAAGAACCTGGTTTCGAGCGTGGTGGACGACCAGACCCAGCAGAAGATCGACCTCATCAAGAAACGCATGATCGAACAGTTCGGCTACAACGACCGCTCCGCGGCGGACGTACTGAACTACGTCGCGTCGATCTTTGCGCGCGGGGATCAGAAGGGGGATTAAGGCACGATCCGAAGATTCAGACTCGGCGGTTCCGGTCACAACCAAGAGGCGTCTATAATGCCCCGCATGTCCAGAACCACAGCCATCCGAGTTTCGCTCCCGCCGATGCTGACCAAGTGGATGGATGAGCGACTGGCCGAAGGCGGCTTCGAGTCGCACGAAGAATACATCCGCCATCTCATCAGGAAAGAAGCATCTCGCCGCGAGCAGGAGGCCCTCGAGTCAAGGCTGCTTCAGGCGATTGACAGCGGCCCGGCTACTCCAATGACGAAGTCGGACTGGAACGCGATCAAGAATCGCATCCGGCGCCGGGCTGCGGCGAGTACGAACGGGCGCTCCCGCCGGTGAAGTACACAGTTCTTCCGCAAGCCCGTAGGTCGATCGCGGCCATCGCCGATTACCTTCTGGCCGGAGCGGGCGAATCAGTCGCGCTCAGGTTTGCAGAGGAAGCCGATGCGGCGTTCGGCTACCTCGCCAAGTGGCCGAACATAGGCTCGCCGCGCCGCTTCCGAGCCGAAAGACTCGTCGGAATCCGATCGACCACCATCCGTGGGTTCCCGAATCACCGAGTCTTCTATCGAAAGACTCCGGGTGGAATCGAGATCATCGACGTGGTTCATGCCGCACGCGATTTACCTCGGGCGCTTGGGGATGATTAGGTCCAATCGTTCGCGCTGCGGCGGACGCGCCGAGCTACGTCGCGAGCATCTTCGCGCGAGGGGATCAGAAGGGGGATTGAGGCGAGCTGGCTTTAGGTCCCTACACTGAGGGCGTGGCGTTTGATCCTCAAGTACATGTAGTTGACGAGTCTCTGCGGCAGCAGGCTCAAGTCGTACTTGACCAGCTGCAAGCCCACGGAATCAGTGTAAACCCGACATCACGCTTTGCACGTTATGCGAAGGCTCTGGCTGGCCCGGCGTGGGATACGAGCCCAGTGATCGGCCCTGAAGATCCCGACATTGACGTTGCGCGGTGGGGAGTGCAAGAGATCCAAGCGATGCGGTTTATTCTTGAGTATCCGCCGCCGGAGAATCACCGCTCAGTATGGCTCGCCTTGCTTCGTGAGGCTTGCAAAGACGACGCAGTCCTTGATCCACTCGATCCGCGGATCGCGCGAGGACGGAACGCACAGCATCATCTATTCTGCGGTGGAGTGGCAATCAAGGCCAATGTGTTTTCCGGCTTCTGCGAGCCGGACTTGCGCGTGACGTTCGAGGGGCAGGCGTGGGGTATCGCGTGTAAGAGACTGAAGTCACCGCTTCAGTTTCGGGATCAATTGACCGGCGCGAGAGATCAGATCGTCGGGCAACAGATTCCCGGGGTCATTGCAGTGGACCTCACCGAGGCTCTCAACCCGGGAAACGAGCACTTGCTTACACCGCCAGCCGATGACGTTATCGCAACCAAGACCATCGCGGCGGTGCAAGGATTCATCGCGAATCACGATATTGAGTCTTGGCTTAGCACAACCTGGGTGAGGGGGCTCGTTTGTATCTATTGGCAGAGACTGCAGGTTGCTGCCGACAAAATGGGAATCAACACAACAAGCCTGTTCGTGCCCTGCTGCTGGCGACACGAGACACGCCGCGCCGAATTCGGTCGATTCCAGGAGGCGTGGTCTCGAGGGTTTCCCACAACGGCGGAGTCTCCGGTCACTCCGAGTCTACACACGATGCTGGACGCAAGAGCCGCTTTCACACCGCAACGGCTGGCGAACCGCCACCTTCGAACGAGCGGCACCCAGCGGTAGTCTTCAACAGTCAACTTGAAATCAGCCACACCCGGCACGCCGCCAGCAACGTCAGCATCGGCTCCTCAACCGCGACACTCACCAAATCCAACTTCACTCCGAAGTGGCGATGAGTGAGGTTGCCGGGCATTCCGAACGTGCTGGCCCGCCTCAAACCACCCCCACCAAACTCAGCAACCACACAATCGCGATGAACTTCACCGCCGCCGTCAAAAGCGCCAGCACCATCGCCTCCACCGCGTCCAACTCCATGAACTTCATGAGCAGCCCGACGTACGCCACAAAGATCAGCGCCTGCGTCAGGAACAGGATGAACACGATGGTGACGATCGACGACACCGCGTCCGCGAGCGCGTACACCGCCGCGAGGCGCAGGATCGTGATCCCCGCCGGATCGTCCGTGCCGAACCACACCATCGCCAAGAGCGCGAACGCCAGATACCCCAGCGGCACCAGCGCCGCGTACTTCACGAGCGCGATGCCGACCCTCATCGGTCCCCTTCAGGGTGCCAAGATGGATTCAGGGCCGTTTCCCGGGGGCGGGTGCTTCAAACATCTTTGCACCCTGTAAGGGTGCAAGTGAGGGCCGCTCCGCCGGGGTGAACGGACTCGGAACGCGCCCGCAGCATCGTGCGATTCACTGCGCAGTTAGCAATGGGATTTCGATTCGTAACGATCTTGCTGCACCCTTTCAGGGTGCGGAAAGAGGGTGAATAGGTCAGTTTACCGGCGGTTACGCTCGCAGACTCGCTAACCCCCGGCTACTAACTACCAGCCTTTCAGGCTGAAAATCCATGCACCCTCACCTGAAAATCACCACCCGCGGCATCGCCAACAATACCGGCTCCTCACGCAACTGCAGCAGCGCCTGCATCGCGTCAGCGACCGCGTCCCACGCCTGCTCGCCCACCGCCGCGCGCAACGTCTCAACCGCTTCAACGCGAGGCGACGCCGCGCCGAACGGCAGCCCGTTCTCGAACATCTCCGCGAGCGTCATCGGTCCCGGATAATCCAGAACGTCGTACGAATCCTCCGGCAAACCCAGGCTCGCCGCCATGTCCACCACCGCATCGTCAAGCCCGCCGATCTCGTCGGCCATCTTGAGCGCGATCGCCTTGTCGCCCGTAAAAATCCGCCCCTCCGCCGTCTTCGACACATCGATCCCCTTCCGCCCCTTCGCCACGCGATCCACAAACTGGTCGTAGGTCCGCTTCATGCTCCGCGTGATCGCCCCGCGCTCCGCATCGGTCCACGGCGCCAGCCCGCTCATGATCCCGCCCAGCGGCCCGCGCGACCGAGGCACCGCATGAATGTGCAACTTCTCGTACAAACCGCCCAACGCCAGTTTTCCGCCGACCACGCCGATCGAACCCACGATCGACGACGGGTTCACATAGATCTTGTCGCCCGCCACCGCGATGTAATACCCGCCGCTCGCGGCCATGCTGCCCACGCTCACCCACACCGGCTTCTTTGTCTTTTCCGCGAGGCGGCGCAGCCCCACCCAGATGTTCTCGCTGGCGATCGCGCTCCCGCCCGGCGAGTTGACGCGCACGATCACGCCCTTCACAAAGTCGTCGTCCTCGATCTTCTTAAGTTGCTCGCGGATCGTCAGCGAGCCCACCGTCGCCCCGCCCAGGAAGGAGCCGTTGGACGACTTGCCGTCCATGATCGGCCCGTCGATATGCACCACCGCGATGGTGTCGCGCACCGTGCCGCCGCTCATGTCCTCGACGGCTTTCATGATCTCGGCGAAGGCCTCGAAGAGCCCCATCCGCGCGAAGTCCGGCTCGTCGCCGCCCGCGCCCAACCCGAGGTTCCACTTGAAATCCGCCCCGTACGCCGCCTTCAGATGATCGTCGAGGCTCAGCCGATCAACCTCCGCGTCAGCGATCTTGAACTTCACCGCATCGCCCGGCTCCATGTACAACCCTTCGCTCATCGCCGCGTCGAGTTGCTGATCGTTGAGCCCGCGCCCCTCTTTGATGTGCGCACGCACATGCTCGTACATGCTGTCGAGCAACTGGTTCACGTTCTGGTCCCACTCGGGCGAGGGGGCGCTGTTGGCGAACATCTCCTTCGCCCCCTTGTAGTCGCCGATCTGCACGAAGTCGGGAGTCACCCCCACCCACTTCAGCATGTCCGCGAGGAACATCTCCTCCATGTACACGCCGGTGAGGATCACCGCGCCGCCGGATTGCACGATCACCTCGTCCGCGTACGAACCGAGCACGACGGTCGATTGGTCGTAGATCTCGGTGAAGAGATGGACCTTCTTCCCCGCCGCCCGGATGCGCTTGAACGCCGCGCCGATCTCCTCGACACGCGACAGCGAAAGTTTCGGCTCGACCAGCCGCACCACCACGCCGCTCATCTCCGGGTCCGCCGCCACGCCGTTCAACGTCCCGATCAGCCCGCGCAGGGTCAACTTGTCCGGCTTGGCGAAGAGGAACGGCGCCATCACCTCCCGCTCGGGAAGTTCCCCCTCGAGTTTGAGGTACCCCACCGTCCGCGCGGCCGTCGCCGTGGACGCGATCATTACACAAACAAGAACGCTCATCGCACGTCGGGCAACGGTATTCATGGAACGATTCTCCGCGGGTGTGTGAGGCTGGGGGTCGGTGGGGACAGCACCGCCATCTTATTCCGGTTTGAGTGCCGGTGGTTTCGGCGCGATTCTCGCCAAGCGATCTCGCTGGAGCCGACTCGGGAGTTGACGCTTTGAGGAGGGGTCAACCCTTATTGACCCATCCCGTGTCCCGTTGACACGAACCCGTCCAGGCTGCAACTGCCCGGACCAAGGAGTGTCACGACGGCGAGGAAGGTCTATTCCGAAGAGTTCAAGAAGTCGGCGGTCGAACAGGTCATTGTCCAGCGGCACACCGTCAGCCCCGAACAGTTCGAGGCGAGCCGACGATGAGTACCGGTGTGTGTCAACCGTTTCTGGGTCAGGTCACAGGGTCATGATGTCGAGGGCGCTCCCTTTGCCGCCGACATGCCCCGTTTCAGTTTGGCAAAAACCGCCCGCCGCGGCGGGCCACCGCCAAACCGAACCGGTGCATCCCGCCGTCCAACCAAAGCAACAGGGCGTCTATTTCTTGACGCGATCCTGTTGGTGCGCTTCGACTTGCACTCGGACCTGCGTGAACTGGATCGTCGCCCCGCGCCCGATGCCCTCGCACTGACGCGAGAGTTTCTGCCAGGCGCGCGGCGATTCGAGATGCTCCGGCCAAAACGGGAACGTGCGGCACTGCGTCGGCCTGAGATCGTGGATGGAGCAGAGTGCCTTGCCCGGTTGCGTGGCGCGGTCGAGGAAGATGCAGTCGTGGCCTTGCTCGGTCTCGATTTCCTTGAAAGAGCGCGATCGGCCGGCGACTTTCGTTTTCAGATCGACGGTGTAGCGTTCGAGGAACTCGGGCATGGCGCAGCCGAGGCGTGCCGCGATCTTCGTGGCTTCTTCGTCGGTGAAGAGGACGTAGCCCGGCGCGCCCGAGCAGCATTGGCCGCACTGGGTGCATTCGAAGCGGAGGCCGTCGGAGTACCAGGGGAGTGGGGGCATGGGTGAGCGGTGATGGGGTGATGGGGTGATGGGGTGATGGGGAATTCCATATCTCCCGATCACCCCATCATCCCATCATCCCATTCATTCCTCCACTTTCATCGCCACGAGTGTCTGGTCGTCCACTCGGTCGCGCGATCGGGTGTGGTCGAAGAGCCGTTGGTGGATGGACTCGATGACACAGTCCGGCTCTCCCGAGCAGGCGGCGAGGGCTTCGCGGAGCCGATTGGTGCCGAACATCTCGCGGTTCGGAGGCGGGCTGAAGGCCTCGGTGATGCCGTCGGTGTAGAGGACGAGCGTCTCGCCGGTGGTGAGCGGCGTGGTGGCGTTGCGATATTCCGGATTGTCCAGGATGCTGAGCGGGACGGAGGCAGCGCCTTCGAGCGCGACGGTCGCGCCGGTGCGCAGACGATGCTCGGGTCGGTTGTGGCCGGCGTTGGAGTAGGTGAGCGACCCGCGTTCGCGGTCGATGACGCCGATGAACGCGGTGACGAATGAAGACTCGATTCTTTTCCGGAGGAGTTCGCGGTTGGCGTGTTCGAGCATCGCGGCCGGGCCTCTTGCGCGCTCCTGGTAGCCGTGGAGGATGGTCTGGAGCATCGCCATGACGGTCGCCGCCCCCGCGCCGTGGCCCGAGACATCCGCAACAATCACGCCGAGTTGCCCCTTGCCCATGTCGAAGAAGTCGTAGTAATCGCCGCCGGACTCGTTGCTGGTGAGATAA
Organism: uncultured Phycisphaerae bacterium; assembly: GCA_947085435.1. GTDB lineage: Bacteria > Planctomycetota > Phycisphaerae > Phycisphaerales > UBA1924 > JAEUIV01. The sequence goes on from CAMTWL010000031.1 coordinate 80,956, forward strand.
CTGGTCGCGATCGAGAGCCCCGGCACGTCGGGCAGACGATCGGGAAGGAGTGATCGTTGAATCTGCGCGATCTCTTCGAGTTGGGCGGTGAGTTTGGCGTTGAGTTCGCGGACCTGCTTGGCGACGACGAGGGTCTTGGTCATTCGGCCGATGATGTTGCCGCGAAGGAGGCCGGTGACGACGTCGTCCGCGGTGTAGCCCTCTGGATTGAGCCGGAATGTAAGGCTCCAGTTGAGCGCCTCGCCGTCGTCGTAGAGCGGGTTGACGAAGCACGAGCCGAAGCGCGCGAGGCGATCGCCCAGCGCGGGGTCGCGCGCGATGTTCATGTGCTGGATAATCTTCGGCTCGGGGGTCTCAATAACCTGCCCGATGAACCCGCCCGAGTGAGCCGCGATCGAGTCCCACTGCTGCCAGGGGTTGATGGTGACGGTGCCTACGTCGTCGTCGAGGTTGAGGCGCGTGACTTTGTACTGACCCCGAGGCAGCCCACGAACGGAGACCGAGATCATCCCGTCGAACGACCGCTCGAACCGAACCAGGTTGGCGAACTCGCGCTGCACGTCGGCGGGCTCGGTGTGCCGGCTGACGCGACGCAAAAGATCGACGTAGCGGCCGATCTTGGGATTGAGCGAGAGGTCGACGGGGCGCATCGAGGGGAGTGTATGAGAGGTGAAGGCCGGGCGCGGGTGAGTCGGCGAGGCCGGGGCAACCTCGCCACGCTTCACCGTGTGATTTTCCGATGCCTTCTCTACAATCCCGGCGTGCCCACCGACCCGTCCGTCGTGTTGACTTCCGCCGAGCGTGCGCTGCTTGACGCCGCGTATGAAGAGGCGCTCGCCGGGTTGAAGGAGGGCGGCATCCCGATCGGCTCCGCGCTGATGACCCCCGACGGCACGATCGTTGCACGCGGACACAACCTCCGCGTGCAGACGGGCGACACCACGGCTCATGCCGAGGTCGCCTGCATCCGCAACGCGGGAAGGCGGCGGGACTGGCACACGCTCACGCTGGCGTCGTCGCTCTCGCCTTGCATCATGTGTACGGGGGCTTCGCTGCTGCATCGCATCCCGCGCGTGATCGTCGGCGAGAACCGCACGTTCATGGGAGCGGAGGAGTTGTTCACATCGCGCGGCGTGCGGCTGGCCGTGGTGCAGGACCCGCGGTGCATCGCGCTGATGGAGAAGTTCATCCGTGATCGACCGGACCTGTGGAACGAGGACATCGGCGTGCCTCAGGCGGTTTGACCACGGAGAGGCGAAGACAAAGACATTGAACACAGAGGAAGACAGAGGAAAACAGAGTAGGGAGGTCAGAAGAGCGATTCACTGGGCTTGCATGTGGCACGTTGATCGCCCCCTGCGGTCGATCCTTCTTTTCAGTCTCTGTTTATCTTTGTTTTCCTCTGTGTTCAATGCCTTTTTCCTATCCGACGCACGAGGGCGGGTAGAATGATCCAATGTCGAGGCTGGCCAACGTCACCGTGTATTGCTCGTCGAGCGAGGTGCTGCACGCCGATCATTTCGAGTCGGCGCGGCGGTTCGGCGCGTTGCTCGCGGCGTCGGGGCGAGAGTTGGTCTTCGGCGGCGGGCGCGTGGGGCTGATGGGCGAGATGGCGCGGGCCGTGCGCGCGGCGGGCGGCCGGACGCTCGGGATCATCACGCATCGATTGAAGGAAGCGGAGCAACTCGACGAGAGCAACAGCGAGAACATCGTCGTCGCCACCATGCGCGAGCGCAAGGCGCTGCTCGAAGCACGCGGCGATGCGATGGTCGTCCTGCCCGGCGGGCTGGGCACGCTCGAAGAGTTCTTCGAGATCCTCGTCGGGCGGCTGCTGGGCGAGCACGACAAGCCGATCGTGATCCTGAACCCGCGCGACCCCGACGGGCCGGTGAACGGGAATGCGGGCGGGTTCTACGATCCGCTCATCGAGATGATCGAGCACATGATCCGCAGCCGATTCGCACGCGAAGGCGTGCGGCAGTTGTTCGATGTTCGGCCGACGCCCGAGTCGGTGGTCGCACGGTTGGATGAGTTGGAGCGCGAGCCGAGCGTTCGCCCGCCGCTGGATTCGCTGGTGCCGGCGGGAGCCAAGCGATGACGGCCGCGCTTCGCACCGCGCCGGTCGAGTTCGCCGTGCTGCCGGACCCGCCCGCGCCGCCGACGCCGATGGGGCTGATCGCGGGGGCGGGGCGGCTGCCGATCATGGTTGCGCAGGGAATGCGAAGGTTGGGCCATCCGGTCTTTGCGGTGGGGCTTTCCGGGCAATACGACGCGGAACTCCCCGCGATGTGCGACCAGTTTGTTCAAGTGGGCGTGCTGCGGCCCGGCTCCTGGGGCCGTGCGTTGCGGCGGATGGGTGCGCGGCACGCGGTGATGGTCGGCCGCGTCGATAAGGCGCGGATGCTCTACTCATGGAGCGTGATTCTGCGTAACATGCCGGACCTGCGAGCGTGGCGGATGTATTTCCGCCTTCGGCGGGATCGGCGGTCGCATGTGATCCTGCTGAGCCTCGCCGAGGGGCTTTCCCAGGACGGAGTGGAACTCATCGACTCAACCGCGCACATCGCCGACCATCTTGCGCACGCCGGTGTGATGACCAATCGACAGCCGAGCGCCGCGCAGCGCTCCTCCGTCGCGCACGGGTGGGAGGTTCTGCGCGAGATGCTCCGGCTCGACATCGGGCAAGCGATCGCGGTGCGCGACCAGGACGTGATCGCGGTCGAGGCGATCGAGGGAACGGATCGGATGATCGCGCGCAGCGGCGAACTGTGTCGCTCGGGCGGGTGGTGCCTTCTTAAGGCGGCGCGGGCGGGGCACGATCGGCGCAGCGACGTGCCGACGGTCGGCCCGGACACGATCCGCAACATGCATGCGGCGAAGGGCAGCGTCCTGGCCCTCGCGGCGGGGGACGTGATCATCGTGGACAAGGCCGAGACGCTGGCGCTCGCGGATCGGCTGGGGATCGCGGTGGTGGGCGTGCCTTCAGCGTAAGACATTCACCGCGGAGGCGCGGAGGACGCAGAGAAGCGAAGATAGTCGCCACAGATAAGCCCAGATGACCCCAGATGAAGACTCCGACAATCAACAGAGAATCGAAGTGCCGATCGACAGCGCTTCTTTCCTATCTGGGACCATCTGGGTCATCTGTGGCTGGTTTTTTTCCTTGATTCCTCCGTGCCCCTCCGTGTCTCCGTGGTGAATGATCCCAAAGCATGCCCGTTCGTCGGTCGGGGCGGACTCAAACTCCGCCACGCCCTCGACACATTTGCGTTCGACGTGACCGGCCTCGCCTGCGCCGACTTCGGCTGCAACGTCGGCGGGTTCACAGACTGTCTCTTGAAAGTGGGTGCGTCGAAGGTCTTCGCGCTCGATACCGGCTACGGCACGCTCGCCTGGACGCTGCGACAAGACCCGCGCGTCGTCGTGATGGAACGCACGAACGCGCTGCACGCGGACCCGCCGGCAGAACTCGTCGATCTGGTCGTGATCGACATGGCCTGGACGCCGCAGAGGCTGTGCGTCCCGGCGGCGCTGCGCTGGTTGAAACCCGGCGGCCGCATCATCGCGCTCATCAAGCCGCATTACGAGGCCACGCACGGGCCGGAGAAGGATCGGGTGCGCGACGGCGTGCTGGACGAGGCGGATGCACAGATTGTGCTGGACCGCGTCGTCGCGGAGTTGCCCTCGCTTGGCGTGAAGGTGATGGGTGTGACGCGCTCGCCGGTGGTGGGCGGGGCGGGGAAGAAGAACGCGCGGGGGAATGTGGAGTTCCTTGCGTTGCTCGCCCGCGCCCGCTGATGATCCCAAGAATAGAGCAGGTCTCTGAGTTTGTTGGCTACTCAGTGGCTTGCCACAACCCTTCTTGAGCGGCTGAGCGCGGCCAGAAATGGTGCGTAGTTGAAGTTGCCCGCTGACGGGCACCTTCTCCAAGGAGCCCGTTCCGCCCGCCGCCGACGCGTTGTGTTCGCGTTCGGATCGGTGCCTACAATGCTCCGAGCCACCATGAACACTCCACACAGTTCCGCGATCGCGCTCTTGCTCCTCGCCGCGCTCGCGGCCCCCACGCTCGGCCAGAACGCTCTCGACGCCGGGCAACAGAATCGGCCCGATCGCCCCGATCGTCGCGGCGGCCCGATCAAGCAGGAGACGATCACGACCCGAGGGCGAGCGCTCGACGCCAACTCACAGGTCGGCTCCTCGGGTTTCAACGCGCCAGTCGCCAACTTCCAGCAGGAACTCGCGCTGCGCAACGCCGTGGTCACGGGAAACGTGGCCGGCGGCAAGGCATTCCGCGGCGACGTCGGCTACTCCGCCGCCGATGACTTCCGCGCGGACACCGGCTCGGACGATCTCTTCGAGTTCCAGCGGGACTCCGCGTACTCCGGCCTCGCAACCCAGAGCATCCGCGGCATCACCCCGCTTCAGTTCCAACTCACCGAATCGACCGCCGGTCAGACCGACGGGATGCTCGGCAATCTGATCGTCCGCCGATCTTCCGCCGGCAACTCCTCGGCAAACGTCTCGGGTGCCCAGGCATCAAAGATCACCGTGGACCCGTACGGCAACCTCCGCGGATCGCTCCGATCCACCAGCGACTTTGTTCTCCGGAATGCTCGCTTTCCATTCATCCTCGGGTCGATGGGCCGAGAGGAGGAGGGCGCGGCCCGGCTCTACATGGCTGCGAACCCCCTCATCGGCGTCAAGGCCCTCACGCTCGGCAACTCCGCGTTCGCGACGCAGGAACGACCGGACCTCATGCTCGATGGAAAACTCTCGGGGGTCGGCAACAAGGAGATGGAGGACGCCAGGCGGGACGGCCTCTCCGCCCCCGTCGGCAAGCGCCTCGAACCGACCACCCCGCTCGATTCAATCCGCTCGGACCTCGCCAAGAGGGCGGGCGCCTTTCTCTCCAAGCGCTACGGCGAGAAACCGGAAAACGCCGGCGACCGCGGGACGGATGCCCGGCCCGGAGCCGAGGAACCCACTGAATCGATCGACCAGCGATTCGATCGGATGCTCGAGGAGGTGCGCAAGTCCTTCCGCCAGCGTCTCAAGACCATGGAGGAACAGTCGCCTCCCTCCGAAGAGCCGAGCAGCCTCGAGCCGGGGGCCGAGCAAGAAAAAATAGAAGACGCCGAGAAGAAAGCGGACGAAGGCAAGACGCTGACGCCGGAGGAGATTATCGCCCGCGCCCGGGCGCTCCTCGGCAACGGCGAGGTCCGTCTGCAGGCGCTCCTCGACAAGGAGGGCGTTGACGACCTGTATTCCTGGCACATGAAAAAGGGCGAAATCGCGCTCAAAGCGGACCGCTGGTTCGAGGCCGAGGAGCGATTCACCGCCGCCCTCCGTGCCAAGCCCGGCGACGCCATCGCCGCCTCCGCCCGCATCAACTCACAGATCGGCGGCAGCCTGTTCCTCTCGGCGGGGATCAACCTGCGGAACCTTTTCACCGCGTATCCTGAGCTCATCGCGGCGCGCTACGCCGGGGACCTTTTCCCCACCGGCAAGCGACTGGACGCCGTCCGCTTCATGCTGCGGGAACGGATGACGCGCGACACTCCGTTCGCCCGCGACGCCGCGCTGATCCTTGCCTACGTCGGCTGGCAGTCCCACACACCGGCCGACACCGCCGACGCCTTCGCGGCCCTCGAACAGTTCCACAAGAACGCGGGCGAAGCCCCGGGGGCGCTCGAACTGGTGCTCAAGGAAGTCTGGCTCAACAACTAGAGTGGTTTCAGTGCATCTGGAGCGCCTGCCGGTGGGGCAGCCTTCCAGCCTGCCCGGTGTTTTTCCCACGAGCAGGCAGGTCGCCGCGGCGACTGCTCCACCCGAGTTGAAACCGCTCGGCGCGCCGCGCCTATCCTCTCCCCCCGTGCCCCGACCTCCCGGATCAATCACCGACTTTCTCACCGACGCCTCGGTCGTGCAACTCTGCGCCGCCCTCGCGGGCATCGCGCAGGCGCGGATCACCGTCCACGACGACCGAGGCCGGCGCATCGACTATACGGGCGGCACGCCCCCCTGGTCCGTTGCGCCGGAAGACGACGAGGCCCGCCGCATCTCGGACGCGCTGCATCACGGCCCAAACGAAGCCGTATCAGTGGACGGGCGGGTCGTGGAGCCGCTGGTTGTCGCCGCGAACGTCATCGGCGGCGTCGTCATCGACGCCGAGCCCGCGCGCCACGCCTCGGGCGAACTCGACGGGCTGCGCGCCATCGTTTCCAAACTCGTGCTGACCATCAACGAGTTCTGCGACCAGGACATGCTCCTCCGGCATCGCAACGCCGAACTCTCGCTGCTTTTCAGGCTTTCGTCGCTGCTCGTCGCCGCGCGGGACACCGACGAGGTGCTGACGATCGCTCTCCGCTCCGCGATCGAGATCCTGGGTGCCGACGCCGGATTGGTGCACCTGATCGACGCCGAGGGGCGTTCGGTGCTTCGCGCTGATATCAATCTTTCTGACTCGTTCCTTGATTCGCTCAAGCCTCTCGCCGCCGATTCGATCGCGTTCCGCGAAGCCCTCGCCGCCGAGGGATACCCCGGCATCATCGCCGGCTCGCTCTTCTTCAACGCGCGCTCGCTCGGCTCGCTCCGGCTCCTCTGGAAAAAACCGATCCTCCTTGAAGCCGAGGAACAGGCGTTGCTCCAGACCATCATCGAGCAGGTCTCCGCCGCCGTCGCCAGCGCGCGACTCATCGAAGCGCAGAGCAAGGCCCGCGCCACGCAGCGCCAACTCCGCCTCGCGTCGGATGTCCAGCGCCGGATGCTGCCGCAGAGCCTGCCGAATATCCCGCGCTTCGACATCGACGCACGCTACGTCCCCACCATGGAACTCGGCGGCGATTTCTATGACCTCATCGATCTTTCGGGGCATTTGGGTTTGCTGATCGGCGATGTCGCGGGCAAGGGAGTGCCGGCGGCGCTCCTGATGGCGGCGGTCCGCGCCTCGCTCCGCGCCCACGCCTCGTCGCTCTATCACCTCGACGAGGTCATGTCCCGCGTCAACCGCGCCATGGTCCGCGACACGCAGCCGAACGAGTTCGCCACCATTTTCTACGGCGTGATCGACCCCGTTTCGCTCCGGCTGACTTATTGCAACGCCGGGCACGACCCACCATTGCTTTTGAGGCGGGTGGATGGTCGGGGCGCCGAGGAACGCGACCTCTACGAACTCACCGCCGGCGGCATGGTCATCGGCGTCGATCCCGCGCAAATCTACGCGCGCGGCATGTTTGACCTCGCGCCGGGCGATACCCTCGTCGCCTACACCGACGGCATCGTGGACGCGATGAACTTCGAGTCCAAACGCTTCGGGCGGCCGCGGCTGAGGAAAGCGATTCTCGACGCGGCCAACACGCCGGGAGCGACGGCGAAATCGGTCGCCGACCACATCATCTGGGAAGTCCGCCGCTCGATCGGCCTGAATCCGCAGACGGACGACGAGACGCTGGTGGTGGTGAGGGTGAGGGAATGATTTGCGATTCTCGATTGAGACATTACCAGAGCGGCCCCAATCCATAGCGTTAGTGCAGCTCACCCACTATATTTGGTATCTCCGGCGAGTTTTTGGAACTTTATTCTGCAGCAACCGAAGCGAAGAAACCCGATATAGTTGAACAAGATGGTCGTGTCAGCCCAACAAGCAGAATCTTCGCCCGGCAGTCTGGGCGTAACCCGATCGGTTGACCTGGCGAGCCCGAACGGTTTGGCTGCGCAGTCGCATTTTGTTGACCAGTCAGAGTTCATTGTCCCTTGGTGGATTTCGTCTCTTTATTTTGCCGGCAGTGCGCGTCGGCCATTCTGGGTAGGAGTGGGAAGCGTCCTGAACTTTGTCCCTGTGAAAACACGACGTCAATTTGGCCGCGTCGGTGGCGAAAGCGATGCGGATGCCTTGGCTTTCGATTGGGCCGCAATTGGACGTGATATTCAATCACAGATTCGTGTCACCCGAGGTATGATTGCTGCTCGTGAGCCAAGACCCGTCACACCGGAGAACGCCAGACCCCGACCAACCGTCACCGAGCGGCGTCGAATCAGGCAGCAATCCGGGGGTGGTTGGACGATCGTCTTCTGACGAGGCTTCCGCGAACGAGCCCATAATCCTGGGGCCCGGAGTCGTCGGCTCCATCCGCATCGAAGAATCGATCGGATCGGCTGAGATTATTCATCAATCGAGCCGTTGGATGGGTCCTTTGCCGCCCGCAGAGGTAATCGCATCCTACGGTCGAATTGACCCCTCATTTCCGAATCGAATTGTGAGCATGGCGGAGGGCGAAGCCGCACACCGACGCAGTATTGAGAAGAAGTCGCTCGAAGCGTCGATCGGTGACACCAAATCGCAAAGAACTGAAACACGGATCGGCCAAGTCTTCGGCCTTGTGATCGGATTGAGCGGACTTGCCGTGAGTTTGGTTGCGGCCGCATGGGGGCAGCAGTGGTTCGCTTCGGTTGTCGGTGGAGGAACAATTCTGGGTTTGGTAAGTGTTTTTGTCACAGGCCGCCGAACAAAAAGCGATCAGAAGCACTCGGATTCAGGTGAGACCGATCGTGCCGAGTAAACCCATCCTGCCTAAATACGCGGCAGCCCTAACTGAGAAAACCAATGCCCTTCACCCTCAAACCCGACGAAGGCTTCGACGTTGATGTCGAATCCACCGACTACCTCAAGACCCACGTCGACACCGGCGACCGCTGGACGCTGAACTTCGGGCCGCAGCACCCGGCGACGCACACGACGCTGCGCATCGTGCTCGAGCTCGACGGCGAGCGGATCGCCCGCTGCACGCCGCACATCGGGTACCTGCACTCGGGGTTCGAGAAACTCGCCGAGCACTTGGACTACAACCAGTATGTGACGATCGTGTCGCGCATGAACTATCTTTCGCCGATCGCCAACGATATCTGCTGGCACCACGCGGTGGAGACGCTGTTCGGGATCGACCTCACGCCGCGGTGCAAGGTGATCCGCACCATCATGGCGGAACTGGCGCGGATCCAGGACCACCTGTTGAGCGTGGGGGCGACGGCGCTGGACCTCGGGGCGTTCACAGGGTTTTTGTACGGGTTCAACGCGCGGGAGCGGATCTACGACATCTGCGATTTCATTTCGGGGCAGCGTTTTCACCCGGATTGGACACGCGTGGGCGGCGCGATGCAGGACCTCCCCGACGAGGAGACGTTCAAGAAGTTGGTGAGGTACTTCGTCAATGAGGACCTGCCGCGGGCGCTCGAGGATATTGAAGGGCTCCTCTGCCGCAACCGCATCTTCATCGACCGCACCGCGGGCATCGGCATCGTCTCAAAGGAAGACGCGATCGCGTGGTCGCTGTCGGGGCCGATGGCTCGCGGGTCGGGGGTTGTGCGCGATCTGCGGAAGGACGAGCCGTACCTCTGCTACGCGAACAACTGGGACGGCCAGGGAGCGAAAGCCGTCGAGTTCAAGGTGCCGGTCCACACCGACGGCGACGCCTACGCCCGCTTCCAGGTCCGCCTCGAGGAGATGAAGCAGTCGATCCACATCATCCGCCAACTGATCGACAATATTCCGGGCGGGCCGATCGACACCTACGCCGACGGCAAGTACGTCAAGCCGCCGAAGTCCGACGTCTACGGCTCCATCGAAGGCCTGATCCAGCACTTCGAGATCATCATGAGCAACCGAGGCTGGAAGGCCCCGATCGCGGAGTGCTACGGCGCGAACGAGACCGCCAACGGCGAACTCGGGTTCTACATCGTGGCGGACGGTGGGCCGAGGCCGTGGCGCGTGCGGACGCGGCCGCCGAGTTTCATCAACTACTCGATCATGGCGAAACTCACCGAGGGTCACATGCTGGCGGACATCGTGGCGGTTTTGGGGTCGATTAATGTGGTGGCGGCGGAGTTGGATCGGTAGGGGCTATTGATCTCTGCGCGGCCAAAGGCACGCGCTCATGCCCACTGGTCTTCAGGCTGAAAGCCTGGTAGTTCGTAGCCGGGGGCAGAGCGAGGCTTTGGGAGCGCCGCCCCCGGAAAGAAGGCTCTTCAACCATCTTGGCACCCTGCAAGTGTGCAAGTGTGCAAGTGTGAACCGCCGCCCCATTGTGGAATCTCCCGAAACACGCCCGGAAGTTTGCGCAGAGGTCAATAGGTACGTTGGATCCGAAAGCGTCACCTATCCCGTGCCAACCGCTTGACTTCCTTTCGCCATTCGGAAAGAAGCCCCCGCTTATCGAGCTCTTCTTCTATGACTTCAACAGCCAAGTCCGTCGCTTGATTGTTCTGCGTCACGCCGGTTTCAGCCCGGAGGCAGTGCATGCATAGGTCAACGAGATCAGCATCGGGATTTGCCGAGAGCCATTCCTTCACACGTCACCACTATCTCGACCCAACAAGAAGTACCGGCATTCGACGAGGAGTTCACGGTCGGACCATTCAGGGTGAACTCGATGTGCTTTTTTCCAGCTCTGTGCCATCACGCGAGCGATTCCCCCGGCATTTCCCAGACGAAGCAGCCATTTTTGAAAACCCATGACAGCACCTATTTGAGCACAAGAGCGTCGGTATCCATACAGGGATTATACATTCAGTTGGATGTGGTCCGGCGCGTGGCAACGACCATGATGCTCCATGACCCGTGCCACCGGCGCGCCGGGTTCCTGAGCGGTCGGTGTCCGAGGTCTCCAAGCCGAACCAACCGTTCAAAGTCCCGGCGCGCCAGGATCGGAGTCGAATGGCTCAGCCGCGCGTCGCCGGCTCGACCAGAAGTTCCATCGCCTTGACCAGATCGGTATCCAGTATCGTGAGCGCCTTGCGTCCGCCGCCGGGCTTGCGAGTTCGTCTCGGCCCGATCTTCCGGCCCGAGGCCAACTCTTGAACCCCGCGCCGGATCGTGGTGTGAGCCAGCCCGGTCGCCCGCGCCACGGCGGCCACTCCACCGCGCCCCGCGGCCCGAGCCTCGGCGCCCGCCCACAGCCGTCGTGGCCGCTCATCGAACGCCGACGAAAGCGACCGGTACTTCGTGCAAATCATCCGCTCGAACGCCCGATCCATCGCATCCGTGATCGGACCGAGCACCGATATCAAAGCAGTTATTTATTGCCGCGCCCTTCGCGGATGTCCCGCATCAAGGACCGGGACACGGGTCCAGAACGCGCGGTTCGCGGTGCCCTTCGATCCTTGGGAATTCGGTTTGCCTGCGACCCGACGGGCGTGCTTGGTGTGCCGGACGTGGTCATGCGCAAGCAGCGCGCCGTGGTGTTTGTTCACGGCTGCTTCTGGCATCGTCACTCGTGTCGAAAGGGGAAGCGAACCCCGAAAACTCGCGTGCATTTCTGGTCTACGAAACTGGAGGAGAATCGCAGGCGCGATGCGCGAACCACCCGAACACTCCGAACCGCCGGATGGCGAGTGGTCGTCATCTGGGAGTGTCAGACCAAGGACAAAGAAGCCCTTCAACGGCGACTCGCAAGACTTCTGAAAGCCCAACGCAAGCCGTGATACGAGATAGTCCTTCACCACCCCCGCTTGCACGCCCAAGGCACCAGCCCGAACCCCACCACAAACGCCGCCGCCCTTCGCCCGGCTCAGCCGGTAAAGTCCAATAAATCATATCTATCGTGATCTATTGACAACAGATGTGATTTACGCTACACTGGTTGCGAAAGGACGGCCATGCAGAACACCACCTTCAGCATCGTCATGCCCGAAGGCCTTCGCACCTTCGTCGAAGAGCGGATGAGGTCCACCCACTTCGGCAACGTCAGCGAGTACTTCCGCCACCTCGTCCGCGAGGATCAAAAACAAGCCGCCCGCGACCGCCTCGAAACTCTCCTCCTCGAAGGCGAGGCCTCGGGCGCGCCAGTCACCGCCGACGACGAGTGGTGGGCGCGGAAGAAAGCGCAACTGCTCGCGCAAGCGAAGCGGGGCAAGGCATCGTGACCTGCCGCGTCGTCATCCGCCCACGCGCGGATGCGGACATCGATCACTACTTTTTGCACATCGAGCAGCACAGCCCGGATGCGGCCGTACGTTTTCTCGATGCGATCCAGGCGACGTTCAACGCTATCGCCGAGTTCCCCGATTCCGGAACACCCAGAGACTTCGTTCACCCTTCACTGCAAGGGCTGAGATCGTGTCCGATCATCGGATTCCCCAACCATCTCCTCTTTTACCGAAGAGTGGACGAACAGAGTGTGACCGTCATCCGCCTGCTGCACGCCGCGATGGATTACCTGCCGATCGTTCAATCTGAAGGCTTGAACTGACATCCGTACGCGCACCGCCGTGACCTTTCTCACCACCCCCGCTTGCACGCCCAGGGCACCAGCCCGAACCCCACCACAAACGCCGCCGCGCTCTTCACCACGTCCCCCGGTAAAAACGGCCACACGCCGCGCTCCAGCGCGGTTGCGAAGTCCCACTTCAGCCACAGCATCTGCCACAAAACGCCGCAACCGAGGATCACCACGCTCCCCAGCACGAGCGACGCGAGCAACCCCTTCGCCCCGCCAAACGCCTTCCCGTTCCGCGCGCTGAGCGCCATCACCGGTTGCGACACCAGGAACCCAATCAAATACCCGCCCGTCGCCCCCATGATCTCCGTCACGCCGCCGCCGCCCTTCGACAGCATCGGCAACCCCGCCGCCGCCGCTGCGATGTAGACCACCATGCTCACCGTGCCGAGCCGCGCCCCGAGCGTGAACGCCGCCAGCGTCACCGCCAAAGTCTGCAGCGTCATCGGCACCGGAGTCCCCGGCAGCGGCACCGCGACCTGCGCCGCCAGCCCCGTCAACGCCGCGAACCCAAGCACGCCGACCACCTTCAACAGAAAATCCGCCGTGTCCTTCGACACACCAAGCACAGGTGACGCGATCGTTGAAATCTGGTTCATGTATTCCTCTCCTGGTTTCTTCGCCGCCGGCCTCTTTTCGGCGGCGGCGAAGGTGTTTGAGTCCGCGAGGCCAAGTATCCGTTGCGGGGCGGAAGGGGTTGCGGACTCGACAGCCTACCGCAGTCCGTCCGACTCTACCGGACGTCGGCCCAAGCCCGGTGATAACTTTGGTGGACGTCCCCAAGGGGCTTCCGCGAACGCCCAAGCCGAGAGTTCGACGCTGAGCGAGTCGCGTGCGCCGCAGCGGCACCCGCGGGCGCTCGAACCTCATGCTCCTGGCACAGTGATTCGACTCCCGATTTTCCGCGTCTTTCCCCGCAAACGTGGCGGACCGATATCGTGATCTCCGTGCGCAGCGGCCAACGAGGCCGATCGCCGACGGTCGCGGCTCCGTTGGGTGGCGAGAAAGCGCTTTGCTTGATCGAAGTGATGTTTGACGCGAAGTTGAGCGTGGCCCTCAGGGCTTTGTGAATGCGGGCATTCCCGGGATCTGCTCGCTCCCGGTGGGGATCGTGATGCTCGAGCCCTTGAAGTCGCCCCCGATCGGTTGATAGCGTCCGCCGATGTGTTCGGCGAGGAAAGCTTCGGCGACCGCGTTGAACGACGTGCGGTTCTCCGGCCGCGCAAAGCCGTGCCCCTCGTCGGGGTACAGCACATAGGTCACGGGGATGTTCTTGTCCTTCATCGCCTTAACGATCTGGTCGGCCTCGGACTGCTTCACTCGCGGGTCGTTGGCGCCCTGGCCGATGAGCAGTGGTTTTTTGATGTTCCCGACTTTGGCCAGCGGCGAGCGCGATTCGAGGAACGCGCGGCCTTCTTCCGTCGTGTGGTCGCCGACGCGCTTCTTGAAGAGTTCGATCTGGGGCGCCCAATAGGGAGGGATGGTCTTCAGCAGGGTCGTGATGTTCGACGGGCCGACGATGTCCACACCCGCGGCGAACTTGTCGGGGGTGAAGGTGAGGCCGACGAGCGTGGCGTACCCGCCGTAGGAGCCTCCCATGATCGCGACGTTCTTGGGATCGGCGATGCCCTCGCGCACGGCCCAATCCACGGCGTCGATGAGGTCGTCGTGCATTTTGGCGGCCCACTGCATGTTGCCCGCGTTGATGAACGACTTGCCGAAGCCGGTGGAGCCGCGGAAGTTGACGCTCAGCACGACATACCCGCGGTTCGAGAGCCACTGGTGCGAGGCGTTAAAGCCCCAGCCGTCGCGTGCCCAGGGGCCGCCGTGGACCAACAGCACCATCGGGAGGGCGGTGGTCGGCTTGCCGTCGCCGTCGGAATCGGACCAGATCGGGAGCGTGTAGTACGAAACGAGGCTCAGATCGTCGCGCGACTTGATGACGGTCGAGCGCATCTTCGCCAGCGGGAGTCCCTCGATCGACCTTCGATTGGTGAAGAGGAAGACCGCTCTCTTCTCTTCGCGGTCGTAGCGGTAGTAGCGGACGGGGCCGTCGTCCATGACATAGGAGACGATCCACTGCTTGTCGTCGAGCGTTCGGCTGCCGACGGAGAAGTCTCCGTCCGCGACCGTGCGCAGGTACGCGAAATCGCCGGCGATCGAATCGTCGAGGATCTTCCAGCGCTGGCGGTCGTAGGTGAACGAAACGGCCTGGATCGTGTTCTCGGTCGGATGCACCATCGCGCCGCCCGCGTCGGCCTTGGGGTCCTCCGCGACCAGCGTCTTGGCTTTGGTGTCGGTGTCGATCTTGACCAGCGCGCCCGTGTCGCGGCCTCGGCTGTCGATCGCGTACGCAATCTTTCCCGTTTTGTCGAACCCGATCGGCTGCGTCGTGAGCGTGTCCTCCATCGGGACTTTGTCCCACTCTTCGGTCTGCCCGCCCGGCTTGACGCGGAGCCATTCGTTCCCGCCGTCGGCGCCGAACTTCATGGCGAAGCGCGGGACGAACTGGTCGTCCACGACGTAGCCGCTGAACCCGTCATTCTGAATGACGAGCGCCATCTCACCGGTCTTGACGTTCAGGCGGTGCAGGTCGTGGAACTGCGGGTTGCGGTTGTTGAGGCCGACGATGATCTCGTCGGGGAAATGATGGCTCACCCCTTCGATATCGGCACGCACGCCATCAAACGGTGTCAGGTCGCGCTCCGCATTGCCGTTCTTCAGGTCGATGCTGTAGGCACGCCAGTTCTCGTCGCCCCCTTTGTCCTGGAGGTACACGATGTGCGTGTTGTTGTAGGCCCAGAAGTACTGGCGGACGCCGCGGTTGGTGTCCTTGGTGACGGGTTTCGCCGAGGCGGGATCGGTCGCGGGGCCGACCCACACATTCAGAACCGTCTTGCCAGGCTCGACTTCGACCGGCGCGATGAACGCCAGCATCGACCCGTCGGGGCTGAGTTGGGGAGAGGCGCGGTCAGGATTCCCGAAGAGCACCGATCGGTTGATGAGGGGGACGTCGTTGGGGTCCATGCCCGCCGCGAACGCGCCGCCGGAAGCCAAAGCCACGGCCGCGCTCGCCACCAATCTGCTCATACGGTTCATGCACGATCTCCTGGGGAAACTGTGGTTGTGGCTCGTCGGCGAACGGGCGCACAGCCTCGGCTGGTTCTCGCGCCAAGCGGAACGGTAGTTGTTCCGGAAAACAGCCCTTCCGGTTGCTTAACTGTCGAGTCTATCCGAATCGTGGCACGCCCTTTCCAGGGCGTGGAGCCAGCCGACACGGGCTGGTCTCCGCGGCGACTCTTCGAGAAAGCCCGTGCCACTTCAGCAGGCGACCGAGCCCCGAAGGCTCTCGGAAATCCGGGTGATGCCGCGGAACATCTTCTCGGCCGAGGCGACGATCGCGTCGCATTCGGCGCTCGAAAAGACCGCCGCGTCCATCGCGTGCTTGAAGGCCTGCCAGATTCTCGGCTGGTCCTCTCCCCACGGGTCGAGGTACGAGACGCCCGCCTTTTCCAACCCGTACGCACGCCGCACGGGGCGCGCGATGAAGCGGCCGCCGTTGGTGCTGCCGAGGGTGACGTAGTGGAAGCCGAGGAGGGCGACGGGCTGACCGATGCGGGCCGTCGAGATTTCGTTCAGGAGTTCGACCACCGACGGATCCGCCGGGCCGTCCGATTTTTCGCGGCCGAAATGGCGCAGGTCGTCACGCAGGTAAAGCGACTGATACTGCTCCGCTGAGAGAATTCCCCCAGCCCTCTCGTCGCTTTCCGCGAGTTGAGTGAGCCCGGCGTCGAGGGCGCGATGCACCGGCCACAGCCGTTCGAGGTAGGAAACGTAGGTTTCGAGCGGGAGCGTGCCCTGAGCCAGCGATCGTTGGATTGGGTGCGATTCGGCCTCCGTGTGGAGGGGGCGGGTGTGCTCCTTGAGGCGGAGCATGAGGCCTGGGGCTGTCGCGGCGGGTGTGTGCATGGTGATTGTCGCTTATGGATTCGAGCCGGGGGTCAACAGGTTCCAAGTTACGATGATTCCGGGGACGAGGAGCCACAAAAGCCCCTTCACCAGAAAAAAGATGAACGCCGCCCAACCGGCCTGCTTGATTCGTCGCATAGTTGAGACTGATTCTCAACTATGCGAGCCCGGTTGTCAAACGGCCGGTGGCGGGCGCACAAAGAGGGGCCGATGGGTACACCCCTTCGGCCCCTGACGCGGGGTGGAAATGCAGATGATTGTGTCAATTTTTTGCGCCGATTGATGCCGATTGACGTGGGTTAGTTGGGAGTGATGGTGATGTGAACCTTCCGCTTTCTTGCGGCGTCCGATTTGGGGACGTTGATGGTCAGCACCCCGGCGGCGAACTCGGCTGTGGTCTTGTCGGGATCGATCGCCTCGTCGAAGCGGAAGGTGCGGCGGTAATCGCCAACCTGGTACTCCGCAAGGAGGGGTCTGGCGGTTTCGGGAGTCCTCGGAGTCGCCCGGGCCGTGAGGGTCAGCATGTTCTTGTCGAAGTCGAGGTCGATCGCGTCGGCGGATGCGCCGGGGACGTCGGCGATGATGCGGAAGCCGGTGTCGCTCTCGAAGACGTCAACCGGCGGGCGGAAGTGCGCGACGGCCTTGGACGGGGTGCGGCATTCGTTCTGGGTGTTGCAGCATGACATGGGGATGATCCTTGTGAGTCGTGTAAGCGTGGATGGATCGAACTCAGTTCGCGGTGACTCGGACCTTGCGCGGCTGGGCTTCCGCGGGCTTTGCGAGCGTGAGCGTAAGGACGCCGTTCTTGAAACTGGCGGTGGCCTTGTCGTTGGCGACGGGGAACGGGAGTCGGAAGGTGCGCTCGAAGGTGCCGCTGCCGCGTTCCTGGCGGATGGGCCGGGCACCTTCGGGTGCGTCAGGGATCGAGCGCGAGCCGCGGAGGGTGATCTCGTCGCTCTGGATAGTGATATCGAGACCCTCGGGCTTGAAGCCGGGGAGTTCCGCCTCGACGCGGACGGAAGCGTTGTCGTGCCAGAGGTTGACGGCGGGGAACCTGGGCGCGGAGCCGGCGCGGGGGATCGCAGTGTTGAACGCCGGGGCGAAAAACCCCTCGACGATCTGGTCCAGATCGGCGAAAGAAGACGGCGGGTTGCAGCGGATCGTGAGCATGAGTCAGTTCCTTTCGTGACGCGGGACGCGTCGTTGGTGTGCTGATGTGCGGACGGAGAGGGAATGGCAAGGTGCGTGCCACTCGCGTGTTGCGGCTCTCTAAGCGTCAGCGGGGCTGCAAAGGCGTGATAAAATCGTTGCGGCCTGCCAAAGTGGCAATCGCGCGGCGGGCATCGCGCGGGTTGGCATGTTGATGATGCGAACGGGGCGCGAACGGTGGTGGTGAGGGGTTGGAGTTGGGGCATCGTGCTTGCAGTTGATGAGCGGAAGCAGATAGAGAATGGGTGCGCACGAGCGGGTCTCCGCGGCGACTCTTCGAGACGGCCGTGCGGCGCGAGGTAACGTGCGGTGTCCCTCCCCCGCCCTCGCCCCCGCCCCCGGGATGACTCGGGCACCCCCTCCCAGGGGGAGGGGGAGTTGATAAGACGAAGAGGAACCGAAGACATGGATATCAATCGGCTGACGCAGAAATCACAGGAAGCCTTCCACGATGCCCAGGCCCGCGCGGTGCGCTTTGGGCACCGCGAGATGGATGGTGAGCATCTGCTTGCCGCGCTTTTGGGGCAGGAAGATGGGCTGCTCTCGCGGCT
This sequence comes from uncultured Phycisphaerae bacterium, assembly GCA_947085435.1. Lineage (GTDB taxonomy): Bacteria > Planctomycetota > Phycisphaerae > Phycisphaerales > UBA1924 > JAEUIV01. Next base: position 98,954 of record CAMTWL010000031.1, read on the forward strand.
GCTGGCGCGGATGGATGTGGACGCCGGGGCGGTTGGGCGCGCTGTCACGGCGGTGTTGGAGCGGCGGCCGAGCGTTTCGGGGCCGGGGGCGGAGCCGGGGAAGGTGTATGTCACGCAACGGTTGAATGAACTTCTGGTGAAGGCGGAGGCGGAAGCGAAGCGGCTGAAGGATGAGTACGTCTCGGTGGAGCATCTCGTGCTCGCGATGATCGAAGAGGGGACGAAAACCGATGCGGGGCGCTTGCTGAAGCAGCACGGCGTGACGCGGGACAAGTTCCTGGCGACGCTGACGGCGGTGCGGGGGAATCAGCGCGTCGTCAGCGCCAACCCCGAGGCGACCTACGAGGCGCTCGAGAAGTACGGGCGCGACCTGGTGAAGGATGCGCGATCGGGCAAACTCGATCCGGTGATCGGGCGCGACGAGGAGATTCGGCGGACGATCCGGATTCTCTCTCGTAAAACGAAGAACAACCCCGTGCTGATCGGCGAGCCGGGCGTGGGCAAGACGGCGATCGTCGAGGGGCTTGCGCAGCGGATCATGCGGGGCGACGTGCCGGAGGGGTTGAAGGACAAGTCGGTGTTCTCGCTCGACATGGGCTCGCTGCTCGCGGGGGCGAAGTTCCGCGGCGAGTTCGAGGAGCGGCTCAAAGCCGTGCTGAACGAGGTGAAGAGTTCGGAGGGGCGCGTGCTGCTCTTCATCGACGAGTTGCACACGATCGTCGGCGCGGGCAAGGCGGAGGGGGCGATCGACGCGGGGAACATGCTCAAGCCGATGCTGGCGCGGGGCGAGCTGCGGTGCATCGGGGCGACGACGCTGGATGAGTACCGGAAGTACATCGAGAAGGACGCGGCCCTGGAGCGAAGGTTCCAGCCGGTGATGGTGGACCAGCCGACGGTGGAGGACACGATCTCGATCCTGCGCGGGCTAAAGGAACGCTTCGAGGTCCACCACGGCGTGCGGATCACGGACAACGCGCTGGTGTCGGCGGCGACGCTGAGCCATCGCTACATCGCGGACCGGTTCCTGCCGGACAAAGCGATCGACCTGATGGACGAGGCGTGCGCGATGATCCGCACCGAGATCGACTCCATGCCGGCGGAACTCGACGAGGTGACGCGGCGGGTGATGCAACTGGAGATCGAGGAGGCGGCGCTGAAGAAGGAGAAGGACAAGGCGAGCGCCGAGCGGCTGAACGACCTGCGGCGTGAACTCGCAGACCAGAAGGAGAAGGGCAACGCGATGCGCGCCCAGTGGGAGAGCGAGAAGAAGGTCATCCACGATGTGCAGGGGATCAAGGCGAAGATCGACGAGGCCCGGCAGCACGCGGAGCAGGCGCAGCGCGAGCACAACCTGAACAAGGCGTCGGAGTTGTTGTATGGAAGGCTGCCGCAGTTGCAGAAGGAGTTGGAGGCGGCCGAAGCACGGCTGGACACGCAGCAGGGTGGCGGCTCGGTGATGCTGCGCGAGGAAGTGACCGAGGACGAGATCGCGGAGATCGTCGCGCGGTGGACGGGCATCCCCGTGACGCGGTTGAAGGAAGGCGAGCGGGAGAAGTTGCTCCAGCTGGATTCGATCCTGCATCAGCGCGTCATCGGGCAGAACGAAGCGGTGCAACTCGTTGCGGACGCGGTGATCCGCGCGCGGGCGGGGATCAAGGACCCCAAGCGGCCGATCGGCTCGTTTATTTTTCTTGGGCCGACGGGGGTGGGGAAGACGGAACTGGCGCGGGCGCTCGCGGAATCGCTGTTCGACAGCGAGGACAACATCGTGCGCATCGACATGAGCGAGTACATGGAGAAGCACGCCGTCAGCCGGATGATCGGCGCGCCGCCCGGCTACGTCGGGTACGAAGAGGGCGGGCAGTTGACCGAAGCGGTAAGGCGGAAGCCGTACTGCGTGGTGCTGTTCGACGAGATCGAGAAGGCGCACCACGATGTCTTCAACGTGCTGTTGCAGGTCTTGGACGACGGGCGCGTGACCGATTCACAGGGGCGGACGGTGTCGTTCAAGAACACGGTCATCATCATGACCAGCAACATCGGGTCGGCGTACCTGCTCGAAGACACGATGAAAGGCGGCGAGATCAGCGAGCACGCGCGGAACTCCGTGATGGCGGAGATGCGGACGCACTTCCGCCCCGAGTTCCTGAACCGCGTGGACGACATCGTGCTGTTCAAGCCGTTGACGCTGCCGGAGATCAAGAAGATCGTTGACCTGCTGGTGGCGGGGCTTCGGGCGCGGCTGATGGAGCGCGGGATCGGCCTCGAACTCACCGATGCGGCGAAGGACCACATCGCGGAGGCGGCGTACGACCCGGTGTACGGCGCGCGGCCGTTGAAGAGGTATTTGCAGCGCGAGGTGGAGACGAAAGTGGGTCGGCGGATTCTGGCGGGCGAGGCTGAGCCTGGCGCGGTGGTGCGGGTGGACGCGCGCGGCGGGGAGTTGGTGGTGGATGTGATGGCTTCTGTGGCTTCGCGGTAAAGGCGAATACATTCACCACAGAGACGCAGAGACACAGAGAAAGGCATGAGAACTGGGTTCAAGGCAGGAATACAGGCGCAGATGACACGGATGGATGCGGGGTAAGCGTTGTTCGCTTTTGTGCCCGTCCGCGCTTTCAGACACATTTGTTTTCTTCTCTGTGCCTCTGTGTCTCTGTGGTGAAAACTGATTTCACTGAGCCGGGCGAATCTGGAGGCGCCAATCGCGGGCGTTGGCATCCGGCGCGAAGCCCTCCATGAAAACCTGGCTGCGCGGCGGGAGTTTGACGAAGCGCCAGTCCGGGTCGGCGTCCAGCGGCGTGCCCTTCTCATCGAAGAAGAAGTAGCGGTACTGCACGTTCAGCACGTTCTTGTCCCACGTCGATCGCACGGCGGAGGTGATCGACATGGGCTTGGTGTCGGAGCCGGGGGTGACGTTCGCGCCGCTGACGACGAGGTGGGGCGAGAGGCCGCCGGCGGCTTCGACTTTGGGGTATTGGTCGGCGGGGAGCGGATCGACGCCCGCGGCGCCGGGGGAGCGGGTCCGGTCTTGCTGGCAGGCGGGAAGAGCGAGGGCGGCGAGGAGGATGAGTGTGGGGGTGCGCATGCGTGAGTGTCCCTATGTGAGTGAATGTGTTGATGCTTGGAAATGCCTTTCCCGGCGCGCCGGGATTCAGCCTGAAAGGCTGGTCGTTCGTAGCCGGGGGTTTAGCGAGTCTTCGAGCGTAACCCCCGGAAAGAGCCAAACCAACCCATCTTTTCCTATTTATTCCGCACGCTCCGGCCGCGCCTCTCTTCGATCGCGCGGATCGCGTCCGTGCTCTTCGGCACATACGGCGGATGCTCGCGACAGAAAAGCCTGACGAAACCTGTCGAGCCGGCTATGGGGGCTTCGAGCGAATCACCTCCGTCGAGAAGATGCCGCGGCGCGATAAGTTCTCGCGGGTCGGGGTTGAGGTTGATTCCTTCGGCTCGGTAAAGATTTTCGAGGTCGATAACACTGAAATCGAGGAGGTTTCCCGAGGCTTGATATCGACGGAGGACTTCGAGCGAGGGTCTTTGCACGCAGCGCCCCCCGCCGCCGAGGATGTAGGGGAGGTCGTCGCCCGCGACGGCGCAATCGCAGGAGTCGTTCGAGTAGAGGACGCGGCCCGACTGACCCCATTGCGCGATCTCGCTGGACATCGGCATGCGGACGTAGTGGAGCGCGATGGAGTTTTGAGTCGGCGGATTGAGGCTGGGGAGCGCGAGGCGCGGGCCGCCGGCGATGGTGAGGGTGACGGTGGTGGTGGGCTGCGTGATGCTCGCGGCGGCGACGTAGACGCGATTCGGCAGGAGTTCGCAGTGGCGTGTGTCGGCGGCGGCGGTGAGTTTGCTGAAGAGGCCCGCGCCGATGAGCGAGAGGCCGACGATCTGGGCCGTTTGGTTGTCGGAGGATGCGGTGATGGCGCCGCCGAGGAGCATGGCGGTGCCGATGGAACTCTTGGCGGCGCGGAGGTCCTCGAAGTTGTTCCACATGTGATCCTGGGCGAGCGCGTTGAGGTCGGCGGCGACGGCGGAGGGGGAGGCGGAAGGCGGAGCCGAAGACACCGATTCCTTAAGGGAATCGGTGGCACGGGTTGGGGTGAATATTTCGAGGGTGAGTGGGCGTTGATTGTTTGCGAGGCGCGGGGCGAAGCGGGTGAGGGAGTTGTCGGGGCCGTAGCGGATCTTTTCGGGGCCGGGGCCGTAGTCGATGATGAAGACGGTGTTGGCCGAGTTGTTGAGGAGGGCGCTCGTGACCGGCGCGAGTGCTGGGATGAGCGTGTTGGCTTCGTTGAAGTTGTCTTGTGCTTCGTCGAGTCGTGCGGGGTCGCCTCCCGAGCGATGGAGCGCGAGGTTGGCGAGGCCGGACATGAAGTAGCCGAGGGCGAAGTTGGTTTTGGTGGGGGTGTAGCCCTTGTCGAGGTAGTCATCGAATGCGTCGTCGTTGTGCCGCGAACGCCCGACGGCGGTGCGGGCGATGTCTTCGGTGGTCTTGCGGCCGCCGCGCTCGTTCTCGCCGAAGTCTTTGAGGAGAAAGAGCGATGACTGTGCGGCGGCGCGTGCGTTGTCCCACTCGTTGAGGAGAGCCTTCTGCACCGCGATGTAGTGGAACATCATCGCCTGCTCGAAGGGCTCGCCTTTCCAGAAGATGACGTTGCCGTCGCCGAGGATCGCGGCGGCGATGGTCTTGTCGTCGTTGATGCCCTGGGTGCGGAGAATCTCGAAGGTGCGGTTGATGATGGGTTCGGCGGCGGCGGGTCGGCCGTCGGCGAGGAGGGCGAGGCTGAGGCGCATGCGGTCGAGCATGTAGTCGCGGTTTGTGCGGTCCTCGGGGAGACGGGCGGCGATGCGCGAGGCGACGCGGGGGTATTCGCCGCGGTCGAAGAGGTCGCGGAGTGGGGTGTCGGTGGAGTGGGCGCAGGCTGTCAAGAGAAAGGCATTCACCGCAGAGACGCAGAGGACGCAGAGAAGGAATCGCTGGGATGAGTTGTTGTGAATCACTGCACCCATGTCTTTATCCGTCACAAGTCTCCCGTCTTCCTCTGCGTTCTCTGCGTCTCTGCGGTAAATATCTTCTCTTCAGTTGTAGGAACGCCCCGCGGCGGTGCGTTTCAGGAGGTATTCGCCGGTCCAGACGGTTTCACCGGATTCAAGAGCGGTGATGGAGTAGTGGGCGGCGTAGAGGTCGGTGCGATCGAGGGCGAACGAGCGGGTGATGTTGCGGAAAACCGCGGCGAGGACGTGGGTGGGCTTTCGTTCCTCGCCGATCGTGCGCTCGAAGCCGATGGCTTCCTTGAGGTTTTCCAGGCGTTCAGCCGGAACGATGAACCGGATGCGTCGCTCCCCGGCGAGGTCGCGGAGGTGGAACGAGTGGGTGATGCGGTCGATGAGGTACCACCGCTCGCCTTTGGTCATGAGGTCGCTCGTCAGATTCGTCGGCTCCCGCGAGGTGAGGAGAATCTCGGGAGATTCCGGGGTGCGCCCACTCAGGAAGTCCGACTCGCGCAGCGACGCGGCGATCTCAACGACGATCGACTCGAAGTCGAGCGTCTGCAGTTGCGTGCTCCGCGAAGGATGGTTGCAGCCCGTCAGAAAAAAGGCATTCACCACGGAGACACCGAGGCACAGAGAAGAGAGAAAGGTGTGGGTGGCGTGGGACATGACGGGGTGGGTGATGAGATGCGGTGGCGGGGCGGATCGGTTGCGTCACGCGGAGCGTGGCACCCCTTGTATGTTCTTCGGGGTTCGGAAGAGGGTATAGGGGTATAGGGGGGGTTGGTTCCGGGGGTTACGCTTGGTTGCCGCGGCGACCGCTCACCCCCGGCTACTGACTGCCAGCTCGTACACGGCGAGTCGAGGCGACCCTCCGGGCTTGAAACGGGGGAAGTTCAACACCGCAACACATCACCTGTTTTGTCTCACGCGATGACTCATTTTTCTTCGCTCTTCCTGTTCCAGACTGCGCCGCACGCCAGGATCGCCATCCCGGCAAAGCAGGTCCAGCCTACTCCGTTGCCGAACCTGGCATAGATCGTCATTCGGCGGGGTTGAACGTCGAAATCCGCGATGAGGACGCCGGGTTGCCTTGCCGGCAGGCTGGAAATCACCCGGCCGTCGGCGTCGATGGCGGCGCTGAGGCCGGTGTTGACGGCCCGGAGCATGGGGGTGCCGAGTTCCAGCGCCCGCCAGCGGCATTGGAGGACGAGGTTGTCGCGCCCGGCGTCGTACCACGCGAACCAGCCGTCGTTGGAGAGGTTGATGAAGAGGTCGGCCCGGCGCTCGCCGTTATTTTGCGCGAGGCGGCGCATGTGGCGGGAATAGGTTGACTCGAAGCAGATGGGGGTGGCGATGCGGACGGTCTTTGGTGGGCCGGTCGCCGCGGCGACCGGGTCTGATTGGATTTCAAGGACCGTCGGATTTTTTCCCGCTTCAAGATCGAACGTCAATCCGCGTCCGCCGAGCGCGAGGAGCTGCCTCTCCAGCCAATCCCAGTTGGAGATATAGGGCATGACCTCGCCGAAGGGCATGAGTTGCATCTTGTCGTAGCGTGTCTCTTCGACGACGCCGTTGCGGACCATGAAGGCGCTGTTGTAGAGGGCGTCCTGCTTGATGTTCACCTTGCCGTCCGGCGCAACGTCGATCCTTAGCCCCTCGGCGGCCGTCGCGCCGACGAGCATGGGGATGCCGATCTCTTTCTGGAGTTCGAGGATCGCGTCGTAGAAGACGGTGGTTGGGATGTTGCCGGGGTATGCGAGGCTGGCGGCGCGTTCGGCGGCGACGGCGCTGGGGTTGAGGGCGTAGCCGGGGAACATGGTTTCGGGCCAGACGATGAGGGACGGCTTCGGCGCTTGCTCGGCGGCCTCGCGGGTGAGGTTGCAGAAGTCGCGGAAGTCTTCGAGGCGCTGGTCGATTGTTTGGCTCGTGCGGTTGTCTTGAGATACGTTGGTTTGGATTGCGGTGATGCGGAGCGCGGGTGCATGGGCGACGGTGGGTGAAGTGCCGCGTGGGAAGAGGAACGCAAAGAGTGCGGTGAGGCACGCCGTCGCATATAGGATTCGGCGCACCGGTGCGATTGTCCGTGGCTGCGGAGCACCCCTTCGGGGTGCTGAAGAGGTTTGGGGGGACAGGTTTCCGGGGGTTACGCTCGAAGACTCGCTAGACCCCCGGCTACTGTAGATCAGCCCTTCGGGCTGAAGAAGGCGATGCGGGATGGAGGCCGTCACCACGGCGTTGACCAGAAGCCCAACGCCATAGATGCCAACAACCGGCGCGGCCCACGCGATCATCCGATCGATCAGCGGATGCGCGATCAGATACTGCGCATACCCATCCCACACCACTTCGCCGCGCAGCACTTCGAGTCCCGTCCAAAGAACCGGCGCGGCGAGGTACAGCGGCAGCCTCGGCGATCGGCGGTGGACGCGCGCCAGCATCCACACGAAGAGGCCGGGGTACAGCGCGAGGTAGAGGGAGAGCGGGACGAACGCGGCTTCGGTCATGGCCCAGGTGAACTGGTGGTGATACGCCCACATGGGGACGGTGCCGAGGGCCGCGCCGAGGGCGGCGCGGGCCGGTCGGTCAGCCCGGACGGCGGCGAGGATCAGCGGGATCGGCGCGAGGAGTGCGAGGAACCACCATCCGAAGGGTGGGAAGGCGAGGCCGAAGAGGACACCGTGGATGAGTCCGAGAAGCAAGCCGGCGCGGAGGGGATGGCGTTTGGTATCCGTCACGGTGCGAGTCTAATGCGGATCGTCGGCGAAATTGGGAGGTGATGAGTGGACGCGGCAGGGGGCGTAGCACTGGCGGATCCCGGCGCGCCGGGACCAGTGGCACCTAACGCCGTGAACTGAATCATCCGCTTTCGTGCGATTCGCGTGCCCCGCTGGGGCACAAAAGACTGAAAATGCAGCCATTTCCAGACCCGCGCCGAAGACGGCGGGGTCTGGCAACACGCGCCCGCCGCGTTGCGGCGAAAACACCGAAAAATCCAGTGTCTTCGTGATGTTCTCGTTTGTTCGAGTTCACGGCGTTGGTTGGCACCTGAAATCCGACACTTCGCCCGGAGCGGCTCAGTGTCGACTTCTCAAATGTCAGGCGGTTTCCCTACCCAAACCCACATTATCCGGACTATTTCTGACCTTTCTTCGCTTTTTGCCGATTTTACTTGCCTGAATCATGGTTCTGAGGCATGTTTGAGCGGTGAATGTCAGTGATCGGCTCGATTTTTCTGCCGTGGCGCGCCGGTTTGTGTCGGTTGCGTCGCTGACCCCTGCGGGAGTATCGGCTGTGCCCAGTGTCCCCTGGGCGGTCAGGTTCAACGGCCGACAGAGTTTGAGAGTGAATCACCCAAGGAGTTTCGAGAAATGAAGCGTAGTTTCAAGGCCGTCATCGCCGGCGCGTTCGCGGGTCTCGTGATCGCGGCGTCCGCATCCGCGCAACTTGTTCCCCTCCCGCTCGTCACCTGGAAGTACCAGCAGCCCTGGACCAAACCGTGGCACGCGTTCGTCTCCATCGTGCGTGACTGCCAAGGCAATCCCATGCAGTTCCCGGCCGGCGTGGCCCCCATCGCCGCCGACGACTGGATTTGCACGGCTTCCGGCCCCATCGTCCGCATCCAGTGGTGGGGCGTCTCGCCCCAGCCCTTGCAGACTCCCAATCGTCAGTTCCTCATCCGCATCTTCACTGACGCGAACTGCCGCCCGGCAAACCTCGTGTACTCGACCTGCGTCCTCGCCACGAACCAGTATGTGAACATCGATTGCCGTCAGCGCAGGGTGCATCGGTTCAGCGCGAACCTCCCGACCGGAGCGTTGGGCTTCAGCCAGGTCGCGGGCACGCACTACTGGCTCTCGATCGCCGAGGTTGACGGCGTCGCGGGCGCGATCCAGAGCCCGACGCTCAACGCAGTGGACTTCATGTGGTCCGCGCACCGGAACACGAAGAACTGCCCGGCTTTGCAGCGTCTCCCCGGCCCCGTGTTCATCCAGCCGCTCCTCGACGCCTGCGACCAACTCGAGGAAGACCTCTCCTTCGTGCTCTACCGCAGCGCGATCATCGTCAATGTGCCCAACAATCCCGCGGGCCTGATCGGCCTGCCGCGCCCGGTCTATGTCGCCGAGTTCCGCAAGCAGGGCGACCCGAACACCATCGAACACGTCGAGTGCTTCACCCCGGATAGCGACGGCTCCGCGAGCCTCCATCCCGAACTCGCCCCCGGCATGTACCAGGTCGCGATCCGCGGCGGGTCGCGCCGCACCTCGTTCTTTGACATCTTTGTCGAAGTTTCCCTGCCCGGCGCTGCCGGCGGCGGCGGCGCGGCCGACTACTTCATCGACCTCGGCAACGTGGCCGGCCCCCCCGGCGACGTGGACGGCGACGGCGACACCGACTTCGCCGATCTCACCGGCGTCCTCGCCAACTGGCGCCCGTAACCCCGCGGCACCCGGCGAAGCCGTCCCAACTGATCGCCAAGGGGACCGAACAAACGTTCGGTCCCCTGATTCGTTGACGCCCGCGGCGCGCCGGATTTCAGCGCCGCCGACGCTTTCCAGACGGGAGAATCGGCCGCGCCCCCCGTTCCCAGGGGCACATGGTTCGGCGGCCGTCAGCATCATCGCCCACGCAAGGAGTTCTCTTTATGTCTCGCAGCCTCAAGTCTCTCGCGTTCGCCGCGCTCGCAGGGCTGGTCTGTACGGTCTCGGCCTCGGCCCAGATCATCGGCATCCCGCTCGTGACCTGGAAGTACCAGCAGCCCTGGACCGCGCCGTGGCACTCGCACGATTCCGTCGTCCGCGATTGCAACGGCGGCCCGGTCCCGTTCGCACCCATCGCCATGGACGACTGGATCTGCACCGCCAGCGGTCCGATCATTCGACTCCGCTGGTGGGGCACGTCGCCCCAGCCGAACCAGGTGCCCAACCGGCAGTTCCTGATCCGCATCTTCTCCGGGACCACCGCTTCGTGCCAGCCGGGCAACCTGCTCTATTCGGTGTGCGTCCTGGCGACCAATCAGCAGGTCGGGATCGACTGCCGCGACCGCCGCGTCATTCGCTTCCAGGCCAACCTCCCGACCCCCTTCACCCAGATCGCCGGCAACCGCTACTGGCTCCAGATCTCGGAGGTTGACGGCGTGGCCGGCGCCATGCAGAGCCCGACCCTGAACGCCGTGGACTTCAGGTGGTCCGCCCACCGCAACGTCAAGAACTGCCCGGCCCTCCAGCGCACACCCGCGGGCGTCTTCATCCAGCCTCTGCTCGATGCCTGCGACAACCTCCAGGACGATCTCGCGTTCGTTCTCTACCGCTCGACGATCGCCGTGGCTGTCCCGGCTCCGATCGTGAACCCGACCGCGGTCCTCCCGCGCCCCGTCTACATCGCGGAGTTCCGCAGGCAGAGCACCGGCCAGATGGAATGGAGCGAATGCTTCACCCCTGATGACGACGGCTCCGCGTCGCTCCAGCCCGAACTGGCCCCGGGCATGTACCAGGTTGCGATCCGCGGCGGATCGTTCCGCCCCGCCTTCTTCGACATCTTCGTGGACCTCGAAGGCAACTACATGTACAACCTCGGAAACGTGGCCGTGGCCGCCGGCGACGTTGACGGCGACGGCGACACCGACTTCGCGGATCTCACCGGCGTGCTGGCCAACTGGCGTCCGTAAGACCGTTTGTCGCTGATCCATGATTGCGTGTGCGAGGGCCGGACGAATGTCCGGCCCTCGCTTTTTCGTAACTCTTCAGCCCCCTGCGATGACCGGTGCCGGCAGCGCGGGCGCGATCGGCGCTTCGCCCGGAGGGCGCTCGCAACGAACGCGCGCCCAAGGGGCGAAAAGGCGTTGCAGACGGCTGAAGAGTTACGCTTCTTCTATTCGGGTGGTACGGCCGCGCACATTTCGCGCCGAAATATTCGTGTTCGTCGGCGAATAACCGTTGACGGACGGCGACATGGTTGAAGAGGGTGGTAAGATGTTGCTCGTCATGAAGATCGACGGCCCGACCAACCCGTTCCACATCTCTCGCGCGTACGGCGTGCGGTTGCCGGCGCGGGCGATCGAGCCGCTCCGTGTCGGACCCGCTCCGGCGGCGAGCGTCGAAGTCAACAACGCGTCGCGGCTGGTTGCGGCGTCGGTGCCGGGTCGCGTGGATTTTTCGGGTGATGTGCCGAGGCCTTCGGACTCGGCGGCGATCCCGATGTACCGTCACCCGGCGGACCGCAACGCGGCGGCGACGGCGGTCACCGCCGGTCGCACCATCGACGTGCGCGGTTGAGCCCGAGCATTCACCACGGAGTCGCGGAGGACGCCGAGTAGAACACCGACAGCCACAGATGACCCAGATAAGCCCAGATAGCGGAGCAGGGCAACCAAGGGATTTCGTATCTCTTCAGCGGAATGCAACGGCTTCCAAGCCTTCCCCAAACGGAAGCGTGTTTCTTGTTCCGATCGCGTGGCGCCCCTTCGGGGTTCGGAAGAGGGTTAGTGGGGTTGCTTTCCGGGGGTGTCGAATCCCGGCGCGCCGGGACACCCCCGGCTACTCTAGACCAGCCCTTCGGGCTGAAGATCAATTCATCTCAACACAATACGAACCTCCGCTTGCAAACGGCTGAAGAGTCACGGCATTTCAAACCCCGAATCTGGATCACTCCGGTCTCATCTGGGTCCATCTGGGTCATCTGTGGCATCTCTTCCAACTCGGTCGCCTCCGTGGCGAAAGGGAAGGTATTCTTGGCGGATGCGAAGTGACCTCCCCACGCCGCGCTTCAGCGTGTACGCCAAGTCGTGGATCCTCGATCCGCAGGTGGTGTTCCTGAATCACGGGTCGTACGGGGCGTGCCCGCAGCGGGTGCTGGAGTTTCAGCGGCATATTCAAGAGAAGATGGAGCGCGAGCCGTTGCGGTTCATGGGGACCGAACTGGAGCCGATGCTCGATGCTGCTCGCGCGGACCTCGCGGCGTTCGTGAACGCCGATCCCGAAGGACTCGCGTTTGTCCACAACGCGACCAGCGCCGTGAACGCCGTGTTCCGCTCGATCGAGTTCAAGCCCGGCGACGAGGTGCTGACCAACAACCACGAGTACAACGCCTGCAACAACGCGCTCCGGTGGGTGGTGGGGCGCGAGTGCGGCGGGCAGGTGAAGATCAATACTGCGGAGGTGCCGTTCCCGCTGAAGTCGGCGGACGAGGTGGTGAGCGCAATCATGGGCGCGGTCACGCCGAGGACGCGGCTGGTGATGATCAGCCATGTGACCAGCCCGACGGCGCTCGTCTTCCCGATCGAGCGGCTCGTGAAGGGACTCGCGGCGCTCGGCGTGGACACCCTGATCGACGGCGCGCACGCGCCGGGGATGGTCCCGCTGGACCTGAAATCGCTGGGCGCGACCTATTACGTCGGCAACTGCCACAAGTGGATGTGCTCGCCGAAGGGTGCCGGGTTTTTATACGTTCACGATTCGGCGCGGCGCGAGACGACCTCGCCCGTGGTCATCTCGCACGGGTTGAACTCGACTCGGAAGGATCGCTCGCGGTATCGGCTGCTCTTTGATTGGACGGGGACCGACGATTACACGGCGTGGCTGAGCGTGCCGGAGGCCATCCGCGCGATCGGGTCGATGATGCCGGGCGGCTGGCCCGCGGTGCTGGAATCAAATCACCGCAAGGTGCTGGCGGGGCGGGACACGCTGCTGCGGGTGCTGGGGGTGCCGGGGGGCGAGGTGCAAGCACCTGACTCGATGCTGGGTTCGCTCGCCACGGTGCCGCTGCCGGACGCGGTGAATGCGGAGGGGCAGCCGGATGAGCAACTCAGGGACCTGTACACCGTCCACAAGGTCCAAGTGCCGGTGATCTCGCGGTATCACCCGAAGCGTTGGGTGCGGCTGTCGGCGCAGTTGTACAACGATGCGTCGCAGTACGAGTACGCGGCGGCGGTGCTGAAGCAACTGGTTTTGTGAGCGTGTCCGGGTCGGGCCGGGGCCGCTACTCCGGGACTTCGAGCGCGTGCAGCGCGACCGCCGCCTCGTCCCAACGGTCGTTCACTTCCTGGATGCTGGCGTCCGCGTCGGCGGAAATCGCTGAGGTCGCCTCTGCGGGAGAGCCGTACTTGACCAGGCCGCGCAGGCCGTTGGTCTCGGTGGTGTCGATCTTCGCGCGCGTCACGTTGGCGTGGTTCATGCCCGTCGTGATCGACTTGGCGATGTACGCGTTGATCAGCTCGGCCGACTGGCCCTTGGCGACCATCTTCCCAACCTTGACGGCGCACTTGGCGGCCAGGCGGTCGATCTTCTTGTCGTAACTCAGCACGGTCTTGTCGTACTTCACGAGCGTCTTGGCGACGATCTTGGCGACCTTGGCTTCGTCCTGCGCGTGGACCGGCGCGGCAAGGAACGCGAGCGCGACGGCCGCGACCACAAGGGACATGAACGATCGGATGCTGAGACTCATCGGGGCTCTCCTTCGTGCGTCGGACGGTGCCTGTGCGGGGTCCGCGTCGGCGGGTTTATCGTAGGTCTGTTCGAGCGGAGCGTCCACCCGGTTCCGACGTGGCACGCCCTTTCCAGGGCGTGGGGGCTAACCGACACGGGCTGGAAAGCCCGTGCCACTTCAAACTGGGACGCAGCCGAGCCTTCGCTCGAAGACTCCCGCCGCGGCGGGCAGGCTGCTCAGACTCGGCTTCTAATCGAGAAGAACAGAAAAAAACGGCCGTCGGGGAGTGCCCGACGGCCGTCGCCCCGCAAGCGGTGTCGCGCCCGCACAAGCACGCGGCCGCCTGGGGGTCATTCCCTTCGGGTTTTAGGGCTCGATGCCCGCGTCAGAGAGGGCCTGGTCGAGGTCCGCGAGGCACTCCGTGAGGTGCTGGTCGATCCGCACCTCGACGCGGCGCGCGGTGAAGTCGAGGGCGAACATGATCGTGCCCGCGTTCTCGGCCGTGGCGAACTTCGCTTCGAGCGAGCCGTGCATCTTGTCGAGGCTTGCGTGCGCCTTGCTCGCGATGGACGCCAGTTGCGCGCGGGCACGATCCGCCGCGGCGACGGCCTTTTCCGTCTTGCCCTTCGCGGCGGCTTTGTCGATCGCAGCGTCGGCGGAGGCGACCGCTTTCTGGGAGCGAGCGAGGGCGGCGTCGCCGATGCGGTTGAGTTTGCCGATCGGTGGCGACGGCACGGCGGCGAACGCCGACGTTGCGAGGACGAGGATGATCGCGGCGGAACGGACGAGGGTGGTGGTTGAAAAGGCCATGGGATGCTCCTGTTGATCCGAGAACCCCGCCGAGCCGGTCGCCGCGGCGACCGGCGCGGCGGGCCGCCTCGTGGATCGACGGGCGAAGGGAGCACGTTCAAGCGTCGGCGCTTTCCGGGTTGAGCGGGGCGTTGGTGGCGCGGATGGGTGAAGGGGCAAGGATTGCGCCCGGGCTGATAAAGAGGCGAGTGCGGAGTATCGGGCGGGTGGTTCTCGGGGCAGGCCGGCACCGTTCCGCTCACTTCGTTCGGGGCTCGTATGAGGGGTCATTGCATTCTGCCGAACAATTAAAAGGATTCAAGGGTGATCGGTGAAAAGAAAAAAACCGCGCCCTCGGGGGCGCGGCTCGTTGCGATTCTTCGGATCGATCGAGGCGGATCAGAGGCAGTTGGTGTTGAAGTTCGCCAGCGTGGTGGTGATGTCGTTGAAGTCAACATCGCCGTCGTCGTCGGTGTCGCCGAGGCCCGTGCCGGGCGTGGGGAGGTAGTTGTTGCCGAAGTTGGCGAGGGTCGTGGTGATGTCGTTGAAGTCGACGTCGAGGTCATCGTCGGCGTCGCCCGGGCACAGCGGCGGGGCGGTGGGCCGGACCACGCCGTTGATCTTCACGTCGTCGATGTTCCAGCCGTGAAGGACGACCGAGCCGTCGGTTGTCCCCAGGTACCAGCGCAGGTAGACGGTCGGCTGGTTGTCCGCGACGGCGGAGATGTCGAAGGTGTGGAAGGACCAGGCGGTCTCGTTGAGGGTCGATCCGGCGTGGGCATAGAGGGTCGTCCACGTCGTGCCGTTGTTGGAGATTTCGATGCCCGCGCGGTCGAAGACGGCGCTCTCGATGCCGAGCCATCGGCGGTAGTCCATGCTGGTGAAGTACTTTCCGGTGAGGTCGATGGCGGGGGTCGTGGCGTTGATGCGCGGGAGGTTGTTGGTGTAGTCGCCCGCGAGGTTGTAGCCGACGACGTTGGTGCCCGTGAATCCGGCGGCGGGGTCGCCGCTGAGTCCCTGGGGAACGCCGTAGGCCCAGCCCGCGCCGAGCGTCCAGCCCGGATTGGTGTCCATGTTCCAGTTCACGATGACCTGCGGGGTTCCCACCCTGACGGTGACGGTGGCGGTGCCCGAGTCGGTGAAGTCGTTGCACTTGTAGGTGAAGGAATCGGGGCCGACGTAGAGGGCGTTGGGCTTGTAGTTCGCGACCGCGCCGCCCGAGAGGAGGACATAGGGGACGGCGCTGATGATCCCGCCGTTGGGATCGCGGACGGTTCCGTTGGCCGGGAGCGAGAGGATGGTGTAGGTGAGGGGCGAGTTAGTAGTCGAGACGCCCTGGAGCGTGATCGGCGAGATGATGGTGTCGGGGACGGTGGCGGCGAAGTTCTTCGCGGTGGGCGGGCATGGGGCACCGCTCTGGGCGATCTTGAGTTTCCACTGGTCGAGGGTGCCGACGTCCGCGCCCGCGAGGTCTTGGACGCGCATGGTCCAGATTCCCTGCGCTCCCTGGCCGTTGAAATCGTTGAGCGAGCCGGGGCCGTCGGGGTTGACGACGCCCTGGTCGTAGGTTTTGTGGATGTTGTCGGCGCTGCCTCCGGTGCGGTTGTGGAGGCGGACGATGGTGCCCGAGGGGGCGGTGAGTTCAACGACGAGGTCGCCGATGAAGGTGTGGGTGAGGTCGAGTTGGACGTCGATGTCCCCGATGCAGAAGGCGTCGGCGACGTTGAGGGTGCTCGTGATGCCGGGGTTCGGGCTGTCGGGGATGAAGATCGGGGGGCCGCCGTAGGTGTAGGTGTAGCGTCCGACATCGAGGGTGACGGGGCGTGTGGTGCCGCCGCTGCCGCCCGAATCGTTGGTGAAGTTCACCGTTCCGATAGAGAGGCCCGCGCCGAGGGCGTTGGCGGCGGCGGAGAACCCGGCGATGACAACGCGCGCATCGCCCGTTCCCGTAAGGGTGAACGACGAAGAGGCGAGGCCGTCGGCGGCGATCCACGGGGCGCTGCCCGCGACCGTGACGTTGACGGGTGTGGGCTTGGTGCTGGTGACGATGTAGGCCTGGGTTGCGGAGAAGGGTCCGCCGACGGGTCCGCCGCCGAGGAGGCCGGTCGCAGGCGTGACCGAGATTCCGGTGGTTCCGGCGTCGATGGAGTGATTGCGGGTGAACGGGATGCCGTTGGTCGTGTCCTGGAAGAGGACGGTGGTGAGGTAGAAGCCGGCGGGGAGCGACGAGGCCGAGGCATCAACCGCGATCGTGACCATCGTCGAGGTCATGCCGGCGAGCGTGCCCATCACGGGGCCTGCGCCGCCGTTCATGGTGAGCGGGGCCGTGCCGCCGGGGACGAAGGAGACGCTGTAGTTGACGGGGGTGGGTGTGCTGTTGTTGAGGACATAGATGACGGAAGAAGGCGAGAAGGGACCGCCGAGAAGGCCGAGGTGGTTGGTGTCGCCGGCGGGGGCGACGTCGAGGCCCTTGCCGAGGGTGTCGACGAACATGGCACCGGTGCTGGTGGGGTCGAGCCAGTCGGAGAGTCGGGTGGCGGATGTGCCGCCGCCGATCCACGATCGGCTGACCCGGCCGTAGCAGTCCGAACGGTTTGCGCCGGTCTGCGAGCAGGCCGAAGGCCCGCCGTGGAGTTGTCCGATGATGCGTTGGTTGTTGTCGTAGAGGGGCGAGCCTGACGAGCCGGGCTCGGTGACGCCGAGCGACCAGTAAACGCTGATGTGTGAGTTATCGCCGGGGCCGGGGGCGGCGCTGCAGCCCCACGATGAGCCGTGCGACGGCGCGAAGGAGCCGCCGAAGGTGTCGTAGAAGGAGATTCTTTTTTCGGCGACCTGCGGGTGATGGATGGCCGCGCCGCTGGCGGGGTTCAGCCCCTCGCGGCTCCAGCCCGCGAAGGTGACGCCCCACGCCGCGTTCGGCGCGGTGTTCACCTGCACGAGGCAGAAGTCGGAGACGGCGACCGCGGCGCGGAACGTCGCGCCGGAAGAGAACTGCGCGAGCGAGCCGTCGCCCGCGCCGCCGCTGTCGCCCGAGCCGGGGATGCGGCAGTAGGAGTTCTGGAAGTTCCAGTAGATGACCATGGTGCCCGCGTCGCCCGCGTCGATGCCGCAGTGGTTGGCGGTCAGGAAGTAAGGCGTCCGGTTGTTCGACGTGTTGTTGACCATCGAGCCGGAGCAGGTGTCCGAGCCGTTGAGCGTGTACGCGCCCGCGGCGTCGATCTCGTCCGCCCAGGGGTTGCCTTCCGGGCATTCGACATCGACGTTGCACGAGCCGGAGGTGCCGCGCTCATCGTCGGGTGCGGCGCTCGAACCAAATCGACGGAATCCCGAGCCGATCTGTCCCAGGCGCAGGCGCATCTCGGCGATCCGCTTCTCGGGGATCAGCACCTCGATGACGACCTCGTCCGAGTTCAGGATGGGAGTCCAGAGTTGGCTCGCCGGGGTGTTGTCGGCGGAGGTGAAGGGGCGGATGACCTCCGCGCCGTCGGGCGTCAGGATGGTCATCGACGCGCCGGGAGGCATGTGATAGTCGGTGAAGCCGAGGTTGATCGAGAGCGCGCCGTCCGAGCCGACGCGGAGGCGCCACATGTGGGTGCCGTCTTTCAGAACTTCCCAGGTGCCGGCGTTCTCGGGCGAGTAGTTGACGCGGACGGGGATCGCAAAGCGCAGGGGGAGGCCGACCTCGACATTGCGGTTGGATTGCTCCATCGCGGCGGCGAAGTCGAGTTCGTCGGTCTGCACCTTGTCCACGTCCTTGAGCCCCCGGACATCCTCCGAGAGCGACATCGGGCGCGCTTCGGGGCTGACGCCGACGGAGGCATACGGCTGCTCCGCCCAGGTCACGCCCGACAGCAAGGCCACCACCGCTGCGGATGAGCACACGCGGCGCCACGCACGAGAAACACTTTGCATCACATCAATCTCCCGGTCGAGCGCGGCGTGCCCGGGGTGAACAACACCCCAAGCCCGGCCCGACCCGTTCCAAAATAAATCCCTTCCTCAAGGCAGCCAGACCGCCCGTCCGCCTTCCGTCCGGTGTTCAGTATGCAGCGGATTGGCCGATATGCAACGGCGGAAAGGCCGGATAGCGGTCGAAACTCAACTTTTTTGACCCAATTTCGGGCGGAGGTCGTCACCCAGTGTCAGCCCCGGTCGCATTTTTGGTGGTGTCTCAGTTTGGAGTGGCACGGGCTTTCTCGGAGAGTCGCCGCGGAGACCAGACCGTGTCGGCTCGCCTCACGGTCGCCGCGGCGACCGTGCCACATTCAAACTGAGAAACCACCTGCGCCGACGCGTGCTTCTCCGCCCAGGCCAATGGTTATGGGCCGCCCCCGCGATCTCCAGAGCGAACCGGAGCCGGAGAGGGCGACCGCTCCGGCCCCCCGGGGGCACCGGGGCGCTGCGCGATGGCGAGATCGGTGGGCACCCATTCCGTGAACTCGTGCCGGTGCCAGGAGTGCGGGGAACACCGATTTCGCAAAGCCGGAATCGGTGGCACGGGGAAATACAATCGGAGCCACCCGCCGAGACCGCACCACCGACCCGCGGCGGGATCGGTGGTGGCACCCATCGGGACTGACCGCCCCCGGGGGTTCCACCCCACGACGCACGCACGAGTTTCACCGGGGATGCGTCTCAGTCCGGAAGAAGCAGATCGTCCTCTTCCTCGCTGAAGAACCGCAGGTGCGTGTCGAGGGTGTGCGGCGTGACGCTTGTGCCGTCGCGGATTTCGTCGGCTCCTTCGCCGTCGCCGTTCTCGCCGTATTCGTTGTGGTGATAGATGTTCGGATCGCTCTGATCGGCGACCGATCGTGTTTTCCAGAAGAGGGCGTGGCCGTCGGTCCAGGCGAGGCACTGGCCGAGGCCGTTCCACGCGGCGGACATGGTCTTTCCATCGGAGTAGTTGGCGCGGTCGCCCATGAAGACGCGGGCGCGGGTGCTCCGATCGCGCTTCGGATCGTTGTCGTAGGAGAACGAGCAGTGCCACATGACGGAGGCGATGTTCTGGGGGCCGATCTCGGTTTCCGGATGCACTTCCTGTTCGAGGAGGCGCACGAGCAGCGGCCGCCCTTTGGAGTCGAAGAACTTTGACGGCTCATCGGTGGTGGCGGGGTTGACGAATGCATCGCTCGGGACATCGTTGTATTTGGCGAGAACGCTCAGGCCCAGCACGGCCTTCTCCTCGGGATCGTCGCGCACGGGCGGCACGCCGCGGAAGTCGTTCGCGTAGGCCTGCACGCCGACGCTCAGGTCGCGGAGATTCGAGAGCGTGGCGGTGATGCGGGCGGAGAGGCGCGCGCGGCCGAGTGCGGGGAGCAGGACGGCGATGAGGATGGCGATGATCGCGATGACGACGAGGAGTTCGATGAGGGTGAACCCGCGTCCGCGCCGATCGGATTCCATGCGGCGGCCGCTTGTGACACCGATTGGTACATGCAACATGAGTGCATTATTGGCCCCGGCGGATCGTCTGTCAACCCGAGGCCGCGAGAGAGGCCGTTACAATCATCGGGCCGGTAGGATGAGCTTCGGCTGCGAGGCCGGCGTACGAACGGTCGGATATCATCGGGATCAACCGTAGAATCTTCGGCAAAGGAGCGCTTGACATGGCAATCCGTATCGGAATCAACGGCTTCGGCCGAATCGGGCGTTTGGTCTGCCGCATCGCCGCGGAGAATCCAGCGTTGGAGATTGTGGCGGTGAATGACCTTGTTCCCGCGGACAACCTCGCGTACCTCCTGAAGTACGACACGATGCATGGGCGCTTCATGCTCGGCGGCCAGCCGGCGGAGGTGTCGGCGACCGAGGCTTCGTTCACCGTCAATGGCAGGACGACGAAAACGACGGCGGAGAAGGACCCGGCGAAACTTCCGTGGAAAGAACTCGGGGTTCATTATGTTCTGGAATCGACGGGGTTGTTCGCCGATTTCGAGAAGGCGAGCCTGCATGTGGCGGCGGGGGCGAAGCGGGTGGTGATCTCGGCGCCGACCAAGAGCGAGCCGGCGCAGGTGCCGACGCTGTGCATGGGGGTGAACCACGAGAAGTTCGACGGCTCGAAGCACACGGTGGTGTCGAACGCATCCTGTACGACGAACTGCCTTGCGCCTGTGGCGAAGGTGATCCAGGACAACTTCGGGCTTGAAGAGGGGCTGATGACGACGGTCCACGCGGCGACCGCGACGCAGCCGACGCAGGACGGGCCGTCGAAGAAGGATTGGCGCGGCGGGCGGAATGCGTACCAGAACATTATTCCCGCGAGCACGGGGGCGGCGAAGGCGGTGAGCCTGTGCATCCCGGAGTTGAAGGGGCGGTTGACGGGGATGGCGTTCCGGGTGCCGACGGCGGATGTTTCGGTGGTGGACCTGACGTTCCGCACGGCGAAGGAGACGAGCATCGCGGAGATCAGCGCGGCGATGAAGGCCGCGGCGGCCCCCGGTGGGTCGATGAATGGTGTGCTCGGGTACACGGAGGAAGAGGTCGTGTCGAGTGACTTCATCGGTGACCGGCGTTCGAGCATTTATGACGCGAAGGCCGCGATCGAACTGAACAAAAGGTTTTTTAAGATTGTGTCGTGGTACGACAACGAGGCGGGGTATGCGGCGCGGTGCGTGGATTTGATTCAGTACATCGCGGGGAAGGATGGAGCCTGAACTTCGGCGGAGCTGCGGCGTTTTGGCGGCAGTCGATCGGCGGACCAGGTTGGCGCACAACTTTGAGTGGTTGACGTGGCACGGGCTTTCCAGCCCGTGTCTTCGGTGGTACGGGCTTTCTCGGAGAGTCGCCGCGGCGACCGTGACGCGGGGGACACGGGCTAGAAAGCCCGTGCCACATTCAAACTGAGACACCACACAACTTTGAGTGTTCGGGTCTTGGTGAACACGATTTTCATCTATTCGCAAATATTTTCTGAAAATGACTTGACAGCCCCCCCCCCCCCCGGGGTAGGGGGGGGCATAGAAAGGAGACTTTCATGAACAAGTCTCAGTCTTCAGCGTGGTTGTTCTCGCGTGGGTTGCCGGCGGCGGTCGTCGTCTTCTCGGTGGGTTCGATGGGCATGTCGCTGTCGAGCGATCCCTTCATGCCGGTGGACGAGGTGGTGGCAGCCGATGACTGCTCTTTCTGCTTCACGGAGGGTGAGTTCACCGCGTGCCACACGAAGACCGGCGGGTGCGCGTCGAACGAAGTCTGCAGCGGCACGGGCGGACGGCTTCCCAATGGAATGCCTTGGGCTGAGGCGAGATGCGTTCCCAGGCCGACTGAACACATGCCCGTCGTCGGGGGTTAGACGGTGTGTGCGCGAGCCCCTTCTCGCGAGCGATCCGCATCGAAGGTTGCGCGCTGCTCACTCGAATCATCCTCGGAGCATTTGATGAAAGCCAAGGGCAGGCTGACAGCGATCATCGTTGGCATATGCGTGGTCGGAGCGGTTTATTACTTTCTCCGCGGACGAGCGGCCGTGCCCTCCCCCGTTGCGCACGCTCCGACACCGGGCGTCGAAACACATCTTCTCGGTTCCGCCAACATCATCGAGCCGTACGATGAGCAGGAGGTTCCCGACCTCGTTTTGCAGTTCCGAGTCTCCTGCCTCGCGTCCTGCCGAGACCTGATCGGCGAGGCTCGGCTCGACAGCGCTTCGATGGAATCCTTCTGCGACGCCGCTTCGGAACGCCTCCGTCTGTATCTGGCCCCTTCCTATGATGCCTACCGAGAGTATGTCAAGCGCCTGACGGGGCGCGATCCGGAAGGCTCGGGCGCGACGAATATCTTCTCCAAGCGGGGGGACTTCGAGGGGATGACGAGCGGCATGAGGCTGCTGCCGTTCGACCCCGCGAGCGTTCATGTCCGGGCGGTCTTCATCGGAGGCCGCTCCGTCGCTCCGCTGACCGCCGACGCGTCGTACACCCCTGATTCCGGCCTTTTTTTCAGCGCCGTCGGTCAGGAGCCCAAGAAGGCCCGGGCCACGATCTATGAAGTTCTCGTTCCGGTGGAAGCACGCGATCCGTTCCATCCCGACACTCGGTTTTCACTCGTCCTCGGCATGGCCTTTGTCCGCGAGTTGGACGGGCGGTGGAAGCCATGGCAGATGTCGTTCCACGATCCGAGCGGCGTGAAGCGGATCACTGGTTCGCCCTGGCTGTGACCGGAGGGGATCATGAAGCACGCGCTCCCTGTAACTCTTCAGCGGAATGCAACGACCGTTTCTCCAAACGGGCCTGTGGTGTTTGGTTCCGATCGAGTGGCACCCCTTCGGGGTTCGGAAGAGGGTGCGTGGGGTTGCTTTCCGGGGGTGTCGCGGACTCCACCCCCGGCTACTGTAGACCAGCCCTTCGGGCTGAAAACAAAGGCATTTCAAGAGCGCACGAACCTCGGGTCGCCGCAGCGACTCGTAGATTTGCAACCGGCTGAAGAGTTACCTCTCCCTTTGGGGCATCATCCGCGTCTCGCCTTCACGCTCATCGAACTGCTGGTGACGATCGGCGTGATCGCCGTGCTTGTCGCTATCTCGTTGCCCGCGCTGCGCGGTGCTCGGGCGTCCGCCGGGAGCGCCGCCATGCTCTCCAACCTTCGAGGGATCGGCGTTTCGTTCGAGGCGTACACGCAGGCCTACGATGGTACCTATCCCTTTCACAATCGGGAGGATTGGTACCAGATGTCGCCGCCCGACGAAGGTGGCGGTGCCATCTTGCGAACAGAGGATCCGTGGGCCATGCAGGTCTACTGGCCGAGCGTGTTCCATAAGGTTGCCCCCTGGCGTGAGCACTACAGGACGTGGCTGAATCCGGGGCGTGAGGCGAATGAGGAAACGCCCTGGCTCGGCGACTTCACGCAAGGGGTGAGCGGGCTTGTGTCCTACGCGTACTCATGTTCGTTCATGGCGCGGCCGGAGGCGTGGGCATCCGGGGCCGCGGCCTCGGGAGACGACGAGATCGAGGCGTTCTTGAAACCCGTGCGGACGCATGAGGTGGGCCACCCTTCGCAGAAGGCTCTGTGCTTCGACATGGATCGGGCCTACCTCAGAAGGTCGCCGACAGTGAACGATCCTCGCGGCGTGCTGATGGCCGATGGATCGGTGTCGGCGCGGCTTGACGCGAACGCGACGCCGCCCGTCCAAAACCGCGTATATGATCGTCCCCCGGAGCGGTACCACGACACGCCCCTCGGCGTCCGCGGTCGGGATATTCGCTGACGAAGGCGGCGACTCTCCCATTCGTGATCCCGCGAGTGATGGGAGGCTCAACAAGCGGTTCTTCAAGATCGTGTCGTGGTACGACAACGAGGCGGGGTACGCGGCGCGGTGCGTGGATTTGATTCAGTACATCGCGGGGAAGGACGGGGTTCGGTGATCTGAGGTATTCACCACGGAGTCAAAGATCCGCCGCGGCGGGGCACGGAGAGCACGGAGTAATACAGATCACACTTCGACCCCGCGCGAGGTCGTGATCGGAGCGTCGGTAGCCGACGCCCCCTCCGCCCTCGAAGACTCGGGCACCTCCCCCGCTGGGAGCGGGGGAGGAGGCTCAGACACCGCGCGAGGAACAACTGGGATTCGTGTAAGATGGTGAGGTTCAGTTCTCCGGCGGGGAAAGGGGCTTGGCCATGGGCTATATCTCGATTGTCATCGGCGCGTTGGTCGCGGGGGCGCTGCTCAGCACTGTTCAGCGGCTCCCGACCTCGAGCGCCCGCGGGGCCGTCGCGGGGTTGTCTCTCCTTGTCTTTGCGCTCGGCGTGCTTCTCTCGTCGATCCGCTACGTTCCCGACGATCGAATGGGGGTGGTCAGCAAGAACGCGCTCGGGCCGCAACTTCCGCCCGAGAAGATCATCGCGACGTCGGGCGAGATGGGGCCTCAGGCGCGGGTTCTCCCGCCGGGCTGGCACCTCTGGTACTGGCCCGTCATCTTCGACATCGAGACCCACTCGGTCACCGTGATCGACGCGGGGCAACTGGGCCTCATCAAGACAAGCGACGGCCTGCCGCTCCCGGAGGGGCAGATTTACGCGCCGGAATGGGACCCCGCGACGTTCCAGCAGATGCTTGATGCGCAGCATTTTCTGACGGCGGGGAAGGGGTTCAAGGGCCCGCAGGCCGCCGTCCTGACGCCCGGAACCTACCGCCTCAACCCCAGACTGTACGAGATCAAGAAGGTCCCGGTGACGAATATCTCCCCCGCGAGCGTGGGGGTGGTCAAGGCGAACGTAGGAGAGACGCCGCCGGCGGATCGTCAGGGGCACGGGCTGCTGGTGGACAAGGGGCAGCGGGGGGTGTGGCGCGAGCCGTTGTCGCCGCAGCAGTACTACCTCAACAGCGAGGCGTACGAGGTGACGGTGATCTCGACGAAGGCGCACGTCGTTGAATACACGGCCCAGCGCGGCCCGGCGAACCAGCGCGAGATGGGCGGCGAGATCGGCGAACGCGAGATACAGGTCCGTTCCGCCGACGGGTTCACCTTCCCCGTGGACGTGCGGGTCGAGTACCTGATCGACACGCAGAACGCGCCGCTGGTGGTGGCGACGCTGAAGGACGATCAGGATTCGTTGCAGCAGGTGCTGAACTCCGCAGTGCGCGCGATCTTCCGCAACTCGGCGGAGCGCGTGAAGGCCCTCGACTATGTGCAGCAGCGGTCGCAGCAGGAGAAGCAGGCCCTCGAAGCCCTCTCGAAGGAGATGAGCAAGTACGGCGTGACCGTCGCCGCCGTCCGCATCGGCAACATCGGCGATGAGCAGAGCCTCGGCCTGCTGCTCAAAACCCAGACTGATCGCGAGATCGCGCAGCAGGAGCAGCGGACGTTCCAGGAGCAGCAGAAGGCCGCGGAGCAGAAGAAGGCGCTGACCCGCACCGTTCAGGAAGCGGAGGAAGAGAAGCGTCTGGCGACGGCCAACTACCAGACCAAGATCGCCGAGCAGGAGAAGATCAGGAAGATCATCGAGGCGAACGCGGAGGCGGAGTCCATTCTGGTCAAGGCGGAGGCGCAGTCGAAGGCGTTTGCGTCGATCGCGAAGGAGATCGGGCGGAGCAACTCCGCGTTGCTCGAACTGATGAAGATCGTGGGCGAGCGCGGGATCCAGATCACGCCGAGGGTGATGATCTCGGGGCAGGTGGCCGGGGGGCAATCGCCGGAGACGGTGGCGCTGATCGGGACGATGCTGGACTCGATGATGGATCGCGCGCCCGCGGACCCGGGGTTGCCGGCGGCGGCGGGGACGGCTCCCGCCGGGCCGAAGCAACCGTAGTGCGGCCTCGGTTCAGGTGGAGCAGGCATCTCGAAGAGTCGCCGCGGAGACTCTTCGAGATGCCTGCACCACACCGAACCGCGGCACATGAACTGATACGGATTCCATTTCGATCATGCGCGAAGTTGTGATTGAAGCGTGCGGCCGCCGACGCCCCCTCCGCCCTCGCAGACTCCCGCCGCGGCGGGTGAACTTGCACCTCCCCCGCTGGGAGCGGGGGAGGAGGCTCCAACACCGCGCGGGGACTATTTGGATTCCGTATGAATCCGCTCCATGGATCAAGGAGACTTACCGCGGGTACGTTGCGGGTGGCAAGTCCACGGGATGCTCGTTGCGCATCCTGAGCGTGTGGGGTTCGGAGGTGGTTGGGTGTTGGTTTGGTAGTTCTCGGGCGTTGGGGTCAGATTGAATCGCATTCTTGGCGGGAGGGTTGGAACTGTCCGTTGGCTCCCAGCGAAAGGACTGGGTGGCCCCCACTAAACGGAGGCCGAGAAGGGACGAGGCGACCGCTCGCGTGCCGGTTGTTCGCTGCTGCCTTTCCGCAGCATTTGGTATATGAGCACCTTGAAGAGTCAACCATCGACCGCCGCTCGATTGCCTGCGTTGACAGGTGGGAGCGGGGGGTCTAGTTTGGCCTCGGGTGCAGTGACCGATTCTCCAACTCCATCGCGGCCGGGCGTGAACGCGACTTCGCAGAGCGAGGAGTCGCGGTTGCCTTTGCCGGGCGAATCCGCGTCGGCGGCGTCGGCGGTGCCCGGAGCGGGTGGGAAACGACCAAACGCGGGCGACACCGCCGAGATCGTCACGGGGAAGCAAGGTCAGAAAGCGGATGAGAAGTCGGGCGGCTCCAACGGGGGCTCGATGATCGACAGCATCGTGGGCCGGTTGGTGGTCGAGCAGGGGCTGGCGACTCGGGATGAGGTGGAGTCGATCCGCAAGCGGAAGGCCGTCGAGACGAATGAGCGGTCGTTCTCCCAGGCGCTCGTCGATGAGCGCCTCGTCACCGAGCGGCAGTTGTCACGGCTTCGTTCGATGGTCGAGCAGGAACGTTCCGGCTCGACGATCCCGGGCTACAAAGTTTTGGAGAAGTTGGGTGCCGGGGCGATGGCGACCGTGTTCAAGGCGAAGCAGTTGAGCCTGGACCGGATGGTGGCGATCAAGATTCTGCCGCGGAAGTTCTCGAGCAACCCGCAGTTCATCGAGCGTTTCTACGCCGAGGGGCGGGCGGCGGCGCAGTTGAACCATCCGAACATCGTGCAGGCGTTCGACGTCGGCCAAGCCGGTGAGTTCCACTACTTCGTGATGGAGTATGTGGAGGGCCAGACGGTGCACGACCTGATCGTCGCGAACAAGCGGTTCAACGAGCAGGAAGCGCTGGACATCGCAATCAGCGTGGGCGAGGCGATGGACCATGCGCACATGAAGGGGCTGATTCACCGCGATATCAAGCCGAAGAACATCATGTTCACGCCTCAGGGTGTGGTGAAGGTGGCGGACCTGGGTCTCGCGCGGGCGATCGGCGACAAGGAAGCGGCGGAGGCGGAGCAGGGCAAGGCCTACGGCACGCCGTACTACATCTCGCCCGAGCAGATCCGGGGCGAGATGAACATCGGTCCTCAGGCGGATATTTATTCGCTCGGGGCGACGATGTACCACATGGTGACGGGGAGCGTGCCGTTCAACGGCAAGAACCCCGGCGAGGTGATGCAGAAGCACCTGAAGGCGCCGCTGATCCCGCCGGACCATGCGAACCCCAAGTTGAAGGCGGGGATCAGCGAGGTGATCGAGCGGATGATGGCCAAGAGCCGCAAGGATCGCTACAAGAACTGCCAGGAGTTATTGATCGACCTGCGTGCGGTGCGTCGGGGCGAGCCGCCGCCGATTGCGCACCGGGAAGCGCCGGCGTCGGCGGTGCTGGAGGCGTTGAAGACGTCCGAGGCGTTGCCGGGGGCGATCCCCGAGGATCGGTCGCAGCGCGGGGTTCAGACCAAGACCAATCCGATCATCGTGTATGTGCTGGTCGGTGTGGTGTGCTACGCGTTCATCATGACGATCATGTTCATTTTGAGCCTGATGACGAAGCGATAACCCGATTTGGGCCTGCGTGGCCGCGATTCGGGTCTAATCTTCTCGAACTCTACAATCCTAACGGCCGATAAAAGGATCGGTACCCCACCCGCTGTTCAAGGAGGCATCGCAATGGAACTGTACATCGACACCGCGAATCTGGATGAGATCAAGCAGGCCGTGGACATGGGCGTGCTCGACGGCGTGACGACGAACCCGTCGCTGATCGCGAAGGAGAAGGTTGACTACGGCAAGCGGCTGTCGCAGATCTGCGAGGTGGTCGAGGGGCCGGTGTCGGCGGAGGTGATCGCCATCGATTACGCGGGGATGATGAAGGAAGGGCGCGAGCGCGCCAAGATCGCCGACAACATCGTGGTGAAGCTGCCCTGCACGGTGGACGGCGTGAAGGCGTGCAAGGCGTTCACGGATGAGGGGGTGCGGACGAATCTGACGCTGTGCTTCCAGCCGCTGCAGGCGCTGCTGGTGGCCAAGGCGGGTGCGTTCCTGGTCAGCCCGTTCATCGGGCGCGTGGACGACATCGCGGAGGACGGGATGGACCTCATCCGCCGCATCCGGCAGATCTACGACAACTACGGGTACGAGACGAAACTGCTCGCGGCCAGCGTTCGGCACCCGAAGCACATCGTTGACTGCGCGCTGGCGGGGGCCGACGCGTGTACGGTGCCGTTCAACGTGATCCAGCAGATGATGAAGCACCCGCTGACGGATTCGGGGCTGGAGAAGTTTGTGGCGGATTACAAGAAGGCGTTCGGGGGCTGAAGCCGACGATGCTGCCGGCGGGCGATGGCACTCACTCGCTCGCCGTTGGGAAAGCGTGCTGGATGTCGCGTGCCGTATGCAGAATACGAGCGATGCTGAGAGGTCGTGTGTCTTCGTAGAAAAGATAATACGAATGGACCCTCCAGACCCGGAACGGTTCTGGGGCGAGGTCGGTTCGGTGTGACCCCATCCTCGGCGATGAGGTCAGCCGGACTATTTCATCGTGGATATCCGCAAGAATCCGATCGGCGACCGCCCACCCCGCGACCGTTGCGAGGTAGGACCATATCTCGTGCAGATCGGCCTCCGCATCGCGCGAGAGGACAAAGCCAGTCACGATGCGGCCCGGCGGAACTCGGGGCTTCGAGCCCGGATTTCGTCGAAAACCTTCTCGCCTTCCACGATCTCGCCACGGCGTATTTGTTCGATGCCGTGGGCGATTTTGGCTCGGACTTCCGCCAGCGCCGACTTCCGCTCATCTTCTTGAGAGCGCAGGACGCGGAGCGCGTCGCTGACAACCTCGCTGGCGTTGACGTAGCGACCCTTTCGCAGTTGCTCGTCAACGAACTGTTGCCATTCAGGTGCCAGGTTGACTTGCATAAGCGTCTCCAACGCGGGGCGAGTAAACGATAGGGGCTCTGGAGGCGCCCGACCACTGATGACCGTTATTCGACCTCAAAGATAAACTCCACCTCCACCGGCGCCCCCAGCGGCAGGCTCGGTGCTCCCACGGCGGCGCGGACGTGCTTGCCGGCTTCTCCCAGGAGCGCAACAAGGAGATCGCTGGCGCCGTTGGCGACTTTGGAGTGCTCGGTGAAGCCGTGCTCGCAGGCGACGAAGACGCCGAGGCGGACGACGCGACGGATCTTGGCGAGGTCGCCGATCTCCGCTTCGAGGGCGGCCAGTCCGTTGAGCACGCACTGGCGGGCGCATTCCTGCGCTTGTTCCAGAGTGACGGCGTTGGGGACGGTGCCGGCGGCGATGAGCGAGCCGTCGCGGAAGGGAACCTGGCCGGCGATGAAGACGAGGCGCGAGGCGGGGCCGACCGAGACGGCGGGGATGTACGAGGCGACTGGTTTGGCAGGTTTGGGAAATGTCAGGTTCAATTTAGCGAGTTGCTCGCGGACGGTGGGCATGGTGGTGTTCCGTTTGGGTGAAAATTTTGACGGGTGTTGGGAACCGTGGGGATTGACATTCGTAGAGTGGTTGATATCGTAGTGATATCGAGATGGTGAGCGCGGGCCGGAAATCCTTTCCGACCGATCACATGCACTGATTCCCATATTTCCGTTATCCGGAAAGGGAAGAGGTCCGCCGCAAGCCGACAACCTGTTCAAGACGCCTGCGTGGCTTGGTTGGCCATGTGTCGGTGTCGGCCCCCCGGACAATCTGGAGCGGTTTTCCTTGATGGTTCTCGTCGAAGGAGGCTCTCGTGTCCGCCGTGAGGCTCGTTGAATGTGCTTGTCGATCCGGTCCCGGGAAAGGGGCCGGTGTGGACGTTTTTTACGGAGACTCGCCATGAAGACCGGTCGGAATCGCGGCTTTACGCTGATCGAGTTGTTGGTGGTCATTGCGATCATCGCGCTGCTCGTCGGCATCCTCCTGCCCGCACTGGGCAAGGCCCGCAAGAACGCTCAGCAACTGAAGGACGGCACGCAGGTGCGCGGCATCATGCAGGCGATGACGAGCTGGGCGTCGGACAACCGGCAGAAGTTCCCGGTCCCAAGCGCCGCCGACGCCAACAACCAGACGGTTGTGAGTAACTTCAAGAACCGCACCGGCAGCATCCTCTCTCTGATGATCTGGAACCAGACCATTACGCCCGAGTTGTGCGTGAGTCCGGCCGAGGCCGGCAAGTCGGTGCCGTACACCGACTACCAGTATTCCAGCCCCGCCGGCTCGCAGCAGTTACGCGAAGGCAAGTACGCGGTGTACGACCCCCGTTTCCTCGGCTCCCCTCAGGACAACCTGGATATCGAAGGCGTGATGAACGCCCCGCCTGCGGTCGGTGCGCCGCCGTCGCGCACGGCCCACAACTCCTACGCCCACAACTGCATCGAGGGCGCCCGCAAGACCAACTGGAGCAGCACGCTGAACGCTTCGCAGGCGGTGGTCGGCAACCGAGGGCCTCTCTATGTGGAGGTCGCCACCCCGAACTTCGCGGCCAACCAAACATGGACGCTCACGACCGCACAGCTCACGCGGTACGGAGCGTCGTCCGAAACGCTCTTCATCCACGGCTCCGAGAACAAGTGGGAGGGCAACGTCGCGTTCGGCGACGTCCACGTCGAGTTCCAACTTCAGCCCGACCCCGAGACCGCGACCTTCGTCGATCGACAGGGGCAGACGAATCCGGTCAACGAGCGTGACAACCTCTTCGTCGATGAGACGAACGAGGGGACCGATCCCGCGTCGTTCCAGACGCGCAAGAACGCCTTGCTCCGCATCTGGAAGCAGGGCATCCCCGTCCCGACCGTTCCGAACACGCCGAGCATCCCCTTTACCGAAGATTTCGTCACGCTCATGCAGGGCAGCAGCGAGTACATCTGGATCGACGGGCAGTAAGCCGTTCCTAACCGAAGCGACACCCCCGCCGCCGGCTTCCGCCGGGGCGGTGCGAAAGGAGTTCGACGAACCATGACTCACACGAATCGAAGGGGCTTCACGCTCATCGAGCTGCTGGTGGTGATCTCGATCATCGCGCTGCTGATCGGGCTGCTCCTCCCCGCGCTCGGCAAGGCCCGGCGGAACGCGCAGCAGATCAAGGACTCGACGCAGGTCCGAGGGCTGCACCAGGGCTGCATGGGCTGGGCCCAGGACAACAGGGAGCGGTACCCGCTCCCATCGGTCCTCGACATGAACAACCTGACGGAACTCAAGCCGGTCGGCAGCGGTTCACCGAGCAAGAACCGAACCGGCAACATCCTCTCTTTGATGCTCTTCAACAAGATCATCTCGCTCGAACTGTGCGTGAGCCCCTCGGAATCGTCCAACCGCATCCAGGCGATGACGGACAACGAGTATGACTTCCGGAACCCCGACGGCGCGGTGACCTATGCCCCGGTGGGCACCCGGGCATCGGTGGCGGTGTACGACCCCGACTTCCGCGGCTCGCCCAAGGAACAAGACGATCGCACCTTTGGCATTCATACCGGCGGCGACAAGAGCCTGGGCAACAACTCGTATGCTCATAACGCGCTCGCCGGCCAGCTGCGCCTCGAGGCCTGGTCTTCGATTTACCAGGTCTCGACGGTGCCGGTCTGGGCCAACCGTGGCCCGGTGTACGTCGTCTCCCCCCGTCCGCTTCCGGGCAGCGACGGCGAATGGATACTCGTGGCGGGCCCGACCGGCTTGGAATCGAACACGCTCCTCATCCACGGCAGCAAGGACGCCTGGGAGGGCAACGTGGCGTACAACGACGGCCACGTCGTCCTGGAGGACAGGCCGAATCCCAAGGAACTCTCCTACGAGGTTCAGGGGGCGGTCAGCGCCTTCGACAAGGACAACCTCTTCGTTGACGACGCGAACGAGCACGCCGGGACCAGCGACTCCACGCCGGACATCGAGGAGCGCCGCAACGCGCTCTTCCGCATCTGGCGTCAGGGCATCCCCGACCCGCTGACTCAGGAGAACGCCGCACTCCTCGGCGACCAGCACCTCGGCGGGAACACCGGCAACGGAACCGGGCCGTGGGTCTGGGTTGATGGGCAGCCCTGAGTTTCGAGCGATCGTAAGATTCGGCACCTGATGCGGCGGCCTTCGAGGTCGCCGCTTTTTTTCATCGAATCGCGAGGAGGAGTGTTCGACACTTCGCCCAGAGCGGCTCGGTGTCGGCTCTTCGATCCTTGTAACTCTTCAGCCGTTTGCAAACCGAGGTTCGTGCTCTATTGAAATGCCTTTGTTTTCAGCCCGAAGGGCTGGTCGTTCGTAGCCGGGGGTGGAGTCCGCGACACCCCCGGAAAGCAACCCCACGCACCCTCTTCCGAACCCGAAGGGGTGCCATGTGATCGGAACGAGTTACTACGGGCCCGTTTGGAGAAGAGGTCTTTGCATTCCGCTGAAGAGTTACCGATCCTTCAACGAAAAAAGTCTGGCGGAGGATTCTTTCCGCGGGCGTTGGTTCCGAGGTGGGGGGATGTTCCTTCGCTTGCGCGAAGGGCTCGTATTGCGCGAAGGGCTCGTATCGAGTTTCAATACGCGAAGTGGGCGAACGCCTTGTTCGCGTCGGCCATGCGGTGGGTCTGGTCGCGGATGGTCATCGCCTTGCCCTCGCCCTTGGCGGCGGCGATGAGTTCGTCGGCGAGGCGGACCGACATCGGCTTGCCCCCCTCGGCCCGGCACGAGTCGATGATCCAGCGGAACGCGAGGCTCTGCTGCCGACGGTCGTTGACGGGGATCGGCACCTGGTAGTTGGCGCCGCCGACGCGCTTGGAGCGGACCTCGACGCGGGGCTTGGCGTTGCTGATCGCCCGCTCGAAGACGACGATCGCTTCCTTCGGGGCGTTGGGGTCGGTCTCTTTTTCGAGGCGCTTCTGGATGTCGTCCATCGCGTCGTAGACGCAGCGCTCGGCGACGGCCTTTTTGCCGTCACGCATCACGCAGTTGATGAACCGGGAGAGCACCCGGTTCCCAAAGCGGGAATCGGGGCGAAGTTGCGTGTTGGAAGATGTCCAGCGTCCGGCCATTGTGAAACTCCTTTGGCTCATCCACCCGCCGCTCTTTGAAGCGGCGGATCATCTGTTCACCCCGAGTGCCGGGTCGCCGCGGCGACCGTTTCGGGATTACTTGCCTGAAATGTCACGGGGCACAGCGCCCCGCGTGCGATTTACTTCTTCGGTGCGGCCTTGGCGCCGGCGCCGCCCTTGCCTCGTTTGGCACCGTACTTTGAGCGGCCCTTCTTGCGGCCTTCGACGCCGAGACAGTCCAGCGAGCCTCGGACGACGTGGTAGCGCACGCCGGGAAGGTCTCGCACGCGGCCGCCGCGGACGAGGACGATCGAGTGCTCCTGCAGGTTGTGCCCTTCGCCGCCGATGTAGGCGGTGATCTCCTTGCCGTTTGAGAGTCGGACGCGGGCGACCTTGCGGAGGGCCGAGTTCGGCTTCTTCGGCGTGACCGTGCGGACCTGGAGGCACACGCCGCGCTTCTGAGGCGACATGGCAAGGTCCTTGACCTTGTTCAGTTTGAACTGAGGCGTGCGCGGGTTGCGGACGAGTTGGTTGATGGTCGGCATGCGGTTCGGTCTGAGTGAAGAGGCGAGTGGAGCCGCGCCGGGCTGGTCCCGGCAGGCAAATGGATCATTGGGAACTCTGGCCGCCCACCAGACGGCGAGTCGGAGAGTGTAACGAGTACCGAATGGAACGCAACCCTCTCGGCAGAGGACGGGTCAGGTCGAGTTGGAGTTTGGCTTATGGACGGATTGCCTCGCGCGGGGCGACTGATCTCAGCCAATGGTGTAGATTGGCGCCTCTTGCGAGGGCTATTTCCCGTGGATCCGCTCGATCAAGCCGGCGCGGAAACAAAAGAGTTGCAACCTGGCGCGCGAACGGCCGGGGCGCGAAGCGGGGGCGTTGCGCGCCGGGTTCCGAGCATCCCGGGATACGCGATCACGCGGTTGATCGGCAGCGGCGGGATGGGCGAGGTGTTCGAGGCGAGGAAGAACTTCCCGGATTTAGGGAAGGAACTCACGGTCGCGTTGAAAGTTTTGAGCCGGTTCAACGCGGGCGATCGGGCGGCCGAGCGATTCTTGAATGAATGCCGCATCCTGATCTCGCTCCAGGATGTCCCCGGGATCGCACGTCTGTACGACGCCGGGATGTTTAACGACGGCGGGGTGCCGAGGCCTTTCTACGCGATGGAGTATGTGCGCGGCGAGCGGACGCTCGAGCAGTGGCTGCGCGAGGATCAGAGGGGCGTCCGCGAGATGCTGCGATTCATGGCGGACGTGTGCGACGCGGTTCACTCGGCGCACATGCTCGGGGTGTGCCACCTCGATCTGAAGCCGGTGAACATCCTGTGCGACGTGCTGGGGTCGCCCAAGGTGATCGACTTCGGCGTGTCGCGGTCGTCCGAGCGCGAAGGGGAAGTCGAGCGGGCGCTGCTAGGCACGCCGGAATACATGGCGCCGGAGCAGGCGGAGCCGCGCCGACCGGTGGATGCACGGAGCGATGTGTACGCGATCGGCGTGATCCTGTACGAGGTGGTGACGGGTCGGCGGCCATACCCGGTTGATCGCGGCACGCGAGAAAAACTGCTGGCGTCGATTGTCCACGCGGAGATCGAGCGGCCGAGGCGTCGCGACGGCGTGCCGGTGCCGGAGCGGCTGGCCCGGATCATCCTGAAGGCGATGGAGAAAGACCCGGCGCGGCGCCACGCGACGGCGCTGGAGTTAGCGAAGGAGTTGCGCGGATACCTGATCGGATCGGCGTCTCTGGGACGCGGCGCGTGGGGATGGTCAGCGCTCGCGGGGCTGGCGGCGTGTACGGCGGCGGTGTTCGCGTGGGAAAAGGCGCTGCCGCCGCTGACAAACAGGTTTGTCCATGCGCCCTACTCCCAGTGGGTGATGCTGAACCTTCCGTTCGCGTCGTCGACGGGGCTGGCGGATCGCGTGCGCGTCGTGTCGTTCGACGATGAGACGAGCTTTGCGGCGCTCGGCGAGGCGTATGGGATCGAAGGGGTTCGAGATAACGTGCCGTGGACTCGGCGAAGCGTGTTCGCGCTGGCGCTCGATCGGCTGCGCGGGGCGGGCGCTCGCGCGGTGGGGTTTGATCTCAACTTCAAGGCGAATCCGGACGCGGCGGAGGCGGACGCGCTCTTGGCGCAGTCCATTCGAGAACTCTCGGCGGTAAAAACGCCGGTGGTGGTCGCGTGTACGGAGTGCGTGCCGATGGGCGGGCCGGGGCTGCCGCAGATCAGCGAGGTGATCGTCACGGCCGCGCGCCGCTGGGGCGATGTTGACTTCAGCCCCGACTGGTTCATGCCGCTCGCGATCTCCGAGTCGCCCGACGCGCCCTTTGCGAGGCTGAGCCTCCCGCTGATGTGCGTGCTGTCGGCGGAGCGTCCGGACGAGTTCCCGCGCGGGCGGTTCGATCCCGACACGCAGACGTTGACCTATTGGTGGGAGGCCGGCGGGCGAAGCGGGCTGACGCAGCCGACCACGAGCGCGCGGGCGATGCGGCTGAAGACCCAGCGTGTGAGCCCGCCGGGCGGCGAGGGGGAATCGCCGCGCGTGGACGGGATCATTTTGCTGGTGGACATGCCGGCGATGCGGGAGTTGGATTCGGCGACGATCCGGATCGACGACTACCTTGCGGCTTCACCCGCGCAGTTGAAGTCGTGGTGCGGCGGACGGTTTATTCTGTTCGGCAATACGCGGAGTGATGCGGCCGACCTGTTCGACCATCCTCGGGGCGACAAGATTCATGGCGTCTACGCCCACGCGGCGGCGATTGACCGCCTCGTCACGGGGAGGTATGCGCGCCTGCCGTCGGCCCTCGGGGACGACGTGATGTACGCGACCGCCGGTGTGGGCGCGATGGGGCTTTTTTTTCCGGCGTTTGGGGGTCTTCTCCGTCGAGCGGGGCTGATCGCATTGCTCTCGGTGTTGTGCGTGTCCGCCGGTCTCTTGACGTACCTGATCGCGGGATGGATTATTGACGTGCCCGGTCTGGTGTTTGTCACGATGGTGACCGGCGTGCTGGGGCTGGGGTGGCATGTGTTTGTGCGTCGTGAGATCGGGCTGTAGCGCGGCCTTATGGGCCGGGAAAGGGACTTTGAAATGACGTGGACCAAGGGAACGTGGGCGATCTACGCGAGCGTGATGATCGGCGGGAACATGAACGGGTGCTGCTGCAAGAATTGTTTCTCCCAGGACGCGAAGGAGTACATGGTTGAGGACAATCGAGAGGACAAGCCCTCCGCGAATGTCTATCCGCTCAACCCGACGCCCCTCGAAGCAAACGCGGGCACGTTCGAGAACTCGCAGAACAACAGGCTGGTGCGGATCCGCGGGAAGTCGCCGGGCGGAGAGCCGCGTGAGTTTGATGTGTTCTTCGGGCCGGGCGAGTCGGACCTGGCGACGAGCGCCCCGGGCAAAGGGCGGTTTACCAACGCCGACCCCGGCTGGCAGTGCACGCAGGGGTACGCGATCCTGAGGGGCATCCGACCGTCGGGCTCGACGCAGTATGTGAAGGCGTCCTCCGACAGCACGACGATCATCCTCCTCGTCGATAAATCAACGAACGAGGAGCGGGTCATGGTGACTCAGGGGAAAGACGCGAAGGTGTGGGCCGTGGGACAGGCGGAGCCAAATGCGCCGAACATTCTCAAGGGTCAGGTGATTGTCGCGAAGATCAGCGGCGGAATCGCGACGCTCGCCAGCCCGGTGGACTACAACACCGACAAGGTGAGCACCGACCTGCTCGCCTATCTTAAGAAGGTGAAGGGCGGTAAAGACATCGGGTTGGAGTAGCACCCGCTTGGGTTACTCCACCGTCACGCTCTTGGCCAGGTTTCTCGGCTTGTCCACGTCGTGCCCGCGCAGTTTCGCCGCGTGGCAGGCGAGCAGTTGCAGCGGGATCACCGTCAGCAGCGGGCTGAGCGCGTCGGAGATGTCGGGGATGTAGAAGACATCGTCGGCGTGCCGCTTGATGTTCTGGTCGCCTTGGGTGGCGACGGCGATGACGCGCCCGCCTCGGGCTTTCACCTGCTCGATGTTGAGCATGACCTTGTCGTACTGAGGCCCCTTGTTGGCGATGAACACCGCGGGCATCCCGTCGTTGATGAGGGCGATCGGGTCGTGCTTGATCTCGGCGGCGGGCATCCCCTCCGCGTGGATGTACGAAATTTCCTTGAGTTTGAGCGCGCCTTCGAGCGCGACGGGGTAGTTGTACCCGCGCCCCAGGAAGAGCCAGTTCTCGTTGCGGCAGTATTTTTCCGCGACGCGCTTGATGTGGTCGTTCTCGGCGAGCGCCGTCTCGATCATGTCGGGGACGCGCGCGAGTTCTTCGAGCATGACCTCGCAGGCATCGACGGACATGAAGCGGCGGCGGGCCAGAAAAAGGCTGATGAGCGAGAGGACCATGACCTGCCCGGTGAAGGCTTTGGTGGACGCGACGCCGATCTCGGGGCCGACGCGGAGGTAGACGCCGGCGTCGGTCTCGCGGGCGATGGATGAGCCGACGACGTTGACCGCGCCCATGGTGAGCGCGCCGCGCTCCTTGGCTTCGCGGAGCGCGGCGAGCGTGTCCGCGGTCTCCCCCGATTGGCTCACCGCGATCAGCACCGTCCCTTCGACGATGATCGGGTTGCGATAGCGGAACTCGCTGGCGTACTCGACTTTCGCTGGGATTTTGGCGAGGTCTTCGATCAGGTACTGGCCGATCATCGCGGCGTGGTACGCGGTCCCCTGCCCGGTCAGCACGATCTGGCGGGCGCGGACGAGTTCGCGCGCGTAGTTGCCGACGCCTCCCAGGACCACCTGACCCGCGTGCTCGTCGATCCGGCCCCGCATCGTGGTGCGGAGAGCCTCGGGCTGCTCGAAGATTTCCTTCATCATGAAGGTCTCGAACGCGCCGAGTTCGATCTGCTCGAGTTCCATCTCGAGTTGTCGGATCTTGGGGGTGACGGGGACGTTGTCGAGGGTGCTGGTTCGGAAGTCGTCGCGGGTGAGTTTGCAGACCTGGTAATCGTCGAGCTCGAAGACCTGCGTGGTGTGGGCGACGATGGCGCTGCCGTCGGAGGCGACGATGAACTCCTTGTCGCCGATGCCGATGATGAGCGGCGAGCCTTTGCGCGCGACGACGAGGGTGTTGGGCTCCTTCTCGCAGATGACGGCGATGGCGTAGGCCCCGCGGATCTCGCGGAGGGCGCTCTGCACGGCGCGTTCGAGATCGCCGTCGTAAAGTTCGCTCACGAGCATCGCCAGGACCTCGGTGTCGGTGTCGCTGGTGAAGCGGTGGCCCTTTTCCTGGAGGTAGGTTTTGAGCGGCGCGTAGTTTTCGATGGTGCCGTTGTGGATGATGGCGATGCCGTGCTTGTCGTCGCGGTGGGGGTGGGCGTTGCGCTCGGAGACATCGCCGTGGGTCGCCCAGCGGGTGTGCCCCATGCCGAGCGAGCCGGTGAGCGGCTTGCGCGCCACGGCCTCTTCCAGCATCGCGACGCGGCCGACGGCTCGGGTGATGATGAGGCGGTCGCCGAGGATCGCGAGTCCGGCGGAGTCGTAGCCCCGGTATTCGAGGCGCTTGAGTCCTTCGAGGAGAAGTGATTGGGCCGGCTTGTTTCCGATGTATGCCACGATGCCGCACATGTACGGAGTCCTTTAGGATATGCTGGTCGTGAAGTTGACCACGCCAAGGATAGTTCGGCCAGCCGATGAGGGTACGCCCATTTGAAAGCCGCGGTTCGGCAACGGTTATTGTTGGTGTGGGTAATCAATGTTGACCCTGGAACCCCGCCCGCAAGGAAGGGGGTTCGGCGGAAGCGTTACCAAGAGCCAAAGCGTGCCGTGCGCTCGGTGAGCCCATACAAATATTAATCGTCGGCCCCGAACCCCGCTCGCTTGCGCTCGGGGTTCCAGCGCAACTGCGGTGGCGGAAGCGCTTCAATGCCCCGCGTGATTCCATCGCCTGCGTCCGCGTTTCCATCGGGTCGTTGCCGAGGATGTGGCGGGCGCGGTCGAGGGCTTCTTCGAGGGTTCCGAGGAGGTTGTCGTCGCCGAAGATGTCGAGGAGGCCGGAGCGGACGAGTTCCTGGACGGGCTTGGCGCGGACGCGGTGAGGATGAGGCCGACGGCTGCGGGCACTGGTTCACTTTGACGAAAACCGCACGGGCTAGAAGCCCGTGCCACCGTCAAAGTGAACCAGTGCCCGGCCGCGAGCGACCGATCACCCGATCACCTCTATTATCCGGCGATGTCCGACCTCTGGTCCCCCAATCGAGAGAAGGCGCGAGCCGGCGTTGAGCCGTTGGTGGTGCGGATGCGCCCGCGGACGCTGGCGGAGTTCGCGGGGCAGGATCATCTGCTGGGCGACCGAAGTTCCAAGGCGGAGCGTCCCCTGCTCCGCCGGATGCTCGAGTCGGGCACCATGACGTCGATCATCCTGCACGGCCCGCCGGGGACCGGGAAGACCACGCTCGCGCGGCTCATCGCGGGCGAGACCGGGCGGCTCTTTGTCCGCGAGAACGCCGCAAACGTCTCCGTGAAACGGATACGCGAGGTCATCGACGAGGCGACGCGGCGGATCGAAAGCGGCGGCGGCAAGACCGTCTTGTTCCTCGACGAGATCCACCGCTTCTCGCGCTCGCAGCAGGACGTGCTGCTCGACGATGTGGAGCGTGGGCTGGTGACGCTGATCGGGGCCACGACGGAGAACCCGATGTTCGCGGTGAACTCGGCGCTCGTCAGCCGGAGCACGGTGCTGAGGCTCGAAGTGCTGAGTACGGACGACGTTCTCGGCGTGCTTCGGCGTGCGATCGCGGACGCCGAGCGAGGGTACGGGCGGCTGGAACTTCGAGTGAGCGAGGCGGCGCTCGGGCATTGGGCGAAAGCGTGCGAGGGTGACGCGCGGCGGGCGCTGAACGCGCTGGAAGTGGCGGTACTCTCCTCAAAAGACGCCGACTCCCAGGCCTCAGGCCCTCAAGCCCCCAGGCCCATCTCCATCGACCTGGCCGCCGCCGAGCAGTCGATCCAGCGGAAGATGATCTCGTACGACCACACGGGCGACGAGCACTACGACACGATCAGCGCGTTTATCAAGAGCGTGCGAGGGAGCGACCCCGACGCGGCGGTCTACTGGCTCGCGGTCATGCTCGAAGCGGGCGAAGACCCGCGATTCATCGCGCGGAGGCTGGCGATCCTGGCGAGCGAGGACATCGGCAACGCCGACCCGCGCGGGATCATGGTCGCGGAGGCCGCGTGGAGCCTGACGGAGCGCGTCGGGATGCCCGAGTGCCGGATCATTCTTTCGCAGGCGACAACGTACCTTTCGCTCGCGCCCAAGAGCAACGCCGCGTACCTGGCGATCGACGAGGCGCTGGCGGATGTACGTTCCGAGCGGGTGGTCCCCGTGCCGATGTTCCTGCGCGATCCGCACAAGTCGGCGAGCGCCGGCTCGGAGGCTCAGGGGAAGGGGTACGAGTACGCGCACGACAGCCAGACGCAAACCAGCCTCGGCGGCGTGACGGGGCAATCGTACCTGGGGGTTGAAAAATCGTACTACCGACCGAAGGACGTCGGCGCGGAGAAGATGCTTAAAGAAGGGCTGGAAGAGGTGCGGCGGGCGCGGCGCGAGGGGCCGGGCGGCGTCCAAAGGTGATCGCGGGAATCGGGGCCATCCGCCTTCACTCCTTAGTTTCGTCGGCAGACAGAACGGAAGAAATTGTCTCAAGTATCCAGTACCCGCCGCATTCTGAGCAAACAGACCAAGCAGAACCGGTCGCCGGATTCAGCGAATAGCCGCAAGCAGGACATCGTTTCAACCGGAGCATGACGGTCTTTATGTGCGGCCAGTTAGCCAGGGTAATCGGAGGGCCGCCTCGACGAAGGTGTAATATCAAGGACACAATGAACCAAACCCCTCCAAGTGCAATGAGCATCTTCGATGATGTAACAACGCCGACTATCGCAACGCCGGCAAACCCGACCAGCATGAGTGCCGCGGAAACAGGCGACAAATACCGCCTCGTCGATCCGAGAGCTTCAAGCAGTTTTTCGTGGTCACTCCCCTGTAACTCGTACCCGGCGGTAGCGCGCACCATCGAGTAACGAGTTCCAAGCGGTAGTTTCTTGCCTCGATCGTCAGTAATATTTGGATGGAACATAGTCGCGTTAGGGAAGCGGTTGATCCGCCCAACCATTCACACAGTTTTCGTAGTTGATCCGAGCAGCCTCTTCTTCTTGGGCTAGGCTCTGTCTGAAAACAGCAGTTTGAGGTATCGGCGGATCATGGCCAGTTGGAGCATGCCATGAAAGTGAACGGCCAGCTTCTCGAATCGGGTGCCGATGCGTCGGCTTTCCTTGAGCCAGCCGACACACTGTTCGA
>CAMTWL010000032.1:0-106796 GCA_947085435.1 uncultured Phycisphaerae bacterium
GAAAGCCCGTGCCACTTCAAACTGAGACACCACCGACCCCTTCGGGGTCGAAAGAAAAGATGCTTTGGGTGCGCCGCGTACCGGGGGTGGGGCACCCCCGGCTACTACAGATGACCCCTCCGGGGTTCCAAGAAATTGTTGGTGCGCCGCGTACCTGGGGTGAGACGCTCACCCCCGGCTACGAACGACCAGCCCGACAGGCTGAAGAACAGAAGTTCGGCAACGCAGCCTTCACAATGAACGGTGCGATCCGACAGTTCGGTTCATTCTCCGTGTCTCCGTGGTGAATAGTCTTGCATCAATCCCCGAACCGCCCAGTCCGGATCAGCCCCGCGATCGCCTCGATATCCGGCGCGGGCGACCGATCGGCCGTCAGCGTCCGCACCACGGCGCGGATCGTGGCGTGGGCCCGCTCGATGACCTCGCCCGATCGCAGGGGGCGGTGCGATTCAAGCCCTTGCGCGGCGCAGAGGAGTTCGATGGCGACGACCTGCGTTGCGAGTTCCAATGATCGGCGTGC
Organism: uncultured Phycisphaerae bacterium; assembly: GCA_947085435.1. Taxonomy (GTDB): domain Bacteria; phylum Planctomycetota; class Phycisphaerae; order Phycisphaerales; family UBA1924; genus JAEUIV01. The sequence goes on from CAMTWL010000032.1 coordinate 521, forward strand.
TTTCGCCGCGGCGCGCGGGCCGAAGGAGTTGTAGTCCTCCATCCCCGCGCAGGTCGGCAGGTTGATGACGGACGCGGGGGACGCAAGGGCGACGATCTCGTTGCAGCACGCCGCCGCGACGTACTGCGTGACCATCAGCCCCGAGTGAAGCCCCGGTTGGGGCGAAAGATGCGGTTTCAGGCGGCTCTCAGGATCGGCCGCCGCGAGCATGAGAAACGTGCGCCGCTCCGAGATGCCCGCGATGTGGGCGATCGAGATCGCCAGCATGTCGAGCGGGAGCGCGATGGGCATGCCGTGGAAGTTGCCGGCGGAAACAATCGCGGGAAGGGCTTGGGAGCCTGAAAAGACCAGAGGGTTGTCGGTGACGGCGGCGAGTTCGTAGTTCACCGCCTTGCGCACATAGTCGGCGGCGTCGAGCGACGCGCCCAGCACATGCGGCGCGCAGCGGAGCGAGTAAGGGTCCTGCACGCGCGGATCGTTCTCGGCGTGGCTCGGGATGATGGCGCTGCCCGCGAGCATGAGGCGGAGGCGGGAGGCGACGCGGGCCGGGCCGGGCTGTTTTCTTGCGGCAAAGACACGCTCATCGAGCGAGGCACTGGTTCCCCGGCAGGCATCGATCGTCATGGCCGCCGCGACGAGCGCCGCGTCGAAGAGGCGGTCAAAGTCAACCATCAGCAGCGCGGCCTGGGCGGCCATCAGGTGCGTCCCGTTGATGAGCGCGAGGCCTTCCTTTGCGGCGAGCGACAGTGGTTCGATGCCCGCTTGCCGGAGCGCCTCTTTCCCGGCGACACGCTGCCCCTTGCAGTACGCCTTGCCCTCGCCGATCAGCACCTGCGCGGCGTGCGCGAGCGGGGCCAGATCGCCCGAAGCGCCCACCGATCCCGTCTCAGGGATGCAGGGGGTAATCCCAGCGTTCAGCATCGCTACCAAGCGCTCGACCACGACCGGCCGCACGCCGGAGCAGCCGCGCGACAACGAACCGGCGAGCATCAGCAGCATGCCGCGGACAACATCTTCCGGTAGGAGCGCGCCGACACCCGCGGCGTGAGAACGAATGAGATTGTGCTGCACCTCCGACAACTGGTCATCGGGGATGCGCACGCGAGAAAGCGACCCGAAGCCGGTGTTCACGCCGTAGACGGGCGTGCCGCTGGTGATCGCTCTTTCAAGCGTTTGGCGCGATTGTTCAAGGGCCGCGGCGGCTTCGGGGGCGAGGGCAACGGGGCGACTCTGGCGCGCCACTTGCTCGACGGCGACGCAATCGAGTGCGCGGCCGTCGAGCATGAAGGTGGACGAGCGTGGGGTCGGCATGCGGGGCAGTGTAAAGGACGGGAGCGCAAGCGGGTGCCACATGCAACCACCACCGCTGTTCTCGCATAGAGACGCCGAGTCTGAGCAGCCTGCCCGCCGCGGCGGGAGTCTTTGAGCGAAGGCTCGGGTGCCGCGGCGCACGCAAACCCGAGGCTTCGCGGACTCAGCCTCGGCGTCCTCTCGCGGCTCGCTCCGCGAATATGACTTGCTCTCACCCCTTCGCCGGCGTCGCCACGGCGACCTTGATCGCGCTCTTGACGAGCGAATCAAACGTCGCGGGGTCTTCGATCGCCACTTGGCTGAGCATCTTCCGGTTCAGGAGTATCCCCGCCATTTTGAGGCCGTTCATGAAGAGCGAATACCGCGTGCCGCGCATCTTGCACGCCGCCGTGAGGCGCGTGATCCACAGCCGCCGCATGTCCCGCTTGCGTTGGCGGCGGTCGCGCCAGGCGTACATCCCCGCCTTCATGACGGCGACCTTGGCCTGCTGGAAATGCTTGCTCTTGGTGCCGAAGTACCCGCGGGCTTCGCGGATGACTCTCTTGTGCTTGCGCTTACGAGCGGAACCGATGCGGACGCGTGGCATGAAACATTCTCCTTGGCGGCCTGACGGAGCGGCCCACCTTGGTGAACCGGCTTTAGTTGCCCGGCAGACAGGTCTTTGATTTTCCGACGAACTGATTCCTACTGCCTACTGCCTACTGCCTACTGCCTACTGCCTACTGCCTACTGCCTACTGCCTACTGCCTACTGCCTACTGCCTACTGCCTACTGCCTATTGCCTACTGCCTACTGCCTACTCATCACGCGGCAATCTTCTTCTTCGCCGCTTCGCGCGACGCTTTCTTTTCGGCGGGGGTCGGGCTTCGACGGAGGGCCGAGCGAGGCTGATCTCGCCCGCGGAGGCGGATGAACAGAATCTTGCTCACCCGCTTGGCGTCTGGGGTGGACATCATGCTGCCGCCACGCAAACGCAGTTTGCGCTTGGCGGTCTTGCCGGAGCGGAGGTGCTTGCACCCGGCCTTGTTGTGGTTGACCTTGCCCGTCTTGGAAATCTTGACGCGCTTGAGCAAACCTTTGTGTGTCTTGACCTTGGGCATGGCGGTATCCGTTGACATTGCAAGCCGACGAGTCCCGGGAGCGATCCCGGGCCGACTGGCTGAGGCGGGGCGGAGAGTGTACGGAACTGGAGGCGGTTCGGCAAATCCAACGTGGCACGGGCTTTCCAGCCCGTGTCTTCAACGTGGCACGGGCTTTCCAGCCCGTGTCTTCCAGCGCCCAAACGCTCGCCACGCCCTGAAAGGGCGTGCCACTCAAGGCCCAACAAACGCATCCCCATCCGAAACCGGCGTCTCCCGCCCCGTCAACGGCCGATCCAGCCCGGTCTGCAACCCAGGCAGCCAGATGTTGTCCCCGTTTTCGAGGACCGGCCGAACGTAAAACCGGATGCTGGCATCGCCGAAGAGGATGTTCTGCCCGCGACCGCCGTGGTTCCGCGACGATTCATTCGGGTCGGCCAGTTCGCCGATGCGCGAGCGGCGGATCACCGGCGAACGGTCCGCAAGCACAACGAACTGAGCGCCCGCGTTCCAGCCGGGACGCCCCGGCCCCGGCAACTGGTACGAGAACGAAACCTCATCCGCCGACTTCCAATCGTGAGCATCGCCGTCGTCGGCGTGGCTCAAGGTCGGCGCGCTGGCGTTGCCGGGGCACGAGAGATCAGCGAGCGAGGCGTACCCGCCCTTGACGAGCCGGTAGAGATTGGCGGAATGCGAACGATCGTGCGTGCCCACGTCCCACCAGGTGCCGCCGAGGAACGACGCGCGGACCTGCGGAAGTTGATCGTGATGGTCCGCCGCATACTGCGAGAAACCGAGCGCGGCCCGAGCAAGATTCGCGGCGCACATCGCGCCGCGCGCCTGCTCGCGCGAGCCGACAAGCATCGGCCAAACAACGGACGCCCCCAGCAGAATCGCGGCCGCCACGCCGACCAGATCGGTCAGACGGAAACCACTCCGCGGAACGCCGACCGGACGTTCGGGCGAGAGTCGGAAACGCGAGCGCGTGGATTCGATCTGGTGCCGCACCCGCGCGAGCGTCGAATCGACGAGGCCCGATGCATCATGGCGAGCGCCGGTATCGAGCAGCGAGAGCAACGCGGCCGCGCCCGACGCTTTCTCAGCGCGCTCGCGCCAGCCGTAGCGCACGAGTTCGTCGACCATCGCGGCGGAGTCTTTGGAGAGCGTCTCGGCCGCGCCCTTCGGGTGAATCCGCCCCGCCAGATCGCGCTCGGTCGCGCGGAGGACGCGGGCCATGGTCACGTCGATCAGCAGCGCCCGCGTCGCATCGGATTCCGCCGTCGGCCGATCGAGCAACGAAAGTAGATCCGAGATCCGCCGCCCCTCGGGCGACCACGCCTCGCCGAATTCGCCGGAGAATCCCGACCCGATCAGCGAGTCGAGCGCCCGCTGCCCGCTCACCGTCAACCGGTGTGCGGTTAGGGACTCGTTCGGAAAATCGGAGGGCGTGTCGGTCATGCGAAGGCTTGTTACGCGGGTTTCAGGGGCCGTGTTCGCGCCGGCTTTTGCGTTTCTGGGCGTCCACCTGTTCCTGCCAGCGCTTGGCGAACGCCGCAACCGCCGCGTGCAGCCGCGATTTGACCGTGCCCACCGGGATCCCCAGTTGATCCGCGATCTGTGTGTACGAAAGTTTCTGGAAGTACGCCAGCAGCAGTATTTCCCGGAGCCTCGGCGGGATCGCGTCCACCGCGTGCTGGACCAGCACGCTCGTCTCCTCGGCCTCCAGCCTCAACTCAGGTCCGGGAACCTCGATCTGCAAAAGATCGACCAGTTCATCCCCCTCCCCCCCGCCCCCGGAACCCAGGGGCTTCATCGAGAGCGACACCGCCGCGCGGCGATTCGACTTCCGCAGCGCATCCCGCCCCTTGTTGGCCGCGATCGTGAAGAGCCACGGCTTGAACGTCCGGGTCAGATCGAACGACCCCAGCGACTGATGCACCTGCAAAAAAGCATCCTGAAACACATCCTCCGCGGCCTGCCGATTGCCGACCAGCCTGAACAAAAAGTTCAGCAGCGGATCGTGATACCGCTCGATCAGAATCCGAAACGCGCCGACATCGCCGTCGAGGTAATCCTCGACCAGTTCCTCATCGGTTCGCTGAATCACGTCCGCCATGCGATTGATTGTAGTACCGGAAGAGGGCTGGTTTGTTGCCCCGAAGGCGCGTCGGTTTGTCAGCCCCGGAGGGGCGCGAGGTTGTAGCCACGGGTGGAACGGCGCTTCGCCGTGGAACCCGTGGATGGCCCCCTCAAAACTCTCTTCAAGCCCCAGCGGGGCGGCAGGAATGCCCGCCACCGCAAGCCCCAATCACGGACACGCCACTCCCCAGTTCTCGAGCACCTTCGTGATATCCGCGAAGTTCACGGCGCTGTCGTGATTGGCATCGCCGGGGCCGCTGGAGCCAGGGTACATGATGCCCCAGTTTTCGAGGACGCTTGTGATGTCGGAGAAGGCGACGGTGGCGCTGCCGTTGGCGTCGCCGGGGCAAAAATCGCTGGGCAACTCCCATGTGTCGCCGCGGCGGGCATCGTCGTACCCCCCGTGCGCACACCCGCGCTCCACCCCGCGCGATTTCTCACCACATCCCGAAAACATTTGTATCCCCCTCCCCGCCAACGCGAGAGGGCCCGTTCCAGTTTCTGACCGGCCGGTCGGCGCCTTCAGAATCTGCCTACTCCCGCACCGTCGCTGATGCACGCTAAGCATCGCCCGAGTTGTCGGCGGATATCGACACACGCAGCGGCCGCGTCAAAGCACGGCTCATCACCGACGGTCGCACTCCAGAATACGAGCCCTTCGCGCAAGCGAAGGAAACCCCGAGTCCCACGCCAGAAAGCAAGAGACAGGAATCACCGCCAGAGTTTCTCCAGCCGCTCGAGCTCTTCCGCGGACCCGACCACCGACAGCGACGCGGCGAGCGCCTTCTCGAACACCTCATCCTGATCCGAGCCGTCCACCTCGTTGAGCCAGCGCTTCGTCGCCGCGAAGGCCTGCGGCGGCTTCTCCGCAAGTTTCACGGCCTCGATCTGGGCGCGCGGCACAACGTCCTCGGGCGTGTCCACCAGGCGATCGACAAGGCCGATACGAAAGGCCTCGTCGCCCGAAATGAGCTCGGGATCGAGCAAGCGTTCGCGCGTCGCCCGCGCACCGACCGCGAGCATCAGCGAGGGCGCGTTCACGGCGGGGCTGATGCCGAGTTTGAGGACGGGGTAGCCGAGTTTGCAGCCACGCTCGGCGATCACGAGGTCGGCCCCGCCGAGGAGGGCGCAGCCACCGGCGATGGCGGCGCCGCGCGCGGCGATGACGACGGGTTTTTCGATTCGGCGAAGTGTTCGGATGGCGACGGAGAGGCCGCGGAGCATGTCAGCGAGGGGTTGCGACGCCCGCACCCCCTCCGCCCCCGCCGCGGCGGATCTTCGACTCGAAGACTCGGGCACCTCCCCCGGTAGGACCGGGGGAGGGGGCTGGCAGAGAGAGAGGTCGAAACCGGCGCAGAAGACGCCGCCCTCGCCGCGGAGGAGGATCGCGCGGACAGTCGGATCGGCGGCGAGTTCGAGCGCGCGGGCCGTGATGTCGCTAAGCATCGCGGGAGTCAGCGCGTTGCGCTTCTCAGGGCGGTCGAGGATGATCTCGGCGACCGGGGCGTAGCGGAGATCGGTGTGGCGTTCGATGCGGATCATGGGGAATTACTCGGGCAGGCTGGAAGCCTGCCCCACCAGAGTACGAGCGAACGCCGCCGCTTCATTGAGGCGATCGAGATCGACGCCCGTCTCGAAACCAGCCGCGTGAATCGCTTTGACGAGTGTTTCGGTCGCAATGTTCCCCGGCGCGCGGCGTTCGGGAGTGCCGGCATAAGGGCAGCCGCCGAGGCCCGCGACGGAGCCGTCGAACGAGCGGACGCCGAGATCGAGGGCGGCCTTCACGCACGAGGCGGCGCGGGCGAAGGTGTCGTGAAGGTGCAGCGTGACCTGATTCTCGCGGAGGTCTTCGTCGAACTCGCGGAGCAGGGCTTCGATCTCGTGCGGGTGGGCCACGCCGATAGTGTCGCCGAGGTCGATGTCGAGTGCGGCCCGCTTTTCATCATCGTCGAAGAGCGCGAACAACTGATCGACAACGGCCCGAACGGCGGCGGGCTTGATCGGCCCGTCGAACGGGCACGCCACGGCGCACGAGACATACGCGCGGATCGCCATCCCCTCCCGCACCGCTCGCGGGATGAACGCGCGAAAACGCTCGACGCTCTCGGCGATAGTGGCGTTGGTGTTCTTCTTTGAGAAAGTCTCGGACGCGGCGGTGAAGACAGCGATCTTCAGCGGCAGCCCGCCGCGGTGGACCGCGAGCGCGCGGTCGAACCCCATCTCATTCGGCACAAGCACCGAAAAAATCGGTGCCTTGACTCCCCCTCCCCTTGGGAGGGAGTCCGGCGTAAGCCGCGAGCCGCAAGCCGCAAGCCCTATCAACACCTCCTCCGCGTCCGCGAGTTGTGGCACCCACTTGGGGCTGACGAACGACGTCACTTCCACCTCATCAACCCTTGCGTCACACAGCATCTCGACAAGGCGAACCTTGTCCGAGGTCGAGATCACCCCCGGCTCATTCTGGAGGCCGTCGCGGGGCGAGACGTCGGTGATGCGGACGTATTCGGGCACGCGGGCGATGGAAGCGAAGTCCGCGTTCACGTCTGCAGCACCCCGGTCTTGAACTCCCGCGTCATGTCCCAGTTCCCGCACATGTCGAGGGCCGCGCTCAGTTCCTTGCGCGTCTCGTGCGGCTGGATGATCCGATCGACCCAGCCTCGCGCGGCCCCGTGGCGGATGTCCTGCTGCTCGTTGTAACTGTCGGCGATGGCTTTGAGGATGGCTTTCTTCGTCTCTTCGTCGATGGTCTCGCCCTTGCGCTCGCGGCTCTTTTCTTCGATCATCGCAAGCACCCCCGTCGCCTGCGACGCGCCCATGACCGAACACTTCGAGTTAGGCCACGCGTATGTGAGGAAGGGATCGAAGGCCCGGCCGCACATGGCGTAGTTGCCCGCGCCGTAACTGCCGCCGAGGATCACGACGATCTTGGGAGTGACGGTGTTGCTCATCGCGTTCACCATTTTGGCGCCGGCGCGGATGATGCCGTGCTGCTCGGAGTCCTTGCCGACCATGAAGCCGGTGGTGTCGTGGAGGAAGATGATGGGGAGTTTCTTCTGGTTGCAGTCCATGATGAAGCGGGCGGCTTTGTCGGCGGAATCGTGGTAGATCACGCCGCCGAGTTGGACGCCACCCTCGGCGGGGCGCTGCATTTGTTTTTGATTCGCCACGATGCCGCAGGGTTTGCCTTCGATGGTCGCGTAGCCGCAGATGATGGTCTGGCCGAAGTCGGCGCGGTATTCGTCGAAGCCCGAAGAACCACTTGCTTGCGCGCGTGGCTCGTCGGTGTCAACAATGCAACCGATGACCTTGCGCATATCGTACTGCGCGCCGGGTTTGTCGGTGAAGACGGAGTAGATGTCTGTTGGTAGCCCGGCACTCCGTGCCGGGTCTGGGGGCAGAGCCAAGACAGACCCGGCACGGAATGCCGGGCCACCATGAACTGAACCACCCTGATTTTTCTGCATGAGCGAGCGGAGTCGCAGCAAGCACGCTTCGTCGTCTTTTTCACGGAAATCGATGGTGCCGGAGATGGTGGCGTGCATCTTCGCGCCTCCCAGGTCTTCGTCGGTGACTGTCTGGCCGATGGCGGCCTTCACGAGCGCGGGGCCCGCGAGATAAAGGCCGCTGCCCTCGGTCATCAGGAGCGTGTCGCAGAGGACGGGCAGGTATCCGCCGCCGGCGACGCAGTAGCCCATGATCGCGGCGATCTGCGTGATCCCCTGCGCGGAGATGACGGCGTTGTTGCGGAAAATGCGGCCGAAGTCGTCGGTATCGGGGAAGACATCCTCTTGCAGCGGCAGAAAAACGCCGGCGCTGTCGACGAGATAGAGGAGCGGGAGGCGAGCCATCTGCGCGATCATCTGGGCGCGGATGATTTTCTTGCAGGTCATCGGGAAGAACGCGCCGGCTTTCACGGTGGCGTCGTTGGCGATGACCATGCAGAGTTTGCCCGCGACGGGGCCGACGCCCGTGACGACCCCCGCGGCCGGTGCGCCGCCGTGGTCGGCGTACATCTTGTGCGCGGCCCAGAGGCCGAGTTCGACGAAGGCTGCTTCGTCGTCCACAAGTTTGGCGACGCGCTCGCGTGCGGTGAGGCGGCCCTTTTCGTGCTGACGTTCGACGGCTTTCAAGCCGCCGCCGAGGCGAATCTGCTTCTCCGTCATCTGAAACTCTTCGTTCAGCGCGCGGAGCGGGTTGATGGTGGACGAGGTTGGGATCGCGGACATGCGCGGCAGTCTACCCGGTCATGGATGGACCCATGCGCCCGAAATCAGCGTCGATTCGCGCCGCCGCGTGACCCGCGGCAGCGTGATCGGCACGCGGTCCTGCGCCAGCGCGCCGAGGACCGCCATGCAGACCGCCTCGCGCGCGTGGATCGGAACGCCAAGGTCGGCGGTGGTGCGGACTTCGCGGCGGAGGTGCCGAGCGAGGCTGCGGAGGAGCGCGAGGTTCCTCGCTCCGCCGCCAGCGATGATCGGTTCGCACTCGGGCGGGATGGATGCGGCGATGGCGCGTGCGAGCCCTTCGACGGCGGAAGCGGCGAGATCGTTGGGGTTCATCGTGGTGATCCGATCATCGACCCAGCGGGCGGATTCGTCGCCCGTGCCGAGGGAGCGGCGGAGGCCGGTTTGGCCGTGAAGCAGCGATGCGAGCGCGTCGGACGCGGCTTGGTTCGGTGTGCCGGAGGATGCGGCGGCGCCGTCTTTGTCGAAGGGGATTCCGAGTGCGCGTTGCGCAACGAGGTTGAGGACGTGGTTGCAGGCGCAGACGTCCATGCCCTTGATGCGTGCGAGGGGATCGGGCAGCCGCGTCTTCGCGGACTCAGACGCGGCTTCTGGGAGCGACCTCGGGAGCAGCGTGACGTTGCAGAAACCACCAAGATTGATGATCGCGCGTGGATGCTCGGCGCGGAAGAGGACCCAATCCGCGAGCGGCGTGATCGGCGCGCCTTGACCACCGGATGCGAGGTCCGCGCCTCGGAGGTCATACACGACGGGGCAACGCGTGCGCTCCGCGATGGGCCAGGGGTTCATCAACTGCCAACTCGCCGGGGGCGCGTGGAAAACGGTCTGGCCGTGGACGACGATCAGATCGGCGCGGCGGCCGGCGAGGAGGGCGTCGATCGTGTCCGCGTGGAGCTCGCCGAAATCGAGCGCCAGGCGCGCGATGTCTGCAGCGCTCATGGGCGATTGTTCCGCGAGGGCGCGGAGGCGAACGCTGAGTTCGCCGAGGGGGCGATCCGTGAAGTCGATCATGTGGGCGCGCATGGCGAGACCATTGCCGACGACTTCGACGAGAGCGGCGTCGAGGCCGTCGAGGCTGGTGCCGGTCATGCAGCCGACGATGAGGCGGGATAACGAGGGAAAGGCACTTGGCATGAGGCACTGGACACTAGAAAGGCGGGTTCAGGAAGGTAGTGACGGATGGTAACTCCTCAGCCGTTTGCAAACCGAGGTTTGTGCTTTGTTGAAATGCCTTTGTTTTCAGCCTGAAAGGTCGCTTCGGCGACTCGCCGTGTGCGAGCTGGTAGTTCGTAGCCGGGGGTAAAACGGCCTGCCCGCCGCGGCGGGAGTCTTCGAGCGCCACCCCCGGAAAGCAGCCCCACATGCCCTCTTCCGCACGCCGCGGCGGGCTACACAATCGGAGACAACGAACACGTTCCTGTTTGGGCGTAACTCTTCAGCCGTCTGCAACGCCTTTTCGCCCCTGGGGCGCGCGTTCGTTGCGAGCGGCGCGGCGAGGCCTTGTGAGCAAGCCGCTCGAAGCCGACTGTTGAAATCCCCTCTTCGTCTGCTTGCCTCCCCGCCCCTTGGGCGAGCGTGCTCCTCCGGCGTCCGCCCAAGGCGCGGACAATCCAGAGCCTGAGGGAAGCACGCCGCCGAGGGGCTTGCTCGCAACGCCTTGCGGCACCCCTCGCAACGAACGCGCGAGCGCCCTCCGGGCGAAGCGCCGATCGCCCCCCCGCTGCCGGCACCGGTCATCGCAGGGGGCTGAAGAGTTACAAGACGTGGAAGCGGTTGTATTCCGCTGAAGAGTTCCTGTTTGGGCAAGGTCACGGCCTTTGCATTCCGCTGAAGAGTTACGACGGGTGTTCGTAGTCGTCGATGATCTTCTCATAGTGGGAGGCGGAGTCGTCGAGGCCGCCGGGGCGGTTGCGGCGGGGCCAGAGTTCGCGGTGTTCTTCGGTCAGCCCTGAGAGGTCGGCGGCGAGTTTGATGCGGGCGGGGCCACGCGGAAGATTCCCCGGCTCAGCGAGGCACGCTCGGCAGATGATCGCCTTTTCCGTGGCGTGTTCGGCAACGCTCAGCGTGTGTTCGAGTTCGACGCGGACGAGGGGATCGAGCGCCGCCGGCACGATCGAGTGCAACCGCGAGCGCAGCGCACCGAGGCGCTCGCGTGCGGCGTGCCAGTCGTCGAGTGCGCCGTGCCGACCGGGGTCGGTCGGCAGTTCGCGTACCGGGCGGTGGAGTTCGACGAAGAGCGCGTTGGTGTTGCGCAGACCGCAAGAGAGATCGGCGTCCACTTCCCCGAGTTCGTCAAGCCACGGGCCGAGTTCGGCGGCGTCGTGGCCGCAGAGGAGCATCGCGGCGGCGCGCGGGTCGAAGGGACGCTGTGGATCGCTGCCGGTCCATGCCTGATGCGCCGCATAGGCGATCGAGTGCAGCGCGATCGGCCAGTGCTGGCGGTGCCCCCGGTCGCCCCAGTCGCAGACAAGGATTCCTGAGTCGGCCTGCGCGGCGGATCGCGCGGCGGAGTCGATGTTCGCGCGGCGAGTACGCGTGCGGCCCGTGATGCTGAGCCAGGAACTGGTGCCGGGGCAGAGCCAAGGCTGATGGCGTGATGGGGTGATGGGGTGAGTGGGTGAATGAGTGTCGAAGCGATCGAACGCATCGGAGAAAGGTGCGTCCGCTTCGTAACCCCACACGAGCGGTGTGGCACCATCGGGGATCTGATGCAGTTCATTCGGATGCCTGAGCGCGATGTCGGCCCAGAACATCGAGGATTTGCCGTGGCGCTTCACGATTGCATCCACCGCGCGCAGCCAATCGAAATACACCGCGGCCCTCCCCCGCTGCTTCACCGTCTCGCGCGAGCGGCCTTGACCCACGTCGAACGCCTCGTCGCACCCGATGTTCACCAGCGGCGACGAGAAGCACGGCAGCAACTCGTCGAGCAGTTCCCCGATGAGCGCGATCGAGCGCGGGTCGGTGGGGCAGAGCGAGTGCGGGCCGGTCTTCGTGATTGCCCGGCCGTCGTCGGTCTCGAACGTCCATTGCTTCACCTCGGGCGGGACCTCGGCGAGCGGCGCGTAGCGCGGAAGTTTGAGCCAGCGATGCAGGTGCCCCAGGCAGTTCTGGTTGGCGGCGAGTTCAACGCCGCGCTCGCGGCAATAGGAGTCGAGTTCGCGCATCTCCGCCGGCGTCATCGGCGATGCATCGCGCCACACATCCTCGTGGTCCGCGTAAGCAAACGTGTGCTCCGTATACAACTGGAGATGATTGAGTTTGAGCATCTCCATCTGATCGACGAAGGCCCTGAGCGACGCCATCGTGGGGACCTTGTCGCGGGAAATGTCGAGCATCACGCCTCGGATCGGGATGCGAGCCGCGTCGCGGATGGTGCCGCACGGCAGGTCGCGGCCGAAGCATTGGAAAAGTTGAGCGAGGGTGACGAATGCGTGGCGTGCGTCTTCGGCGGATGCGCCGTGGATCGTGATGATCGGCCGTTCGGCGAGACCGATGCCGATGGAATAGCCGGTTGTGCGATCGGTGAATGAGTTGTGATCGGTGCCCATCGTCTGGTCGTCGATCAGTGCCGATGCGGGATCAGATTCGCCAACCCATTCGATCCCAGCCGATAAGAACGGCGCGGCCAGAATCCGCTGTGCGAGCGCGCGGTTTGCGCCGCGGTAGGCGATCGAACGTGGGATGCGGACGAACTCCGCGCCGAGCGAGCACTCAACCGGAGTAGGAATCACGCGGAGTTGCCGGATCGGCGTGGGCATCGGCGAGTAGGGTAATGAATACAGCGGCACCCATGTGCGAACCGCCTCTGAACCCGTCGCTGGCGCTCGGGGCTCCGTCAAGGCATCACGCCGTTGCGGCAGCCAGCACCCTTGCGTCGCGCTCCGCGAGCATCTTCTTCGCCTCGCCCACGAGGTAGAACGAGCCGGTGATGCAGATGAGGTCGTCGCGCCCGGCGGCTCGAACCGCGACCGAGAGCGCCTCCTCGAGCGTGTCCGTGGTCTGGCACATCTTCTGGCAGACCTCGTTGAATCGGCGGGCGAGGTCCTTCGGGTCGGCGGCCCGCTGATTGTTGCGGGCCTTGGTGAAGATCACCTTGTCCGCGCCGAGCGAGACCTTTTTCAAAAGATCGTCGAGGTCCTTGTCCGCGGCGCAGCCGAAGATCACGATCATCGAGTCATACGGCACATGCGCGCCGATCGACTTCATCAGCGCGTTCATCGCGGGCGAGTTATGGGCGCCGTCGAGCATGATGCGCGGCTCTTTGGACGCTAGTTCCATCCGCCCCGGGATGTGGACGCTTTCAAGTCCTGAAATGATCTTGCTCTCTGGGAGTTCGAAGCCGCGCTCGATGAGTTTGTCGAGGATGGCGAGGGTCAGGCCGCAGTTGTGCGCCTGGTGCTCGCCCGGCAGCGGGACGGGGATGTGCTCGAAGGTGACGCGCTCCGAGGACAGGCCGACGCGCATGTGCGGGCCGAGCTGCGGATTCGCCTCGAATCGCAGCGAAAACTCGATGTCGTCGCCCACGACCTGATAGATCGCGCCGACTTCCTCGGCGACGCGACGCATCGTCTCGACGACCGATTTGTCCTGCTGGAAGGTGAGCGCGGGGACGTTTTTCTTGAAGATGCCTGCCTTCTGCTCCGCGATCTTGTCGAGCGTGTCGCCCAGCAACTGCATGTGGTCCCAGCCGATCGAGCCGACGGCGGCGACCTCGGGGATGATGATGTTGGTCGAGTCGAACTTGCCTCCCAGGCCGACCTCGATGACCGCGGCGTCCACGGCTTCCTCGGCGAACTGGATGAACGCGACGGCGGTCATCACCTCAAAGTAGGTCGGCACGCCGTGACGCGGCGAGAGCTTTTTCGTCGCGGTCGAGACGCGGCCCAGCAGGTCGGTGAAGGCGTGATGCGAGATCACCGAGCCGTTGATCTGGATGCGTTCGCGCAGGTCGATGAGGTGCGGGCTGGTGTACATGCCCACGGTGTAGCCGCACTCGCGGAGGCACTGCGTGACCATGGCGCAGATGGAGCCTTTGCCGTTCGTGCCGCCGACGTGGACGCAGCGGAGCGAGTCCTGCGGGTTGCCGAGGGTTTCCATCAGGTGGCGCATGCGGTCGAGTTTGAAGACCTTCGGATCGATGCGGCCGGGGCGCGTGCGCTCGATGTCGAGGCGGTCGTGGAGCCATTCGAGCGCGGCGTGATAGTTGGCGAAGACCGGAGCCTTACCCTTCCTGACGGGCTTTGGCTCGGCGATCACGGCAGCCTTCGTCCTGGACTTGGTCCCGGCCTTGGAGGATGCCGATGCTTTGGCGGCCTTGGATTTGGCCGCAGTCGCGGTTGTCTTTGTTTTTCCCATGGGATACAGGGATTCTACCCGAGTGTTGTCAATTACCCAATTACGCACAGCAAAACGCTCGTAACTCATTGCGTATCAGACTGTTACACGAGTTAGTATATACTTTACTAAAAGGCGGTTTCCTACCCCATTCACGTCGCCGCCTCGACCATCAGCCGCTTCATTTCGCGGACCGCTTCGCGCAGGCCGGTGAAGACGGCCCGGCTGACAATGGCGTGGCCGATGTGAAGTTCCGTCGCGCCTTCGAGGGAGGCGATGGGCTTGACGTTGTGATAGTTGAGCGCGTGCCCGGCGTTGAAGCGCATGCCGAGGCTGCGGATGAGCACCCCCGCGTCGCGCACCGAGGCGAGTTCGTCCGCGAGCGCTTTCACAAGGAAGTCCCCGCCTGCTTTCGCAAACTCGGCGGCGTACCGGCCGGTGTGGACCTCGCACACGTCGAACCCGGCGGCCTTCGACGCTTCGACTTGCCTCGAGTCTGGGTCGATGAACGCCGAGACGATCATGCCCCCTTGCTTCAACGCCGCGACGACCTCTTTCAAGCGCGGCAGGTTCTTTGCGACGTCGAGGCCGCCCTCGGTCGTGATCTCCTGACGCCCCTCGGGGACCAGCATTGCGATCTGGGGCTTGATGCGCCGCGCGACCGCGACCATCTCGTCCGTCGCGGCCATTTCGAGATTCAATTTCACGTTGACCGCCGCGCGGAGGCGCTCGACGTCGTGGTCCTGGATGTGCCGGCGGTCCTCGCGGAGATGAACGGTGATGCCGTCGGCCCCGCCGAGTTCGGCCTCGTGCGCCGCCCGGACCGGATCAGGCTCCACCCCCCGGCGGGCCTGGCGGACGGTGGCGACGTGGTCGATGTTGACGCCGAGTTGGATCATCGCGAGGAGTCCAGTCCAGGGGCATGGAGTTGCTGCAATGCAGCCGGTTCGCACCACTGTAGCACACTTTGACACAGGCCGATACCCCGCTACTATTCGGCCATGGCGAAGCGAGAAACAATGAATATTTCACTGTCGGCCCAATGGCAGCGTTTCGTGGCGGCGAAGGTGCGTAAGGGTCGCTACCAGTCCGCAAGCGAAGTGGTGCGCGAAGGTTTGAGGTTGCTCGAAGAGCGCGAGCAGCAGCGCAAAGCGGTTCTCGCCGACTTTCGCAAGCAGATACAGATCGGGATTGATGCGCTGGATCGGGGCGAAGGTCTCGATGCGGATGTCGCCTTCGATCGACTGTTGGGGACGAGCCGGACTCGGCGGAGCCAGCGCCGGTGAAGCGTCGCATCCTCTCACCGCCGGCCTACGGCGACCTTCAAGCGATTCAAGCCTACCTGACGGACCAAGCGGGTGCCGCCACGGCGCGACGGGTACTCGCGGCACTTCGAGCCGCCTCGAATGAGGTTTTTCGACATCCGGAACTCGGTCATTTTCGGGATGATCTCGTCAAAGATGACGTACGATTCCGGCGCGTGCATTCCTATCTGATTATCTATCGCGATGACCCGCACGCAACGGAGATCATCCGCATCCTGCACGCATCTCGCAACGTTGCGGCGATTCTATCGTTCGGCGACGAATCGTCCGCCGAGCCCGCAAAGCCCGGTTAGCATGGCCTGAAGCAAGAAAGGATTTCACCATGACCACCCTTTCCCGCCGCCAGTTCAACTCCCTCACCCTCTCCGCCGCCGCGATCGCCGCGATGGGCCCCGCCGCGAGGCTCTTCGCTCGCCGCGCGCCGGAAATCCCCGCCACGCTCTTTGACTGGAAGGAGGCGGCGGGGGGCGCGCGGGTCGCGTTCGGCCAGGGCGGCAACGCGCTCCTCGTAACGACCAAGGGCCAATCGCTCCTCATCGACTGCAAACATCCCGGCCTCGGCGCGACGCTTCGGCGCGAGGCCGAGGCGTTCGGCTCACCTCTGAAGATGGTCGTCAACACGCACCACCACGGCGACCACTCGGGCGGCAACACCGCGTTCACGAAGGACCTCCCGCTCGTGGCCCACGCGAAGGCCAAGCCGCGGATCGTCGAACAGGCGGAGGGTGTGCTGGGCAGGGTTTCGGGAGTGCTCAAAGAGCTTGAAGGGGGCGACGCGCCCGCGTCAAGTCAGGTGATCGACGAGGTCAAGGCCTTCGTCGATTCCATCGCCAATATCAAGAGCGAAGACTTCGCGCCGACCCGCCTCATCGACCAGCGCATGGAGGCCGACAAGTTCGGCGAACTGGAAATCCAGTTCCACCACGTCGGCCCCGGGCACACCGACAACGACCTCGTCACCTTCTTCCCCTCGCTCAACCTCGTCCACATGGGCGATCTCTTGTTCCACAAAAACTACCCGTTCATCGACCTCTCGGCCGGCGCCACGACGATCGGCTGGCAGGAGAGCCTCCGCGAGATCGTCAAGATGTGCGACGCACAAACCGTCGTCATCCCCGGCCACGGCGAGATCACCGACATCATGGGGCTCAGAAAGCAGGACGAGTTCTTCGACAAGATCCGCGAGGTGGTCCGGCACGCCAAAGAAGTCGAAAGCATGACCAAGGAAGAAGTGATGAAACTCACCCCTGGGGCGTTCAAGGGCTACGGCTTCGAGCAGATCCGGTCGCGGACGCTGGGGGCCGTCTTCGATGAGATGGACAAAAAATAGGGTTTCCAACCTCACATCCGATCCCTGTCTTCCCCCGCGCTCTCGGAGTTCACCCGCCGTGGCGGGCCTCCGCAGTGAATGGTTTTTCTTGCGGCGGACACGATGAGCCGCGTCATTAGCCAATCCCTCCATCCCGCCGCGCTCGTCGATGAGGCTCTGCTCGCGCAGTGCGACATGACGAAGAACCGCTCGTCCGGCCCCGGCGGCCAGCACCGAAACAAAGTCGAATCGCAGGTTCACCTCTTCCACACGCCGACGGGAGTGAGCGCGCAGGCCGCGGAGCGCCGGAGTTCGCACGAGAACAAACGCGTCGCGCTGCGGCGGCTGCGGCTGCTTCTGGCGATCGAGGTGCGGCGGCCGGTCGCTTCGGGGGAGATCGGGTCGGAGTTGTGGCGAAGCCGGGTGAAGCGCGGCCCCAAGCCCAAGGTCGAAGAGATTTTTCCGGGCGTGAAGGTGAAGCCCGAGGGATCGGCGGCGGGCGGCCGAATCCAGTGCAGCCCGGAGCACGCGGATTTCCCGGCCCTCCTCGCGGAGGCGCTCGACGTGATCGCCGACGCCGGATGGGACGTGAAAAAGGCGGCGCTGCGCCTCGGTGTGTCGATGAGCCAGTTGGTGAAGTTTGTGAAAGACCACCCGCCGGCGATGGTCAGGTTGAACACGGAGCGGATGAAGGTTGGGGAGCGGGCGTTGAAGTGAGTGGGCGTGCGACCACGGGATTCGGTCGAAGACTCCCTCATCCCGAGCGTGTAGGATTTGGTCCATGACTACCGCCGCCCCACCGACCTCTTCCGTTTCGGTTCGCGAGCCCGACCTCCGCTCGATCATCAAGTCCGACCTCGCCGCCGTCACCGACCTCCGACACGACCTGCACCGCCACCCCGAGATCATGTTCACCGAAAAGCGGACGTCGGCTGCGGTGGTGCGCGAACTGACCGCGCTGAAGATCGAGCACAAGGCGGGGCTGGCGGGCGGGACCGGCGTGCTGGGGTTCGTTCCGGCGACGGGGAACCCCGCCGCAGCGAAGACCGTGGCGCTGCGGGCGGACATGGATGCATTGCCGATCCACGAGAAGACGGGGAAGGCGTATGCGTCGGAAACTCCGGGGCTGATGCACGCGTGCGGGCACGATGGGCACACGTCGATGCTGGTGGGCGTGGCGAGGGCGCTGACGAAGACGGTCGATCGGCCGAATAACGTGCTGCTGATCTTCCAGCCTGCGGAAGAGGGCGGAGCCGGCGGCGAGAAGATGTGCCAGGACGGCTGCCTGTCCGGGAAGATTCTGGGGAAGAAGGCGGACGTGATCTACGGCCTCCACGGCTGGCCCGAGTTGCCGGTGGGGGTGGTGGCCACGCGGACCGGGCCGTTGCTCGCCGCGACGGATGAGTTCACGGTGAAGGTGCACGGCCGGGGCGGGCACGCGGCGTACCCGCACATCTGCATCGATCCGGTAGTCGTCGCGGCACACATCGTGACGGCGCTCCAGACCATCTGCTCGCGGCGGACGAACCCGCTGGATTCGTTGGTGTGCACGGTCGGGTCGATCCACGCGGGACACGCGAGCAACGTGATCCCTGACTTCGCGGAGATGGTGGGGACGATCCGCACGCTGAAGGCCGAGACGCGAGAGACGGCGGAGCGGGAGTTCCGGCGGATCGTGGGCGGGATCGCGGAGGCGATGGGCGCCAAGGCTGAGATCAACTGGCACGTCGGGTACCCGGTGACGGAGAACGCGCCGGAGCCGACGGAGCGCTTCCGCCGGATCGCACGAGAGGCGCTCGGGGCGGAGAACGTTCTGGAGCGCGAGCATCCGACGATGGGGGGCGAGGATTTCTCTTTCTATGGCCGGCATGTGCCGGCGTGCTTCTTTTTCCTGGGGATCAAGCCGGGGTCGATGAGGACGTACCCCAACCTGCACACGCCGGAGTTTGATTTCAACGACGAGGCGCTGCCGGTGGGGATCGAGATGATGGCGAGGCTGGCGTTGGCTTCGCTCTGAGTCATTCGTCGCGTGCTGGCGGTGGCATGGCGAGCAAGGTGGCTTTGAGCGCCGGAAGGTCGCGGCTCACGACGGCCCACACCTTATCGAGGTCAATCCCAAAGTAGTCGTGTACCACGATGTTGCGAAAGCCGCGGATGTCTTTCCAGGGGACTTGCGGAGCGTTGTCGCGGAGCGACTGGCTCAATCGCATCGAGGTTTCGCTGAGCGTGTGCAGGTTTCGCAGGACCGCGTCGCGGGTCTTTCGATCGGTGATGAACTGATCTCGATTCCCGCCCGTAAACTCTTCGATCGCGATGATGCACTCGAGCATGTACGCGACGTGGATGCGATCGCCGCCGGTCACAGCGGCACGGCCTCGCGCAGGATGCGGTCTCGCAGCAGCGGATGCAGCGCGTCTTCGGTCACCACGTCCACCGGGCGCCCGAGCAGTTCTTCAAGATCAACGACCAAGCCGCCCGGGAACCAAGGGGGCGTATCCGGCCCTGCTTTGATCAGGAAATCCATATCGCTGTCGGCGCGCTGCTCGCCGCGCGCGAACGAGCCGAACACACGGACCTCGGTCACGCCATGCTGCTGAGCGAGGCGGAGGATGGATTCTCGGAGTTCGGGGTTGATGGCGACCATGATTCAGTTCTCTTCGACCGGCTGCACAACACTCTATAGTCTAGGCCGATGCTCAACGTGGGAATTTTCGGCGACGTGGTCGGCGCCCCCGGGCTGCGGGCGTTTGCGCACGCCGCGAAGGTGCTGCGCGACGCGGGCCGCGTGGACCTGGTCATCGTCAACGGCGAGAACTCGAAGAACGGCAGCGGCATTTCGCCCGAGACCTGCAAGGAGTTGCGGCGTGCGGGGGCCGACGCCATCACGCTGGGCGACCACTGCTTCAAGGACCGGAAGATCTGCGACGACCTGGACGATCCGATCAAGCCGATCGCGCGGCCCGCGAATCTTTCGTCGGGGGCGCGCGGCAAGCGCGTGTCGCGCGTGATGATGAACAGCGAGCAGATGGATCGGTTCCCGCCGGTGTTTGTGGTGACGGTGCTGGGGCGGCTGTTCATGCCGCTGCCCGCGAACGACCCGTTCGAGGCGATCGACCGCGAGGTGGCCGGGATCGCGGCCACCGAGCCGCGAGCGCTCGTGATCGTGGAGATTCACGCGGAGGCGACGAGCGAGAAGCAGGCGGTGGTGTGGCACTGCGCTCGCAAGTGGGCGGGGCGCGTCGTCGTGGTCTTCGGCACGCACACGCATGTGCAGACGGCGGACGCGCGGATCGTGGACGGCGTACTCGCGGCGGTCAGCGACCTCGGCATGTGCGGCGGGCATCGCGGCGTGATCGGCCGAAAGATCGGGCCGGTGCTCGAGATGATGACGAACCAGAACCCGTTCCCGTATGAGGTCGCCGATGAAGACGTGAAGGCGACGGGGATCATCGTCGGGATCGACACCGAGGGGCGTCGCGCGGAGACGATCGAGTTGGTGTCGATCGCCTTGCCTTCGTAGGAATCGAAGGCGTTCACCACAGAGACGCAGAGGCACAGAGAAGAGATTTGTGATGGAGAAATGTTTGCTCCCTGCACCTTGGACCAGTCGATCGGCGCGGAATTCCTCTGACTCTTCACACAAGTTCCTTTCTTCTCTGTGTCCCTGCGCCTCTGTGGTAAATGCCTTGTTGCCTTCACGACATCCCGTTTTCACCGAGGAATCGTGAGCGTTTCACGCGCGGGCCGTACTTGAGGCCGAAGCGGGACATGGTGGCGTGCCTGACGTGCTCGACCGCCTCCTTGGGCGAATCGGTGATGAAGAGCCGGTCGGGGTCTTCGGGGCTGATGGTGCCCTGCTTCAGCATGGTGTCCCGGATGAACTCCATCATCGGCTCCCAGAACGACTTGCCCATGAGGACGATGGGGAAGTCTTTGATCTTGCCGGTCTGGATGAGGACGAGGGTCTCGAAGACCTCGTCGAGCGTGCCGAAGCCGCCCGGCATGACGATGAAGGCGTATGAGTACTTCACCAGCATGACCTTGCGCACAAAGAAGTAGCGGAACTCGACCCAGCGGTCGAGGTAGGGGTTGGGCCTTTGTTCCTGGGGCAGGACGATGTTGCAGCCGACGGATCGGCCGCCGACGTCCTTCGCGCCGCGGTTGGCGGCCTCCATGATCCCCGGCCCGCCTCCCGTGAGGACGGTGAAGCCGGCATCGGCGAGTCGGCCGCCGACCTCGCGTGTCATCGCGTAGTACGGGTGGTCCTCCGGGAATCGCGCGGAACCAAAGACCGTGACGCACGGCCCGACGAAGTGCAGCGCCCGGAACCCCTTGATGAACTCGAAGGCGACGCGCAGCGTCCAGAAGAACTCGAATCGGCGTGACTGCGGCCCTTCGAGAAAGCGGATCTCATCCGAGGGCAGCGGCCGCTTGCCCCAGGTGTCTCCGGGAGAACCCGAGGTGATCCGGCAGAGCGTGCTGTCGCTGATCTGGGCGGAGTTGTGGATGTCGGGGTTGGTTGTCAACGCGGGGGTCTCGGCAATCCCGAGCGTATCAGGAGTGCCCGTCTGGACTTCTTGTGCCAGACCCGCGATGATCTCCCGAGGAGGCCCGAACCCTTGCCAGCGCAAACGACCAATACACGCCGCCCCACGACCGTGAGCGGGGGTGCTTTTTTTCATGCGCATTTGCTCGGGGTCGAGGACCTCTCGCGCGAAGAGATCGAAGCGGTGCTGAGCCTGGCGGCGGAGTACAAGGCGGCGCTGGTCTCGCGCCCCGACGAGCGGCTGGCAACGCTGCACGGCCGAACGGTGGTCAACCTTTTTTTCGAGAACTCCACGCGGACGCGGACCAGTTTCGAGTTCGCCGCCAAGCGCCTCGGGGCCGACGTGGTGAACTTCGACGTCGCCACCAGTTCGGTCGCCAAAGGGGAGACCCTGGTTGACACGGCGGAGACGATCGAGGCGCTGGGGGCCGACTTCATCGTCATGCGTCACCCGGCGTCGGGCGCGTGCCAGTATCTCATGCGGCATGTGACGGCGTCGCTCATCAACGCGGGTGACGGCAGCCACGAGCATCCGACGCAGGCGCTCCTCGACGCCCTGACGGTGCAGGAAGCGCTGGGGCGGATCGAAGGGACCAAGATCTCGATCCTGGGCGATGCGCTGCACAGCCGCGTGGCGCGGTCGGCCATCTGGGCGCTGACGAAACTCGGAGCGCGGGTGACGCTGGCCGGGCCTTCGACGCTCGTGCCGATCGAGTTCGCCTCGCTGAACGTGCGCGTCGTACACGACTTCAACGAGGCGGTGGACGACGCCGACGTGATCTACCTGCTCCGCGTGCAGACCGAACGGCAGGCGTCGAACTTCCTGCCTTCCCTCTCGGAATATCGCTCGCTCTTCGGGATGGATGCCCAGCGGCTGGCGCTCACGAAGCCCGACGCCCTCATCATGCACCCCGGCCCGGTGAACCGCGGAGTCGAGGTCACCCGCGAAGTCATGGACAGCCCGCGCTCGCGCATCCTGGGCCAGGTGACCAACGGCGTGGCGGTGCGCATGGCCGTGCTGACGCTCCTCGACCGCACGCGGCAGAAGGCGGGGGCCCCGTGAACCAGCCGGATTCCATCCTGATCTCCGGCGGCACCGTGGTCGATCCCTCGCAATCGCTGCACGCAAAGCGCGACGTGCTGATCGAGCAAGGCCGCGTCGCCTCCATCGCTGAAAACATCCCGCGCGAACGCGCAAAAAAACTGATCGACGCCACCGGCCTCGTCGTGTGCCCAGGGTTCATCGACCTGCACTGCCACCTGCGCGAGCCGGGCGGGACCGCCTCCGAGACCATCGCCAGCGGCGCGGCGGCGGCGGCCTCGGGAGGCTTCACCACCGTCTTCTGCATGCCGAACACGACCCCGGTGTGCGATTCGCATGTGGTCGTCGCGTTCATCCTGGGACGGGCGCGCGAGGCGGCGAGCATCCGCGTTGTCCCCATCGCCGCCGTAACGCGCGAACAAAAAGGCGAGCAACTCGCCGACCTCGGCGCGCTGAAGGCGGCCGGCGCGGGCGCCTACAGCGACGACGGCCGACCCGTCTCGAACGCGATGGTCATGCGCCGGGCCCTCACCTACTCCCACATGCTCGACATGCCGATCTTCGACCACGCGGAGGACCTCAGCCTGACCGCCGACGGCGTGATGCACGAGGGGAATATCTCGCTCCGCCTCGGGCTGAAGGGGATCCCGAGATCAAGCGAGGCCACCATCGTCGCCCGCGACTGCGCCCTCTCCTACGAAACCGGCGGCCGCCTGCACATCTGCCATGTTTCCAACCGCGATTCGGTGGCCGCGATCCGGCACTGGAAGGATCGCGGCGCGCCGGTGACGGCGGAGGTCTCGCCCCACCATCTGACGCTGACCGACGACGCGGTGTGCGCGGGCGAGGGGTATCGGACGAGCGCGAAGATGAAGCCGCCGCTGTGCAGCGAGGACGATCGGAAGTCGCTCGTCGAAGCACTGGAGAACGGCACGATCGACTGCATCGCCACCGATCACGCCCCGCACTCGCCGCCCTCGAAGGATGCGCTCTTTCAGGATGCCCCCTTCGGCATCATCGGGTTCGAGTCGGCGTTCGCCGTGCTGTATTCGACGTTTGTAGCGACCGGCCGATGGAAACTCGATTTCCTGATCGAGAAGATGACCAAGGCACCGGCGGAGGTACTCGGGGAAGCGTGGGGCACCCTGCGCCTCGGATCGCCGGCCGATGTGGCCTTGCTGAAGTTGGGCGAGCCGTTCGTGTTTGATGAGAGCCGGGTGCGGTCGCTGAGCCGGAACTCGCCGTGGCTGGGTACGACATTCTCGGGGCGGGTTGTTGCGACGCTGGCCGAGGGGCGGCTCGTTTTTACAGATGAGACCGCGTCTTGTCCCACTGACCCGAAGACGTGCCTGTGCCACTGATACGCCGCCGTCATCGGGCGGCATGAAATCAAGATACAAGTGGCACAAAAAGGGCTGCATTCCGGCCCGCGCCCAGCCGATCTATCATGCACCCACCCATGCCCTCCCCGCAACACATCCCGATCCTCAACCACTCCGCCGGCTGCCTTCTCGCCGCCGTGATGTCCGCAACAACTTTCGCCCAAGCCCCCGCCCCCATCGCCGAGCCCGCCGGCCTCCAACCCGTCGATCAAGGCATCGAGGACATCGGAGCCCTGAACACCACTCTCCGAGTCCAACGCGCCGACCTCCGCGTCGCCTCGGACTTCGACCGCGTCTACCGCGCCCCAGGCAACGACAACAGCCTCATGCGCATCGACGGCGCGCTGCACGCCGTCTTCGCCGAATCAGAGTATCTCCGCACCGAGAAAGGCTCGAAGCCCATCATCCCCGCTGGCACAACCTGGGTCATCGGCGGCGCCAGCCCGGGCTGCACCGACCCCGCCAACCCCGTCTGCAATCAACTCCCCGCCCAGCACCCCTTCTTCATGCCCGGCCCCACCGGCTTGCCCACGCCGCGTGCGCGCCCCTCGGCCCCGCCGCCCGGCGCGGTGGCCCTCATCGCCCTGCCACGCGCCAACTACCTCGGCCGAGCCGTCGCATCGCACCCCGATACTCGCATCGATTCCTCGATCGTGCCGCCCACGGCAATCACCCCGAAAGACGCCCCGCCACAACGCCCCGCCGCCACCCACTCACCCATGCCGCGATCGTTCGATCTCAGCGACCCCTTCTACCGCCGCGCCCGCCTCCGCGAGATCGCCAAACGCCACGGCCCGAAATGATCAACTCGAAACGGGCTTGCCCGATTTGAGGATTTGATCGTGTACCGATCCATTCGCCTCGCTATTGACACGCGATCCCGCAACGCGTCCGAAGGCCCGGAGGGCCGTCAGTAAGTAGCCCAGGGTGAAGCGGCGTCTTCGCCGCGGAACCCTGGGTCAGGGCCCACACCAACACCTCTTCCATGTGTTTTCCGCAGCCCCGCAAGGGGCGACAGGATCGCTCGCGCCGTTCTCCGCGCCATCCTGCCGCGACCTTTGGATGAAAAATGCCGGATCACCCAAACCACCGACCCTACTGCACCGTCCGCTCCTCCCCACCCGCGATCGAGTTCCGCATCGACGTATCCGCCACCATGTTCTTCATCTTGTAGTAGTCCATGATCCCCAAGTGCCCCGCGCGGAACGCCTCGGCCATCGCACGCGGAACCTCCGCCTCCGCCAGCACCACCGCCGCACGGTTCTTCTGCTCCAGCGCCTTGTACTCCTGCTCTTCCGCCACCGCCATCGCACGCCGGCTCTCCGCCTCGGCCTGCGCACGCTTCTTGTCCGCCTCCGCCTGATCGTTCTGCAACTTCGCCCCGATATTCTCGCCCACGTCGATGTCCGCGATATCGATCGACAGAATCTCGAACGCCGTCCCCGCGTCAAGGCCCTTCGCCAGCACCGTCTTCGAGATGCGGTCGGGATTCTCGAGCACGTCCTTGTGCGTCTCCGCCGAGCCGATCGTCGAAACAATCCCCTCGCCCACCCGCGCGATGATCGTCTCCTCCGTCGCCCCGCCGATCAATCGGCTGATGTTCGCACGCACCGTCACCCGGCACCGCGCCTTCAACTGGATCCCGTTCTTCGCCACCGCGTCGATCGTCTGACGGCCCAACTTCGGATTCGGCACGTCGATCACCTTCGGGTTCACGCTCGTCTGCACCGCATCCAGAATGTCCCGCCCCGCAAGGTCGATCGCGCACGCCGTGTCAAACGGCAGCGCGATCCGCGCACGGTTCGCCGCGATCAACGCATTAATCACGCTCGGCACCCGACCCCCCGCCAGGTAGTGCGTCTCCAACTGGTTCGTCGAAATCTCCAGCCCCGACTTCACCGCCCGGATCCGGCTCAGCACGATCGTCCGCGGATCCACCTTCCTCAACTTCATCCCGATCAGGTCGAAGATCGACACCCGCGCACCCGACAAGAGCGCCTGGATCCACAGGTTGAGGAAGTTCAACGCCATGATCCCGACGATCAGGAGGATAAACACGACCACAATGCCGACGGCTGTCAGAACGACGCTCATATTCATGGAATCTGCTCCGGCGGGAAACCGTCCGCGAACGCGGCGGCCCAATCACAAGAGCATCATAATTGAATTCGCCAACCCGCGAAGCGGGCACCCAGTCCGCTAACCCGCGAAGCGGGTGCTGGTCCCTTGCCCCGGGCGCAGCCCGGGGTCAAACCCAGTTTCAATCCTCTTCGAGCCCTCGAAGAGGGCGAAGGTCGCGCCCCCCATTCACCCATTCACCCACTCACCCACTCACCCACTCACCCACTCACCCACTCACCCACTCACCCACTCACCCCATCACCCCCTCACCCCATCACCCCATCACCCCATCACCCCATCACCCCATCACCCCATCACACCATCACACCATCACACCATCACACCACCACCCGCACCTTCACCTGATTCCCCTCCACCGACGTCACCCGCACCCGGCTCCCCGCTTCGATCACCCCACCCTCCGCCAGCGCCTCCAGCCGCGTTCCATCGATCTCAACCGTCCCGATCGGCCGCATCGAAGTCAACGCCGACCCCACCGACCCGACCAGCGCCTGCTCCTGCGCCACCTGCGCCTGCTCCTGAGCCGTCCGCCGACGCTGCGATTCCGAACTCTCCGACAAAATCAGCCGCCGCCCCACCGGCGTGTGCGGCATCAGCCTGAACGCAAAGTTCAACGCGATCGGCGCCAGCACCAGCATCAGCAGCATGCTCGTCACACCCCACCCCGCCGACACACGCCAGAACACCACGATCCCCGCGATCGCGCACACCGCCGCCGTCATCCCGATGATCCCCCCCGAAGGCACGAACGCCTCCAGCACCAACAGCAACAGCGCCGACCCGAGCAACGCGAATCCCCACAGCAAGAGTGTTTGATGTTCCAAAGCCTCAGGACTCCCGAGCAGGGTTCGCGGCGGCCGACCCGGGAATCTCCCGAGCAAGGTCCACCCCAACACGATAGTCGGTCACCGACGTCACACGCACCAAAGTCCCCACGTCAACAAACCCGAACTCCGAAATAACATCGACCAGTTTGTCGTCGAACTCCGCCGTCCCCGAAGGCCGCAGCGGCGTCGTCGACCGCCCCACCGCCCCCACCGCCGGCAGTTGCCGCTTCGTCGGCGTCGGATTCATCACCGACAGCAACCCCTCCGAATCATCATCCAGCCGCGCCGGCCGATCCGCCAGCACCAATCTCCCGACAATCGGGAACCGATCCGTGTACTTCACAAACAAAAACACCCCAACCCCCGCCACAAACAACGCCAGCAGCACCACACTCCCCGCCCGCGCCAACTCGCCCACCCCGCCCGGCCCGACCCCAGGGAACAACTGCCCCGGCGAAGCAAACGAACCCACCAGCCCTCCAAACAACATCAACAACCCCACCACCCCCGGCACCCCAAACCCAGGCATCACGAAAATCTCCAGCAGAATCAGCGATAGCCCCCCCACCACCATCGCACCCATCCACCAGTTCGACGCTCCGATCAGCATCGGCGGCACAATAAGCCCCGCCAGCGCCACCAGCGCGATCACCCCAGGCAGCCCAACCCCCGGCATCGACATCTCGATGAACATCGCCATCAAAAACACAACAATCAACAGACCTTTGATCGCCATCCCGCTCGCCCCTTGCGTCATGAACGCAACCAGGTCCTCCGACCACGACTGGTCCAGCCGAGTCACGTTCGACGCCCCCACATACGACCGCAGATCCTGATCGTCCTTGATCGTTACGTTCGCATCCGCAAGCCCGTACCGCCGCAAATCTATTTCCTTAAGCGTCAACAGCGTCCGACCATCCGTCGCGTACTCGATCAACTCATACCTCCCGCGATCCGCCGCCGAGAACATCGGCCGAGGCGAAGGCGTCCCCTCCAACCTGAACTTGATCGCCTCCGCCGCCTCCGCATCCATCGGCCCGAACGCCGACCGAAACGCCGACGCGTCCTCGCTCGGCCCCGTCGTTTCACGCGACGCGCCCTCCGCGGGCTTCGCATCCTCCTTCGACGGGAACACCCCCGACCGCACGTGCGACGCCCCGCGCACAGGCTCCCCCCCGAACACCGCCTCATACTCCGCCGCCGTCAGAAAATACTGCTTCCCCGTCCCCTTCTCACGCACCAGCCACGTCTCCACCCCCAGCGTGATGAACGCCTGCACCAGATTCTCGTCGTACCCATTCACCCGCGCCGACTCCACCACCTCCGCGATCACCGGAGCCTGCAACTTCTGCCGCTCCGTCTCGCCCAGCGTCTGCAACCCCATCCCCCCAGGCGCCATCGGGTTCAGATTAATCTGGATCGGCGCCGCATCCCCCAGCGTCGCGTGCGGCGCCAGCACGATCCCATCGCACGCCAGCGCGATGATCGCCGCCATCGAATACGCCTCGGTGTTCACCCACGCCGTCGTGTTCACCGGACACTGCTTGATCGCCGAGCAGATCT
The DNA here is from genome assembly GCA_947085435.1 of uncultured Phycisphaerae bacterium. Lineage (GTDB taxonomy): Bacteria > Planctomycetota > Phycisphaerae > Phycisphaerales > UBA1924 > JAEUIV01. Next base: position 28,767 of record CAMTWL010000032.1, read on the forward strand.
CCAGCCCCGAATCCACCCGCCCGCCGGGGCTATGAAGTTCGATCACGATCCCGTCCGCCCCGGCCCCGATCGCCTGGTCGATCCGCCGCCGCACGCTGAACGCCGTCACGCCATCGATCTCGCCCCGGATCGTGATGATCGCCAGATTCGTCGCCGCACGCGACGCCGGGATCGCCGCCGGACTCACCGCCGGCGCAACCGCACTCTTCTCATCGACCGCCCACGCCATCGGCCCGCCCGACAACATCCCCAAACCAACCAGACACACCAACGCCACCACCCGCGGAATCGACACCAAGCCGAAAGCCACCGAACCAACCACCCGCGCTGCCTGACGACTTCTTTGCTTCATTAGAACTAACTCCTTGCCGGCGACTCGTGCGTCCGGGCTATTCTAGGTCGCCATGTCGCCCACCATCCCACTTATTCTCGCCGTCGCCCTTGGTGGTTCGGCGGGAGCCTTGGCCCGTTTCGGCATCTACCTCATCGTCCACGGCAAACACGCGCCGCCAAGCCCCTGGACCACCTTCCTCATCAACATCATCGGCTGCCTCCTCCTCGGGCTGATCCTCGGCCTCGCCGCAAAACGTACAGGATCGAGCGACCTCTGGCGCACCTTCCTCACCGTCGGCGTCCTCGGCGCCTTCACCACCTTCTCCACCTACGCCGCCGACGCCCTCAAACTCATCCACGACGGCCGCGTGATGGAGTCATTCGCCTACATCACCCTCAGCGCAGCCCTCGGCCTCGCCGCCGCCGCCGCCGGACAAGAACTCGGCACACGCCTCGCTCCCTGATCCCCGATCCCTCATCCCACCCAGTGCCCAGTGCCTAGTGCCCAGTGCCCAGTGCCCAGTGCCTAGTGCCCAGTGCCCAGTGCCCAGTGCCCAGTGCCTAGTGCCCAGTGCCTTCCCTCTTCACAAACGCCTCATACTGCTCCTCCGTATCAATCCCCACCCCCACCCGCCCGCGCGGCTCCACCACCGCCACCGCCATCACAAAACCATGCTCGAGCACACGCAACTGCTCCAACTTCTCCGACCTCTCCAGCGGCGTCGGCGTCAGCCCCAGATACCGCGCCAGAAACCTCCTCCGATACACATACAACCCCACATGCCGCAGCGGCCGCGCTTCCACCGCCGCATCCCCATCACGATCACAAGGCACGGCAGACCGCGAAAAATACATCGCCGTCCCATCCAGCCTTCGCACCACTTTCACAAGATTTAGATCCGCCACATCCTCCCCCGCCTCAAACGGCACCGCCACCGTCGCCGTCTCAACACCCGCCGCCGCCCCGCGCAACGCCCCCACCGCCGCCTCGATCAGCCCCGCCTCCAACTCCGGCTCGTCCCCCTGCACATTCACAATAATCTCATCGCCCGGACTCGTGGGAATCCCCAACACCTCGCACGCCTCCGCCAGCCGCGACGTTCCATTGGGGTGCGACGCCGACGTCATCACGCACTCACCGCCGAACCCGCGCACCGCCGCCGCAACCCGCTCATCGTCCGTCGCCACCACCACACGCGACACACACGCCGCCCGGCTCGCCGCCTCCCACACATGCTGGATCAGAGGCCTACCCGTCCGCGCAAGCAAAACCTTCCCAGGCAGCCGCGTCGAGCCAAGCCGGGCAGGGATGATCGCGATGACGGGAACCTGCTGCATATCGACTAAGTTTTACCGCAGAGACGCAGAGGACGCAGAGCCAATCCTTTTTCTATTTCTTCTCTGCGTCCTCTGCGTCTCTGCGGTAAAAACTGTCTTACGATTTCAAAGACTTCACCAACTCCTGCAACTGCTGCCGACGCGAACGGATGTCCTTGAACCCGATCCGCTGCACCGCGATCCCCGACGCCAACTTGAACGCCTCCTCCGCCGCCGACAGATCGCGCGAATCCATCCCCTTCCGCTGCAAAACATCCATCAGCCCGTACCGCAACTCCGCCGCCAGATCGTCCGTCGCCACCGGATGGCTGGCAATCGCCTCGCGGTACGACTGCTCCGCCTCGTCCATCCACCCCAGCCGACCGAACGCGACCCCCAGCCCCATCAGAACCTGCGTCAGAATCCCCGGCGACCCGCGCGCCTGCTGCAACTGCTCGATCGCCCTCTCGTTCTCCCCGATCAAAAGCAGCCGCTGCCCCAACTCGAACCGCAGCGGCAGGTCCGTCGGGTTATGCACCGTCCGCTCCTCGAACTCCTTCACCTCCATCTCGCACAACTGACGCTCCACCTTCGCCGCCTGCGCCTTCTTCTCCGCGCTCGTCGGGTCGGCCGCCGCCTCCTCCTTGATCGCACGCACCTGCCGACGCGCCACCCGCAGATTCAGATCGCCCGCCAGCGCCTTGAACCGGTAGTTCTGCGTCTCCTTGAATCCCTGCGTCAGGATCGCGTACGCCAGTTTTTCGTCCTCGACCGACCCGCGCTCCAGCAGCAACCTCGCATATTTCTGCACCGCGCTCACATCGCTCGTCCGCGCCTCGTAGTCCTTCTTCGCACGCTCGATCGCCCGGACCTGCACCTCCTCGGTCTTGACGATCCGCTCTTCTTCCTCGACCGCACGCTGGCCGGAAATGTCCTTGACGTTCTTCCGAAACGCGCCCGCCTCGACCATCTTCCCTTCTTCGTACCCGCTCTTCTTCATCGTCGCCTGCGCCGCCAGATTCTTCACGTCCGCCGTCAGCCGCGCATCCGACGGGTCCAGCCGGCACGCGATCTCCCCCGCGATCACCGCCATGTCAAACGCCTCGGCCTCCTGAAAAAGACTCATCAACTGAACAAAGAGGTCCTTCTTCGCCTTCGCGTCTTCACCAGCGATCCCCAGCACCTTCCTCCCGATCCACGCCCCCGAATCCTTCAAACCAATCTTCACCCCGGACTCGAACGCACGCAGCCCCAGCGAATACTCCAAAGGCTTCGTCGCCCACATCAGCAGATTCGACAAGTACCGATCCACCGGCGCCCTGCCAGAAAACGCCCCCATCTGGTCCTTCGTCGGCCCCTTCGGCCTTGCAGGACTATCCAAAAACTCCGACGCGGACTTCCAAAAAAACTCCAGCCCCTCCACGCTCGAAGGATCGTGCCGCAACCCCTGGAGCCACAGCGTCATCGCGTACTCGTAGTTCGTCGAATCATGCACCGCCTGCGCACGCTCAAAGAACTTCCGAGCCTTCGCCGGCTCTGGCTGACCCGCGACCTCGACGGCCTCCAGTGGCACGGGCGTCCCGCCCGCCCCCGCCCCAGGAGGAACCTGCCCACCAACACCGTCTTTCTTCTTGAAAATTCCAAACGCCAAGCGTCGCTCCAGCATGCTCATCCACACCCATTCGCTCAAAAGAACCCTCCGGGTCCATCCGACCGGGCAACCCATGCTACGAAACTGCCGTGCCACGCCCTTTCAGGGCGTGATCCGGACCCGTGCCACCGACCGCCGCGTTGGGCGCTCGGTGCTTGGGACGCCCGATGCTCGAATCCCGGTTGATTGACCGCCTTGGATTCTAACCCTCGCACTGGAATCTACGAGGTTTTCGGTCGCCGCGGCGACCGCACGCTTGTTGCCAGACCCCGGTCGCCGCGGCGACCGCGGGTCTGGAAAGGACTGCTTTTTCAGCCTCTTGTGCCCCGGAGGGGCACGCGGATCGCATGAAGACCGATCATTCCGCTCAAGGCGTTGCCTGCCACCCCACCACCAAATTGCCCCCCCACCTCCCGCTCATCTACCCTCCCCGCACATGCCCGCCGACCCCGCCACACTCTTCGTCGTCACCTACCCCCACCCCGCGCTCCGCAAGCGCGCAAAGCCCATCGACCGCCTCACCGAAGAAGTCCGCGCCGTCGCCAAAAAAATGCTCGAACTCATGAAGCAAGAGGAAGGCATCGGCCTCGCCGCAAACCAGGTCGGCCTCGCCTGGCGCATCTTCGTCGCCCACGTCCCACACTCCGACGATCCCAAAGAAGATCGATCCCTCCTCACCGACCCGATCAGCGCCACCCGCTCGCCCACCGTCTACATCAACCCCGTCCTCTCGCTCCCGCAACGAGACCTGATTCCCGACGACGAGGGTTGCCTCAGCCTCCCCGACATCCGAGGCGAGGTCCGCCGACCATCGCAGATCACCATCACCGCCACCGACCTCGAAGGCCACCGCTTCACCCTCCGCGCCTCCGGCCTCCTCGCGCGATGCTGGCAGCACGAAGTAGACCACCTCGACGGTGCCCTCATCATCGACCGCATGCTCCAGATCGACCGAATGAAGAACCGCCTCGCAATCAAAGAACTCGAAGAACAGTTCGAGCGCGAAAGGCCTCTGTGAAAACCCATCCCACCCCCACGCTCGGGATGAGGCCGCCGAATCCCGTGGTCACGCCGACACGCGCGCAGGACTCCCCATGAAACTCCTCTTCCTAGGCTCCGGCGCGTTCGGCCTCCCAACCATCACACAACTCGCGCAGCACCACGAGATCGTCGCCGTCGTCACCCAACCCGACCGACCCGCCGGCCGCGCACAAAAACTGACCTCCACTCCCATCGCCGACTGGACCTCAAAGAACCTCCCGCGCGCGCACATATTCAAACCCGAATCTGTCAATAATCAATCACAACTGGATGCAATCAGCGCCCTCAAACCCGGCGCTGCCGTCGTCATCGCCTTCGGCCAGAAACTCGGACCAGTGTTCCTCGTGGAACATTTCGCCATCAACCTCCACGCCTCGCTCCTCCCCCGATGGCGCGGCGCCGCCCCCATCAACCACGCAATCCTCGCGGGAGATCCAGAAACCGGCAACAGCGTCATCACCCTCGCCGACAGAATGGACGCCGGCCTCATCCTCGGACAATCCCGCAGACACATCGAACCAACAACAACCGCCGGCGAACTCCACAACCTCCTCGCCGCCGACGGCCCGGCGCTCGTGATGAACGTTCTCGAAAAACATCAGGCCGGCACGCTCCAGCCGATCGAACAAGACGCCGCCCTCGTCACCCTCGCACCGAAACTCAGCAAGGCCGACGGATGGGTTGATTTCACGGATTCGGCCCTCAACTGCGCGCGGCGGATCCACGGCCTCTCGCCCTGGCCCGGCGTCACCGTGAAGCTCCGCGATGAGCCGCTGCGGCTGCTCCGGGTTGAACCGCTCGGCTTCGATTCCGAACAAGGCCCCGGCATCGTCCCCTGCGGCGGCGGCACGCGGCTGAAGTTGATCGAGGTTCAACCCGCAAGCGGTCGAGCAATGTCGTGGGAAGAGTTCGCACGCGGGAGGCGCGTGAACGCCGAAGAAAGAGTTATCGGAGGAAGGCCTTGCTGACGCTGTGGGATTTGTTGCCGACGAAGTGGAGGCCGCAGGCGGTGGAAGTCGCCGCGCCGCCGCGCGCGAAAACACCGTCGCGTCCGACCAAGGCGGACCTCTATGCCGTGCTGGTTCGCGATCTTCTCGCGGAGCATGAGATCAAGGTGCGGCGCTGGCGCACGTCGATGTCGGGCATCGCGTGGCAGGTTCGATATCGCGACGGCACCGTTCGGCGGATGATCGAATCTCCCAAGCCCAAGGGGCCGATGTCCGCGGCGGTGTTTCTTCACGAAGTCGGGCATCACGCGATCGGGTTCAACGTGTACCGGCCGCGGTGTCTTGAGGAATATCACGCCTGGGCGTGGGCGGTGCGCGAGATGGAAGCACGCGGCGTCGAGGTGACGGATGCCGTGAAGTACCGGATGCACCAATCGCTGGCCTACGCGGTCGGCAAGGCGCGTCGGCGTGGATTGCGCGTGCTGCCCTCGGAGTTGGAGGCATTCGCCGAGCCGCTGCCGTGGCGGCGGCGGCGGAAATGATGAGGGGCGGCGATTGGCACGCGGTTTGAGGTTACTCGTTGTCGCTCTGACCGAGCGCAAGGAGGCCTTATGCAGACCAACCCGTTGGCAACCCACCGATCCCTGCTCCAGACCGCGAACCCGGCGCTCGCCGCGAAGCGTCAGGCGGCGGCGGCAAAGCCCGAGTTCACCGGCCCGAAGGCTCGGACAGGTGACTTCGTGGTCCTTTCCCGCGCGGCGCTCGCGCAAAGCCGAGCGCCCGCCGCGCAGAACGCGCCGAACCTTCAGGCGACGGAGCCAACCGGCAAGGATGCCAAGCCGACCGCGCCGCTCACTCCGGCGGCGGCACCTCGCGGCCTTCCGGCGGCGTATGGCCAACTCGATCTGGATGCCATCAGGCAACACTTCGGCACCAAGACCGGCGACGAGAACTTTTACTCCGGCGCCGACTCTGACGGGAACGGCGTGGTCGATTTCCGCGACATGACCCATGTGCTGGCGAACTGGGGCCAAACACGCTCCTAACGAGCGGATCGGATTCCCTTTCGAGGTTGTGAGATTGGACCCTGAGCCCGCCGCGGCGGGCTCAGGTATTTTCGTTTTTTGACGCTTCGTGGGTGGAATCCGGTGCGAAACGAGGGGGCGACCGAAACTTGGCGGTCTTTTCGGGCGACGTTTGCGTATTGTTGGAGGCATCCTCTGAAAAGCGAGTGTAGATTTGGGTGTTGGAGCGAAGGAGAGCGGTTCGGCGTGGGGCAGGCCCGTTTGGGGGACCGTCCCGAACCATGACATGTGATTGTGAATGAGGTTGAACGAATGCCGCGTTGCGCCACGAGCCGGACGACTGTTTTTCATACGGACCCCGAGGGAAACTTGGGCGTCGAGGTCCGCCACCCGCCCGCGGCGGGACTCGCTCAGTGGCGGCTTCTCGAACGCCCGGGTTTTGATCGTGTTTGGTATCAGCGATTGCTGGGGTGCGCCGTCGCGGCGGTGCTGCTCGCGGTGGCCGGTTCGCCGGTCGCGTATGCGCAGGGGCGGCCCGAGCGCGTCGTCCGTGCGCAGGCGAGCAAGATCACGTTGCGGACGGGTGAGGTTGATACAAGCCGGGCCGGCGTTTCGTTGAATGAACTGGCGGCGGAGGCGAAGGGGCCGGCGAAGGGCCGCGCGGTGGTGCAGTTGTCGGGGCCGATGGACGCGGCGCGGCGTGCCCGGCTCGAAGAGGCCGGCGTGCGGCTGGGTGTGTATCTGCCTCCCAACTCGTTCGTGGTTGACCTCTCGAACGCGGACGAGGCGAAACTCCGCGGGCTCGACTTCGTGCGGTGGCAGGGGCGGTACGAGCGCGAATGGAAACTCGACGGCGAGATCGGCCAGCGCGCGTATGTCACGGCGGAACGTCAAGAAGAGACCCGCAAGGGCGACGTGAGCGTGGTCCTTCATCTCTTCGATGCGGCGGACCTGAACGCGGTTGTGGATGCCGTCGGCGCGCTCGCGGGGGCGAAGGTGCTGAGGGCGGAGTCGACCGACGGCGTGACGACGGTGACGGCGACGATGTGGTTCAACGACACGGTGCTGCTGGCGGACCTCGCGGAGGTGCAGTTCGTCGAGGACGCGCCGGAGAACACGCTTCGATCAAACACGGCGGATCGGTGGATCGTGCAGAGCAACGTGCTGAACGTGACGCCGGTGTACGCGAACGGGATCACTGGGGTTGGTCAGATCGTGGGGGTGATCGACGGTTCGCTGGACATGAATCACTGCTCGTTCCGCGACGCGGTGAACAACACGCCCGGGCCGGGGCATCGCAAGGTGCTGGCGTACAACACGGCGCTGGGGGCGGCGTCGCACGGGACGCATGTGTCGGGGACGATCGCGGGCGACGGCGGGCTCGACGACAACACGCGGGGCGTGGCGTACGGGGCGAAGATTGTCTACAACTCGATCCCCAGCCCGCAGGACGAGGCGAACATCACGGCGAAACTCAGCCTGCACTACGGTCAGGGGGCGCGGCTTCACACGAACTCGTGGGGGGACGACGGGACGACGGCGTACACGGGGCAGTGCCGGGGTGTTGACGCGCACACTTACGCGAACGAGGACAGCCTTGTGTGCTTCGCGGTGACGAATACCTCGACGCTGAAGACGCCGGAGAACGCGAAGAACTGTTTGGCGGTCGGGGCGTCGCAGGGGGCGGGCGCGCAGGACAACTTCTGTTCGGGCGGCTCGGGGCCGACGAACGACGGCCGGCGGAAGCCGGAGGTGTATGCGCCGGGTTGCAGCACGGTTTCCTCGGCGTCGGGGACGGCGTGCGGGACGTCGTCGCTGACGGGGACGTCGATGGCGTGCCCGGCGGTGACGGGTGCGGCGGCGCTGGCGCGGGCGTACTTTGTCAATGGGTACTACCCGAGCGGGGCGGCGAATCCCTCTGATGGATTCAATCCGAGCGCGGCGCTGGTGAAGGCTTCGGTGCTGAACTCGGCGGTGGATATGACGGGGATCGCGGGGTACCCGAGCAATCAGGAGGGGTGGGGCCGGGTGCTGCTGGACCACGCGCTCTTTTTTCCGGGCGATGCGCGGAAGTTGTACGCTCGCGACATCCGAAACATCAACGGGATGACCACCGGCGCGACGTTCGAGCAGGGGATCAACGTTGTCGGCGGGGGCGTGCCGTTTGAGGTGACGCTGGTGTGGAGCGATCCTCCGGCGGCGGTGAACGCGAACCCGGCGTACATCAACGATCTTGATCTGGAAGTGGTCGGGCCGGGCGGCGAGTTGTACCGCGGGAACAACTTTGCAGGCGGTCAATCGGCGCAGGGCGGTGCGGCGGATTTCCGCAATAACGTCGAGTCCGTGTTGCTGAGCGTGCCGACGGCGGGCAACTATTTGGTGCGGGTGCGGGCGACGGCGGTGAACGTGGGCACGCAGGGGTACGCGCTGGTGGCGACGGGCGACTTGACTCTCGGGCCGGCGCCGCTCTCGGTGAGCGTGGCCGGCGTGCCGACGCTGGTGATGCCGGGCGCTCCCTCGTCGTTCACCGTGACGGTGAGCCCCGGCGACGACACGCTCGTCCTGGGTAGTCCGACGTTGTTCTATCGGTCGAACATGCTGGACCCGTTTACGTCCGCCGGCCTGACGCCGATCGGTGGGAATCAATACACGGCGAGTTTGCCGGGTTTCCTGTGCGAATCGACGCCGCAGTTCTATGTTTCCGCTGCGGGGGTTTCGACGGGCGTGGTGGCCAGCCCGTTCAACGGCGGGGTCAACCCGATGACGTTTATTCTCGGCGAGTATCTGGTGGCGCTGGACGATCCGATCGAGGTCGCGAGCGGCTGGACGGTGGGCGATGCGGGTGACACCGCGACGACGGGGGTGTGGGTGATGGTGGACCCGATCGCAACGACGTTTCAGCCCGAGGACGACCACACGGTGGCGGGGACGCAGTGCTGGATCACCGGGCAGCACACGGTCGGGCAGACGGCGGGTTTCAACGACGTGGACGGCGGGCCGACGACGCTGAGGTCGCCGGTCTTTGATCTGAGCGCGATTCTGTCGCCGACGGTTTCGTATTGGCGCTGGTTCCTCGGCACCGCGCCGAGTGATACGTTCACGATCAGCCTGTCCAACGACGGCGGGTCCAACTGGACGGTGGTCGAGAATCTTCTGGGCGGGAGTACCGGATGGAACAATTTTCAGTTCAATCCCGCGTCGTTCCTGCCTTTGACGAACCAGATGCGGCTGCGGTTTGTGGCCAACGACGGCGGGCCGGGCTCGTTCGTGGAGGCGGGGGTGGATGATCTGTTCATCAGCGCGTTCCGGTGCGTGAACCCGCCGCCGCCATGCCCGGGCGACGCGGACGGGAGCGGCGTGGTTGATTTCGGCGATATCACGGCGGTGCTGACGGGTTGGGGCACGGCCGGGCCGGCGGGCGACGCGAACTTCGACGGCATGGTGAACTTCAAGGACATCACGAGCGTGCTCGCAAACTGGGGCACGGTGTGCGGGGCGCGGGTATCGGACGGGTTTATCCCCGTGGTCGGCGAGGAGTGAGCGGACGCCCGCGGCATCGGAGCCGATCATCCGCGGGCGCGCCCGTGAAAATCGCCCTGTAGACCACGGCGTCGAATACGACGGCTTTGTCCGTCGCGGCGTGCCTGAGCGCAAGGTGTGCCCGCACTGCTTGCCCGCTCAGGGCAGCGGGACAAGCAGTGGCACCCGAGGCGTTTACACTCTTTCCATGCTCTACGACATCACGCCGCCGATCGATGATCGACTCGCCGTGTGGCCTGGGGATGAGCCGCCGCGCCGAGAGATCAAGTGTCACCTGAAGGACGGCGCGTCGGTCACGCTGTCGGCGCTGCATTCGACGGTACACCTGGGCGCGCACGCGGACGGGGCGAATCACTACGGCGTGGATGCGGCGGGGATCGACGCCATGCCGCTGGAGCGGTACATCGGCCCGTGCCAGGTGGTGACCGCGAGGGTCGGACGCGGCGAGCGCGTGAAGACCTCGTCGCTCGCGCGGCTCGTGACCGAGAAGCGCGTCCTGATCCGCACGGGGACGTACCCGGACCCGACGAACTTCAACAAGGATTTCGCGGCTCTCGAGCCGGAGTTGGTGGACGCGCTGGCGAGACGCGGCGTGTTTTTGATCGGGATCGATACGCCGAGCGTGGACCTGTGCGAATCGAAAGACCTGCCGGCGCACGCGGCGTTCCTTCGGCATGGGATGTCGATCCTGGAGGGTTTGGTTTTGGATTCGGTGCCGGACGGGGTGTTCGAGTTGGTGGCGCTGCCGCTGCGGTTGGTGGGTTTTGATGCGAGCCCGGTGCGGGCGGTTTTGCGGGACCTCGGATGACTGATACGGATTCCATTTAGATACCGCGCGAAGCCGCAGTTGATGCGAACGGCGACCGACGCCCCCTCCGCCCTCGAAGACTCCCGCCACGGCGGGCAAGCTTGCACCTCCCCCGCTGGGAGCGGGGGAGGAGGCTCAAACACCGCGCAGGAACTACTTGGATTCCGTATGACACCGTTTGGGCCACAGGTCGTCGGCTCTACCCGTGTCGAATCCCGTTCCACGCTTCCACGACCCCAAGGTGCGTTGCCCAACGGTCCACATACTCGGCTTCGATCGCGGCTCCTTGCGTCAGCGCGATTTGCCGTGCATCGTCGGTCTGTTTCTCGCTGCCACCCATCATCCGTGCCCAGCGGAGTTTTTGGAGGATCGTGTCCTCCGGCGACGAGACCCACACCTGGAATCCCCAAGCGCGATCTTCACGCCGACGCTCGAAGCGCGCCGTATCGAAGGGGTGTTCCGTCAGCAACCAGAAGTCCACCTTGCCACCTTCTCGCGCGTCCAGGAGATTAAATGTCCCACCGTTCGCCATTGCTTCTCGGGCGGCCTCTTCGCTGATGTAGAAGTCGGGCGCGGGGAAGGCGTCGAGTATGGCTCGAAGGCCCGTCCATCCCAGATCGACGATGAGGTCGATGTCATGCGTTGATCGCGGACGGCCGTGGAGTGAAGAAGCGAACGATCCCGTCACCATGTAGTCGATCCGGGCGGCGTCCAGCACTTCAACCACTTTTTTCAGTAGTTCGAGTTGTGACATTGGGCAAGCCGTTGCAGGAAAACGCCGCGGAACGCCTCCTCGTCCAAGTCCTTGAATCGCTTGCGAAGCCCGGCTCGAAAGAGCCGCACTGTCTGATCCGACAACTCCGCGATGATTTCGATACGGCGCTCCACGGAGAGCGAACGCCAGATCGTTCTCGATATTTCGTCATTGGGTCTCGGCTTGGGGTCCATTCCGCTAATCCTATCCCCGCTTCCCCGTTTGATCAATGAACCCGCTCGCGTTGGTCATCGACGCTTCGAGTTCGCGGATGAGATTCGCCGCGTCTGGTCTTCCTTGCCCGTGAAATTGGCTCACGATGGTTGCCGATCGATGATCGACTCGCCGTGTGGCCGGGGGATGAGCCGCCGCGCCGCGAGATCAAGTGTCACCTGAAGGACGGCGCGTCGGTCGATTGACTCCATTGCGGATTATCTCCTTGGCGAGGCGGGCGAATCAGTGGCGCTCCGATTTGCGGAGGAAGCCGAGGCTGCGTTTGGATATCTCGCTCGGTGGCCGAACATCGGCTCGCCGCGCCGCTTCCGAGCCAAAAGGCTCGGCGGCGTCCGATCGATCACAATCAGTGGATTCCCGAATCGCCGAATTTTCGGTAGTGTCTCAGTTTGAAATATGGCGCGGGCTTTCTAGCCCGTGTCCCCCGCGTCACGGTCGCCGCGGTGACCATGCCACTTTCAAACTGAGACACTACCGAACCTTCTATCGACAGACCCCGAACGGAGTTGAGATCATCGACGTGGTTCACGCCGCACGCGATTTGCCGCGGGTGTTCGGGGATGATTGAGGCGACTCGTTCGCTCCGCGACGGACGGGCTGAACTGCTTCTCGTCGATCATCGCGCGCGGGGATCAGAAGGGGGATTAGGGCACCGCAGCCGAGCCGCGGGGGAGAATACATGGTTCACTGCGCGCGGAATCCAGCGGCTGTTGAGGCGCGGCTGGAAGAACTATTGGCAAGTGTTCGACTCAATGTGAAGGCAACTACCAGCGGCGCGGATGACTTGCACGTTCAGCGCAGGATACTCCACATACCAAAACCGTAAGTGGAACACGCACGGCGGCGGAACTCCCTCGCGAAAAGCCCAAGCAGGTGTCATAGGACCGAGTGCTGTGGCACCCGAGTGCGAGATCGCGGGGCGAAAGGAGGGATCCGAGGGCGGCAGAAATCCAGGTGCCTCGAACCATGGCTGCGATGCCCACAGGTCGACAATCAAATGTGTTGCGGCTTCCACAAATCTGGGATCTGGAGCAAACGGAAGTACGGGGATGCCTCCCTGGTACTTTGTCTGAAACCTGCCAGAGTTCGAGATAGCAGTGGCAGTGGGAGGGACGGAAAACGACGCAAGATGAACCGCTGAGTCTGTCAGCACACCGTTATGTACCGATGACTTGACCAAAGTGCGTGTGCCGGATTTGCCGCGGAGATGCACCATCAAATCACGATGCACCGTAAGGTGATCGAATCCTAGCAAGGGCTCGACGGATTCGCCTGACATGAACACGGCACCAGGCGCGATCAGTACCACAAGCCCGGAAACGGCGGCCTTAAGCTCCGCGACCCCATGACGCTCTGTAACACCGAGTCGGCCGCCGGGAACAATGCCGAAGAACGCCGCCGGTGCCCGCGCAAGTTTGTGCATCGAGTCCTGATGTTGCGGGAGGCCGCCTGGATGCATGATCGAAGTGTGGCCTGTTTGCTCACGAGCAGCGACCGTTGATCCCCGCCTCAAATCACCCCCACCAAACTCAGCAGCCAAACAATCGCGATGAACTTGATCGCCGCCGTCAGGAGCGCCAGCACCATCGCCTCCACCGCGTCCAACTCCAGGAACTTCATGAGCAGCCCGACGTAGGCCACGAAGATCAGCGCGTGGGTCAGGAACAGGATAAAGACGATGGTGACGATCGACGTCACCGCGTCCGCGAGCGCGTAGACCGCCGCGAGGCGCAGGATGGTGATCCCCGCCGGATCGTCCGTGCCGAGCCACACCATCGCCAGCAGCGCGTACGCCGCGTACCCCAGCGGCACCAGCGCCGCGTACTTCACGAGCGCGATCCCGATCCTCATCGGCACCTGGTCCACTTCGCCGTCGATCCATCCGCGGAACGCCACCGCCGCCGCCATCGTCGCAAGACCGAAGAACACGATGCGGACCCACCTCCAATACTCGGCCCGCTGCTCGGCGTTCGCGCGCGCCCATCGGTCCCGCGCCACGGATGCCTTGCCCACGTCGCCGCCGCACTCGGGGCATCGCGCGCCGGGAATCCCGACGAGGGAATAGCCACACTCGGGACACTTCAGAGCCGGGATGGCCGCCGCCATCTTGGGCGACTTCACCGCCGATGGAACCGCCGCCGCCTCTTCCTCGAATGGAATCGGTCCCCGATCGCGCTCCGGCCCGCGTTGTTCCTGCTTCCTCGTCATCCGCGCCCCTTTCCGCGGCCGGAAAGTGTCTCAGTTTGATCGTGGCACGGTCGCCGCGGCGACCATCGGGAGCGCCGACACGGGCTGGTCTCCGCGGCGACTCTCCGAGAAAGCCCGTGCCACTTCAAACTGAGACACCACCCTCCGACCGCATGACACTACCATCTTCGCATGTTCAGACTCCTCTTGCTCACATGCTTTATCGCGCTCCCCGCACTCGGGGAAGTCATCCCGCTCGACCCCGCGATCGCCTTCGACGACCTCGCGGCCCACTACCGCCGAGCGCCGAGCGCCGAGCGCATCGAAGTGCGCGCCACCTCAAACGGCCAGACGCGCGCCGAGCCGATCCTCCTCCAGATCGAGCCCCCGGGAGTCGTTCAACTCACCATCGGCAGCCTCACCGTGTGGTCGGATTCCAAGTCGCTCCGCATCGTGAGCCGGCTCGATGAGCAGTCGTACTTCGAGCGCCCCGTGGATCAACGCGACGTGCTTGCCTCGCTCGACGCCGTGCTCCCGCCGTTGCCGCTGCCGCAGTTGGCGCTGGCGTTCGCCGACGATCCCGCGGCGTCGCTGACCGCGTATTGCGTCGGCGTGCGATGGTCCAAGGCATCCGTCGATGATGCCACCCGGCCCGCGATCATCTCGGTCGAAGGATCGTCGGAGCGCGTGGAAGTCTCGCTGAAAGCCGACGCCGCGACGGGCCGCATCCTCAGGATGCTCACCACACTCGACGGCGGGATGACCACGGTTGAACTGACCACCGAGCCGCTTGCGCCCGCCGAAGCGCGGCCGATCGGCATCGATACGTCGCGCCGCGACCGCGTGAGCGATCCCGCCGACTTCGTCCCGCGCCGCGCCAAAGTGTTGATCGGCGACGTTCTCCCCGCGCTCGGCTTCAACATCTGGCGCGGCGACGATCGCCCGTTCGAAGAGCCGCAAGGCCCCGCCGCCGTGGTCCTGATGCGGCATTGGAAGCCCGGCACGTCGCCCCGCGCCGCGTTCGACGCCGCGCGACGACTCGCCGCCGAGCACACCGGCTTCAACCTCTTCGTCGCGCTGGTCCTCGAACCGGCCGAACCCAACGAGAGCGCGATCGCCGACGGAGCGGAGCAGGAGGCCGACCCGCTCCCGGTTTACCGGGGCTTCGATCCCGACGGCACGATCGTCCGCTTCACGAGCGACGCGGACCAGATTCTCGTGGTGATCGACCGAGATAGAGTTGTTCGCGCAATCGAAGTACTCACGCCTCCGATCTCCGGCGCGGGCGCCGACGCGGACGAGATCGAACGCCTCGCGGCACTGATCCGCAAGTCAATCTCCAACTGAATGCATCCGGAAGCGCCGACGCGTGTCTTTCCTCCTCCCTCCGGTCGCCGCGGCGACAGGTGCGAGATTGCCGGCCGCGGCGGGAGTCTTCGAGGTCGAAGATCCGCCGCGGCGGGGTGGAGGGGGCGCTGCGTCGGCGCACCCGGCAATGATTCAATCACGGCAACACACTCCCAGCCCGCGAAACGGGCGCTCGATCCCGGCGCGCCGGAAGATGCGCCAGCATCTGGAACAAGCGCCATGCATCTCTTCACCCGTTCACCTCCCCACCTCCACACTTTCTCCACCCCGCGTTACCATCCCCGCATGGTCCGCCTCTCCAAAATTTACACCAAAGTCGGCGACGCCGGCCAGACCATGCTCGGCGACGGGCACTCCGTCTCCAAGGCCTCGCCTCGCGTCGCAGCTTATGGCGATGTCGACGAAGCCAACTCCACCCTCGGCGTCGTCATCGCCTCGATCCAACTTGAACAGAGGCCGCCTCTGAACGAGTCTTCGAGTCGAAGATCCGCCGTGGCGGACGAAGAGGCGGATTGCCCCCTCGTCGGCACCGTCGCGCAGGAACTCGTCCGCATCCAGCACGACCTCTTCGACCTCGGCGCGGACCTCTGCGTGCCCATCGAGCCGCATGAAACCCCCGCCTCGCGCCTCCGAATCACTCAGCAGCAGATCGACCGCCTCGAACACGCGATCGACCGATTCAACGAGCCGCTCAAAGCGCTCGACTCTTTCGTCCTCCCCGGCGGCACGCTGCTCGCCGCGCACCTCCACGTCGCCCGCACCACCACGCGCCGCGCCGAGCGCGCCGTCGCCGCGCTCCACCTCGCCGAGCCCAAGAAAACCAGCCCGCTCTCGCTCATCTACCTCAACCGACTGAGCGATCTGCTCTTCGTTCTCGCCCGCGCCGCCAACCGCCCCGAAGCCGGCGGCGAGGGCGACACCCTCTGGAAGCCCGGTGCCAACCGCTGACTCTTGCCTCTCTTGTCTCCCAAGCCCTCTCATGACCTCCGCCACCTTCACCACCGAGTTCCGACACGAGTACGAGGCCGAACGCGAGCGATGGCTCCGCAAACGCTTCCTCTCCTATTGCGGCGTTGTCATCGCGCTCAGCACCACCGTGCTGTTCATTCAGTTCCTCGCGATCATGCTCGGCTCCACGGGCGGACGCGGATTGGCCGCCTGGCTCCCGCTCGCGCTGGGTGCCGCCCTCACGCTCCTCTACGTCGGCGCCTACATCCACGGCTACCGCCACCTTCTCACCCGAACGCAGGCGCTCGCCGTCGTCTTCTGGTTGATCGTCATCAACGGCTCCGTCTCGCTCATCTCCAGCCCGTTCGTCGTCCGCGCGCAGATCGATCAGACGATCCAGGACACCATCGAGGCGCGCGACCGGCAGATCGAAGCCGACCGCCGATCACGCCAGACCAATCCCCTGGCCGACCCCGCGCCCCAGACCAAAACACCGAACGACATCAAGGTCCGCACCGGCACCGGTCCGATCAGAATTGACCTCGACGGCAACGACGCGGAGGAACTGCTCAACGATCCGAAGAAACGCGAGACGATGATCGCCCAGGCGGTGATTCTGAACAACGGCCTCGTCGCCATCTTCTTCTCGCACCTCTTCGCCTGCCTCTTCCTCCCGTGGACGCCCCGCGAATCCATCCGCCCCATCATCCCGCTGCTCATACTGAGCGCGCTGCTCAATCTCTATTACATCCGCCTGTTCCCGGTCGGCGCTGCCATCGCCATCTTCACGTCTCCACTGGTCGCCGTCCCCGGCATGGGCATCTGCGTCTGGCGAAACTCCCGCTTCCGCGAGCGATTCAACATCCGCATGCTCAAGGGACGCTACGGCGAGATCAAGCAGGAACTCGCCAGCGCACGACAAATCCACGAATCGCTCTTCCCGCAACCGATCACCACCGGCCCCGTCCGCTTCGAGTACCGCTACGAACCCATGCGACAGATCGGCGGCGACTACCTCTTCGTCAAACAGGCGCAACTCGAAGGCAAGCCGCTCCCCATCATGCACATGGCCATCGTCGATGTCACCGGCCACGGCATCGGCGCTGCCCTCACCGTCAACCGCCTCTACGGCGAGATCGCCCGACGCTTCGGCGAAAACTCGAACGCCTCGCCCGGCGAAATCCTCACCGGACTCAACGACTACCTCCACCACTCCCTCGCCACCCACAGCGTCTATGCCACCGCCGTCTGCCTCCGCTTCGATCCCAACACCGGCTCGCTCGCATGGGCCAGCGCGGGGCACCCGCCGGCATTCCTCCGCACGGTTGACGGCAAGATCGACCGACTCGATTCCACGACGCTCGTCCTCGGCGCTTGTCGCGGCGACGACTTCCATCACAACGAACAGGCCACCCGCTTCCACCCGGGCGACATGCTCCTCCTCTACACCGACGGCGCGATCGAAACCCGCAACGCCCAAGGCCGGATGCTCGGCCTGCGCGGCCTCGAAAGCCTCATCGCCTCCGTCCACCCCGACGAAACCGGCGGCTACGCCTCCGCCGTCCTGCGCGGCGTCGACGAGCACCGCTTCGGCCCGGCGCAGGACGACACCCTCATCGTCGAAGTCTGGCGACCGCTCAAAATTGATTGAATCGCGTTTCCGTTGACGCCTGAGCATCGCGGTCCGCCGCGCTGCTCAGGGCCGCGCCGCCCGCAGCCCCGCCGCCACCTCCCCCGCAAAGACCTCCGCCTCGAGCAAGCATGTCTCCACCGCCGGCAGCGCCCAGTTGTCCTGCTCCACAAAATAGATCGTCTCCGCGATCGGCCGCCGAGCAAGCCCCGCCAGCCCGTCGGCGATGAACCCCGGCCGCGCAACCGGCATCGCGTGACCCCACCGCACCAACCTCACCTGCTCCACCGCACGCTTCGGCAACTTCAGCAGCGCCAGAATCTGATCCAGCCGCGGCGCAAGCCTTGCCGCGTACGTTTCAAGCGGCGAGACCAAAGGCGTAAGCGTGAACCGCGCGGTGTCCCAGGGCAACGGCCAGTACAACGTCAGCACACTCTGACCCGCCACACCCGCCTGCGCAAAGTGCCCCGCCACCACATCCGTCGGCCGCGAAAACTTCTCCGCGTCCCCCGTGTTCGTCGGGTACACCCCGTCGCCCAGCAGGAACAAATCGTAAAAATCCCGCCCCAGCCCCGCGCTCAGCAGCACATTCGCCACCACATAAGGCCGGTACTCCACCCGCTGGAACGCATCCAGTTTTTTTTCATCAACGATCTCAAGATCGCGCACGATGAACTTCGCCACATACTTCGGGCACGCCACGATCACCTTCCGCGCCCGGATGGTCCGATGCCCCCCGGCCGCATCGACATAGGTCACCAGCCCGTCCCCCTTATCCAAACGGATATCCACGACATTGCACGACGCGCGCAGCGACGCCGCGCCGTCCGACAGCCGCTCCCACAGCCGATCGACCAGCGTCGAGTTCCCGCCCGGCAGCACCCACCGCCCGTACTCTTCCGCCGCGATGAAGTTCCAACCAGACGCGGCGGAAATCTCTTCCCATCCCGCGCCGAACGACGAATAGCAATACGACTGGATCGCCGCCGCAAGCAGGTCGGGCGCCGCCCCGCCGATCGCCGTTTCGACATGTTCCTTCAGCGAAAGACGGTCGAGCGCGAGGACCCACTCGTTGTCCTTCCCCTCGGGCAGCGGGATCTCCGGATAGTTCGCGACGTAAT
The DNA here is from genome assembly GCA_947085435.1 of uncultured Phycisphaerae bacterium. Taxonomy (GTDB): domain Bacteria; phylum Planctomycetota; class Phycisphaerae; order Phycisphaerales; family UBA1924; genus JAEUIV01. Next base: position 47,671 of record CAMTWL010000032.1, read on the forward strand.
ACTCAACCAGCGCCCGGTACGCCTCGAACGCGGGCCGATCCTCCTCCGGCACCCCGGCCCACGACCAGAAATCATCGATGAACTCCGCGTTCAGTTCCGCCGGATTCGCCCCCTGATCGATGCGCACGATCTTGTCCAGCCCCAACTCCAGATACAACGCTTCGAGGAACGAACCCTTATCCGGCGCGATGAAATACGCCCCACCGAGCGAATACCCCGTCCCGCGCCACCGCTCCCCTTGCGAAGCCCCGCCGAATCGCGCAAGCCTTTCCAGCACCACCGGATGATGCTCGCGCAACAGGAACGCGCACGCCAACCCCGAAAGCCCACCCCCGACGACCACGACCTCCGCTGTTTCTTCCGGCCCCACCGGCTCGGCCTGAGGTTCCAGCGGCGGATGCGACACAATCTCCGGCCAATCGCCATCGAACCGCGCCGAGAACGGATACCCGCCGATCACTTTCGTCGCCCCGGAAACAAAGCCATTCAACCCAAGGATCGGCCGCGCCGCCCCAGCCGCCGCGCCCCGCGCCACCACCTGCCCGGCCGCGCGCCGCGATCCCATCGGCCCAATCATCCCCGCCGCCAACGCCGCAAGCCCAGTCCCAAGAAATCTTCGCCGATCAAGCATGGCAATGCTCTCCTCTCTTCAACACAAGAATAGTACGCCGCTCGTCAAAAGTCATCGCACCCCATGCATCATCCCGAGCCGCCAGCGCCCGCCTTCGGCTGTTCGGGGGACGCGCACAGAATCACCGCCATTCTCATCGCAACTGCAAGACGCTCCCGTGCGCGCCGCACTCTTGATGACCGCTGCATAACGAGCAACCGACCTTACAACGGAACCGGGTCGGCGAACACAAGACCGGCATTGTCGCCGGTCGGGCGGTGTGGTTCCGCGCATCGAAAGGTAGATTCATCATGAAGCATCGCACGAATCAGAATGGACGCCTCGCACTTCACGCCTTTGTACTCGCGGGGCTTGGCGCGCTGGGCGCGTCCGCGCCCGAGGCCTCGGCGCGGGGCTGGCTGGTCTCGGAGCACACCAACAGTTGGCGACGCGTCTACGACTACGCCCAGGGCAGCGGCGTCGTCAGCAACATCCAGAACCTTCCGATCCCGATCGCGCTGGCCGGCGTGGCGGGAGTCGAGCAGGTCGGCGGAGTCACCTATGTGCTGACCACGTTCAACACCAACACCCTCTACACCATGACGCCCAACGGCAACGGCCCCGGCCAGGCCAGCATCAGCGTCCACGTCCCGGGCGCCACCGGCTCCTCCGCCGAGGGCGACCTCGGCTACAACCCCGCCAACGGCTACATGTACGCCATCGGGAACACCCCGTTCACCAGCACGAAGGATATCTGGCGCATCGACCTCTCCCTTCAGTCATCAACTCTTATCGGAAATTTCACCGCCGACGATCCCTCGGGGATCGCCTTCGACAACGCGGGCAACTGCATCATCGTGGACACCCACGGCAACTCCGGCGGCGTCGCCGAAGTCCTCCGCTTCGACGTCATGTCCAACCCCAACTCCGCCCAGTTGCTCGGCCGCGCCTCGCTCGGCCTCGGCGTCGGCCCCGCCATCGGCCTGGACTTCGACCCCACCACCAATACTCCCTACCTCCTCACCATCAACGGCAATATGTATTCGATCGGCGGCTACCTGTCGTCCACGCCTTCGTGGCAGTTCATCGAATCCGTCGCCGGCCTCTCAAACGTGACGGGCCTCGCCTACGTTCCCACGCCGGGCGCGGCCGCCCTCATCGCGCTTGGCGCTCTGTGCGGCCTGCGCCGCCGCCGACTCGCGTAGCGATTGAAGAGCGCGTCGGTGCGCCGTTCTTGCTCGCGCTTCGGAGAAGCCGAGTCTGAGGAGCCTGCCCGCCGCGGCGGGAGCCCGCGACCGAAGGCTCGGATCGGACGCGCGAAACCCGATCGTGATTCGAGCAAGAATCCCGAATGGCGGATCACAAGACGGGGCGGCGCGATCGGCGCCGCCCCGCTTTCGTTTGAATTGAGGCAGGCTTCCTTCGCTTGCGCGTAGGGCTCGTGACGATCGACCGCAGGTTCGCCGCGAGGTGCGGCTGGTAGTACGAGCAATCGAAGACCCGCAGGCCGCCGACGGTTCCGGCCGCGATGAGGTGTTTGCCGTCGCTCGTGAACCGCACCGTGAAGACCTCCGGGATGCCCGAATCGAAGACCGCGAGCAGGTGCCCGGTGCGCATGTCCCAAAAGTTGATCTCACCGCCCGCGTCGCCCGTCGCCACCACATTGCCGAGCGGGTGGATCGCAAGCCCGTACACCCTCGCCTTCGCGGCGTCGAAGCGCCTGACCAGTTCCCCGCTCTCCGGCCGCCACACGCTCACCCGCGCGTCGTCGCCCGCCGTAAGAAGCAACGTGCTGTCCGACGTGAACTCGGCGACGCGGACTTTGACGCCATGCCCATCCAGCCGCCGATGCAGCGTCCCCTCCGGCATCCTCCACACGATGCTCGACTGGTCGTCGCTCGTCGAGGCGAGCCATCGGCCGTCGGGGCTGAATGTGAGGCAGACAACTCGACCCGTGTGCCCTTCGAGGTCACGAGCCGTGCCGGATTCGATATCGACGAGGCGAACAACCTTGTCAACACCCCCGCACGCGATGACGCTTCCATCGGGGCTGAAACGGACCGCGTGAACCCGGTTCTCGAACTGCGTCAGCACCGCGCCGGGCGACGAATCGCCGATGCGCGTCACGCGCACCCGCCCCTTGTAATCCGCCGTCGCGACGCTCGCGCCGTCGGGAGAGAGGTCGACATCGCCGATCACCCGCGCGTACGTCGTCGCATCGGAGAGAAGGAGGGACCATTCCGGTTGCGCCGACCCCGGGTTCCAGACACTGACGCACCCATCGCCGCCGCATGTCGCAAAGCGCTCGGTTGATGCCCGCGTCGCGAGGCCGTGAACGCTCGAGACGTTCGCCGACAGCGATCGCGCCCAGAGACCGGGCGCGCCCTCCCATAACCGCCCGCCTTCATTGGCGCTCCACGCAAAGATCCGTCCCTCGGGGTCTCCGGCGAGCAACGTGCCCACCAACTGCAGAAATCCGGGCAGGACGAAGGACCGGGTCAGATCGTGTACCGAGCACACATAGATATTCAAGCCGATCGTGGAGTACGCGAAGCGCTCCCCGTCGTGCATGAAGGCGAGCCGCCGCACGCCCGAGTCGGCATCGCCGATCTTTCGAGGAGCCTCGACGCTCGCAAGGTCCGCGTGGAAGATGTGCGCGCCGAAGTTCACGAGGAGTTGGGAGGCGTCGCGGCTGAGCGCCATCCCGAGACCGCTTCTCCACCACTCGTCGAGGTTTGGAAGCAGCACCATCCTCGATGAATACACGACGCGTCGCGTCCGAATATCCTTGACCAGGAGCACCCCGCCCTCATCCAGCGTGGCGAGCCGCTCGGCGTTTTGGGAAAGGGCCCATCCGATGATGCCCGTCTGACGCTCGAACCCCTCGATCGGGAGGAATGTCGAGCCGTCCAGCACTTCAAGGGTGCGATCCGGATTCAAGAATCCGATCACCGCGCCGCCGGCGCTGGTCTGGTAGTTCACCGGGCCCCACGATGCCCCGCTCGAACGTAGACGAGACGCCAGGACTTGAAAGGTCCGAAGATCGTACATGCGGTCGCCCGAGGGCTGCTGCACCAGCGCCCGAGTTCCGCCGCTGGCAATCGTGACGGCGGCAACTCCCGATGGATCCTCAGGCGTGAACAATCGGCGCGGCTCGTCCCACCCCGGAGAAGGCGTCCCCTCCATCGACCACCGTTGCATCAGCCCGGTTCGGGTCACGCACACGACCTCGCCCGCTTCCTCGTCCATCGCCGGCGCCGCCGGAGTCTCCAACTCGAAGCGTCCCACGCACGGCGCTTCGATGAAGAGTTGCCACAGCGCCCAGTAGGGGCGCGCCGCCTCGGGCGGGCACTCGAAGCCGAACTTCCAATCCGGGATCGACCGGACCCCCTCGTCGATGAGCGCCGGCCACAGCACCCGCTCCGCCGCCTTGGTGTCCCCCGCTTCCAGCAGCGCCCGCCCCCGCTCGATCTGGCTGTCGCGCAGCGCCACCGCGAGACTCGTCCGCTCGCCCGCGAGGCGCGACGCCATGAAACTCATCGTCACCGCGAACCCCACGATGAGCGTCGCGATCCCCGCGATGGTCCCGGCCGCCACCCGGTGCCGCGAGACCGTCTTGCTGACCATGTACCAGGTGCTCTCGCGCTTCGCCTCGATCGGCTCGCCCGCCAGGTACCGCTCGATGTCGCGTTGCAGCCCGAGCGCCGTCTGGTATCGGCGGGCGGGATCCTTCGCCAGCGCCTTGCGGATGATCGTGTCCACCTCACCGTTGATCCCCGCGGCCTCGGGCTCCATGAACCGGATCGTCCGGATGATCTGCTCCAGCGAACCCGTGACCGCGTAGGGCATCCGCCCCGTCAGCAGTTCGTGCATCACCACCCCCAGCGAATACAGGTCGGAGCGCACGTTGATCGTCTCCGGCTCATCTCCCACCTGCTCGGGCGAGGCGTACGCCAGCGTCCCCGCGAACTCGCCCGCCTGCGTGATGTCGCTCCCCGAATGGCCTGATGTCCAGCGCGCCACGCCGAAGTCCAGCACATGCGGCTGGCCGTCGCTGTCAACCAGCACGTTCGACGGCTTCAGATCGCGGTGGATCACGCCGTTCTGGTGGGCGTAGAACACCGCGGCGCACAGATTGGCCATGAAACGCAGCCGTTCGCGGAGATTCTCCTTCGACATCGCGGGCCCGTGCCCCGGCGGCCAATCCCCGAGCCGGACCCCCTCGACAAACTCCATCGCGCACACATACCGGCCGTCGGGCAGCGTCAGCCGATCGTAAACGGACACAATGTTCGGATGCCGGAGCGACGCCGCGATCTCCGCTTCGCGCTCGAACCGCGCCCGCTGCTTCCGGCTGGCCCAGCCCCCCGCGTGCAGCATCTTCAGCGCCACCGTCCGCTTCGTGCTCAACTGGAGCGCGCGGAAGACGACCCCCTGCCCGCCGCGGCTGATCTCTTCGACGATCTCGTAGCCGGGGACCTCGTTCGCGGCGGGGCGGGGCTTGGCGCGCCCGAACGACGCCGCCAGTTCGCCGATCATCGCCAGGTTCTGTCTCAGATCGCCGACCCTCGCCCGACATTCGGCGCATTCCGCAACGTGACGGGCATCGCCGTCGTTCACCGCCTCCCCGGTGATGATGGATTCGAGTATCCGATCGGAGGGGCACGCCCGGCGCATCAGGCATCCTCCGAATACTCGCTGGTGATCTGCTCGACGATCGCCCGCAGCCGCGCCGTCACCCGGTTCTTGGCGACGTACACATCGTCCACCGTTATCCCGCACTCCGCCGCGACCGCCTCGGCGGGCATCCCCCGGATCGCCGCGAGCTCGAACGCTTTCATCGTCCGGTCGGCCGTTCTCGATTCCTTCTTCAATCGAACCAGCGCCTCATCCAGGATCAGCCGGCGCTGCTCCGTCTCCCAGGCGTTCGTCATCGTCGCGTCGTCGGGCGCGTCGCTGAGCGCGGAGTCGCCGCGATGCCCCTTGCGGGCGCGGAGCACGTCGATGATCCGATGCCGCGCGATCCCCATGAGCCACGACCGCAGCCGCCCCTTGCCGCGCTCGTACTTTCCCGCGCGAAGGTCGCGCGCAAACTCCGCCAGCGCCTGCTGCGACGCATCCTCCGCCTCGGAGTCCGTCAGCCCCGCCGCCCGGCCGATCCCCATCAGGATCGGGCGATACCGGCCGTCGAACACCTGCCAGGTATCGCCCGCGATCGACTCCTTCAGCGAGTCGAGCAGGCGCGTGGTCGTGTGCGTGGTGAATGCGTCGGTCATGGAGAAGTCGGCATCAGTTTAGGCGTGGCACGCCCGTGGCACGCCCTTTCTCGAAGAGTCGCCGCGGAGACCAGGGCGTGGGGCGTTTGATGTGGCACGGTCGCCGCGGCGACCGTGTCTTCGGGCGTGTCAGCCAAGCCACACGGGCTGGAAAGCCCGTGCCACCCGATCACGACAGCAGCCACGCCAACTCATCCCGCGTCAGCGCCGCCAGAGGCCCCTCGCGCTCCGCGACGATCGCGTCCGCGAGTTCGCGCTTCTTCTGCTGCAGTTCGAGGATGCGCTCCTCGATCGTGTCCTTCGCCACCAGCCGGTACGCGAACACCTTCTTGCTCTGACCGATCCGGTGCGTGCGGTCGATCGCCTGGGCCTCGACCGCCGGGTTCCACCACGGGTCCAGCAGGAACACATAGTCCGCGGCGGTCAGGTTCAATCCGACGCCGCCCGCCTTGAGGCTGATGAGGAACACCCGCCGCGAGGGATCACTCTGGAAACGGTCGACCGCCGACGCGCGGTCCTTCGCGCTGGTCCCGCCGTCGAGCGACTCCATCGTGATGCCCCGCTCGTCGAGCACCGTGCGCACATGCGCCAGCAGCGAGGTGAACTGCGAGAACACGAGCGCCTTGTGCCCTTCCGACGCCGTCTCCTCGAGCATCTCGACGAGTGTCCGCACCTTCGCGGACTCCGAAGACTTGTGCTTCTTTTCGATCAGCGCCGGGTGGCACGCCGCCTGACGCAGCCGCAGCAACGCCTCCAGCACATGGATGCGGCTCTTGCCCATGCCGCTCGTCTCGATGCGCCCCAGCAGCGATTCGCGGTAGTGCTTCAGCAAAGAGTCGTACAGCACCCGCTGCTTCCCTTCGAGAACACAGTGGATGGTTTGTTCGCTGCGCTCGGGGAGCTCGGGCGCGACCCGCGCCTTGGTCCGGCGCAGCATGAACGGTCGGATCGCCCGCCGAAGCACCGGCATCGCGTCTTCCCCGCCGTCCGAACCCGCTTTGGCGGCCTGCGCGAACGACCCCACCGACCCGAGCATCCCGGGGTTCAGAAACTCGAAGATCGACCAGAGGTCTTCGAGCCGGTTCTCGATCGGCGTGCCCGTGAGCGCCAGCCGGCGCGGCGCGCGGAGCAGCCGTGCCGCCTTGGCCGACAGCGAAGCGGCGTTCTTGATCGCCTGCGCCTCGTCCAGCACGACCCCGGCGAAATCGATCTTTCGCAGCGCCTCGATATCCAGCCGCAGCGTCCCGTAGGTCGTCAGGACGATGTCGCCGTCCAAGAAGTCCGCGGATCGGTCACGCCGCTCCTTGCCCGTGTAATCCACGACGCGGAACTGAGGCGTGAACCGCGCCGCCTCGCGGCTCCAGTTAAAAATCACCGAACGCGGCGCGACGATGAGCCAAGGCCCTCGGTCCAGCCCCCGCGCACGCCGATCCGCCAGGTGCGCCAGCAACTGCACCGTCTTCCCCAGCCCCATGTCGTCCGCGAGGCAGCCGCCGAAACCAAAGTCCGAAAGAAACTCGAGCCAGCCCAACCCCTCGCGCTGGTACGGACGCAGGGTGCCCGTAAACGCGGACGGCTCCGTCCGTTCTTTCACCCCCTCGAACGCCGCCAGCCGCTTGCGCGCCCCCGAAACCTGCGCATCGCACGTCGCCCCCGGCATCTCCGCGAGCATCGCATCGATCAGCGACAACTGAGTCTTGGAAAAGCGAACGCCGTCGCCCTCGACACGACCGAGGTTCAGCCATCGGCCGTGCCGCGCGAGCCACGCCTCCGGCAGCAACCCCAGCGACCCGTCGCCCAGCGTGACAAACGACTCGCCCTTCTTCAACGCGCTCAGCACGTCGGCGATCGACGAATCGACCCCGCCGAACTCGACGTGACCCGATAGATTGAACCAGTCGATGCCCGACGACACGCTGATCGTGACCTCGCCCGGCCTGCGGTACAGCGACTGCTGCCCGCGAACTTCCCACCCCTCGCTCAGCAGCGCCGCGACCAACTTGGGAACTTTCTTCGCCGCCACCGTGAGCGTCGAGTAGTAGCCGTCTCGCTTGGCTCCGAGTTCAAGGAACCGGCGGACGTGCGACTGCTCGCGCTCGGCGTCGCGTCGGTAAAGCGCGCCGAGAACCCCAGCATCTCCCGAAGTCGCGTAAAGATCGGCGCTGCTCTCCTTGACGCTCGACTCGTCGTACCGGAACGCGATCGCCGCGTCCACAAGCCCGGACAACTCGCCCCGGGCGCTCGGCTTCAACGTGAGTTCCGGCCGAGGCTCGACGCCGGAAATCTCCTGCATGCCCCATCCTTCGGGCCACTCAACCGGGACGTGCAGCCCGCGACGCCCGAGTTCGCCGAGGAACCGAGCAGCGTCCGCGCGTTGGACCTCGATCGGCCCCGCCTCCTGGATGGATCGCAGCCACTTCGTGCAATCGTGAGTCACGACAAACGACAGCACGCCCCCGCGCAGAACGAGGCCGGGCTTGCCCTCCATGACCAGGTCCACGTCGTCCGGCGAAACCCGTTCCGCGCCCCGACGAAGCGTCGGACGAACAACGCTCTTGCCATTCTTCGGGCCGCCATTCTTCGAACCGCCATTCTTCGCGTCGATGGTGCAGGCCAGCGCAAACTCCCACGGCTTTCCTTCGTCCATCTGAATGGGCTGGCTTTCGGCGTGCTCTTCCAGTTGCCAATGAAATCGCCCCGTCTGAGCGAGCAAAGGGATCATCACCGGGAGCAACCTCGAATCCACCCGCCACACTGCGGTGCCCTGGCTTGAGTGCTCGCTGTACGTCGAATACCCGTACTGATTGCCGGGTTTCGCCGAGCCGATGAGCATCGCGCAGATCACCCGATCGCCCGCATCGACAAGTTGCCGCACCTGTCCGGGCTGAATCGCCAGCCGCCTGAGTTTCTTGCCCGCCGCCGGCTCGTGCATCAGGATGAGCGTCGCGCTGTCGCGCCGGAGCGTCTCGGCGACGCTCAGGACATACGTCACCGCGCCGATCGGCGCTGCGGCGGCCGGCCGATACCCGTTGTGAAGCGCGGGCGTTCGATCGAGTACGCGCTGCCATTCGGGCGGCTTCGGCTTCGGCACCTTCGCGCCCTTGGCTTTCGACTTGCGCGGAGCCAATGACTTGAACGCGGAGAATGCCGCAAGCAGGCCCGCGGGAGGTTCTCTTCGGCCGGCGTCACTCCCGCCCAGTTCCTCGCCGTCCATCGAGACAAGCCGGAGCCGATCCGGCGCCGCGCCGAGCGCCCCCAGCCCCTCCCGCTCCGCCGCGAGCATCAACGCCCAGACGTGCTTGCACAAACTGTCGTTGTCGCAGGCGTACTCGCACATGCAGTCCGGGCACACGCGCCATTCGCCGCGCTTCTTCTCGATGTCGAGGAACACGTCGTAAACCTGGGTGCCCTGGACATCCGCGCCGATCTGGTCGGCCTCGATGGTCAGGTGCTTGACGCGGCCCTGCCCCAGGTAACTCTCACCTCGTTGGCGCACCCCCCGGTCAAAGCAGTCTGCAAAAGCGCCCGTCAGCGTCCGTGCTGTTTGCGTCACCGGCATCCCGAACATCCTACCAAGGCACGCCGATCAACACACGCTCGTTACGATCAAGTCTGGCGGCAGGTTATCCCCATAGCCCGTCGCGCCCGCGCGGGCCTCCGCATCATCGAGGAAGCGAAAACAACGCATGGCAAGACTCCACGAATACCAGGGCAAAGCGATCCTCCGTCGCGCCGGAATCGCAACACCGACGGGCCGCGTCGCAACAACCCCCGACGCCGCCTTCGACGCCGCCAAAGCCGTCGGCTGCCCATGCGTCGTCAAAATCCAGGCCTGGACCACCGGCCGCGCCGCCATCGGTGGCGTCGCAACCGCCAAGACCCCCGAGGAAGCGCGCGACCACGCCCGACGGATGCTCGCCATGACCGTCGGCAACTTCCCGGTCTCCGAAGTCCTCGTCGAGCAACGCCTCCCCATCGCCCGCGAGTTCTTTGTCTCGTACTCGATCGACGACCGCGAGCGGGCCCCGGTGCTCCTGCTCGCCGCCGCCGGCGGATCGGGCGTCGAGGAACGCGCCGCGGAAGTGAAACGGATCGCGTGTTCCGTGCATTCAGGCCCGGACGATCGGGCGCTCGACAGCGCGCTCGACGCCACCGGGCCGGACGCCGCCACCAAAGCGGCGCTCGCCGCCGCCGTGCGCTCCCTCTTCGCCGTCGCCAAGGCCAATGAAGCGCGTTCGCTCGAAATCAACCCGCTCGTCACCACAACCGACGGCCGAGTCGTCGCCCTCGATTGCCGAATGACCATCGACGACGCCGCCGTGTTTCGCCACCCAGACCTCGGCATCGACATCGCCCGCGAACTCGACCACCCCCCCACCGAACTCGAAAAAAACGCCTACCGCGTCGAGCAAGACGACCACCGCGGCACCTTCTTCTTCGCACAGATGAACACCCAACCCGCCCCAGCCTCCAAAGGCCTCGTCGGCTTCCACGGCGCGGGCGGCGGCGGCTCCATGATGTCGATGGACGCCATCACCAACGAAGGCTTCACCATCGCCAACTTCACCGACACCTCGGGCAATCCCTCCGCCGCCAAGGTCTACCGCGCCGCGCGCATCATCCTGATGCAGCCCGGCCTCCGCGGCTACTTCGGCTCAGGCTCGGGAGTCGCAAGCCAGGAACAGTTCTGGTCCGCCTACGGCCTCGCAAAGGCCTTCTGGGAACTCGACCTCGACATCCCCGCCGTCATCCGCCTCGGCGGCAACACCGAGGACCGCGCTGTCGAAATCCTCCACGAAACCGCGAGATCACTCCGAGCGCCGATCGAGGGATATAAAAAAAACGACCCACCCGCAAAGATCGCGCAACGCTTCGCCGATTTGGTCGCCGCTCCTACGAACCCCGACCGTAAGGGAGCGGGTCACACCTGGACCCCGCGCCCACCGCGCAAGCCACCTTTCGTCGGCACCCCCGCCGCCGCATCGTTCCCAATCAAAGGCGGCACACTCTGGATCGACACCGCATCGTGGAACAAGAACAGCGCCGCGATCACCTCACGCTCCTCCGGTTTGCTCCGCGACCTCGCCGGCAAACCCGCGCTCGCCGTCACCACCGAGGAACTGGCGACCAAGGACAGCGAACTCATCATGTGCGAGGTGGAGTGCCGGAACGCGGGGGTGGAGGGCGTGTTTGTCGTGCTGGATATTCCGGGGCTCGATCCACACGATCACAGTTCACATCTCACATCAAAGCCGCGAGGAGATCAGCATGGGACGATTGCGCGAGCAGACACTTGAACGAGTTGAGACATTCAGCGACCGAGTGCTTGCCGTCGCCGAAGAACTCCAGAAGCAGAAGCGCTTCGCCCGAGTGATCGATCAACTTGTTGGAGCCGGCACGTCCCCCGGCGCGAACGCCTTCGAGGCCGACGAGGCCATGAGCGCCAAAGACTTCGCCAAATGCCTGGGCACGGTCATCAAGGAACTGAGCGAGTGCCGTTACTGGCTGCGGCTGATCGGCCGACGAGGCTGGGTCAAGCCCGGACGACTCGAACCGCTTCTCGCGGAGGCGACAGAACTCAAGCCCATCTTTGGCTCAATGGTCATCCGGACCCGTCGATCCTTGGATCGCTCAAATGCCCGACCCAAAATGTGAACTGTGCCCATGTGAACTGTGCCAATGTGACCTGTGCCAATGTGAACTGTGAGCTGTTCCCCATGTCCATCCTCCTCTCCGAATCCCACCGCGTCATCGTCCAAGGCATCACCGGCCGCGAGGGTCAGGCTCGCACGCGCCTCATGCTCGACTACGGCACGCAGGTCATCGGCGGCGTCACCCCCGGCAAGGGCGGCACGGAAGTCTTCGGCCTGCCCGTCTTCAACTCCTGCGCCGAAGCGGCCGCCTCGCTGGGTCAGATCGACGTCTCCGTCCTCTTCGTCCCCGCCGCCGCCATCAAGGACGCCGCGCTCGATGCGATCCGTGCCAGCGTGAAACTCGTCGTCCTCGTCGCCGATCGCGTCCCCGTCTGGGACGCGATGGAGATCGCCGCCGCCGCGAAAGAGCACGGCGCGGAGTTCCTCGGCCCGAACACCCTCGGCATGATCGCCCCAGGCCAAGCCGTCGTCGGCATGATCGGTGGCCGCGCCGAATCCGCACGCCAATGGTTCAAGCCGCCGCTGCCGGGCCCCGCCGGACGGGGCGTCGGCATCATCTCACGCTCCGGCGGCATGTCCTCCAGCACGGGCTACTACCTCGGCCAGGCCGGCGTACGCATCAGCACCATCGTCCACGTCGGCGGCGACGCCGTCCTCGGCCTGCGCATCCCGGACGTGGCGCTGAAGTTCCAAGAAGATCCAAAGTCCGAAGCCATCGTCATCTTCGGCGAGATCGGCGGCACACAGGAAGAAGACCTTGCCGCCCTCATGCAGTCACGCCGCGTCACCAAGCCCGTCATCGCCTACATCGGCGGCAAGGCCGCAAAAGCCGGCACTCGCTTCAGCCACGCCGGCGCCATCATCGAGGGCAACTCAGGAACGCACGCCGGCAAAGTCGCCGCCCTCACCGCCGCCGGCGCAACCGTCGTCGATTCCTTCGGCGAACTCCCCGCAGCGGTCGTCAGCGTCCTAAAGCAAAGAGAAAGCAAGGCACTCATGACCGATCAGGAAAAGAACGCCGTCTGGACCACCGCGATCACGAAGATCGAGCCCAACAAGGTCGCCGTCCGAGGCCACGACATCGCGGACCTCATGGGCAAGGTCTCCTTCGGCGCGGCCGTCTATCTCATCCTCACCGGCAAACTCCCGAGCGAAAGCGTCGGCCGCCTCATGGACGCCGTCCTCGTCGCCAGCATCGACCACGGCGCCACGCCGCCCAGTTGCCTCGCGGCCCGCACCGTCGCCAGCACCGGCGCTTCGCTTTCGCAATCCGTCGCCGCGGGCATCATGTCGATCAACAAGCACCACGGCGGAGCGATCGAAGACTGTGCCCGATTCCTCTCTGGATTGCTGGACCAAGCGCGAGAGCGAATCAAAGCAGAGCCCCGAGCGCAAGCGACGGGTGGAATCCTCGACCAGATCGCCGCCGAAGCTGTCGCACAGATAAAGACATCCGGCGCACGCATCAGCGGATTCGGCCACCGCATCCACACCAAAGACCCCCGCACCAAACGCCTCTTCGAACTCGCAAAAGACGCAGGCCTGAACCCCGAACCCCGAACCCCGAACCCTGAACCTCCCTCCCACATCGCCGCCGCCCGCGCCGTCGAACGCGCCTTCGCCGCGATCGGAAAACCACTCCCCATCAACGTCGACGGAGCCATCGGCGCGATCCTCTCTGACCTCGGCCTCGACCCGCGCACCTTCAACGGCATCTTCATGATCGCCCGAACCCCCGGCCTCGTCGCCCACGTCGTCGAAGAACAGACCCGCGAGAAGCCCATGCGCCGCATCGACCCGGTGAACCACGCGTACGACGGGCCGAGCGGAGAATGATCCACCACGGAGCACACGGAGCGGCACGGAGGGATGCAGAGCAAGAGATGGGTGGAATCAGGGGTTCGGCACCGCTGGTTATGCTGTTTCCGGGGACGATGAGGAGGCCCGTCGTGGCGAAGAAGTCGAAAACGAAGACGACGAAGCAGAAGCGGTCGAAGCCCGCGCGCGTCTGGACCTATGCGCCCCCGGTGAAAGCGAACGCCGTTCTCCAAATGAAGGTGACTCTCCTCGGATCGAAGCCAGCCATCTGGCGTCGGCTGCTCTTGCGCGACGACGCCTCGCTGACCGAACTTCACGAGTCGATCCAGATCGCCTTCGGCTGGGCCAACTGCCATCTGCACGAGTTCCGCATCGGCCCGGGAGCGGGCACACGCTACCAGGCGCCGCCCCCGGATGGATTCGATGATTTCATGGAAGCGGACGTCGAGGACGCGACACTCGCGACGCTGAATCAACTCGGCCTGTTGCCAAAGTCAAAGTTCCACTACACCTACGACTTCGGCGACGGCTGGGAGCACCAGATCGTCGTCGAGCGGGTTCTTACGGCCGATGCCGCCGAACTCCTGCTGACGGAGTCCGCCGCCATGAAGTTCACCCGCTCGACACGCACGCCCATCGCCGCCTGTATCGCAGGCGAGCGCAGCGGCCCGATGGAAGACTGCGGCGGAATCTGGGGCTGGGCAGACCTGTGCGAGATCATGACCGATCCCAAGCATCCCGAGCACGAGGAACGCAAGGAATGGCTCGAGGAGTTCGCAAGCAATGCCGCCGGAAAGGACGGCTTCGACCCGGAACGCTTCGAGTTGAAGCCAGTCAACGCATCGCTGAAGCAGTACCTGAAGCGGTGAGATCGAGCGTTCGCTATGTAACACAGGTGAGAATCATCGAAGCTTGCCGCAACGCTTGCCGTTGCCGACGCCCTCAATCCCCGCAACATGAAGGTACGGAATCTGCGCCCACCGATCCGAGTTCGCCGCGGCGATGAAGACCTCGGACTTCATGGCCGCAACCAGAAACCGCGCGCTCACGAGATACGACTTCCCATTGCTCGCCCGAATCCGGAACGGCTCGAACGGCCTTTTCGCCAGCCTCTCTTTGATGACCCTTGCGTTCATGCCCAGATCGTAAGGCCGTCGCGGTTCCCCCCGCCTTGAACCCAGTATTCTGTCTCCCTCCGCGTCCTCCGCGCCTCCGCGGTGAAAAAGGGAAACCCCATGCCTCACACAACCGCCGACATCGCCCAACTCTTCTCCAACCTCATGGACATCCGCGACGCCTCGCTGCGCGACCGCGTCGCCGCCGTGTGGAACGAGGCCCTCACCACCGGCTGCGGCGGGAAAGGCTGGACCTTCGACCAGATCCGCGCCATCCCCTTCACGCTCCTCGCGGGCAAGATCGACCTCCGCTTCGTCGAGCACCTCAACTCCTGCTGCAAGCAGTGCATCGCCATCGCCGGAGTGTTGAAGGAAGTCTTCGGCGAGCGCATCCCGGTCAACCTCGACCACCTCATCGCCGGCTCGCTCCTCGCCGACGTCGGCAAGATGCTCGAGTTCGACAAGAACGCAAAGGGTGAGGTCATCAAGGGCCACTACGGCGACATGCTCCGCCACCCCTTCTCAGGCGTCGCCCTCTGCTTCAAGCACGGCCTGCCGCCCGAGGTCATGCACATCGTCGCAACCCACTCACACGAAGGCGACAAGGTCGAACGCACCATCGAGAGTTGGATCTTCCACCACGCGGACTTCATCGACTTCGACATCGCAAAAGTGCTGGGCAAGAGGACCTAGGGGAGCCGTTGTGCAGCCTGCCGATTCGAAACCCGTTCGGCTTACTCGGCACGCCTTGGAGCAGTGCCGCGAACGCGGCACCGACGCTTCCGAAATCGAAGCCGCCGTCCGCTATGGCGAGAAGCAACCGGTTCGGCAAGGACGGTGGCGGTACGCCTACAATCTGCCGTTCAACGCTGCGTGGCGGGGGCGGACCTACGCCATCAAGCAGGTCGTACCGATCGTCGCCGAGGAACCGACCGAACTGGTGGTTGTCACGGTCTTCACGTTCTTTTTCTGATGGGAGCCGATGATGCGAATCTCGTACGACAAGGAAGTTGACGCTCTCTACATCCGGCTGGTCGAAGGCGATCACCAGTGCAGAACCCTTCGCCTGTCCGATGAAGTAAGCCTGAACCTAGGCCCGGGCGAGATGCTCGTGGGGATCGAGGTGCTTGACGCGCGCAAACTGCTCGGCCAAGGCGGCCTGCCAAGTGTCATCGTGGACAACCTGCCCGTGGCGGCGGCGTAGAAGCAAGGGCTATCAAGAGCCGAATCTTCCACCACGCGGACTTCATCGACTTCGACATCGCGAAGGTGCTGGGGAAAAGGGCGTAGAAACGTGCTAGCGATGGCACCGATTACAACCATGGACACCGAGAGATTCCCAGCACTGGTGCGAAGGTTGTACGAACTTGTTGCGGAGTTCGAGCAGATGTTTCCAGGCCGCCCGTTCACTCCAGACGGCCACTTGGTAGGGAGCATTGGCGAGTGCATCGCAGCTCACCATTATGGCTTGAAGTTGTGCCCGCCATCGACCAAGGGCCATGATGCGCTCGCCGACGACGGTAGACCTGTTCAGATCAAGGCCACTCAGGGGGACGGAATCAACGTCAAGCGAGAGTCACTGATGGGATTGCTCTTGGTCCTGAAGATCGATCGAATCGGAGGCTTCGGCGAAGTCTTCAACGGCCCGGGCAACTCTCTGTTGAGCTTGCTCGACACGAAAAAGCCGATGAATAAGAACGGGGAATACAATGTGTCTCTCAGACAACTTGAGTACCTCCAAAGCAGCGTCCCACACGAAGACCGGCTGACTCGGAAAAAGCAATGAATGGTTCCATATCCAATCTGCCTCCATGCCTGCGTGAGGAGGTCGCATCCTTCTGCCGCCGCTTCGGCGTCAAGGAGTTCTCACTCTTCGGCTCAGTCCTCCGCGATGACTTCCGCCCGGACAGCGACGTGGACATCATGCTCGAGTTCCTGCCCGGCCACGGCTTTACCTTCGAGAACACGCCGGAGATTTTCGACGAGTTGAAGGGTATCTTCGGACGCGAGGTGGACGTCGTAGAGAAGTGCCGCATCCGTAATCGGTTCCGTCGGCACGCGATCATGTCGAGCCACAAGGTGTTCTATGCCGCGTAAGCCCGATCCGGTTCGCGACCCGGCGTACCTCGAAGACATGCTCCAAGCCGCCGAGGCTGTTGCGTCATTTGTCGCGGGTCGAACTCGTGATGAGTATGCCAAGAACTTGATGTTCCGGTCCGCTGTGGAACGACAGGTCGAAATCATCGGCGAAGCGGCACGGCAAGTGACGAAGCAGACGAAGTAGGCGCATCCCCAGATCCCTTGGCCAGCGATCCAGGCGCAGCGCCACCGCATCGTTCACGAATACGGCGAACTCGACGACGACCTGATCTGGAAGGTGGCGACCGTGCATGTCCCGGTCCTGATCGAGCAACTCCGGCTGCTGATTCCACCTGAGCCTCATACCAATCCCACCTGAATCCCGCGCGTTTGAGAAGCCGAGTCTGAGGGAGTCCGCGAGCGAAGGCTCGGATCGGACGCGCGAGAATCAAATGTGGTTGGTATCAGTGACTTCGCACAGTTCGCCTCCCCCCATGCCCCAGCGCCTCGCCCTCATCACTTTCCTCGTCCGTGACTACGACGAAGCCATCGCCTTCTACGTCAACATCCTCGGCTTCACGGCAGGTGGCCCCGATTCCCAACTCCCGTGCCACCGACTCGCCGCGGCGAGTCGGTGGCGGCCGTCCAAGGGGTCTCGGCGCATGGCCTGCGTGCTCTCTCCAGGTGGCGTGTCCACCGCTTTGAGCAAGCATGTCCACCTTTGTGCGCACACCCGCGCCCCACCCCGCCCGAATTCTCACCCCATCCCATAGATATTTGTAATCCCAGCCCCGCCACCACTTGCGCAAATCTTTGACTACCGCATCATCCACGAACGCGCGCACAAACCCGTCCGCGCATCCATCTATAGACGGACCACCATCGCGAGAGGGCCCGTCCCAGTCTCTGACCGGCCGGCCGGCGCGTTCGGAATCTGCGTACTCACGCGACGTCGCTGATGCACGCCAAGCATCGCCCGAGTCGTCGGCGGCCCCCGGAGCACCGACACACGCCGCAGCCGCGTCGAAGCCCGGCTCATCACGTTCCGGGGGCGGCCGCACCTTCGCCCATGCATGGGTTTTCAAGCAGCGCATCCCATTGTCGGCCCAAAAACCAACCATCGCCGCGCATCGAAAGGATTGACCGGAGGCACACGCCCGCCGGAAGGCCGCGATGTTCGCCGCCCGAGCCACCGTCCCGGCGGAATAGACCGCAACTTCCAATAGTTGTTCTTCGGTGCCGACCCCTCGGGAGGCAAGGTATGCTTTCCCGGCGGATCGGAAGCGGGCCGCGTCGCTTCGGGTCGCCTGATTATCGGAAACGGATTCGATCGAGCGAAACAAAGGAGCCAAGCATTATGAAGCAGACCACACGCATTCTTCTCAACTCTCGTCGCGGGACTCTTGATCCTCGGCACGGGTTGCAAGAGCAAGGGGGCCAAAGCCGCCGAGAGCCGCCCGGCAGCGGAGGCGAAGGCCGAACATCCCAAGGGTGAACATCCCAAGGGCGAGACTCCCAAAGCCGAACATCCGAAGAGCGAGCACCCCAAGTAATCAGCGCGGCGTAACGAGCGCGGCTTTCCCTGACCCCGATGAGCAACGGAGCGGCTGTCGATCCGCTCCAGATTGGCCGATCTCCCATGATTCAACCCGTCAGCAACCGAAACAGATGGTCGGCGCTCGCCGCGTTCGCGATGGCCGCCGCCGCGATCTCGGCGCCGACACCCGCGCAGCCCGAGGCCTCGCACGAGGCCAAGCCCGCGGCAAACGTCGTCACCGCCGAAATCCAGGCGGGCATCGAAGCCTACATCGAGGAGCAAACGCGCCTCGGCGGAGGCTTCTTCGACCTCCCGTTCGGCGAGACGACGCTGCGCCTCCGCCTCGTCCGAGTCCACACCGAGTACCTGGCAAACCTCGGCCCCGGTCAGCATTTCGCCTGCGTGGACCTCGTGAGTATCGAGGGTGATGTGTTCGACGTTGACTTTTTTCTCGCCGGCGATCCCGGCGCGATGACCGTCACGGAAACCATCGTCCACAAGACCAATGGGCAGCCCCACTACCTCTGGGAGCAGGATGCCGACGGCGCGTGGGATCGCGCGCCGCTGCAAGACGCCACCCCCGCCCTCCTCGGCGTCATCGAGGGCAGCGACCGGTTCGAGTTCATCTACGAAGCGACCCTGCCGCGGCTCACCGGCGACGCGCGGATGTGGATCCCGCTCCCCTCCAGCGATAAGTTCCAGACGGTCGAGGTCCGCGAGGTCCGGGTGCCGGGGACGCAAAGGATTCTCGCCGACGAACGCTACGGCAATCAGGTGCTGTTCCTGACCCTCACCGCGGAGGACAGCGGCAAACAGGTGATGATCCGATCTGATATCCGTCGCCTGGAGAAAGCCGTCCACGCCGACAACACCGTGGAGGCGAGCGCTTTCCTCGCTCCCGAGCAGCTCGTCCCCGCGAACGATGAGTTCCGGACGATCGCGTCGTCGGTGCTCGAAGGGAAGAAGGGCGACCTCGTCCGCGCCCGAGCCCTCTACGACCACACCATCGACCGCATGAAGTACATGAAGCACGGCGACGGATTCGGTCGCGGCGATGCCGTGTACGCCTGCGATGCCAAGACCGGCAACTGCACGGACTTCCATTCGTACTTCATCGCGCTCGCCCGCGCCTCGGGCATCCCCGCGCGGTTCGCAATCGGCGCCGCGATCCCTTCGGAGCGGAGCGACGGCGGGATCGGCGGCTACCACTGCTGGGCCGAGTTCTTTGCCGAGGGCCAATGGTGGCCGGTGGACATCAGCGAGGCCGACAAGTACTCGAGCCTCGCGACGTATTATTTCGGGCATCACCCGGCCAATCGAGTCGAACTCAGCCGCGGACGCGACCTCGTGGTGGACCCGGGACCGGTGTCGGGCCCGATCAACTACTTGGCGTATCCCGTGCTGGAGGTGGACGGCCGACCGATCGCCGTCAAGCCGCGCCTCTCCTTCCGACGGCCGGCGCCTTAGAGCCTGTGTGAGAAGCCCGCCGGTACGAGCCCCGAACGAAGTGAGGCGCATGGCTCGCCCGCTCACTTCGTTCGCGGCATGTATCAACGATCTTCGCCGCAGGTACGAGCCCCGAACGAAGTGAGGGTTTCCCATCGGCGGAATCGGCTCTTCTCACACAGGCCCTTAGCACGCCGGCGCCGAAATGCGTGCCGTCGCCATGTGAACGCATCGTCCATAACATTCAGTCATGCCTCGGCTATCATCCCGCATGGCCTTGCCCGCCCACGATGCCGAGAGTGTGCTTGAACGGATGGTGAACGCCGTGGAACGGGCCCGTCAACGACTGCTCAACGCATCGAACGCGCTCCACACGGCAGGAATCGACTACGTCGTAGCCGGAGATTGCGCCGTCGCCGCCTGGGTCGCCACCATCGACGAAGCCGCCGTCCGCAACACTCAGGATGTCGATCTTCTCATCCGCCGCGATGACTTTGCCGCCGCAAAGTCCGCCCTCGAATCCGCTGGCTTCACCTATCGAAAGGCGCTCGGCCTCGACTTGTTCCTCGACACGCCAACCGCAAGCCCAAGGAGTGCGGTCCATCTGGTCTTCGCTGAAAAAATCGTGAAGCCCGGCGAACTCGCCGCAAACCCCGCGGTCGAAGAATCCACGGACCTCGGCGCGTTCCGTGTCATCAACCTCGACGCCTTGGTGCGCATCAAACTCACCGCGCACCGCGACAAGGACCGCACCCACCTGCGAGACCTCATCGGCGTCGGATTGATTGACCGCTCTTGGATCGGCCGCCTTCCACCCATCCTCGCCGAGCGCCTCCGGCGCATCCTCGACACCCCTGATGGTTGACGGGTAGCCGTCGTCCATGATCTCTACGGCAATCGGATCGACCTCATCGGCCCGACAATCACCTGGTCACTCCCCGTCCAACTTCTCGCCGATCCGTTCCTGCAATCGGCTCCACCGCTTGCGCAGCGCCGCCGAACTCTCGCCCATCATCTCGGCGACCTGCTCCCATTCCAGCCCGCGCCGCCGAAGGTCGATTAATCGGTGTTCTTCGGGAGTAATCGACGCCAGGAGACGGTCTTTCAACTCCTCCGCTTCGGCGTTCGTGCTGGCCCCCGCCTGGTCCGCCGGGATGACTTCCGCGGGCACCCCGCGCTCATCATCAATCGCAATCGGCACCGCGCCGCCCCCCCGCCTCAGCGCGGTATCACGCCGAGAAAGATCGGCCAACTTGTTCCGCACCACTGTTTGCAGATACCCGGCGAGCGCCGCCTCGTTCTCGAACCGCAGCCGCCCCGACTGCCAATCGGAGACAAACGACTTCGCCACGGACTGGCACACGTCCATCGACTCGCGCGACGCCCGCAGTTTGGGGCTCATCCGCGCCCGCACCATAATCATCAGCAATCGGACCAGTTCACCGAATGCGTGGTCTCGTTCCGCCCCTTGGAGTGACGCGGCGTGGCGGAGCAGGCTGTCGAGCCGGGACGATGCTTTGGAACCGGGCATGGGTTGCCTCCCGTCTTCTATTCGACAGAATGTACCCCGCCGGGCCGATTCTGAAAGCACAAATCTGGCGTCAATCGGTCACAATGGCTGGAACTATCCGCTCAGACACCGATCGGCCGACAGGAACAGAGAACCGAAATGCCAATAATTCCGCCCGGCGACATCGAGCGAATGGTTGAAGCAGTCCGGCACGGCTGGGCTAGTTCGTGCGACGGCCCGGAC
This sequence comes from uncultured Phycisphaerae bacterium, assembly GCA_947085435.1. Classification (GTDB taxonomy): domain Bacteria; phylum Planctomycetota; class Phycisphaerae; order Phycisphaerales; family UBA1924; genus JAEUIV01. Next base: position 68,959 of record CAMTWL010000032.1, read on the forward strand.
CTCGCCGCCGTCTTTTCACCGCCGGCGCTCGCGGACGCCGCCGCGGTAATCGACGTGCTGATCGCGGATTGCGAGGAGCGAGCCGAGCGCGGGCAGCCGGACGGCTTCGATCTCTACGCGCGCATCGTGCCGGGATTCGCCACGCGGCTCGAAGTCGTCCGTGCGCTCCTGATGCAACTCATCGCGGCCCGGCAGGGGGCCGACCGGGCCGCGCAGATCGAATCGTTGCGGGAACGATTCCCGCCCCTCGCGGAAGAGATTGCCGTCGTTGCCGACTTGTGCGACGAACTCGCGGACTCGTTCTCAATCCCCGCGGATACTTCGCCCGAACCCGTGGCGGGTCAATCGCTCGGCAAGTACCGCCTCGTCGAACGTCTCGGCCGCGGCTCGTTCGGCGAGGTCTGGCAGGCGCTCGATTCCGAACTCGATCGCTATGTGGCGCTCAAGATTCTCTATCAGGACGCGGCGCGCGGCGAACAAGCGACGCTGGAGCGCGCGCTGGCCGAGGCGCGTGCCGCCGCCGCGCTGGCGCACGAGTACATCGTGACCGTTCACGCCGTCGGCCGGCTCGCTGAGTTGTCGCGGTTTTTTATTGACTCCGCGCTCGTGGGCGACGCCGACCCGACACGCGACGACCCGAAACGGATGTCGCTCGGCCGATCGCTGGAAGCATGGGCGCTGCGTGACGGCAGCGCGGCGCTTGCGCCGCGCGAGGCGGCGCGCCTGATGGCGCAGGTTTGCCGGGGCATCGCCGCCGCCCACGCTCGCGGCGTTTTGCACCGCGATATCAAGCCCGCGAACATCCTTGTCACGCCGTCGGGCAAACCGCGGGTCGCCGACTTCGGCCTCTCGACCACCGGCCTGCCCGTCATGCCGCAGGACGGTGAACCCAGCCTGCACAGCGTTTCACTCCGCAGCGAATCGGGGCGACGCATCGTCGGCACGCCGGCCTATATGTCGCCCGAGCAGGCCGCGGGCGATCGCCCCACGCCGCTGTCCGACGTCTATTCGCTGGGCGCGACGCTGCGCTTCGTGTTGACCGGATCGCCCCCCTTCAAGCCAAGCGGGCGATTTAGCACCGACGCGCGATGGGATGTCATTGCGCAGGTGCGCGAGGCAAGCGAACCAATCGCGCTGAGCGATCCGCGCATCCCGGGGGTGCTCGCCGCAGTCTGCGGCCGCGCCATGGCCCGCAAGCCGGAGGGCCGCTACACCTCCGCGGCGGAGTTTGCGGATGATCTCGAAGCGTGGCTCGCGCACCGGCCGACGCGTGCGATGCCGCCGTCAGCCGCGGGAAGCTCGGCGTTGTGGTTCCGGCGCAACTCGGCGTTTGGCGCGCTGGGCGTCGCAGCGGTCGCCGCGCTCGCCGCCGGTGCTGCGATCTATATTGTCAACGTCGGGCAGGAACGTGACCGGGCCGTCGCCGCGGAAAGACTCGCCCAGCGGCACCTCGCGGAGTCGGAAGCCGCTCGGGTCACGGCGCTCGCCACCAGCGAGTTCCTCGACGGTATTTTGTCGTCGCCCGATCCGCGCATGGAGGGCAAGGACGTGACGGTCCTCGCGGCGCTGCGGCGCTCGAGCGGGCTGATCGAGCAGCGCCTCAAAGGGCAGGAAACGGTCGAAGCCGCCGTGCGCACGAGCATCGGGCACGCCTACGCCGCGCTCGAAGACATCAAGGCGGCCCGCCCGCACCTCGACCGCGCGCTGGAGATTCGTACGCGCCTGCTCGGCGCGGACCATCCCGACACGCTCAAGACGCGGCACGAACTTGCGCTCGTCACGGCGCTTGAGAGCCGGGTGGACGATGCCATCGTGATGATGAAGGAGGTCGTGGCCACCTCACGCCGCGTTCTGGGGGACGACCACCCGGACACGATGGAGGCGATCCACGATCTTGCCGCCACGCTGGCCTGGTCGAAACACAAAGAAGACCTGCCGCTGGCGCTCGAAGCGTACAAGGAAGCCACCGAGCGCCGCGAGCGCGTGTTCGGCAAGGATGATCGCCGCGCTCTCGATTCCAAGCAGGGGTACGCGGGGGTTCTTTACACCAGCGGCAAGCCCGCCGAGGCGGAACCGATCATCCGCGAAGTGGTCGAGACGCGCCGGCGCGTGAACGAGTCAACGGATGTCGAACGGCTGAACGCCATCAACGATCTTGCGACCATCATCCGTGCGCTCAACAAGGAAGAAGAGGCGCTCCCGCTGCTGCAGGAGGCGTACGCGGGCCTCCGGGCGCAGATGCCCAAGGGGCACATCGACCTCATCAGTTCGGGACTTAACGTCACCGGCCTGCTGAACAAGTTGGGCCGGGGCGAGGAAGCCCTCCCGATCGCCATCGAACTCCGCGCCGCCGCCGACGAAACGCTCGGCGAAGAGAACACCTTCCGCTGGATGACCCACATCGCCTACGGCGACACGATGACGGCGCTGGGCCGATTCGAGGAAGCGGAACGCGAACTGCTGCCGGCCTACGAGGCGATCGTCAAGGTCATCGGCCCCGAAACACGCACCGCGCGCACCGCCGCGACGCGGATCGTGCGTCTCTACGACAAGTGGGGCAAGCCGGAGGAGGTCGAGAAGTGGAAGCCTCGGACGGTGAGGTCGGATGCGCCGCCCGCTGCTCCCGCAGCGCCGAAGTAGTGATGCGGATCACAGATCACCTTCGTGCGTGCGGCATCCGACACTTCGCCCAGGGCGGCTCAGTGTCGGCTTCTCGAACGCCCGGTTTCTGCTGGGCTCCGTATCAGGGTGTTCCCGCGAGCCAGGGGTAGAACTGCGCCCCGGCCAGCGTCGCGAGCATCGCCATGAGCGCCGCGAGCATGGATTCTCCCGCGATGAACCCCGACGCGAGCGGGATCGAGTAGCGGTCGCCGGTTCGCTTGTGCATCGCGCTCCAGAGCCAGCAGATGATCGCGCCGATCGCGAACGACAGGCTGTTGTTGAAGCCGATGACCCACGCGAGGCCCAATCCCATCGGCGACGGCATGTAGGGGCGAGCCTTCGGAAAAAGTTTTTCGAGGAGCGGGATCGAGATGCCCAGGAACGCGCCGAAAATCCCGAAGTAGAGCGACGAATCCGGGATGCTGGCGAGGCCTTTCGGGTCTGTCAGCGCGATGGCCACGGCTCGCCACTGCTGGGTCGCGGGGGCCGCGAAGTCGTTGCGCTCGAACGCGCCGGCGTCGGGGATCATGAGGTACCAGGCGGGGATGATGCACGCGGTGCCGAAGAACACGCCGATGAACTGTGCCCAGAACTGCTTGCGCGGGTTGGCGCCGAGGAGGTAGCCGGATTTCAGGTCCGTCAGGAGGTCGGCGGCGGCGAGTCCCGCGTTGCTGGTCACGCCGGCGGTCATCAGGTTGATCGTCGGGTTGCCCGCCGCGCCCGGCAACGCGGCGTACAGGAGTTGCGTGACCTTGCCCATCGCGCCGGTCGGCGTGGTGTCGGTTTCGCCCGTTGCGCGGCTGCAGACGAGCGCGACGATGAACGAAAGGGCGACCGCGAGCAGGCCGAGCGCGATGTTCGTCCCCCACGCGACGTATTGCAGCACGACGAGGCCGATGGTGATGGGGGTGATGGCGATGACGAGCCACTTCATCGGGACTTCGATCGCGGCCATGCGGTCGGATTCGGCCTGGTCGCTTGATGCGCCGCGCCCACCGCCGGAAAAGATGGAGAAGGCCCTCGCGAGCGTGCGCCATTGCATCGCGAGCGCGGTGAACGAGGCGAAGACCATCAGGGCGGTGCCGCCCCAGAGCGACCAGCGCGTGAAGAGGTACGCGGTCCCCGCCCCGTTCATCGGCACGTTGCGTTCCAGTTCCGTGATGGTCCCGGCCGCGAGGGCCGCCTCGTTGGCGGAGTCCACCCCGACGAAGTGCGGCCCGAATCCGAAGTAGAGGATCGCCGAGCCGATCAGCATGGTGAGCGAGACGCGGAGGCCGGTGATCATCCCCGCGCCGATCAGGAGGACGCTGGGGTCAAAGGCGAATCCGCCGAGCGCGCGCTGCTGCGTCGCCGCGAGCGTGGTGGCCCACGAGACGGGGAGGTTGATCTCATCCAGCCGTATCTTGCCCACGAGTCGGTCGTACCAGTGCAGCACTCCCTCCGGCCCTTTCAATAGCCCAAACATCGCGCCGACGCCCAGCCCCGCGATCAGCGTGTACGCCTTGAGCATCGCCTCGCGTCCCTCGCTGTAGAGGCTTTTGAGGGTCTCGGCGGCGGCGACACCGCTGGGGAAGCGGAGTTGTTCCACGTTGATCATCTGCCGCTTCATGGGGATTGCGAGGAACACGCCGAGCGCGCCGCTGAGGAACACGAAGGGGACGAGGATCTTCCAATCCATGTGAACGCCCGTGATCATCAGCATGGCGGCGACGGCGGTCGAGACGGTGGTGCCGGTCGAGTACCCGGCCGCCGATGCGGTGGACTGCATGCAGTTGTTCTCGAGGATCGACATCTTCGAGAGCGCGCCGCCGGTGAGCGCCCGGATGATGTTCCATGACACATAGGAGATGACGCAGGCGGTGATGGCGACGCCGAAGCCCCAGCCGATCTTGAGCGAGGTGTAGAGGTGAGCGATCGACATGCAGCAGCCGATGGCGGCGCCCATCAACACCGCGCGGAGCGTCAACTGCTTCATCCGATCGCCCTGGTAGACGTGGCGGAACCAGTAGAGTTCCTTTTCTTCGGCGGAGGCATCGGGGCCGGGGGGCGGCGGCGCGCCCTCGCGCGCGTAGTCGGAGGTGTCGTTCGCGGCGGAGCGGTTGGGATCGTGAGACATGGTGATCCTGGTGGGTGGTGTGCGAATCATCGTCCTCCGCTTGCGCGGAGGGCTCGTATGAACGAGAACGCCACCACCCTATCAAGCGAAAGAAAAAGGCGGGCATCCAGCCCGCCCTCTCGTTCGTTCGCGTTATTCCCAGCAGTTTATCGACGGCGCCGAGAGATCATCACCGCGCCGATTCCCGCGAGCGGCATCCACCCCGGCGTCGGCACCTTGGTCCCCCAGGTGTACGCGTACCACTTGGTGTTGGTCAGGCCGACGGTGCTTGTGTACGCCGTCGCCATGACTCCCGTCGCGGTGATGTCCGCGAGCAACTGGCCTCCCGCGACCCCGCCGCCGGTGTTGCAGCCGAAGAGGTTGATCATGGAGACCTTGTCCTTGATCATGTTCCCGAACATCGTGCCGCTCATCGAGTTGGCATCGCCCGAGTTGTTGATGCGCTCGGCGTCGTCGCCGCTGCCGAGGCGGATGGACCCCTGGAACCCGTGGCCGACGATGACGACCTTGATCTTTCGGCCGAGCGCCATCTGCCGGGCCATGATCGCGTCCTTCGCCTGCTGGATCGTGCTCGCAGTCGCACGGTTCGCGCCCGCGGGGATCAGGTTCCTCGCCGCGTTGATGAAGCCGTCGTCCGCGGCCCCGGTGCTGATGATGTACAGGTCGCCGGCCTTCGCGTCCACTTGCTTCCACGGGGCCGAGCCGTTGTTGCGGTCCTGACCGCCGTAGGGATCGCCCACTCCCGCGTCCACGAAGACCGACTGGACCTCATTCGTGCCGTCCTCGTAGAAGACGCGCATGTGGTACGCGCCGTCGTCATCGAAGCGAGCGCTGAGTACGCCGTCGGTCAGGTCCGCGGCGTAGGTGCCGATCTGGTTCGGCTGGATCAGGTAATCGGCGGCGGAGAACGAGTACCCGTTGTAGTAGTCGTTGTCGCGGAGCATCGGCAGGATGTTCGCGCCAACAACCCTACGCCCGGGCGAGCCGAACTGCGTCAGCCCGCCGGTCGTGAGATCGACCACCGGGTAGTTCGTCGCGGTCAGCGGGATCGACGCCGGGTCGAAATAGAGTTGCGAGTCGGTCAGGGGCGAACCCAGCGCGTGCGCGGCCAACCCAACGGTCATCACGACGCCGAGAGCGCCCACGATGCGGCTGTTTTGATTCATGAATCAATCCTCCTTCTTGTTGCTTCAAGCGACACCGGCCGGGAACGCTCACGCACAAACTGGGAGGCATTCACGGTTCCCGCTTGTCGCCAGGGTTCGGAGCGGACAATCACCCTTGCCCGCCGAATAAAAATACCTCAGGAATGACCGATTCCAAGCGTTCCGACGAAAATTAGTGCAAATACGGGTACAATCCCTACGCCCAACCCCTCGCCGCACCAAGATGAGGAGCCTTTCGAACAAATCTTGGTGCAATTTCGCTTGCCCGGAGACCGATACAGGTGTAGGTTTGTTGCGTGTTCGGGATTGTCCACGAACGCACCGCCGTCCCTGGTTGGAGTTTGCCGCCTGATCCGATTCCAAAGAGCCTTGGGTTTCCGCACTGGCGAGAGCCGCGTCTCGTCGTGGACCCATCGTTCCTTGAGTCGCGTGTCGGGCGGCGGTTCTTCATGATCACCGGGGCCAAAGCAACCAGTTCGATCACCAACGCCCGGCGCTCCTTGTGGAAGCCGGGATCGTTTCGATTGTTGTTTTTTTAAGGAGTCGTCACCATCAGCCGCGCCCCGTTCCCTTCCCGCGATTCGTTCGTCCGCAAGACCCGCGTCAACCACGAGATCCGTCTCACGCCGATCCGACTGGTGGACAATGACAACAACCAGTTGGGGCTGGTCGAAACGCCCCAAGCGATGAAGATGGCGCAGGAAGCCGGGCTTGATCTCGTCGAGATCCAGCCCGATGTCCGCCCGCCGGTCTGCAAGATCATGGACTACGGGAAGTACAAGTTCGAGTTGTCGAAGAAGGAGCGCTCGAACCGGGCCGCGAGCAAGCAGCAGGAAATGAAGGAGGTCCGCCTCGGGCGGTCGCTGAAGATCGACGAGCACGACGTGGGCATCCGCGTCGATCAGGCGCGGCGGTTCCTTCTCGAAGGGCACAAGGTGCAGTTGGTCCAATCCTTCCGAGGGCGCGAGATGCAGCACCGAGGCATCGCCGACGCCCGGATCAAGTCGATCCTCACCACGCTGGGCGACGTGGCCAAGGTGGAGGTCGGGGCCAAGATGTTCGGCAAGCGGATGAGCCTCATCCTCGCGCCGGACAAAACCAAGATCGAGGCGATCAAGCGCAAGATCGAGAAGGAAACGACGGCCGCCCAGCGCGCGGAGGCGCTGAAGAAGCAGTTGGAACTCGAAGCGAAGTTGGCGGCGAAGGAGCAGGCGGAGCCGGAGCATGAGGAAACGGATGACGGTGCGGTTCCGGGTGCCTCCGTGCCTGACACCAATCGCGCTGGATGATCCGTAGTGGTTAGAGCGGCTTCATTTCAGGTGGAGCAGGCATCTCGAAGAGTCGCCGCGGAGACCTGCCTGCTGGTGGAGCAGGCATCCTGCCTGCTGGTGGAGCAGGCATCCTGCCTGCTCGCTCGAAACAACCCGGGCAGGCTGGTCTCCGCGGCGACTCTTCGAGAAGCCTGCCCCACCACAACTCGGGCAGGCTGGTCGCCACGGCGACTCTTTGAGAAGCCTGCCCCACCTTGAACCGCTCCATATGAACTGAGACCGCTCGAATTCCCACCCCCATATCCACCTCCGTGCGCGAATCTTCGCCATTTTCCCCTATCCCCCCTTGCGGCCACGCGGATCCCGTGGCACAATGACCACAGTGATCCCCCCCCGAACGCGCCCGGCCTCGACCTCGTTGTCTCCGAAGCGTCGGACAACACGGTCAGCGTGCTGCGGAACGACGCGCCGACCGACGGGACGGTGACGCTCTCGCGCGACGCGGACCTGACGGCGGGTGCCAACCCGCGCGTCGTGATCGCGGCCAACGTCGATTCCGATCTGGAGAATCGCGAGGATCTGATCGTGCTCAACGGCTCGACCACGCTCGCGCGCGGCGTGAGCAACGCCGAGTCGCGTGTGCTGCTGAGCACGCCGCCGATCGTGCCCGCCCCGCGGCCCCGGCGACGGCGACGTCAACTTCACCGACATCACCGCGGCGCTCACGTCGTGGGGAGCGAACTGCATGTGAAGGCCTGATCCTCGCGTGGAAAGAGGATTCACCGCGGAAGCGCGGAGGGGGCAATACCTCTCTGGCGCATGCTTGCTCAGCGAAGCAAGAATGCCACGCAGAGGAGGGTAAGCGGGCCGCCCGTGCGGAGTGGATTCCATGCGGAGGTTCGTGCTTGCTCATCGCCACTAGCAGGCCGCCCGCGAGTTGCGCGGGGTCAGGCGATGTTTTTTCCGCTTCGGAAGAGGGCCATGAGGAGGCCGAGGAGTGCGGTGCCGGCTCCGCCGACGATGTACCAGGTTGTTTTGTCGGTGAATCGTCCGGTGAAGGTGTCGCTGACCTTGTCGGCGACGGAGTCCGAAGCGTTCATTCCCATGATGAACAGGATTACTCCGACGACGAGGAGGACGATGCCGACGATGCGTTGTGAGTTCATGAGTTGTCTCCTGGGGATTTGCGATACCGAATCCAGTTGAATCGCGTACGAGAACGTGATCTTGCCGCGCGGCATCCGACGCCCCCTCCGCCCGTCGAAGACTCGGGCACCTCCCCCGGTAGGACCGGGGGAGGGGGCCGGATTCTCATCAACCCTTCCATTTTTCCACGACGACGCCGCCGCGCAGCATGACGAAGACGCTGCGGGTGGCGAGTTTGGGTTCTTCTTCGCTGCTGCTGAACATCTCCACAATGGAGGCGGTCTGCTCGACGGGGCGGTAGGTCCATCTCCAGATTTCCGAGCCGTCCTTGAGCGCGGCCTGGGCGTCCGGCTTGCCGAAGACGGCGAGGAGCCATTCGTCGGTGGCTTTGCCGATCTCGACATGGCCCAACAGTTCATCGCTGATGTAGGTGCCCTCGTAGCGGATGGTGGGGCCCTGCATCTGGACCTGCATCTGGATGGGGCCTTCGAGGCGGAGGGCGGTTTCGAGTTCGCCGTGCATCCTGGTTTCGAGGGACATGTGGTCGGAGCAGCCCGTCAACACCGCTAGGGCGACACAGATCGACCCATGTGCGGCGGAGGTGAGTGCGCGGTTGGATGTCATCGGGCGTCCTTTCGATGGTTGGAAGAATGGTGGTCATTACTTTGGGCCTCGGCTGCGGAGCCGAGCGATGCGCGGGCGTCAGGGTCGCTTGCCGGTGAGGAGGCTGTAGATGAGGCTGACGAGGAAGACGACGACGAAGATGTAGAAGAGGATGCGGGCGATGTACATGGATTGTCCGGCGAGGCCGGTGAAGCCCAGGAGGCCGGCGATCAAGGCAAAGACCAGGAAGGCGAATGCCCATCGAAGCATGAGAATCTCCTTGTTCGAGGCTCATTGAGGAATGACGGCGTTGCCAAGCGGCCGGTTACTTGGCCTGGTAACTGAACTTCTGGCCGCCGATCGAGGCCTCGTACATGAGTCCCGCTTCGTCCATGGTGAAGACGGCGACTCCGCCGGAGTATTTGGCGTTGGCACCGGCACCCGATTTGACGGCGACGGCGGTGGCCTGCGCATCGAAGGCGAAGTTTCCTTCCTTGAAGAGCGTGAGGGCTTCCGGAGTTGAGAAGGCGATGATCTCGGTGTAGGCCTGTCCGCCGAGTTGGAAGCCGATGGTGACCTGCGAGAGGTCGCAGTAGCCGGTGAATGAGCCGCCCTCGTAGAGGACGCCCTTGCCGTAGGCGCCGCCGATGCCGGCAGCGCCCTTGCCGACGGTGGGGAAGACGGCGTAGCCCTTGGCGTTGCTGAAGATCGGGGCGAGGGTCGGGTCGTTGCGCTGAGCCTTGGCGAGGGCGATCTCGGCTTCGGCGCGCATGTCGGCCTTGCCTGTCTCGGTTTTTGGAGCGGTGGCGCAGGCGGCGAGCGCGAGAGAGAGGAAGAGGCTTGCGGTCATCAAGATCGTTTTCATGGGGTTTCCTTTCAGGATGGTGTGAGGATCATGCCAGAGGGCGGGGGCGGCAAGCGTTCGAGGGGCGAACGGTTTGCGGCCTCGAGGCGTTGACGATGCTTCGGGCGAGGTGCGACCGGGAGAAATCGGACAGCCGAGTTTTCCAGGAATGGTCAACGAATCGGGAAGCCCTTGTGAGTTCGAAGACGGGCGTGGTCGCGCCCTCGAATAATGGGCTAGAAGCCTCGGGGGACGACGTTCAGGACAAGCAAGATGATCAGGACCATCAGCAGCAGGCCCGCGCCGCCGCTCGGGCCGTAGCCCCACTTGCGGCTGTGTTCCCAGCGCGGGAGGCCGCCTACGAGAAGCAGGATGAGGACGATGAGCAGGATGAGTCCCATTTGGAGTTCCTTTCGCACCCCCTTGGGTCGCGTTTACCTTGTCATCTTCGACACGAGGCCGACGAGTTCCTGATACATCTTGTCGGCGACGGCTCCCCCGTTGTTCGCGGCGGCCAGGTGGCAGGCTCTCAGGTGGGTCGCGAGCAGGGTGTTTGCGACGACCTGGAGCGACGCTTTCGCTGCGGTGATCTGGGTGATGATGTCCGCGCAGTAGCGGTCCTGCTCGATCATCCGTTCGATGCCGTCCACCTGGCCCCTTGCCCTTCGCAGCTGCAGGATGTTGGCCGCCCGAACCGTCGGGTCGACCCGAGAGGACATCCGATCAACGAGATCGTCGATGCTCGCTAGAGAATGAGTGAGTGTCTTCTTTTTTGCTGATTTTCGAGCCATGAATATAGCCTCCTTGCCGATTGAGATACTGGATCAGTTGGCCGCGCCGGCGAGTTTCGGGTCGGCGTTTTCGCCGGAACACTCGGCGTCTTTGGGGCCACAGCACATGCCGGACTTGACGGCGTTGCGTGCCTCTCGAATCTGAGCCGGCGCGCCAGTCAGATAGCCGGTCTTGTGCTCCGAGGAAGCCTTCGGCGCGGCGCGCGTCGAGGCGTTGGGATCGCTGGTGGCGGTGGCCTCGCGGGCCTTGAACCCCGCGATGCCGATGGCGGCGCACGCGGCGTTGCAGCCGGCCTGGTCGGCCCCGATCTTGGCCGAGCCGACCTTGACCGACTGGGCCTCCACACCTGGGACGCTCTTGATGGCGTTGGTGACTTTCTGGATGCAGGCGTCGCAGGTCATGCCGTCGATCTCGAGAGTTCTGTTGGTCATCGTCGCGGGTTGCATGGGATTCCTTTTCGTTTGCGGGGTGTTCCGGGGAGGCTCATGCTCCCCCTGGGGCGTTTGTACTATACCCCCGTAAGGTATCGAGGCCGGGCGGGTTGGAGCGAAGAATCGCCGATGAGGGGGTGTTCGCGTGCTCCGGCGAGCCCCCGCTCCCGTTCACCGCTGGGGCCAGGCCGGGGTGTTGTTCGCGTCGAGCAGCACCACGCGCGAGTTGTTGCACTCGACGGACTTGGCGATCCAGTATTGGCGGCCGTCGATCGTCGTGCGGCAGCAGTCCATCTTGATCGAATCGCCGGCATGGCAGATGGGCTTCTGGTTTTTCATGTACCAGGCGGGTCCGAGCAGGACGATCTCTTCCGCGCCGTCCTTGCCCGGCATGCGGACTTTCACGGCGTGCGCCGGCTGGAGGCCCTTCTCGAACTTGACCTCGGTGAAGTCGATCGCCTTGCACTCGAAGGACTTGGTCGAGTTGTGATCGATGGCGCCGAGGATGGGACCGCGAGCCGACCAGTCGTTGCGGGTTTCGGGGGGCGCGGCCGAGATGGGCTTGCGCGCCTCGAAGCGCGGCGTCGGGACGTTGAAGGCCTTGTAGACGCGTTCGCCGTAAGCGCCGGTGTTGAGCGTTGACAGGTCGGCGGGGGTCTCGGGGCTTGCGAGCACCATCTCCTTGGAGGCATCGATGCGCATGGTCCCGTCGAACATCACGGTGGCGACCGACCAGGGGATCAGGCGCTTGGTGTCGCTGATGCCCAGGAAGTTCTGGTTGGGATCGATGGAGAGGAACCCGATCTCGCCTGAGTTCCGGTCGAGGATGATGTCGTGGACCTTGCCGCACTCGTTGCCCCGGCAGTCAATCTTGATGCCGGTGAGTTGGCTCAGGAGGAGGTAGCGCGAGTACGGCGTGCTGTAGTGGTGCCCGCCCGACTCGACGGACTTGAGACACCATGCGGGGCTGCCGTCGGTATCGCGCAGATGGAGTTCGCGTTCGCCGGTTCGGATGTGGGTTCCGGCCAGGAGTTGATCCGGGTCGCGTGGGAGCGCCAGCGTGTCCACGGCGACGGTGTCGCCGCGCATCGGGGCCGCGGGCGTGCCGTTGATGTACCACGAGGGGCCGAGGGCGATCTTTTTTGTGGACCCGTCGGCGGTCTTCACGGTGATGTGGACCTGCTCGCCGAAGGTGCTCGTCCGGACGCGTTCGACGTTCGTGATCTCGCCTTTGACGCGGGACTGCTTCGCGGTGTCGAGGTTCCCGACGTAAGGATCGCTGGGAGACGCGGCGTCGTTCGCCAGCCTCTGGTGAAGCGTGCTGCGATCGTCCTTCGTGGACTCCCGCATGGCCTTCCAGCCTTCGGGGGTGTACTCCGGGAACTGCTTCAGTTGCTCGGGGGTCGAAGCAAGGACGAGGCGATCCTTGCCGCCGACTTCCCATTGGAACGAGGCGTAGGGGATGGCGATGGCCCGGCCGCCCAGGCCGAAGGTGGTGCCGGTCTTGACAACGATGTATTCGATCCGCCCTGCGCCCCGGTCGAGGATGAGGTCGGAGACGTCGGCGATCTCCTCGCCGTTGTTGTTCACGATCTTTCGGCCGCCGAGCCAGGCCGAGGATCGGAAGTCCACGACGGAGGCGGCGGAGGCGGGCTGCAGCGTCGGGGCGTCGGATGCCTGTCCGCTGACGGGTGCGGCCGCGCCGGCGGCCAGGGCGAGCATGAGAGCGGTGAGGACGGTGGAGGAGATGCGATGAGTCATGGAGGTCCTTCTTTCTTTTTGCCGAGTGTTCCGGGGAGGCTCTTACCCCCCACGGGTATTCTTGCCATACCCCCGTATGGATATTGACTATACCCCCGTATGGTATGCCTGTCAAGCGGCTTTCCCAGAAAATTATTGTCGGGGCGATCGCGTTTTTTGTGCGGAGCCGTGCGGAATCGCCGACGGCGAAGCAAAAACGAGGTTGGCCGGGGATCTGTACGGCGATGATGCGATCGCCCCGGAATTGCCGGCGATCACCGGAATACCCCGTTGCCAGGCCGGGAATTCGGAGATCTGAATATTTTTCTGAAAAAAAGTTACGGCGTACCAGTCACCCTTGATTTTCGGGCGGCCCCGCGGCCTCCTCTCCCCCGCCCCCGGAATGGGAGCGGGGGACGAGGCGGCAATGCCGCGGTCAGGCCTCGTTACCATCGGCTTATCACTCGAGCGAAAGGACCGCATGGACCGACCACGACTGGCGTTGCACTGGAAGATTCTGATCGGGATGGTGCTGGGGGCCGCGGCGGGGTTCGCCGTGAATGCGCTGTGGACCGCCGACGTGTGGCGGTCGCTCGGGGTGGGCGATGCGGCTTTGTATGTGGCGCATCGGGCGGCGGAGGCGAACGCGGGGGCGGGGGCGGCGGCGTGGGGGGCGCGGTTCGCGGCGGAGTTGACGCAGTTTGTCGGCGACCTGTTCCTGCGGTGTCTGCGGTTCATCGCGGTGCCGATTGTTTTGTTTTCGTTGATCTTTGCGGTGGCGAATCTGGGCGATCCGCGGAAGTTGGGGCGGATGGGTGGGAAGACGATCGTCTTGTTTCTGTTCACGGGGTTTGTGTCGGCGGCGTTGGGGGTGACGATCGCGACGGTGTTCGCGCCGGGGGAGGGGATGTCGGCGGAGGTGCGCGAGAACCTGCCGGGGATGGACGTGGCGAAAGCCGAGCAGGCGGAGGCGGGCGCGCAATCGATCAGCGGCTGGCAGATGGCGCTCGACGCGGTGACGACGAATCCGTTTCACGCGATCGCGAACACGCAGATGCTGCAGATCGTGGTGCTGTCGATCGCGATCGGGCTTGGGTTGACGATGATCCCGAAGGAGAAGGCTCGGCCGGCGATCGAGGTGTGCGAGTCGTTCGCGGAGGCGGTGCTGCGGCTGGTGCAACTCTTGATGCAGGCGGCTCCTTATGCGGTGTTCGCGCTGATGGCGGGGATCGTGGGGAGTTTCGGCGTGGGGGTGTTCGTGGCGCTGGCGAAATACTGCCTGGTGGTGGTCGGGGGGCTGGCGGTGATTTTGTTTGTGCTGTATCCGACGTTGACGACGCTCTTGACGCCCAGGGGGAACAAGGTGGGGTGGAGGCGGTTCTTCTGGGCGACGGCGCCGGCGCAGTTGGTGGCGTTCTCGTCGTCGTCGTCGGCGGCGACGCTTCCCGTAACGATGGAGTGCGCGCGGGATCGGCTGGGGGCGTCGGAGGATGTGGCGTCGTTCGTGTGCTCGCTGGGGGTGTCGTTCAACATGGACGGGACGGCGATGTATCAGGCGGTGGTGGTGACGTTTTTGGCGCAGTTGTACGGCGTTGATATGACCTTTGCGGATCGGTTCTTGGTGACGATCATGGCGGCGTCGCTGTCGATCGGCGTGCCGGGGATCCCGGGGGGGAGTTTGGTGGTGATGGCGGTGGTTTTGGACTCGGTCGGGGTGCCGACGCAGGGGATCGCGATCATTTTGGCGGTGGACCGTGTGCTGGACATGTGCCGGACGGTGGTCAATGTTTCGGGCGACATGATGGGGTGCGCGGTCATCGCGGCGAGCGAGGGGAAGTTGAAGACGGAGGCGGAGGTGGCGACGGGGTCGCGCGGCGCTCGCACGAAGGACAAGACAGTTGGCACGGATGGCACGGATGGGAGAAGAGATATCACGGATTGAGCGGGTGGAGTTGAGCGCGGTCCGAGGCGCTTCCTTACGGGCGCGGCTCTGAGTTTTGCAGGTTTTTCACGAAGAAGTCCGCGATGCGGCCGTAGAGGCTTTTGGTGACGACGGGGTCGGGGACCATGTGGGTGAAGCCTGGGAGGGCGAGGAAGTCGAAGGGCTTGCCTGCGCGGAAGAGGGCGTCGCAGATTTTCAGGGAGTGCATGAAGTAGACGTTGTCGTCGGCGGTGCCGTGGATGATGAGGAGGGGGACTTCGAGGTCTTTGCAATAGGTGAGGACGCTGCTTTTGTCGTAGCCCTCTTTGTTCTGGTCGGGGAGTCCCATGAAGCGTTCGGTGTAGTGGGTGTCGTAATCGCGCCAATCGGCGACGGGCGCGCCCGCGACGGCGCACTTGAAGACGTCGGGTCGTCGCATGGCGGCCATGGCGGAAAAGTACCCGCCGAAGGACCATCCGTAGACGCCGACGCGGGTGAGGTCCATCTCGGGGTGTTGCGCGCCGAGCGCTTTGAGGCCGTCGATCTGGTCTTCGAGCGCCACGTCGATGAGGTTGCCCTTGATGACGCGTTCCCAGTCGCGGCCGCGTGCGGGTGTTCCGCGGCCGTCGATTCGGGCGACGATGAAGCCGTGGTCGGCGAACCATTGGTCCATGAGCATCGGTCGCGTGTCCGCCGTCACATGCTGGTGGCCGGGTCCGACGTAGGCGCTGAGGATGACGGGGTACCGCACGCCGCGCTCGAAGTTCCGAGGCCGCAGCACCGCCGTTTGGAAGCTGCGCCCCTCCTCTCCTCCGGCGATGGCAACGAACTCCACCTTGGGCCTAAATGACGGCTCCTCCCCCGCCGACCGAAGCATCGGGGTCGTTGTCTGCGCCGGCTGATGCACCTCCGACATGTGGTATCCGTCAGCGTCAGCCTTTGTAAGTACCCACGAGGAGAAGTCTTCGGCCATCGCGATGCGGTAGACCCCCGGCCCTCCGCTCAGAACGAAGACCGGCGTCTCCTTTGCACGCCGAGCGTCCTCCGCGTCCAGCCACACGCGGAACGCGTGTACCTGCGGCGTGTGCGGCGCGTTCGGCGAGCCTCTCGAAGGCAGCGGGTTCGCGACAGTGCGCCTCGTCGACGCGCCTTCGTTCGTCGCCATGACGTACGCGCATCCCCGCTTCCAGTCCACCGCCACCAGCGACACCAGCCCGAGGCCTCGCGGCGTGACCGTCCGCGCCAAGGCGCCGTCACGACCGCGAAGTTCCAGCGCGGGCTCGCCCGATGCTTCGCTCACCCACAAAAACTTCTCCCCGCCATCGAGCCACTTCGGCCCGCCGAAGAGGTTCAGCCAGGCGTCGTCGTGCTCTTTCAGCAGTTCGCGCGTGCCGCCGGTGGTCGGTTCAACCTCGTACAGCACCTGCTCGGTCTGCTCGCGGCTCTGGACCAGGATCGTCATCGGCCCCTTCTCCGGCCAATCGACGCGCGCGAGGTAGGGATACTTCGTCGCGTCCCATTGCACCCAGGTCGGTTGGGTCGAGCCGTTGCGTGTGCTGGCGATGGCGAGGCGGACCTTGGCGTTCGCTTTTCCCGCGCGCGGGTACGGCCACGACTGCGGCTCCTTCTCAGGGTTCAGCGGGTCCGTGATGTTGAAGATTTCCATCCCCGCCGTGTCCGTCTGTTGGAAGGCGATGAACGCGCCGTCGGGGGACCACCAGTAGCCCTCTCGGCGGTCCATTTCTTCCTGTGCGACGAACTCGGCGAGGCCGTTCTCGATGGTGCCGCCGGCACCGCTCGTGATTTTCTTCTCGACGCCCGAGCCGACATCGGTAACGTAGACCTCGCCGTCGCGGACGCAGGCGATCGACGAGGCGTCGGGGGAGAATCGAGCGTCGATGGGGTAGCCGTTCTCGGAACTCAACTCTCGCTGCGCGCCCGTCTTGCGATCGACGATGAACAGGCGTCCCGAGAGCGGGACGAGGATCGACCGGCCGTCCTTCGAGAGCGAGTACGAAGCGATCCCGCGTGAGGCCGTGCGCGTGCGTTCGCGGCGGGCGAGTTCCTCGGCGGTCAGGTGCTCCTCTTGCCCCGCGAGGATTGTGTCGGCGGTCAGGAGGACGCGTTCGGTGCCGGAGGCGATGTCGAACTCGTACAGGTCCTGGACGAACGAGCGTGGGCCGGAGCGGAGGAAGAGGACCGATTCGCCGCCGGGCACGCAGGTGATGGCGGTGGGCGTGCCGAGGCGGAAACGGAAGGTGGCGGCGTATTGTTCGAGGAAGTCGGGGTCGGCGACAGAGGCCGAAGCGGGTGAAGAGACCCGCGTGGCCCCCGGCTGACCCGGCGAGTCAGGCCGTTTCCCAACCCCGCTCCGGTCGCTCGCGCAGCCGGCAGCCCATAGGACTACGGCCGCACCGAAAATGGCAAAACGCTTCATTCGCGGGCCTCCTTCGGTCGCCACATTACTCGGAGCGGACCACGTTGGGAGTGGCACGGGCTTTCCAGCCCGTGGGCTCGCCGCATCACGGTCGCCGCGGCGACCGTGCCACACTCCAAATTTGACGCTTTTCGGGAAACTTCGGGTTTTCATTGGCGTCCGTCCCAAATCGACTTACAGTTGGAGTGCCCGGGTTCACCGACCGATAAGGTGCCGGTAGCCCTCGGGCTGGAAAAGGAGCGACCCCATGCGCACTCTCGCCGCGAGCATCGTTCTGTTGACGGCTTCGACTGTTCTTGCAGGGCCTGACTGGACCGAGGGGGTGAGCGGTGAAGCGACGGACGCGCGGAAGAATCCTCCGGGTCAACTTATTGCCTTCGCGCTCCGGGACCACTTGCAGGTGGAGACGATTCTGGGCGGGTTGAACGGCGGTGACATCGCCGGCGGGGCCGACGTTGCGGATGTGTACCGCCTCACCACGATTGTCCCGAACACGATTGTGAAGACCGGCCCCTTTGGCGGGACACGCGAGGCGAACTTCGACACGGTTCTGGCGCTGTTCACGATGAGCGGGCTGGGGATCGTGGCCAACGACGATGTCGGTCCCGGAGACAGTTCGTCGGCGATCACGATTCCGACTCCCGGGACGTACCTCGTCGCGGTGGCGGTCAAGGGCGTGCAGCCGATCTCGACCGGGGGCAACATCTTCAACTTCACGCAACCGGGCGCACAGTTCGCGCAGGTTCCGGCGAACGGTCCCGGGGCGGCGCTGCCTTTGCAGGACTGGGCCGGCACGCCGGTGCCGGGGACGCCTCGCAACTACCTGCTTCGATTCCAGGCCGCCGTCGTGCCGACCGTTTCGGAGATGGGGCTGATCGCCCTCGGCGGGGCGTTCGTGATTGGGGCGGTTGTGGTGCTGCGGCGCGGAGCGTTTGTTGGGTGAGTCGGTGGCGCGTCGGGCGTGTTTCCGGGCATTCCAGTTTTGGCGGGGCGGTTGATCCTTGCACCCTTTCAGGCAGCGCCTTGCACTGAGGAGGAAGGTGCCGCGAACCGCGTGCCCCTCCAGGGCACGGATGCCTGAAAAACAGCCTGTCCAGACCCGCGCCGAAGACGGCGGGGTCTGGCAATCCCGGCGCGCTGGGACCCGGCGCGTTGCGGCAAAAACCACAACGATTCCAGTGCTGTTACGATGATTCGGCGCGTTTCAGTGTACGGCGTTGCCTTTCAGGGTGCCCAAGATGCTAAGTTTGAGCACGGGTTCCGGGGGTTACGCTAGAAGACTCCCGCCACAGCGGGCAATCTGCTAACCCCCGGCTGCTACAGGCCAGCCCTTCGGGCTGAAATCAAAGGCCGTTCAACATTCCAACTCCAACTCGGATTGCCCATTCTGGGAGCCGACGGCTGCCGCGCTCCGGCTCGGCGGTATGCTGTCGGCAAGGCTCTGACCGATGACACGCGCGGGCTGGAAGCCCACGCCACCGGGGATGAGAGGAGACTCACCGATGACTCCGAGCAGCGCAGCGAGCCACTACAAGTTTCTCATTGTCGGCGGTGGTTCCGCGGGCATCTGTATCGCCGCGCGACTCTGCCGCGCGGGTCAGGGCGGTTCGGTGGGGATCATCGAGCCTTCGGACAAGCACTATTACCAGCCGCTCTGGACGCTGGTGGGCGCGGGTGTTTTGCCGCGTGAAGCGACGGAGCGGGACGAAGTCGATTACATCCCGCGCGGCGCGGAGTGGGTCCGGGACGGCGTGGCGGAGTTTGATCCCGAAAAAAATGCGGTGGTGACGCGCGGCGGCGTGCGGCTAACCTACGATTTTCTGGTCGTTGCGGCGGGGATTCAGGTCGATTGGGACAATGTGAAAGGGCTGCGCGAGAACATCGGGCGCGGCGGCGTGTGCTCGAACTACGGGTACGACACGGTCAACACGACGTGGCAGGCGATCCGTAACTTCGGGGGCGGCGATGCGGTATTCACGCACCCCGCGACGCCGATCAAGTGCGGCGGGGCTCCGCAGAAGATCATGTACCTCGCGGAAGAGGCGTTCGTCGCGCAGGGGGTGCGGGGTCGGACGAAGATTCATTTCTACATCGGCGAGCCGGTGATCTTCAAGGTGGAGAAGTACGCGAAGGTTTTGCTCGAAGTGATCGAGCGCAAGAAGATCGAGCCGCCCCACTACCGGCACAACCTGAAGGAAATCCGGATCGACTCGAAGGAGGCGGTGTTCGACGACCTGGCGAATAATAGAGAGGTCGTGCAGAAGTTCGACATGATCCATGTGACCCCGCCGCAGAGTTCGCCGGACTTCATCAAGAAAAGTCCGCTGGCCAACGCGGCGGGGTTTGTTGACGTGGACAAGCAGACGACGCGGCATGTGAAGTTTCCCAACATTTTCGCGTTGGGCGATTGCTCGTCGTTGCCGACGTCGAAGACCGGAGCGGCGATCCGCAAGCAGGCCCCGGTGACGGTGGCGCATCTTCTGGCGGCGGCGAAGCGATCAACGGCGACGCAGCAATACGACGGCTACACCTCGTGCCCGCTGGTGACGGGGTACCGATCGCTGGTGCTGGCGGAGTTTGATTACGAGTTAAAGCCGAGGGAGACGTTCCCGTTCGACCAGGGCAAGGAGCGGTACAGCATGTATCTTTTGAAGCGGTACGCGCTGCCGGTGCTGTATTGGAAGGGGATGCTGCGCGGGCGTGCTTGAAGATTTGTCTCACGCGGAGGCGCGGAGAAGATGGGGTTCGGGGTTCGGGGTTCGGGGTTCGGGGTTCGGGGTTCGGGGTTCGGGGTCTAGGGTCTAGGGGGTAGGGTCTAGGGTCTAGGGTCTAGGGTCTAGGGTCTTGGGTCTTGGTATTCCCCACTCCCTACTCCCTTCCCCCGCCTTCCTCCGCGCTCTCTGCGCCTCTGCGGTGAATGATTTTGTCTTTCAGGGCGCGGGCACTTCGGAAGCGCGGGTACCGGGGATGACGCCAGGCATCCAGACTTCGCGGAGGTCCTGCTCGTCGCAGACTCGGCGGAGGAGGAGGTAAACGAGAGTTCCCGCGGTGGCGTGCCAACTGACAAGGATTCCCGACAGAATCAGAGACACGATCAGTTGCCAGAAAGCGATGACGGCTCCCGCAGCGCCGGTCTGGTGTCCCGGCTCGAAGAGCGCCCTTGATCGCTCGGTAGGAAGGAACGATCCGGCCATGGAGGCGGTGAGGTCCGCAGCGCCGTTCAGCACCCAGGTTGCGAGGCCGATCGCGATCAATCCTTGAACGGCGGCGAGCGAGAGGTAGATGAGGGCCCTCCCCGGCCTGCCGAGGAGGTAGGCGTAGATTCGCTGGATTGCATCGACGGAATCGGTGCCTTCGACGGCGACGGCGGGCGGGAGCATTGTTTGGCCGACCATGAACCCGATCAGGAGCCCATACACGAGCAATCCAACCAGCAGGAACACGCCGTAGCCGATCGCGCCGACAACGTTGAGAACTGGCAGGCCGAGCAGCAGCCACCCGGCGACCTTCAGGACGCTCACGCCGACGCCGATCAGGACAAGCGGGATGAGGAGGGCGCCGAGCAGCGCCTTCCACCATCGGAAGCCGAAGGCGAGCGACTCGCGCACGCCGAGATTTGTCCCGACGGCGACATCGACGGCGACGGATCGCGCGATCGCGCCGGACCCAATGGCCAGGATCGGCGCGAGCAGCAGCACCGCCAGCCCGGCGGTCAGCGGGCGAAACTCCAGCAATCCCATCACATGCCCGAAGGTCGCGTCTCCGAGAAACCGCAGCGCCTCCGCCGGCTGCAATGACACCAACTGCTCCGACGCATCAAACCAGCCGTCGCGCAGCCTCCAGACGAGCGGCGCGCCGATCTCTTCCACTCCGCCGAATGCGAGAAGCCAATCAAGGAGCGAGCCGACGCCCCAGAGCGCCAGCATCACCAGCATCCCGATGAGAACCCGCGGCGGCTGCAGCGCCAGCACCGGCGTGCGCAGAAGCGTCGGCCAGACCAGTCCCGCCGTCAGCTCATCGAGCGTCACCGGGCCGTTGCGCCAGGTGCGGGGAGCGGGTGAGTCTGAGTTGGTCGAAGGAGGGGGCGTCACGGTGCGGATGCTAATCGAAGAAGGGAATAGCAGAGGGGAGTGAGTTTGGTGGGGCGTGGCGGAGGGCCCGGCGTGCGGATCCGAGTCTTCGGTCGAAGACTCCCTCAGACTCGGCTTCTCTCATGCACGAGTTTCGAGCAGGTTTCGAATCACTTCTGCTTGAGCGCCCCGATCACCGCCTTGAGCAACTCTTCGGGTTCGGTCATGCGGCCCGTGCCGATGGTTCGGCAGGCCTGCCAGCCGTCGCCGGGGCCGATGAGTTGGTAGCCGTCCCTCGCAAGTTGTTCGACGTTCCGCTGCGTCGCGGGCTGATGCCACATGGCGTCGTTCATCGACGGCGCGAGCAGCACCGGCGTTTTCTTCCGATCAACCGCTGACAAAACCAGCGTCACCACGTCGTCGGTGAACCCGTGCGCCAGTTTCGCCAGGCAGTCCATGGTGCATGGGGCGACGATGGCGAGGTCGGCGGTCTTTGCGAGCGAGATGTGCTGCGGGTCCTGCGATTCGATGTGTTCCCAGGCGCTGGTGTAGACGGGACGACCGGAGAGCGCCTGGAACGTGATCGGGCCGACGAACTTCGTCGCGGCGTCGGTCATTAATACAGTTACCTCGGCGCCGGCCTGCGCGAGGCGGCTGACGAGCGTACACGTCTTGTACGCGGCGATCCCGCCCGTGACACCGACGATGATCCGCGCGCCTTGGAGTGGCTCACTCATCTCGATTGAATCGGCGAGAAACGGTTCGACGCGGGGCCGTCGGGGCACCCGTCGGGTCGAATTCGAGGGTGATTTTGTCCTGCATGATCTCGTCGATGACGATCTCGAGGTCGGAGCGGCCTTCGCGTTCGACGAGCGGTCGTGCGCCGTCCATGAGTTGGACCAGGCGTCGCTGGATAAGCGCGCAGAGGTGGAACCGGCCGCCGACTTTTTCGACGATTTCTTCGCTCTTGAGGGCTTCGATCATGCCTTGGTGAACTCCGGTATGATGCTGGGGCGGGTCTGGAACCGGACGCCAAGCCGGGACATCCGACCGCCGCGAGCGAATCGACAAGTGTACGCCTGATCCCGGGTTGCTGCAAGAGTGACTTGGGAGGGCTTCGGGTGGTGTGTTTCCCCCGTCGATTGGCACCGATTAGGACCGATTTTGTATGGATTTCAACTTTGGAGACCGTGTGGTCCATGCCCTGAAGCCCGAATGGGGCACCGGGGTGGTGTCGAGCGCGCAGAGCGTGACGGAGAACGGGGCGGTTTGTCAGCGGCTGACGATCCGTTTCGACCGCGCGGGGCTTAAGACGCTTTCAACGGCGTTCGCGGAGTTGCGCCCCGCGGGGGAGCATCCCTCGACCGAAGCGGCGGGCGCGGCGGCGAACGCCGGCAACAACGGCGTCACCTGGCTCGAACAACTCGAAGCGGGCGACCTGACCGAAGGGATGATGCGTTTGCCCGAGGCGACGCGCGACCCGTTCACGTCGCTCGCGGCTCGGTTGAAGGCGACGCTGTCGCTGTGGCGTTTCTCGGAGCAGAGCGCGTCGCTGCTTGATTGGGCCGCGATGCAGACGGGGATGAAGGATCCGCTCGTGAGGTTTAATCGGCACGAGTTGGAACAATATTTCAAACGGTTTGCGGGTGAACGCGAGGCCCAACTGAAGCGGCTGCTGCTGGATGCGAAGAAGCAGCCTTCGCCGGAGGTTGAGAAGGTGAAGGCCGAGGCGGTGCAGAGCGCGAGGGATGCGATGCGGCGGATGCACTTCTAAGAGCCTGTGTGAGAAGAGCCGATTCTGCCGATGGAAAATCCTCACTTCGTTCGGGGCTCGTCCATGCGGCCGGGGTTTCGTGCTGATCCGGTTTTGGATTGGGTGTATGGGAGGGGGTTGGCGAGCCGGAGCAGGTGGCCGTTCTGAGGCCCAAGGAGCGACGCATCCGGCCGAGTACGCCGGTGATTGTTGGAGTAAGTTGGTGAGCCTGCCTAGAATGAGGTGATATGGGAATCCCGGTTTTTCTAAGTCATCCGCGTCCGCACAACTCTGACCAAGAGGTTTTGGTGAGGAGGGTGCGTGAGTATTTTGATCAGCGTGACCTTGATCCCCGGACTCTGGGAGTCAGCGGCTACGACACCGAGGTGCCGCTCGCAAGCATCCGCCGATTGATGCTCGAATGCAATGGCGTTCTCGTTCTGGCTTTGCGTCGATACCAAGTTGAGAAGGGCGCGGCGGTTTTGTCGGCCACTCCAGGAGATCGGTCACAGATTGACATCTCTGGAAAATGGCTCACGAGCGCGTGGTGCCATGTCGAGGCTGGCATGGGGTTTCAGTTGGGCTTGCCGGTTTTGGTGTTTCGCGAAGAGGGAGTCGTTGCCGACGGTGTGCTGGAGCACGGTGTGATGGCTTCGTACATGCCTGAGATCACTTTGGACGGGGATGTTGATCGGTTTTTGGCGTCAAAGGAATGGCATCAACTGATCAATCGCTTTGAGGCCGATGTCCGAGATGTTCGCAAACGGAAGGGAATTCCGGCGTTGCTCCGACGGTAGTTATGCGACACACTGTTTGTGGATCATCCCTCCCACCACATCTTCGATCACACTCCCGACTCGTTGCGCGAGTGGGTGGTGGCGCGCGGGTGGCCGGCGTTTCGGGCGGCGCAGGTTTTGGAGTGGGTGTATGGGAAGGGGGTCGCGGAGCCGGGGCGGATGACGAATCTGAGGCCGGCGGAGCGGGAGACGCTGGCGCGGGAGATGGCGTTTGTTTCGGGAGAGACGGTGGCGCATCAGGAGGCGTCGGACGGGACGCAGAAGTTGTTGATCGGGTGGGGGGCGGAGGGGAAGGGTGCGTTTCAGGAAGCGGAAAAGCAAGCGGGCGCTCCGGTTTCATTGGCGGTGTTGAATGCAGACCCGGCGCTTGCGCTTGGGGCTCCGATGAAGTCACTGCAGACCGAGTGCGTGATGATCCCCGCTGACTACGACGAGGATCGGGATGAGGGTCGGGGGGACTTTGCGCGGAAGACGGCGTGCATCTCTTCTCAGGTCGGCTGCCCGGTGGGGTGCGCGTTTTGTGCGTCGGGGCTTGGTGGGTTGGACGGGAACCTGTCGGCGGGGCGGATCGTGGAGCAGGTGTGGCGGCTGGCGCGGCTGCCGGGGATCGAGCGGATCACGAACGTGGTGTTCATGGGGATGGGCGAGCCGTTGAGCAACTTTGCGAATGTGGTGCGGGCGATCCGCACAATGGCCGCGCCGTGGGGGCTGGGGATCAGCGCGCGAAAGATCACGATCAGCACGGTGGGGCTGCCCAAGGCGATCGAGCGGCTGGCGGAGGAGTTGGAACTGCCGGTGACGCTGGCGCTCTCGCTGCACGCGCCGAACGATGAGTTGAGGCGGACGCTGATCCCGTGGGCCGAGTACACGACGATCGATGCGTTGTTCGATGCGTGCGATCGGTGGTTCAAGAAGACGGGGCGGGAGATCACGCTGGAGTACACGCTGCTGGGCGGCGTGAACGATCGGGCCGAGCACGCGGAGGAGTTGTCGGTGATCGCCAAGCGGTTGCGGGCGAACGTGAACATCATCCGCTACAACGAGGTGAAGGGGATGCCGTTCCAGCGGCCCTCGACGGAGAACGTGCGGCGGTTTCAGGAGATCCTGCGCGGGGCGCGGGTGAACGCGCACATCCGTGCCAGCCGGGGGCGGGACATCGCGGCGGCGTGCGGTCAGTTGCGGCACGAAAAGGCGGGCGCGTGAGGTCGAGGAAAGCGGGCCGAATGGCAAGAGCCACCGGGCGTTCCGCTGCCGATGCTGATCAATCCCGACTTGCGGGTGGTCGGCGTCCGCCCGCCGCCCTCCGAGATTGTCGGCCTGTATCTTTCCGGCGCTTTCGATCACCTCCAGCGGGCCTTCGCGCTGCCTGCGGCCGTGCTCGGGGCGGTCAGCCGCCAGACTTCGGCGGCGTGTAGTCCTTGGGAGGCAGGCACTTGTCGCATTCGAGGCCCTCGGGAGCGCACTTGGCGCACCGGATCTTGCTCACGCCGTTCTCGGTGTAGATGGCCACCTCGGTCTTGCAGTCCTTGCACATATGGGTCGTGATGGTGCGGTTTGTGGCGAGGCCGCCCCGTGGGCCGCCGGTGCCACGCACCTTCCGAATCTGGTCGTAGCACGAGGAGCAAGCGACCGTGTGCCCCGCCGCGGGTTCGACCGTCGTGTGCTTGTCGGAATGGCAGGCGGACAGGCCAGCCGCACTCAGCACGAGGGAGGCGAGCAGAATCGAGCGATTGTTGAGCGTTGACATTGGAGACTCCTTGTTCTCGTGCCGGGAGCGCCGACCATCGGCGATCCGCGGCAAACGAGCGATGGGACGGGAGGGGACGTGCGCAGCCGCGAAACATCGGCGTGTTCGATCCGCGCCGCTCCGATCTGGATCTTTCTGATAGTAGGGATTTCCGCGCGGATAATGGGGTGATGCGTCCGACGAGCCTCGATGCCCTTTACAACTGGTGAAGCGGGTTCTACTTGCACCCTTGCAGGGTGCAAAGAAGGATTTGATACCAATCACACTTGATTCTTGCGCGTCCGATCCGAGCCTTCGCTCGCAGACTCGCTCAGACTCGGCTTCTCAAACGCGCGGGATTCAGGTGGGATTGGTATGAGGCCTTTTTTTCGGGGGCGGCGCTCTCCCGGTGCGCCGGGATCGCTCTGCCCCCGGCTACGAACTACCAGGCTTTCAGCCTGAAGATCAGCCGAGGCATGCGTCGTTTCATGTTTTTTTTTCTGCGCAGAGATCAATAGCCATGTCGTGCCTCGTGAGGACATCGTGACACACGGCGCAATCGGTCGAGGTCGGCGCTGAATGGCGACACCCAGGCATGAGCCCGGCCGTCGCTCAATATCCTGAGAATCATGACGGACGCTTCTGTTCCGCTCGGTTCGCCCGGCGGATCACTTCGTCTCGCTCCCAGCGCTTGCGGCGTGCATCCTCAACCACCACACCCGAGGACCAGCCGACGAACAGGAACACGGCGGGAAAGGCGAACTGGTCGTGGGTGAGCGAGCCGCCGACCGCCCACCGCAGACCGAGGTATCCCAGGTAGAGCACGGCGCACGCCGTCCCGGCCAACATCCCGCCGCGAAGGCCGAACCACACCGCCGCGCGGAAGATCAACGGCAGGTATGCGGCCGCGAGGGCCGTGTGAAGCCAGTGCCAGGCGTGGGCTGTCGAGGGAACAACGAAGTGGGCGGCCGTGATGACCGTGGCCCACAGCATGGTCTGCTTCAGGTGATATCGATTCTCCGCGTCCATTCGGTCATTCCTTCCGTGTTGACCGCAGCACCTTGACCAGTTCGAGAACCACCAGCGGAATACACGCCACGGCCATCAGCGGGATGCACTCGGTCCAGTTCAGCGGCACGGTCTTCATGATCGAGGCGAGTGTTTGGTTGTGGTGCGACCAGAGTTGCAGGGCGAAGGACGCCGCGACGACTGCGAGCAGCATGGCGCTTCCCCGCCAGTTCATGCGCCAGACCGGGAAGGTATCGCTGCGGGCCCCGAATGAGCGGAGCAACTCCGCGAAGACCAACGCGGCGAAGGCATGGGTGCGGGCGGTCGCCTCGTCGTGGAACCTCAGGCCGAACAGGTACACGCCCATCGCCACCCCCGCCGTGAGGAAGGCGGTCAGGATCATCGTGCCGACGAAGGCGCGGTCGATGAGGGCGGCGTTGCGCGGGCGAGGCGAGCGTTCCATGACGCCCGGCGGCGCGGGGTCGGCGGCGAGGAACAGCGCGGGGAGGCCGTCGGTCACGAGATTGATCCAGAGAATCTGGATCGGCAGCAGCGGCGTGGGCAATCCGGCGACCAGCGCTGCGCCCATGAAAAGCAGTTCGGCGGCGTTTCCGGCGAGCAGGAACTGCATGGATTTCTTGATATTGTCGTAGACGCCGCGACCTTCTTCGACCGCCGCGACGATGGAGGCGAAGTTGTCGTCGGTGATGACCATGTCGGCCGCCTGTCGTGCGACCTCGGTGCCGGACGCGCCCATGGCGATGCCCACGTCCGCGCCTTTGAGCGCAGGCGCGTCGTTCACGCCGTCGCCGGTCATGGCGACGACCGCTCCCCTTTCTCGCCACGCGCGCACGATGCGAAGTTTGTCGGCCGGCGACACCCGCGCGTACACCGCCGTGCGTTCCACGCGCTCCGCCAGCGCGGCATCATCAAGGGCGGCGAGTTCGGCCCCGGCGAGCGCCGTGTCGTGTTCAGACGCCAGACCGATGACGCGCGCGACGGCCAGGGCCGTGCGCGGTTGGTCGCCGGTGATCATCACGACGCGGATGCCCGCGGCCTTGCACCTGGCGATGGCGTCACGGGCCTCGGGGCGCGGCGGGTCGAACATGCCGACGAGTCCGACGAAGACCATGTCGCGTTCGACATCGGCGGGCGAAGCGACCGCGCCGGAGGCGATCCGTTCCAGCATCGTGGCCGGCAGGTCGCGGCGCGCGCTCGCGAGCACGCGGAGGGCGCATCCGGCGAGTGCCGCGTTCTGGGCGAGGATGACCGCTCGGTCGGCTGCGGTCATGGGGCGCTCGCCGCCGCCGTCGAGTGCAAGAACGTGCGTGCAAACATCGAGGACGCGCTCGGGAGCCCCGTTCACGAGCGCGCGGGCCACGACCTCGCCGTCGGGCCCGCTCCAACGCCTGATCACGCACGAGCGCTTGCGATCGGAGTCGAAGGGGATCTCGGCGATCCGAGGGTGCTCGGCATCGAGGTCTTCGCGGGCTAACCCGGCCTTGGCGCCGGCCACCAGCAGGGCCGTCTCTGTGGACGCGCGCACCGGCAACGGCGCGAGTCGCGCCGCCTTGGCCCCCGCGACGAGCATCGCGGCTTCGGTCGGATCGCCGACAGCCTCCCATGCGGGCTCCTGACGCACGATGGTCGCGTTGTTGCAGCCCACCAGGATCTCCGCGAGCGGCGCCAGCCGTGCGCGCTCGCGTGGATCGGGTTCGTGGTCATCGACCGTGATGGTGCCTTCGGGGGCGTACCCCTCGCCGCTGACATCAAAGACCGTTCCGACCTGCTGTGCAGCGGTGCCGGGCGTCCACATGGCGCGCACGGTCATCTGTCCGACCGTCAGCGTGCCGGTCTTGTCGGTGCAGATCACGCTGGTCGCGCCGAGGGTCTCGACGGCCGGGAGGTGGCGGATGAGGGCACGTCGGCGGGCCATGCGGCGCACGCCCAGCGCGAGGGCCACGGTCACGATCGCGGGCAACCCTTCGGGCACGGCGGCGACGGCCATGCTCACGGCGGTCATGGAGAGCGAGAGCAGCGGCTCGCCCCGCGCGAGGCCCAACCCGAAGAGGCCCGCGACGATGGTCAGGGCCGCGACTACCAGCAGGCGACCGACATGGGCCAGCCGCGCTTGCAGCGGCGTCGGCCCGTCGCTCTGGGCGGTGGCGATGAGCGCGGCGATGCGCCCCATCTCCGTGCTCATGCCCGTGGCGACGACGACGGCGCGGGCCGTGCCCGTGGCGATCGCGGTGCCCGCGTAGACCATGCCGCGGCGTTCGGCGAGTGGTGTTTCGCTTGGCGGCGGCGGCGAGACGGCGCGGGCGTCCTTCTCGGCAGGCTCGCTCTCGCCGGTGAGCGACTTCTCGATCGCCGAGAGCGAAGCCGATTCGATGAGTCGCGCATCGGCGGCCACGAGGTCGCCCGCCTCCAGCAGCAGCACGTCGCCCGGCACGACGTCGGGGGAGGGGACGACGGCGACCACACCGTCGCGCAGCACGCGGGCCTTGGGCGCGGCCATGCCGCGAAGGGCCGCGATGGAGCGCTCGGCGCTGTGCTCCTGCGAGGCCCCGATCACGGCGTTGAGGGACACAATGGCCCCGATCGCCGCCGCATCGATCCACTCCCCGAGGAACGCCGACACAAGGGCGGCGACGATGAGGAGCCAGACGAGCACCGCGGCGAACTGAGACGCGAAGGCCGCGAACCACGATCGCCCTTCGCGCGCCGTGAGCGTGTTGGCCCCGAACCGGACAAATCTCGCTCGCGCCTCGGCGACGGAAAGCCCCGCACGCGCATCGGACGCGAACTCCGCCACGGCGTCCTCGGCGGATGCGTCGTGCCAGGATCGGGTTGGTTTGCCGGTGGCTTTCACTCACCGGCCTCCCCCCGGGGGGCGGCGGGGACGATGTGCCCGGACCCGACCCGGTTGGCCTCGTCCACGTCGCCGCGCGCGAAGTCCGAGACATTGCGGATCGTTGTCGTAGCGATCGCCGTCATCGCCTCTCGGGTGAAGAAGCCCTGGTGGGCGGTGATGAGCACGTTCGGGAAGGTAAGCAGCCGCACGAACACGTCGTCCTGGATCACTTCGGCCGAGAGGTCCTTGAAGAAGAGGTCGCCCTCCTCCTCGTAGACATCCAGCCCCACCGAGCCGACGCCCCCCGACTGCCCGCGTTTGAGGGCCGCGATCAGGGCCCGCGTGTCGATGACCGCGCCGCGGCTGGTGTTGATGAGCATGACCCCCGGCTTCATCGCCGCGAGGGCGGCGCTGTTGATGAGGTGCCGGGTCTGAGGCGTCAGCGGGCAGTGGAGCGTGATGATGTCGGACTGGGCGTAGAGATCGGGCAGAGCGACGTACTCGACACCCATCGCGGCGCACGCCGGGTTCATCACCGGGTCGCCGGCCAGCACGCGGCAGCCGAACCCGGTGAGGATTCGGCAGACCACTTCGCCGATTTTGCCCGTTCCGATGACGCCCGCGGTCTTGCCTTGCATGTCAAAGCCCATCAGGCCGTCGAGCGCGAAGTTCTGCTCGCGGACGCGGTTGAAGGCACGGTGGAACTTGCGGTTGAGCGTGAGCATGAGGCCCACGGCGTGCTCGGCGACCGCGTGGGGCGAGTAGGCGGGCACGCGCAGCACCATAAGCCCCAGCCGATCGGCCTCGGCGATGTCCACATGGTTGAAGCCCGCCGATCGCAGCGCGAGCAGCCGCGTGCCACCCGCGTGCAGGGCGCGCAGCACGGATGCAGAGGCGTCGTCGCCGACGAAGATCGAGGCAGCGGGGCATCCGCGCGCGAGGTCCGCCGTGGCCGGCGAAAGCCGGGCGTCGAGGTAGACCAGCGCGTGTTTCGGCGCGGCGTTGGCCTCATCGAGGAACGGCTTCTCGTAGGCCTTGCTGGAATAGACGGCGATCTTCATAGTTGGCTCCGGTCGGTGCGGGATGGGCCTGGGGGCTTGAGGGGTCGCCGCGGCGACCCCTCAGGTCGGCACTCGCCTCGCCCGCTTCCACTTCCACTCTTCCACCGCCGAGAATGCGCACGGCACGATGAAGAGCGTGATCAGGCTGATGGCCATGCCTCCCACCGACGGGATCGCCATCGGCTGCATGACGTCCGCGCCGCGGCCGGTGGCCCAGAAGATGGGCATGAGGGCGAACACCGTCGTGGCGATGGTCATGAGGCAGGGGCGGATGCGTTTGAGGCCCGCGTCGATCACCGCCTCGCGGATCTCGGCGACGGACTTGAAGTCGCGGTCCTTAAAGACGCCTTCGAGGTAGGTGCTGATGACCACGCCGTCGTCGTCCACCACGCCGAAGAGCACGAGGAACCCGACCCAGACGGCCACCGACAGATTCACATCCCAGAGCGCGAGCATGATGAAGCCCCCCGAGGCCGACACCAGCACGCCGAAGAAGATGACCGGGGCGATCCACCATCGCTGGAATCCCAGGTAGAGCATGACGAACATGATGGCGAGGGTGATGGGGACCAGCACCTGCATGCGTTTGGTGGCGCGGACCTGATTCTCGAACTGGCCGGACCATTCCCAGTAGTAGCCGGGCGGGAGGGTGAGGCGTCCGTCCTTCAGGGCTTGCTGGAGGACGCGTTCGGCGTCCTGCACCACGGAGACCTCGTCGCGGTCGCGGGTGTTCATGGTGACGTAGCCCACCAGCAGGCCGCGCTCGCCCTTGATTTCCTGGGGGCCGAGCACGGTGGTGATGTCGGCGAGTTGCGCCAGCGGCACCTGCGCCCCGGTGGAAGAGGGCACGTTGATCCGCTGGATAGCGTCCATGTCCTCGCGGAAGTCGCGGGCGAGGCGGATGCGGATGGGGTAGCGTTCGCGGCCTTCGACCGACTCCATGAGGTTCATGCCGCCCAGGGACATCTCGATCACGTCCTGCACATCGCGGATGTTGACGCCGTAGCGGGCGATGCGCTCGCGGTCGATCTCGATCTGGATGTACGGCTTGCCGACGATGCGGTCGGCGACGATGTCGGTGGCGCCCGGCACCTCGCGGAGGAGCTGCTCGATCTGGAGGCCGACCGTCTCGATCTCGCGGAGGTCGCTGCCGTAGATTTTGACTCCCATCATGGCGCGGAAGCCGGTCTGGAGCATGACGAGCCGTGTCTGGATGGGCTGGAGCCAGGTGGACAGGACGCCGGGGATGGCGGTGCGCTCCTGGAGTTCGGCGAGGATTTCCTGCTTGGTGATGCGGCGTTCCTCGGGCCACGCCCAGGCGAGGGGCGTGCGGAGGAACTCGGGCCAGTCGGAGAAGACGCGCTCGACTGGCTTGGTCCGCCACTCTCGTTCGGGTTTCAAGATGACGATCGATTCCATCATGCCGATGGGGGCGGGGTCGAGGGCCGAATCGGCGCGGCCGATCTTGCCGACGACGCTCTCGACCTCGGGGACGGTGGAGATCGCCAGGTCCTGCTTGCTGTTCACCTCGACGGCCTGCGACAGCGACGCCTGCGGCAGGAGCGAGGGCATGTAGAGCAGCGAGCCTTCATCCAGGGGTGGCATGAACTCGCGGCCCAGGCCCGGGAGGATTCGGCCCTCCTTGACGACCGAAAGGCCCCCCCCGGGGGCGGTTTCGGCGGCGCGCTCGGCGGGGTCCTGCCTTCGCACGAGCAGGCGCGTGCGTTCGCCGCCGCTGGAATCACGCACTCTTTGCCAGCGGAGCTGATCGAGCTCGAGGAGCGGGCGCATGACCTCCGCATTGGCGTCGGCGTACATGGCCTTCTTAAGTTCGGGCGACGCCTTTTCGCTCGCAAAGATGTTGGCCGCCCACTCCACGGGCAGCAGCGTTCGATGGATGCCGAGCCACACCGTGAGGCCGGCAAAGAGGATCAACACCGGGGCCACCATGAACGTTTTTTTGTTCCCCAGAATCCAGCGGAGCGTCGGCGCATAGGCCCGCGCGATGACGCGCGATACCGGGTTGCGGTCCAGCGGCAGGAACTTCTCGCGGGTCATGCGGATGACGCAGAGGCCGACGGCGACGCCCACGGCGGCCGCGATCAGCCAGCCGCGGTCGTGCCCGCCGCCCAGTCCCCACATGAACGCGAGGTGGGTGGCGAACATGGCGAGCACGCCGACTCCCGCCGCGACGAGGAGCGTGATGTGGTGCTCCCACTTCACGGGGCGAAAGAGCAGATAGCACAGGAATGGAACGACGGTGAGCGCCAGCACGACCGACGAGCCGATGGCGAATGTCTTGGCGAACGCCAGGGGCTGGAACATCTTCCCCTCCTGGTCGGTGAGGAAGAACACGGGGATGAACGAGACGATGGTGTTGGTGACGGCGGTGACGATGGCGCCGCTGACCTCGGTGGCGCCCTCGTAGACGATGCCGAAGTGCCCCTTCTCGCGCTTCTCGTCTTCGGTGGCGGCGGCGAGGCGGCGGTAGATATTCTCCGTCATGATGATGCCCATGTCCGCGACGTCGCCGATGGCGATGGCCAGGCCGGCCAGGGACATGATGTTGCTGTCGATGCCGAGGGCGTACATGAGGATGAACGACCCGGCCAGCGCGAGCGGGAGCGTGGGCAGGACCGTCACCGTCGTTCGCAGGTGCATCAGGAAGAAGACGACGACGAGGCTTGCGATGATCGCCTCCTCGAAGAGCGCCTGCTTGAGGGTGTCGATGGTCTCATGCACGATCGTCGTGCGGTCGTAGAAGGGCACAAGACGCACCTTGGAGACTCGGCCGTCGGCCAGTGTCTTGCTCGGCAGCCCGGCTTCGAGTTGGACGATCTTGTCCTTGACGCGGGCGACGACCTCGCGCGGGTTCTCGCCGTAGCGCATCAGCACCACGCCGCCCACGGCCTCGACGCCGCCTTTGTCCAGCGCCCCGCGGCGGAAGTCCGGGCCGAGTTGCACGGTGGCGACGCTCTTGAGGTACAGGGGCGTGCCGCCCTCCTGACGGATCACGACCTTTTCAAGATCGTCAATGGACTTGATGAACCCCAAGCCGCGGATGAAGAACTCGACGCCGCTCTTCTCGATCACCTTGGCGCCCACATCGATGTTGCTCTTGCGGACGGCGTCGTAGACGTCCATCATCGTGACGCGGTGAGCCCGCATCTTGTCGGGATTCAGGTCGATCTGGTACTGCTTGACGAAGCCACCGATGCCCGCGACTTCGCTGACGCCGGGGACAGACTGGAGTTGGTAACGGACGTACCAGTCCTGGATGGAACGGAGTTCCGCGAGATCGAACCCCTCGGCCTCGACGGTGTACCAGTACACCTGGCCAAGGGCGGTGGCGTCCGGCCCGAGCACGGGGGTAACACCCGCGGGCAGGCGCTGCTGGGCCACGTTCATGCGTTCGAGCACGCGCGAGCGGGCCCAGTAGTAATCCGCGCTGTCCTCGAAGATGACGAAGACCATCGAGAAGCCGAAGCCCGACATGGAGCGGATCGCCTTGACGCCCGGCGTGCCGGTGAGGCTTGTGGTGAGCGGGTAGGTGACCTGGTCGTCCACATCCTGCGGGCTGCGGCCTTCCCAGTCGGCGTAGACGATGACCTGCTTCTCGCCGATGTCGGGGATGGCGTCCACCGGCGTGCGCGTCACCGACCAGTAGCCCGCCGCGCAGACGCTCATGATGATGAGCAGCATCAGGAAGGTGTTCTTCATGCACCAACGGATGACGGCATTGACCATGACCGAGTTCTCCGTTTAGTGCTTGTGGCCGTCAGTGGGCGGTTGGGCCGTGGTGTCCTTGCCGTCGGCGGGATTCTCACTTGTCGTGGGCGGCGTGGCCGTGCTCGCCCCGTGCTGGTGCCCCATCGACGCGTGCAGGCCGCCGGGATAAAGGAGGCTGGGGTGGCCGGTGATCTGGAACTGGCTGTCGATGAGGAAGTTGCCGCGCGTGACGACGCGCTCTCCGGCTTCGAGCCCGGCCAAAACGGCGAAGTAGTCGCCGGCGCGTGGACCCAGCGTGAGTTCACGCGACTCGAAGAGCCCACGCGATTTTTCGACGTACACGATCTGGCGCGTGCCGCTGTCGAGTACCGCCGACACCGGCACCGAGAGGACGCCGGTCCCGCCGATCACCTCTGCCGCGGGAGCCTTCGCTTCCTTCAGCTTCATGTTGCAGACCGGGCAGCGGCCCGGCTGGTCGTAGGTCTTCTCTCCCTCGCACTTCATGGGGCAGAAATACCTGGTCGCGGCTGGTTGCAAGGCAGGCTGGAAGCCTGCCCCACCTGATTCAGCCGCGTGGTCGGTGTGGCCGGCGTGCTCATCAGGCATGGCCGGCGATTCCACGGCCTCGCCCGGGATTTTCTCCAGCGGCATCTCGCAGATCGGGCACGCGCCCCCGGGGGCGCCGTCCGCGAGCACCTGCGGGTGCATCGGGCAGGAATAGCGTCCCTCGACGCCCGTGGGAGCGGCCCGCCCTTCGCTTGTCAACACGGCGTCAATAATCGCGGACACGAACATCCCCGGCTTGAGCGCGTGGTCGGTGTTCTCCACATGCACGGGGACGCGGACGGTGCGCGTCTGGTCGTCGACGATGGGCTGGACGAAGGTCACGACCCCTTCAAACGTCCGTCCGGGGATCGCCTGCGCGGTAATCCGGACCTGCTGCCCGTATCGCACCCAGGGAAGGTCGTACTCGTAGATGTCAAGGTAGATCCACACGCTGTCCAGGTTGGCGATGCGGTACAGCGCATCGCCGGCCTTGAACGAGGCCTTTTCAACGATGCTCTTCTCGATGACGGTGCCGCTGATGGGCGAATAGAGCGTGACCCGGTCGGTGGTCTGCTTCTTCTCGACGAGGTCCGTGACCTGCTGGCCGGTCAGTCCGAGCAGTCGCAGTTTGGTTTTGGCCACCTCGGCGAGCGAGCCACCGACTCCCGACTGAAGGGCGATGAGGAGTTCCTGCTGGGCGACGAGCAACTCCGGGCTGTAGACCTCCGCGAGGTGGTCGCCCTTGCGGATCTCCGTGCCGGTGAAGGTCACGAACAGCCGCTCGGCGTAGCCGTCCACGCGCGGCGTGATGGTGGCGAGCGATGATTCGTTGTACTCGATACGGCCGACCGCGCGGAGATCACGAGACAAAGCGCGACGCCCGACCGCGACGGTCTCGACGCTGGCCATCGAGACGGCGTGCTCCGAGAGTTGGAGCATCGGGGTCTCGCCGGGGGCGGTGGACGCCGAGGCCGCGGGGATGAGCGGCATCTCGCAGATCGGGCAGTTGCCGGGCTGGTCGAGCCGCACCTGCGGGTGCATCGAGCAGGTATAGACCTGCTTGCCCTGAGGCGTGCTCGTTGAACCCGTGGGCACGGGCGCGGGCGCCGTCCGAGGTGAGGAACGTCCAAGGTAGTGCCCCGTGCCGGCTGAAATCACCGCAACGAACACGACGACCGCGATGGTGGTGCTGCGATTCATGGAGTGGTCTCCTTCGTTCGCGCCGGAGGGGTCTCGGGAAGCAGCGGCGCGCCCTCGGGTGGAATGCCCGCGATCAGGAGCGAGATCGACGCAAGCGTGAGTTCCCGCTGCGTCCGGGCCTCGACCCGCGACAAGTCGAAGACGGGCAGCTGCCGCTCGGCGTCGATGACATCAAGGAAGGACGACCGCCCCGCCGCGTACCCCGAGCGGGCGGCGTCGAGCGACTGTCGCGCCTTGGGCAGCAGCGTCTTCCCGAACAGTTCGGCGTTGCGGGCGCTCTCGCGGTACATGTAGAGCATCGACGCCAACTCGGCTGCGAGGTCGATCTGCTCCGCCGACAGCCGCGCCTCCGCTGATTGTTTCTCGGCCTGGGCGGCGGCGATCGCCGCGGCGATCTTGTCGCGCCAGATGGGCAGCGTCATGCTCGCCGTGGGACGCCACATCACCGGGCTGGCCTTCACGTCGGCCTCAATGCCGATCGAAAAGTCCGGCACGCGGCTGGTCCGTGCCAGGTCGAGCATCGCCTCGCCTCGCCGAACCTCCGCCTCCATCTGGCGGAGCAGCGGATTGCGGGCCGCCGCGAGGGAGAGGATTTGGTCGGCCGGAGGCGGGGCTGCCGACAACTCAAAGGCACTGGGGATCGGAACGGCCGGGTCATCGGGCCGCAGACCCAACGCCGAGCGAAACTCCGCGAGCAGCACGCTCCGCGAGTCCTCCAGATTGGCGACCTGCGTCGACAGTTGCTCCCGCTCGATCTGGGCACGCAGCACATCCTGAATCGTGCCTCGTCCCGCCGCCACCTGCTGCTCAGCGAGGGATTCCAGATCACCCAGCAGCGCCAGCGTCTCGTGCCGCACGCGGCGTGTGTCTTCGAGGAAGTGCAGCCGGTAGTACGCGGACTTTGTGGAGAGTGCCGTGCGGAGCACCTCGGCCTCGAATGCAAAGTAAGCCACCCTCGACTCACCGGCCGCGACGTCCCCGGCCGCCCGCAGCTTGCCGGGCCCCGGGAGGTCAATCATGAGCCCCGGCATCACCGTCTCAAGCACGCTGGTGATGTCGGCCTCGAACGTGAGGCGCGGATCGGGGAGGGAGCGAGCCCCCGTGATCCGTTCGACCGACGCGGCCCAGCCGTAATACGCCGCCTCCACCCGGGGGTTGTTGAGCATCGCGAAGCGCAGGTAGTCGGACAGGAGCGAGTCCTCCGAGAGGCTCGGCAGCGCCGGTTTCGCGTCGCCCGGTCGGTACACGGAACGGACGGCCTCGATGTCGGCTCGGGCCTGCCGCTCCGAAGCCGTGGGCGTGCCCGCGCAGTCCGTCAGGCTGGCGAAAGCGACCGCGCCCAGGATGCAGGCCATGAAGGGAGGAGTGAAATCCGCGCGGATCACGAGAGCCTCATTCTGTGTTGCTCGTGACCGGCCGCGAGCACGAGTTCGGGAGCGAGGTCCGTCGAGCGCCGACATCATCCACGATGATAAGGGTTATCACCACGTCAGGACGCAGCCGGCTTAATTCAGGAGTTCCCCGTGCTTGAAGAGGTCGCGTCCGCCGAACAGCGAATCGAGCGCCGGCAGGACGAACAACGTCAACACGTTGTCGGTGATGATGCCCGCGATGACCCCCGGTGCGAGCGGCCGCTGGACTTCGGCCCCCACCCCGGTGTTGAGAGCCATCGGGACCAAGCCGAGCGCGGCGACGAGAGCGGTCATGAGGATGGGGCGCTGCCGGATGAGCCAAGCCTGCTCGATCACCTCGTTCACGGGGGCACCCTAACAGCCTGTTGAACAACCCCCCGCATCGCGCCATTCACCGATCCGGCGTGTGCGGCGGCGCGCCGCGGCTGCGGCGGCGCGCAGGGTCCACACAAGACCGATGAGCGCCGCGAGCCGGCGTGCGGCGATCGCGACGGCCCGCAAGGCGCTCGCGGCGGCCCCGAACGCGTTGAACAGAGCCTTGGCCAGAGCGTTGC